>CAZNAW010000185.1:0-1523 GCA_964571165.1 uncultured Occallatibacter sp. | reverse complement strand
CGAATTGCGCCAAAAGTTTTGTTACCCGGGCCGGGGGGTGAATTGGGTTAAAATGATTCGTTGCGCCAGAAGTGGGTGTTACCGTGGCAGGAATGGATAAAACAATGAGCCAACAGACACGGGCACAGGTTTTGGAGAAGCTGCGGCGGCGTTATGTCGACGCAGGTTTGGTGCATAAACGGAAGCTGCTGGATCAAGCCCAGGAGTTGCTGGGGTATCATCGCAAGTCGGCGATCCGAGCGTTACGCGCGGGGCCGGTGCCCCGCAGTCCCTGGATCATCACCGGGCGACCGGTCGAGTATGAGCGGGGGGTGTTGCTGCCGTTTCTGCGGTTGATATGGCAGGCGACCGACTATGCGTGCGGGCGGCGGTTGGTGGCGATGTTGCCGGAGTGGATTCCGGCCTACGAGGCGTTTGAACGGCGACTGCCCGGGGAGGTGCGGGAGAAGCTCCTGGCGGCCAGCGGGCGCACGCTGGACCGGCTGCTGGAGCCGTTGCGGGGCCAAGGGGCCGGGCGTTCCCTGACGCGGCCGGGCACGCTGCTGCGCCACCAGATTCCGATTCGCGGCAGCGTCTGGGAGGAGGGCCAGGCGGGTTGGCTGGAGGTGGACACCGTGGCGCTGTGTGGGGGGAGCGTGGCCGGGGAATTTGTGTGGATGGTGGACGGCGTGGATTACGCCACGACGTGGGTGGAATTGCGGGCGATGTGGGGCCGGGGTCAGGCGGGGACGCTGACGGCATTGCGCGATGTGGAAGCCAGCCTGCCCTTTGATTTATTGGGGCTGGACAGCGACAATGGCGGGGAGTTTCTGAACTACCATGTGATGAACTGGTTGCAAAAGCGGCCCCGCCCGGTGTTTATGACCCGGAGCCGGCCCTACAAGAAAGACGACAACGCGCATGTGGAGCAAAAGAACTGGACCCACATCCGGCAGACTTTTGGGTATGAACGGCACGACAACCCGGAAGTGGTGGCGGCCATCAACACCCTGGCCAAGGGGGCCTATGGCCAGTTGCTCAACTACTATCACGCGAGCCTCAAACTGGAGCGCAAAGAGCGGGTGGAGGGACGGGTGCTCCGCAGATACGGTGACGCGCAGACCCCGCTGGCCCGGGTGCTGGCCAGCGTCGAGGTGACGGCCAAAACGAAGCAACGCTTACGCGCGGAAAAAGCGGGCTTAAATCCGTTTGCGCTCAAGCAGGTGGTGGATCGGAGTTTGAAGGAGATTGCGGCGTTACGCCGGGCGCGTTCGTAACCGCCGGAAAAAAGTTTGGCGAAAATAAGGAGCCCTGCCCCGGTGGCGGTTCCGCTCCGCTGGGCCAGGCTGCTACGCAGTCTGGCCCAGCTACGCTCCACCGCCACCGGGGCAGGCGGAGATCGCAGGTGACTTGACAGCCCGTGTAAGCTGTCAAAGCAAAGCAAAATTACACAAAAAACAAAAAAACAATTAAGCCAGCAGGTAACAATCCTTTTGGCACAACGAATCCCAATCCCGGGTAACAGTTACTTTTGGCGCACGGCG
>CAZNAW010000184.1:0-1532 GCA_964571165.1 uncultured Occallatibacter sp. | reverse complement strand
CCTAGTAGTACAACCGTACTGGTTCGTCGTGGCTTGGCGGGGTCATCGGTGGGCTGATTCCCGTGTCCGGTCGGGTGCGTTTCCGGTAGCTTTGGCGGCTCTGCCAGCGCTTATGCCGACGCCACTTAGACCAAGCCTGGCATGACTGCGGCGAGTAAGCAGGAAGAGGCAGCGTCACTTGCAGAAGGGCACACACCTCTGCCACGGTCACCTCGGCGAGTTGCTCCGTCAGGTCGGTATCATCATTGGGCGAAGCCCTTTTTTTGCTCCGAGCGCTGGCGCACCGAAGCCAGCCAAGCGTGAGCCATCATCACCAGCGTAATATGGCGGTACCAACTGTGCCACAAGCGGACTTCGTACTCGTCCAAACCGGCCTGGCCCTTGGCTTCTTTGAAGCATTGCTCGATGCTCCAGCGGCTGGCGGCCACTTGCGCGAGGGTCGAAAGCAGCGTCTCAGTGCCCGCGTTGGACAGGTAGTAAGCGATGTCGTTTTGGTCTTTGGTCGAGCGCCGCGCCAAGAGCCACACATCATCCGCCGGCAGACCTTCGCGGCTTTCAATGACCCGCTGTCGCGCCCAATCGTAGGTGATCGGACCCTTCTCTCCCTCCGCCACCGTCAGCCGCTCCCATTGTGTAGGCGACCAGGAGGCCACCAATTGTGCCACCGTCTCCGCTGGCACGACCGCTTTGGCTTTGCACAGCAAGCGGCCTTTGGAGCTGTATCGCGCCGCCTGCACCTCGGGCCGCAGCGGCCATACAGGGGTGCAAGTGGGCACTGTCACGACGTATTGGCATTGGTGAGCGCTCACCGCCGCACGGAAGTAGTCGGCGCTGCCATAAACCTCGTCAGCCACCACCCAGCGCATCGGTATCTCGCGCTCCCAGGCATGCTCAAGCATCTCAACCGCCAACTGCGGCTTTGTCCGGAACTCAATCTCCTCGGGTACGAAAGCCCTGGCGCGCCGTCCCCGATCATCGCACCACTCTTCAGGCAGATACAGTCGACGGTCCAAGAAAGCGTGGCCTTGGCTGCTGGTGTAGCTGAGAAACACCCCCACCTGGCAATTCTCGATCTTGCCGGCGGTGCCGGTGTACTGGCGCTTGACGCCTACCGAACGTTTGCCCCACTTGATGAAGCCAGTCTCATCAACGACGACAACCGCATCGGGCTCCCCAAACTGTTCCTGGACGAAGCCTTGCACGATGTCTCGCGCCGCGTCCGCCTCCCAAATCGTTCGGTAGAGCAGCCGTTGCATCGCATCGGGCAGCGGCTCACCAGTCGCCTCAGCCATCTGCCAACAATTGCGCCGTCCGACTTTGCTCAGAAGGCCGCGCAAGTACGACCTGCACAGCGCGCGGGGCTGACTACGACCGAACAACCCGTCGAACCGAGCATGGAAGCTTTCAAAGTCATCCTGCAGAGCCTGCCAATCCAGAAAAGGTTCGGGCATGAGCGACCGCCTCCCGGGCTGCGATGTGGGCTGCAACGACCTGAGGACGATATCATACCACTGCTACGGTTGTACTACTAG
>CAZNAW010000183.1:0-1577 GCA_964571165.1 uncultured Occallatibacter sp. | reverse complement strand
CCCTCGTTGTACTGGATAAGTCATGGCTTCGTTTCCGCTCCTGGACCGAAGGTATCCCACGCCCAGGCAAGGTCTCGCATGCGTTGCATTCCCAGCCAGGTGGTTTGCGGTCCCGGTGGGTCGGTTCGGTTCGGGCGGTTGACGTACCCACCCAATTGTCCAATCAGTCTCAGCATGTCATGCAGTTTCGGCGACCGGCGCGGGGGAGCTTTCCGGTGAATCACCATCCACACGGATTTCCACTCCGACGGCTCGAACACCGCCTCGCAATCGATGTCCGGACAACTACGTCCCAAGCGGCAAACCATGAGGGTTCGCCACGCCACAATCAAGTACACAGCCAAACACGGCAGCATCCGGTCGATGTGTTCAAATCGCCGCTCCTCGACACGGCAGCCCGATTTCAAAGTGCGGAAGAGAACCTCAATCATCCAGCGGACATAGTAGTATTGAACGATCTTCTGTACGTCCTCTATCGTGTCGATCGGCAGTGTCGTCAGCAGGATCCACTCGATGGGATCCTCGCCCTCCGGAGGATTCAGTTCCCGAACAAGCACCACGTTGACCAAGACCGGCGGCAGACGACGATCGCTTTCGGCCGGCGGTTGAAGCGTGACCCGCGCTGCACGAACCTCCACCTCCGCCGTGCGGCTTTCGCGGGGCTGCCGCCGCGTGCGAGTCTCACAGGAAGTCTTGGCGTGCCGGCCGCGGACAGAAATCTCCTTCGTGAACAACACGGGACTGGTCATCACACATTCGCGTATCACCCCGTGCGATCCATCCGCGTTTTCCGCGTTGCGCTCCTGGCATGCCCGGATCAGCCAATGGACGGGCTGTTCCCCACGTGGTTCGGCAAACAAGTGATAGATGTCCGCTTCGCTGTCTCCCACGCAGATGCACTGCACCTGTGGCAGTTCCTGGGCTACCTCCCGTGCGTGCCGCAGCCCTTCCAACCAACGGAAGCTTTCCTTTTCTTCGATCGGCAATGCCTTGCGACGCCGCCGTTTCTCTTTCTGCGGCTTGGAGAAGTACTCGTCGTCGCGAGTCCAGGTCTCCGCCCAAACGGCACCCAGTGGCGTGCCATCCGGGGTGAATGCTTCCATCAGGTGCAGGTAAGCGCCGCGTCGCGAAACACTATCCATGGGGCCCGCTCCGGCCACCTGTTGCGCAGGGCGAGTCAGGTCGATCTCCGTGGTGTCTTGCACGAACAGCACGACCCCCTGCTCCGCGATTCGCTGCCGCGTTGCGTCGCAGTGTGGCTGAAGAACCTTCTCAAACGTGACCTTCGGATTGTCAAAGAACAGATAAGCGGCGTCCGTCTCCTGCTTCCCACCGCAGGCCGCAGGAATGCTGGCCGTCGGCCGCTCTGCAAAGGCCGAGAGGATCTGCGTCAGTCGTTCATTGAGGCGTTTGTCTCTGAGCTGCGCGGTCTTCATTTCCTCGGTCGTCCATGGTGCCAGCATTCGGCCACTCCTTTGACCAGATATTCCAGTTGTCCTTGCTTCGCGATCCCCTTATGATGACGCACACGTCTCAATTCCCCAAGATCACTTCCGACTTATCCAGTACAACGAGGG
>CAZNAW010000182.1:0-1620 GCA_964571165.1 uncultured Occallatibacter sp. | reverse complement strand
TGGACGAGGCCACACAAGCGGACTGGTGCCCTGCCTGTGGAGGCGCGCTAGTTGAACGCAAATGCCTGTCCGAGGAGCTGCCCCACGCGGTGGAGGTGGATCACCGCGGCATTGTGCTGCCGCGGCGGCACGCGCTGGGCGGGATTATTACACCGCAATGAGACGCCTCGGTCAGGGGCTGGTGTCGAGCCCGACCGCTTCGGCCAGCTTTTGCTGACGCTCATCGAAGGTCCAAAATTTGTCGGCCCGCAGTTCCAAGGCGCAGGCAACATGCAGAGAATCGAGTGTGCGGACGCCGAGCGTCGGACCAAAGCGTCTGCCTAGCTCAATGCCAGTTTCCCATAGTGCGCCCGGTAACTCGACCAAGGTCCAGACGCCTCGCCTGCTGTCGTCCGTAAAGTGCGTCCACGCGAGCCTGGCTTCAGCGACGGAAATCTTCGACCGGAATGCCTGGTTGTAAAACGCGTGCGCAACTTCCGCCTGGTTGAATGGCGTAACCCAGACCGGAGGCCTCTGCGCCATTCGTCGCCGAGCCTCGGAGGAATGCAACTCGATTGCATAGAGTGACGCCAGAAAACTGGTGTCAACGCAAACTGTCAATATCCGCTATTCCTCTCCTCAATCAAATCGTCCACAATGGTCAGCACTCGGTCACCGAAGATTGCCTTTGCCCGTGCTTCGAAGTCGGGCCACTCGACGGCGAGTTTCGGCGGCGTCCTCGGCACCAGGTCGCCGATCACCTCACCTCGTTCACGGACTTCGATGTGCACACCTGCGCGAAGCCAGGTCTTGACCTGCTTTGTATCGCGAAGCTGGCGTAAGGTGATGCTTTGCATAAGTTAAATGTGGCACAACATGTGTCACATTGTCAATTCCCGGCTGGAACCCTGCCCAAAGCCACTGCAAGCGGAAATGCCCCTATGTGAGAGATCAGACATGGTTCCCGACAAATCCCAAAAGGGAAAGGGCCGACAAAAGCAGCCCTGCAATTATCAACAACCATCTCCAGATGCCACGCCCAAAGCCTGCGAGGGCAATCGTAGCCGCGCACAACATAATCCCGGCGTCAAACACACGGCCGTCCCAAGGACTAATGCTGTAACTGCGGTCGGCGTATTTGACAAGTGGGAAGGGTACAGTCCAATCGATGACTGTCGCAATGGCACTAAATGCGGCGGCGACGAAGCTCAGACGGAAGAGGACCATCCGCCACTTGCTCAGGCCATTGCCTCCCTCACTCATAGCGCAGCGCCTCGGCCGGGAGCACGGAGGCTGCCGCGTGGGACGGATACAGCGTCGCCAGCAGCGAAATTCCGATCGAGACCGCGGCGACAATCACGCCATCGAGCAGGCGGGGCGCAAACGGCAAGGTGTCGATGGAGTAGACCTCGGCGGAGAGATGGATGAAGTGGTAGTACCCGCCAGCCCACGACGAGAGATATCCGAGCGCGAGTCCCAGCACGGTGCCGATCACGCTGATCAGTAATCCCTGCAGCAGGAAGATGCGCCGCACCTGGCCGGGATCGACGCCGAAGCTCATCATCACCGCGATGTCGCGCGTCTTTTCCATCACCATCATGGTGAGCGCGATGAGAATGTTGAGCGCGGCCACGATGACGA
>CAZNAW010000181.1:0-1626 GCA_964571165.1 uncultured Occallatibacter sp. | reverse complement strand
GGTCGAAGACGCAAGTCCAAGATTGACCGGAAGGCGATGCCGGAGAGTTCAGCAATCGATGAGAGTCGGAGGTTGGGTTCGTAGGCAGAGCCGGAAGGTTGGCAGTCGGCGAAAGTCGGAGGCCATCTGAAAGGCGAAGCTGGAGGGTTGGCATCTGGCGAAAGTCGGAGGCTGGCCGGAAGGCACAGCCGGAGGGTCAGCCAGAAGCGCAAGCGGATGGTTGGCACAACGGCTCAATCGGAGGGTCAACCGTAGGCGCAAGCCAATGGTTGACACAACGGTTTAACCGGAGAATAGACCAGCGGTGCAAGCCGATGGTTGGAGCAACGGTTGGACTGGAAGATCGATTGAAGGCGCAAGCCGGAGAGAGGTCGGAAGATTGGGCTGGAAGATCGATCAAAGGCGCAAGCCGGAGAGAGGTCGGAAGGCGAAGCATACGGATGCAGCAACCGATGAGAGTCGGAGGTTAGGTTTGAAGGCAGGGCCGGAAGGTCGACGGAAGGCGAAAGCTGGAAGTTGATTAGATGGTCGAGCCGGAAGATGGGTCGAAGGCGCAAGCTGGAGGTTCATTGGAAGGCATGGCCGGTGGATCGGCAGGCGGCGACGGTCGCAGGTCGGTCGAAAGGCGGAACCCGAAAGTCAGTCGGCGGCGCAAGCCGTGGGTTGGCCGGAAGGTTGGGTCGGAGGGTTGTTTGAAGGCGCAAGCCGGAGAGCAGCAGGATGGCTGGCCGTTGGATCTGACGCCGATATTCAGTCGGAGGTTACGTTGGAAGGCGACGCCGGAAGGTAGGCAGACGACGCAAGTCGTAGGCTGGCTTGAAAGCGAGGCCGAAGAGTAGATCGGCGGCGCAAGCCGCAGATTGGCTCAACGGTAGCCGGAAGGCGCAACACCCGATTAGAACTGCGAGTTCCTCATGATGAAACGCCAGAGATCCGACGGGGTCTCTGGCGTTTTCGTTTAAGCTGTCCACATCTTTACTTCACCGGGCCGATGCGGTGCGTGTCCAGCGCGATGTCGTCATAGTAGATGTCGAACGGCACAGGCGCCGCGCCGCGCAGCAGGAAGCCGAACGCCACATCGGTGAACGCGCCAATCAGATCGCTGGATTGCGTGGTGGACTTGTAGGTGAAGGGCGTGTCCATAATTTTTTCGCCATCAACCCATAGGGTCTCCTGGTCGGGATGATCGTTAAACTCCCACTCCAGCAGGAACCAGCGGCCCAACGGGATCGCGGTACCGGGATGCCAGTCTTCACCGCCATCGATCTGGTTGGTGAAGGTGGTCTGGAATTTGTTATGCGCCGTCGCAACTTCAAAGAACTTCGATTTCGGGAAGCCTGCGGTGCCCGTCATGATGAAGACGGTGTGCCGGTCGGGAACCACGGGTGTGATGTAGACATACGCGCGGCCGAAGTGATGCTGCTGCAAGGCCTCGGGCAGGTTCTTCGCCATCAGGAAGGCGTGCGTGCTGTTCGCCGGCACGGGGCAGCGGACCAGCAGCGCGAACTTGCCATGCGCCACCTTGTCCGACTGCACCTGTATGGTATTAGCTCCAGTGATGTTCAGTGTCCACACATTCGGATTGATGGCGCCCGATTCGAAGTCTTCGCTGAAGAGCGGTTTGGA
>CAZNAW010000180.1:0-1645 GCA_964571165.1 uncultured Occallatibacter sp. | reverse complement strand
GTGAGGACTTCTACGTGGCCGCCATCGCTGCGGGCCAGGTGGGCGCTGACCAGCCGGCCGCGGTGAAGCCGTTCAAGTAACGACTGCCCGGCCTCCTCTTCATTCCCGGCTCCGCTACGCCGGCGTCGTTGCATACTCCGGTAACGAAAGAAGCTGCTGACAGCAGCCGACGCTGTCAACCATGGCAAGTGGGGAGAAGGTTCAGCATCTATTCGTGCCCCGGGATCTCCCTTGTGACCTGGCCCCTGTCCGGAAGCGCACATTCACTCCCGCAAACGGACACCCCCCGGCCATCTACGGGAACAAGGCTCGAAACTATCGTCTTTCCCGCCTATCGTTTACGGAGTCGGCCGACGGCGGCAACCCTGGCAACCAAATTGCCTGTTCATGGTCAGCAGTTGCGGTGAGTGGAGGCTCTCAATGGCATATTTTGAGTGCATGCGCGACATCGTTTCGGGTCCGTTCAGTCCCGAGATCATCCGGCAGAGGGCAGAGGCCGGTTGGCAGATGGTTTCCATCGACTGGCGGCGTGAACTGCCCGACGCGGAAGCCCCCCCCGAAGGAGCATTCCACGAGGACATTCCCTACGGATTGCGCATCTCCGACGACTGCCGGCGGCTGGAGCCCGATCCCGCCGAGCACCAGGTGTTGATGACCATGATGGAACTGCTGGTGCAGGACTTCAGCTATTCCAGCATCGTCAGCGACCTGAACGAGAAGGGCTTTCGAATGCGCGACGGCCGTCCCTGGAACCGTGTCGCCGTCTTCAACATGATTCCCCGCCTCATCGAAGTGGGCCCGCGCTTCTTCACCTCCAACGAGTGGGAAAAGCGCCGCCAGCGCTTCGCAAAGGCAAAGACGCCAGATGTCGGATAGAGCATCTGCGCATTGCAAGTTGCGAAGTGGACCGCTCTATGCTGCGGCGCTGTCGGCAATTGGCTTTACCTTGGCGCGCCTCTTCCGGGAGGCAACCCAAAGGTCGCGCTGCGCCTGAAGACGAAGCCAAAGATCCGGCTCCGTCCCGAAGGCTTCCGAGATGCGCAGGGCCATATCCGCCGAAATTCCGGCCTTGCCATTCAGCACCCTCGACAATGCGGGCCGCGTGACGCCAAGGTGCCGGGCGACCGCGGTTACAGACCGGCCGTCCAGGTAGTAGGCAAGAATTCTTCCGGGATGTGCGGGGTTATACATCTGCACGGCGCGAACTCCTTTCCTCAGTGGTAATCCTGATAGTCAACGAGGATGGCGTCTTCTCCCTCGAAGCGAAATGTGAGCCGCCAACTTCCATTGACGCTTACCGCCCAATGAGCCGCGAGGTTGGCGGTCAACGCATGAAACTTCCATCCAGGAACGTTCATCTGCTCGGGCTTCGTTGCAGAATTCAAAACGGCAAGCTGTTCGCTCAGCTTCGCCGCGTGATAAGGCTGAATTCCGGCCTTCGAGCCGGTCAGGAAAAACTTCTCGATCCCCTTGTGCAGGAAGCTGCGTATCATTCCGGAACGATTGTACTGCGTAACGTTACGCTGCACAACACGCGATTGGACTTCTTGTCGGTGGCTTACTACTCTACTTCAGAATCGGCCCCAGCGACCCTGGATTATCCCCCAGCGTCGGGTCCACGCGAAAATCCCACACCGACTGGTTG
>CAZNAW010000179.1:0-1645 GCA_964571165.1 uncultured Occallatibacter sp. | reverse complement strand
TCGCAGTTGAGTTGCTCTGGAAAAGAGTGCGGGCCATAGGTGTGCTCGACCACGCTGGGCAGCAAGTGCTACGATTCTCCCGGTCGAACGAGATTCAATTCCCAGCAGAAGGAAGACCTATGCGCAGCTTAGCCGGTTCATTGCTTGTCCTCGCTCTCACTGTTACCGTTGCCCACGCCCAAACTGCGCCTCCAGCCGCTCCACCGGCCCCAACTGCACCGGGAGCAGCAGCGGCGGGTACGCCAGGAGCGCCGGGCGCAGGACGCGCGACACGACCGCCAACCTTTTCTTCAGCGCCGCAACCTGTGTTTCCCATTCCGCCGGCAATTACCAAGCCTGTGACGTTTAGCTGCGGAGCGGCGAAGAAAGGCGCAACTGCGCTGACCGCGAGCAGCGTCTACAGCGAGAGCGCTGCGGGCTGGGACATCAAGACTACGCCGAAGGTTGAGGGGGGAATCTGCTCGTCGGACAAGCCTTTCTACTTCTCCATGGCGCTTCCCGAGGGCAACTACCGCGTCACGGTTGCATTCGGCGGCAACGAGGAGTCGGTGAATACGGTACGCACCGAGGCTCGCCGGCTGACCCTGGAAGGGGTTGCGGTGAAGGCCAAGGCCACGGTCACAAAATCCTTTGACGTGAACACGCGGGTTGCGGAGTTCAACAACCCGGACGGAACGCCCAACAAAGTCCGGCTGAAGAGCCGCGAGTACGGCAATCTGAACTGGGACAACAAACTGACCGTTGAGTTCGACGGAACCAACCCCAGCTTCCACTCCATCGAGATCACTCCACTGGTGGGAGCGAAGGCCGAGCCGGTTGTCTATCTGGCGGGCGACTCCACCATGGTGGACCAGGACATCGACCCGGCAGCCTCGTGGGGGCAACAGCTTCCCCGCTTCTTCCTGCCTGGGATTGTGATAGCGAACGAAGCCGAGTCCGGTGAAACCTCCGCGTCCTTCCAGGGTGAACTGCGCTTTGCCAAGGTGATGTCGGTGATCAAGCCGGGCGACTACTTCTTCATGCAGTTCAACCACAACGACCAGAAGCCGGGCGCGGTGCCGTTGGACCGGTACAAGGAAATTCTGGCCAGCTTTGCCGCTCAGGTGCGGGCCAAGGGAGCGACGCCGGTGATTGTGACCGCTCAGCACCGCAGGACCTTCGACGCCAGCGGCCACGTGACCAACTCACTGGCGGACTACCCGCAGGCCGCGCGCGATGTGGCTGCGGCCAACAATATTGCGCTGGTCGACCTGACCGCGATGAGCAAGGTGCTGTATGAGGCGGAGGGTCCCGAAGGCAGTAAGCACCTGTTCAATGGAACCGACATCACCCACTTCAACAACTACGGCGCGTATGAACTGGCGCGCTGCGTTGTGCATGGCATCCGCGAAGCCTAGCTGCCGATCGCCAAGTTCCTCGATCCCACGGTGCCAGACTTCGATCCCGCGAAGTTCGATCCGTTCGAGACGTTCAAACTCCCCAATTCGCCCAACGGCAGACGCCCGGGCGGTCCGCCAATTCCAGTTGACGACCAGTTGTAGATCATAGTGATTATAAGAACGAAAAGGCCCACATTGCGCAGATTGCGATGTGGGCTTTTTCGTGTCTCAGAAATCATCGTTGCGAGGTTCCGGCCTCCTGCTCG
>CAZNAW010000178.1:0-1681 GCA_964571165.1 uncultured Occallatibacter sp. | reverse complement strand
CCTGACTTCCCCTAGAGTTTGACGAAAATGGCCTAAAATCGCGGTTTTTCGCGAAAATGTAGCAAGTAGTATTTAAATAAAAGGTTGACAATTAAGCGTAATAATGCTTGCTTGGTAGCACGTATGTTTGTTCAGGCGACTAAATGCAAGCACGGCCAGCATTCTTATCTGACTTATCTGGTTCGAGAGTCTTTCCGCACCCCCAATGGCCCGCGTTCCCGCACCGTTTGCAACATCTCCGCTTTGCCCCCACAAACCCGCGATCTCATCGCTCAGTCCCTGCGCGGGCGAAGCTTTATCGCCACCGACCAGCTTGAGTTGCCCCAGGCCTTGAGTTTCGGAGGACTGGCTGTCTTGCGCCAAGCCTGGGAGAACTTCAACTTGGACCGGCTCTTTGAGGGCGTGGAAGAGCCGCGCGCCAGGGGCCTTCTGCGGGCCATGATCTTTGGCCGCATTCTCTTTCCCAGCGCCAAGCTCTCACTGGTGGATCAGGCCAGGGGCACGCTTCTGGCCGGGGCTTGCCAGCTGGATCAGGCCCGGGAGGATTTTGACGAGGACGATCTTTACGCGGCGATGGATCAGTTGAACGGACGCTGGGTGGGGATGGAAAAAACGCTCTACGCCCAGGCGTTTGACAAGGCTGTCTCCCTGGTGCTCTACGATTTGACAAGCGTCTATTTTGATGGCCATGGCCCCGTTGGCCTCAGCCGCTACGGCCACAGCCGCGACCACCGTTCGGATCGCCCGCAGGTCATTTTGGCCGTCGCGACCGACGCGCAAGGCGTTCCCCTGCATTTGGAAGTGTTGCGCGGCAACCGGGCCGACACCACCACCCTTCAGGGCTTATTGACAACCATGGGCCGCCGCTTCGGGATCAAGGAGGCGGTCTTCGTCTTTGACGGCGGAATGAGCAGCAAGATCAACCTCCAGGTCATGGAAGAACTCGGACTCAAATATGTGACACGGCTGGGATCAGCGGGGCTGGAGGAACTCCTGGCCGGCTTGCCCGCCGACGTCGCGCCCGAGCTGTGGGACCACACCCAGGCGATCGAGATTGTCAAAGAAGGCAAACGCTACGTCGTGGCCGGCGGACCCTTTCGGCGCGAGCGCGACCAGCAACGCCGCCAAGCCCGCATCGCCAAGGGCGAGGCCGAACTCAAGCGCCTGGCGAGGGTTCCGCGCAAAAAGATCGACACCCAAAAACTGGCCAGCCAGATCGGGCGCGCCCTCCAGCGCCTCAAAGCCCACAAATATTTTAACTACACCGTGGACCCCAATGGCCAGCTCCAATGGAGCCAGCGAGTTGACGTTGTGGCAGCCGAAAAAGCCCAGGACGGCCTATACCTGCTGGGAACCAACACAACGACGGAGCAAGCGCCGGCGCCAGGCGTATTGGCGCACTACAAAAACCTTCTGGAAGTGGAGGACGCCTTCTGTCATTTAAAATCCTATCTGCGAGTGCGACCGGTATTTCACTACCGCCCCGACCGGGTGCGCAACCACGCCCGCCTCTGTTTTATCGCCTACTGGCTGAGCGCCAAACTCGAACTTCAATGGCGGCAAAAAGACCAGACCATCGAAGTGCATAACCTATTGCGTCAACTCCAGAGCATACAGTTGGGCCGACTGGAAGTGGCGGGCAAGGTTTTGAAAACGGTGCTCACCCAAGTGCCCAAGGACT
>CAZNAW010000177.1:0-1690 GCA_964571165.1 uncultured Occallatibacter sp. | reverse complement strand
ACGCCCACTTCACCTGTCCTTCAGACTGGGGCGCTCCTTCGCCGGATGCCCCGGACGTGGCCCTGGTCGAGTCCCATGAACAGGTGGAACGCATCCGGGCTGAGCGGACCGCTGAAGGACGCGCCCCACCACAATTCGCCGTAGCCTCCGCTCCGTTCCTCAAACTCATCGAAAGCCTCCTGTTCGCCGTCAAATACAACCACGCCATGCTCGTTGAAGGCGAAACCGCTCTAGGCAAATCCTTCGCCGTCAAAACCCTCGCCGCTCTACTCGGCGTCCCACTTCGCTCCTTCAACGTACACCCTGCCGTCTCACAGGAAGACCTCCTAGGGTCCCTCCAGCCTAACCCGGACTTCAAGCCCGCCGCTCCAGAGGGATCTCCCGCCTCCTTTAAACAGATCCTCGTCTTCGAAGACGGACACCTCGTTCAGGCTATGGAAAAAGGCGAATGGTTTGTCCTCGAAGAACTCAATATGGGCTCCACTGGCGCTCTCGAACTCCTCAATTTCTATCTCTCCCACAAAATGCTTTTCGTCCAGCGCAACGGCCATATCGAACGCGTCAACATCCATACTCGCTTCCGACTCTTCGCCACACAGAACCCTAAACACTACGGCGTCCGACAGTTCCTCTCTCGCCCTTTCCTCTCCCGATGGGTACGCTGGATACTGCCTTCCGATGAAACCCAGGAACAAACTCATCTGATCGCGCTGGCCATGGTCTTAAACGGACTCCCGGAATCCGCTTCCCGCCAGCTCGTAGATCTCCATCAGAATATCGCACGCACCTCCAAAGCCTGGACTCAGGGCTGGGCCAGATCCGATCCCTACCAGTTTGACCAGCGCCATTTCAATCAGTTCCTACTGCGCCTCCCAGACTACGCATCCGGCAAACCGCTTGAAACCTATTCCAAAGAAGAACTCACTCAACTGGCTGCCCTGCTCTGGAACATTTACGCCTTCCCTCTCCGCGAACCCAACCATCGCCAGCGGCTCTTCGATCTCATCGACCAGGTCCTGCGCCTCAAAGACCACGGCATCCAAGACGCCACAACCCTCGATGCCTTAACGCTCGAACTCATCCGCAACGGTCAGCCCGACACCGACCAGGCACTCCGCCAGGCAGCCCCCCTCACCCCCACCCTCTCCCCCGAAGGGAGCGAGGGAAATAATGAAATGATTCCAGGCGTCGAAGATAAACTGGGCGCCGTCCCCTCCCAGCGCCGTATCTGGTGGGCTATGATCGACTCACTCAAGCGCTTTGAACCAGTCCTTCTCACCGGACCGCACGCTGCCGGTAAGACTTCCCTGATCCGTTCGCTCTACCATCTCCTGGGAAAACCCCTCTACTACTTCAAACTCGATGAAAATACCCCCATAGAAGACATGATCGGACAGCACCTCCAGGCGCCGGACGGCCGCTTCGAATACCGCCTCGGCCCGCTGGCTCTGGCTATGAAAACCGGCTCCGCCTTTTTCCTCGATGAACTGAACCTCTCGGAACTCCCGGAATGGCTTAACACCGTAATGGACACCGGCAGGCTTTCACTGCCCAACGGCGATACGATCATTGCTCAGCACGGGTTCCAGCTCATTGCCGCCATGAATCCCCCCACCGAGAAAGGACGGCGCACTCTCTCCCCGGCACTCCGCTCACGCTGGCGCGAAATATGGGTCGATGAAGTGACTGA
>CAZNAW010000176.1:0-1705 GCA_964571165.1 uncultured Occallatibacter sp. | reverse complement strand
TGATTCCACCACAAGATGAGCCTGAAGGGGCGGTCATGCTGGGTAGTGAACATCCGCATGGACGACGCAGAGAAGTTGAGTTTGGAAGCCATTGGCCGTTTCGTCGAGGCCAGCGAGGAGGTCCGGTTTGAGGCCCAAGACCGCCAGCAGCTCTACGACTGGGTGGAGCAGGTGTTGGTGGGGCGGCAGTACGCCCTGCTGGGCAAGGCGGCGCGGGGTCTGGTGCGGCGCTACCTCGAGAAGATGACCGGACTGAGCCGGGCGCAGGTCACGCGGCTGATCGCACGCTACACGGCCAGCGGGCGGGTCGAGGTGACGGTCTATCGGCGACGGCGCTTCGCGCAACTCTATACGCGGGCCGACATCGAGTTGCTGGCCTCGGTTGACGAGGCGCACCAGACCTTGAGCGGCCCGGCGACACGGCGCATTCTGGAGCGCGCGCACCAGGTTTACGAGCAGCCGGAGTACGCACGGCTGGCCGCCATCTCCGTCGCGCATCTGTACAACCTGCGCAAGCATTCGCGCTACCGCGAGCGGCTTCTCAACTACACCAAGACGCGGCCCACCGCAGTCTCGATCGGCGAACGGCGCAAGCCGCAGCCGCAGGGTCAGCCCGGCTTTCTGCGCCTGGACACGGTGCATCAGGGCGACCAGCCGGAGGGCGGCGAGAAGGGCGTTTATCACATCAACGCCGTCGATGAGGTCACGCAGTGGGAGGTGGCCGGGGCCACGCCGCGCATCTCGGAGGCCTATCTGGAGCCGCTTCTGGAACAGATGATGCGCCAGTTTCCCTTCCGCATCCTGGGCTTTCACACCGACAACGGCAGCGAGTTCATCAACCGCATCGTGGCCCGGCTGCTCGATAAACTGCGCATCGAACAGACCAAGAGCCGACCCCGGCAGAGCGGCGACAACGGCCTGGTGGAGACCAAGAACGGCGCCATCATCCGCAAACACATCGGCTACGGCTACATCGACGCCAAGCACGCCGACCAGATCAACAGCTTCTATCGGGAGCACATGAATCCGTACCTGAACTACCACCGCCCCTGCGCCCAGGCGGACGCGAAGATCGACGACAAGGGCCGCAAGCGGGTAACTTACAAGCGCTATCAGACCCCGCTGGAGACCCTGTCGCTGCTGGATAAACCCGCACAGTACCTGCGCAGCGGACTGAGCATGAACGCGCTGAACAGGGTTGCCGCAGCCATCAGCGACACCGACGCGGCGCGGCGCATGCAGGAAGCCAAGAACAAGCTATTCCAAAGACTGCGGCTCACCGTGTAGAAGCGATAACCGATGCGAAAGGGCCCAGGAAATGGCGGTTTATGGAAAGCCCGGAAAACGATAGCGCCGTTTTCCGCCCTTCCCACAAACCTTGGAAATCGCTCCAACAGCGCCGCGCAGAATGAGCATCGAGCAGAGCGATTCCCACATTCCCTCCGCCTCGGCTGCTAGCATGAATCGATTTCAAATCCCGAAAGGACAAAAACCCGCTTCGCCGACCCTTCGCTTCCTTCAGGCTCATCTTTGGATTGGAAAAGACTACTCAACTCGTGCGCCTGCTGAAACTGGCCCGGAGAGCTGCCTAGGCCGTGCTGCTGGAACAGAGCCTATCCTCCGGCAGAGGCGGAGGTGGCGCGGGCCGCCCCCCCAAAGAGGCTTTAGGGTTGTTTCTACGATAGAGGGGGCAGGTAGGAGCGTT
>CAZNAW010000175.1:0-1713 GCA_964571165.1 uncultured Occallatibacter sp. | reverse complement strand
GGGTGTAAGTCGTGCTTTGCACGACTTCACCCGGCGGTTTGATAGTGGCGTTGACCGGTAGCGCTGGCGGGGCGGTCCCTCCAGAAGGTGGTTAGAGGGTTGGTTTCGCTGAGGTAGTCGGCGGCCAATTGGAGGAGGGCTTCCGCGCCGCCGTCGGACCAGAACTTCTCGCTCCCTTTGACACGACGGTTGATCTGCTTGATCGTCGATTCAATATGGCTGCTGGTGATCGGCAGTCCCTCACGGCGGTATTGGTCGTAGTGCATGCGGGACCTCTGGTTCTCCAAGTACCGCAGTGCGTCAGCCACCTTAGATCGGGGTGACTCCTCGGATTCGTCTTTCTCCGGCGAGCCCAACTCCTCTTGGCGGACCTGTAACGCCTCGATCACCGCTGGGATTTGCCCACTCCAAACCCATTGTGCCCACTGACAGTAGGCCGGCCAACCCTCGCACGCGGGACGTCCGGCCATAGCTCCGGCAAAGACGTAGCAGATCGCATGGATGAAATCCAGGATTGGTGTGTAGTGCGAGAAGTGCTTGCGGCACACCATCCAATTGGCATCCTGTCCGTCGGCGACAAATGCTTTGCGTGGTGCCGCGGCAAACCCTCGCTGCCAGGCCGCGGCGGCCAACTGTCTGCCAAAGACATGCACGTCTTCTCGGGTAGCG
Source organism: uncultured Occallatibacter sp. (assembly GCA_964571165.1). Lineage (GTDB taxonomy): Bacteria > Acidobacteriota > Terriglobia > Terriglobales > Acidobacteriaceae > Telmatobacter. The sequence continues at coordinate 1,044 of CAZNAW010000175.1, read as the reverse complement.
ACCACGCTCCGCGTCAGCACCTCGGGTTGCCCGGGCCGCGATGGTGGTTCCGACGAACTGTCTGTGGGGATCTCTTCGTCGGAAACACAAAAGCCCTTGATTTCCCGAGAGATTTTCCGCATCTGCTGCCGATCGACAAAGACTTGGGGAATCTGTGGACAAGGATCTTCTTGCGAGACCGTACTCGTCATGCTCAACAAGCATCCCACCTTGTCCTCACGCCAAAAACCGGCCCGCTTCATCCGTTGCGACTCTTCTTGGGAAGGCTTGCGGTTTCGGATTTGGAGTCTCCCGCCGTCCATCTCCACGCACGCGACTTGGGGAACGTGTTCCCGGGGACTGCCTTGCTTCTCCGGCAAGGAGAGCTTCGCCCACGCCTCGGTTTCCGCGTCGCGTTGGTCCGTGCGCTCGTGGCCGATCCGCTTGGTGGCCCGCATGATCCGTTGGTCGGAGATCTTCAACTCCGCCTCTTCCTCCAGGTCTTTGCTGGCCTGCTGGAAACTGCTGGCATGACTCCCCGCATAGACCATCTTGCGGAGCACGGCCGGACTGGCAGTGTCATCGGGACTGATTCCCAAAGCCCGGGAGTGAGGGAAAAAAATCCTTGCGGCATTGCTTGCATCGTCCATACGATTCTTGCCAGACGGCCTCTCCCCGTTTGGCGAGGAGGAGCCGGCCGGCAACCTCCTCCAAGGGGATGGGTTCCCCACAGCCGCTACATTTCCCTGCGGCATGGCCTTCCTTTTCTGCCTGGTCGCGAAGGTACTGGGAGAGCATGGCGCAGGCCAGCGCATCGCCAACCTCTCCCGTCTCCTCCTCCATGTCCGCGAACTTCGTTCCCCAGGGCGGACAACCCCTTGGACCATACAATTCCCGCCGCAACTCCTCCGCCAATGCCTCCACCCGCTCCTGCAACTTCGGACTCAGAGCCATCCCTGGCATCCTCCTTTACCCGGTTTACGACGGCTCGGCCTTCCGCCGAGCAAATTCTCCCCCCTTTTGTTTAACAACCTCTGCACGATCAGCAAAGTGCAACTTGCACCC
>CAZNAW010000174.1:0-1717 GCA_964571165.1 uncultured Occallatibacter sp. | reverse complement strand
CGCCGAACTGCGCCTTGCCGCCCAGCGGCTGCTGCGTAATCAGCGAGTACGGCCCAATCGACCGTGCGTGAATCTTGTCGTCCACCAGGTGCGACAGCTTCAGCATGTAGATGTAGCCCACCGTCACCGGCTGCTCGAACTGTTCGCCGGTCATGCCGTCGTACAGAGCCGTCTTGCCCGATGAAGGTAAGCCGGCCGAAGCCAGCAGCGCCTTGATCTCGCTCTCCTGCGCTCCGTCGAAGACCGCCGTCCCGAACCAGATGCCGCGCTTCATGCCGGCTCCAACGCGAAGCAGCATCTCGTCGTCCAGTTCCAACAACTGGCGCAGCGTTGCGGTTCCGGCGAACTCCTTCTTCATCAGTTCGCGCGTGTACGCCGCATCCGTGTTGGCGGCGATCAGCTCGGCAATCCTCTCGCCCAGCACATGCGCGGCCCAGCCCAGGTGTGTTTCCAGCACCTGGCCCACGTTCATACGGGAAGGCACGCCCAGCGGATTCAGCACAATCTCCACCGGCGTTCCATCGGGCAGATACGGCATGTCCTCTTCGGGAAGAATGCGCGCGATCACGCCCTTGTTGCCGTGGCGGCCGGCCATCTTATCGCCCACACTCAGCTTGCGCTTCATGGCGACGTAGACCTTGACCAGCTTGATGACGCCCGGAGGCAGTTCGTCGCCCTTTTGCAGCTTGGCGATCTTCTCATTGGTGATCTTGCGCAGCACTTCGATCTGCCGCGAAGTCATCTCCTCGATTTCGTCGATCTGCTCGTTGACGCGAGGGTCCTTGTCGGCGTAGCGGATACGCTTCAGGTTCTTGGTCGAAATCCGCTCGATGATATCGCGGTCCAGAATCGCTGCCTTGGTCAGCAGGCGCTTGTTGGTCCGCTCGTCGTGCAGGTCGGCCAGGACTTCCTTGCCGCCCAGGATGCCTTCCAGGCGCTTTAGCCGCTCGTCGGTCAGAATGCGGATCTCGTCGCCCAGGTTCTTTTCCAGCTTGGCCACATATTCGGCCTCGATCAGCTTGGCGCGCTCATCCTTCTCCTGCCCCTTGCGGCTGAAGATGCGCACATCCACCACCGTGCCCTCGATGCCCGGAGGGCAGGTCAGCGAAGCGTCGCGCACATCCCCGGCCTTTTCGCCGAAGATGGCCCGCAGCAGCTTCTCTTCCGGTGTCAGCTGGGTTTCGCCCTTCGGCGTCACCTTGCCCACCAGAATGTCGCCGTGCTTGATCTGGGCGCCGATGCGGATCACGCCGCTCTCGTCCAGGTCGCGCAGAGCATGTTCGCTCACGTTGGGAATGTCGCGCGTAATCTCCTCGGGTCCCAGTTTCGTGTCACGGGCCTCGATCTCGAACTCCTCGATGTGCACGGAGGTGTAATAGTCCTCGCGCACCAGCTTTTCGCTGATGAGGATAGCGTCCTCGAAGTTATACCCGCGCCAGGGCATGAAGGCCACCAGCACGTTGCGTCCCAGCGCCAGTTCGCCCTGTTCCGTGCAAGGTCCGTCGGCAATCACCTGACCCTTTACCACACGGTCGCCCTCCCGCACCACCGGCTTCTGGTTGATGCAGGTGTTCTGGTTCGACCGCTTGAACTTGATCAGCTGGTAGATGTCCGAACCCACTTCGCGCGAGAGCTGCGTAGGATGGTGCTCACCCTCGACGCGCACGATAATGCGCTCGGAGTCGACCGAGTCCACGATGCCGTTGCGCTTGGCCAG
>CAZNAW010000173.1:0-1757 GCA_964571165.1 uncultured Occallatibacter sp. | reverse complement strand
TGTAAAGCTTGTTACTGTATTGTTGTTTGCATCTTCTGCGGTGATTGTTATTCCGGTTATTGGAGTGCCTGCTGTTTGTGGGGTGCTAATTTGGCTTATTGCAAAGTGGTCTAGGGTTCCTGGTGTAAATGTTACTGATGCTGTTTGTGTAATAGCAAGATTGCTATCGGTGACATCTGTAGCTTGGAATGAGTCAGTTGCGGCAGTTGTGGATTTTACTGTAAAGGTTGCGATACCAGAAGTGTTTGTTATGCCGGATATTGTAGTAATGGTTGGCGATCCTAAGCCAGATGATTTTGCAAGTGTTACTGTTTTACCAGAGACTGGGTTTAGGTTTGCATCTAAAAGTGTGACTGTGATTTCTGATGTTGTTGTACCGTCTGCTGTTATTGATGTTGGTGATGCTGATACTGTTGAGGTAGATGGTGATACTGCGCTTGCTGTAAATGTTACTGATGCTGTTTGTGTAATAGCAAGATCACTGTCGGTGACATCTGTAGCTTGGAATGAGTCAGTTGCGGCAGTTGTGGATTTTACTGTAAAGGTTGCGATACCAGAAGTGTTTGTTATGCCGGATATTGTAGTAATGGTTGGCGATCCTAAGCCAGATGATTTTGCAAGTGTTACTGTTTTACCAGAGACTGGGTTTAGGTTTGCATCTAAAAGTGTGACTGTGATTTCTGATGTTGTTGTACCGTCTGCTGTTATTGATGTTGGTGATGCTGATACTGTTGAGGTAGATGGTGATACTGCGCCTGGGTTTACGGTGAATGTAGCTGTTGCTGTTGCGGATCCGTTTGTAACTATAAATGTTTCATTTGAGCCTGCTATTTTCGGAGTTACTGTCACTCCAGTTAGAACACCAGATGTAAATGTGGATGAGGTTCCTGTGATGCCAGCTGTACCGCTGTAGGTAACAGTATTTGTAAAGCTTGTTACTGTATTGTTGTTTGCATCTTCTGCGGTGATTGTTATTCCGGTTATTGGAGTGCCTGCTGTTTGTGGGGTGCTAATTTGGCTTATTGCAAAGTGGTCTAGGGTTCCTGGGTTTACGGTGAATGTATTTGATGTTCCAGTTTTGCCAGATGATGTGACAGTAAAGCTTTCTAGTGTTCCAGATAATGTTGGGGTTACGCTTGCATTGGATAAGACACCTCCTGTAAATGCAGTTGTTGTTCCTCCTGTAGGATTGCATGAGCCTGAGTATGTTACGGAACCTGTAAAGCTTGTTACTGTATTGTTGTTTGCATCTTCTGCGGTGATTGTTATTCCGGTTATTGGAGTGCCTGCTGTTTGTGGGGTGCTAATTTGGCTTATTGCAAAGTGGTCTAGGGTTCCTGGTGTAAATGTTACTGATGCTGTTTGTGTAATAGCAAGATTGCTATCGGTGACATCTGTAGCTTGGAATGAGTCAGTTGCGGCAGTTGTGGATTTTACTGTAAAGGTTGCGATACCAGAAGTGTTTGTTATGCCGGATATTGTAGTAATGGTTGGCGATCCTAAGCCAGATGATTTTGCAAGTGTTACTGTTTTACCAGAGACTGGGTTTAGGTTTGCATCTAAAAGTGTGACTGTGATTTCTGATGTTGTTGTACCGTCTGCTGTTATTGATGTTGGTGATGCTGATACTGTTGAGGTAGATGGTGATACTGCGCTTGCTGTAAATGTTACTGATGCTGTTTGTGTAATAGCAAGATCACTGTCGGTGACATCTGTAGCTTGGAATGAGTCAGTTGCGGCAGTTGTGGATTTTACTG
>CAZNAW010000172.1:0-1771 GCA_964571165.1 uncultured Occallatibacter sp. | reverse complement strand
GGCTGAGCATTACCCACAACCTGCCACTGCGAGAGACAAAACGTTCCCAAGCCAGTGGCGCACTGTAAAATCCGGGCTTTTGAAGTTTCCGCGCCAGAATATTTGCAACTTAATTTTTCCTTAGCACGATCTTTATTTTTCCTTAATATTTCGCAGTATAGTGGCCTGGCATGGCTCCAACGGTTATCTCGACGGAAGATGCGGTTAGCGCTTTGAACTGGGCGCGACGTGTCTTCGGACATATTGAGTTGTCCGATCAGCGCTTGGTGACGCGTTCCGTCCAGGTAGCCGCACATTTCGCCGCGCGCCCAAAAGACAGCATCCCTCATGCGTGTGGCAAACCGGCGGACACAAAAGGGACGTACCGTTTTCTGGAGAATAAACGCGTGACCTCGGAAGCTTTGATAAAGAGTATTACACAAGCCACGGCCACGGCTTGCACTGGCGCGGCGGTGATTTATGCCGTCCAAGACACGACCACCTTTAACTTCAGCACCTTGATGGGTACTGTGGGCCTAGGCCCCATCGGCGATGGCCCCGCCAGGGGCATCCACTTGCACTCGACTCTGGCACTTAATGCTGGCGGCGTCCCTTTGGGCCTGCTGGACTTGAACTTCTGGACGCGCAAGGAAACGCGCGTGCCTATCCCGTGCCGGCAGCGGCCGATCGAAGAGAAGGAGAGCTATCGCTGGCTGCAAGGGGCCAGCGCGGTTCACACCGCCTTGGCCAGCCTGCCTGTTCCACCGCGAATTATTCATGTGGAGGACCGGGAAGGCGACATCCACGAATTTTTTGCCCATATTCAACGCTTGGGTGACGGCGCAGTTATCCGCTGTGGGCAAAATCGCTGCGTGGCTGGCGCAGTGGACCGGGCGCACGCGGCTGTGCACAACTCGCCGTGTCTGGGTCAGACCACCTTGAAATTGCGGCGCACTCCCAAGCGCGCTGCACGCATAGCCTTAGTCGAAATCCGTGCTACCAAAGTTACGTTGCAACCTTCGAACAAGTATCCAGGGCACCAACCTCTGGAACTGACTTTGGTCGAAGTATGGGAACCCGCGCCGCCAAGCGAAGATGAACGCATAGTCTGGCGCTTGTGGACCACTGAGCCTGCGAACACGCTAGCTGAAGCCTTGGAGGTAGTCAGGATTTACAAACAGCGCTGGCGGGTTGAAGACGTGCATCTCGCCGCAAAAAGCGGCTGCGATGTTGAGAATTTGCAGTTGGAAACAGTACCGCGTTTGAAGAAGGCTTTGAGTATTTACATGGCCGTGGCCGTGCGCATTGTCGCACTTAGAGGGCTGCTGCAGGAGCAGCCAGACCAGCCGTGCACTGTGATTTTTACCCCACTGGAATGGCGGTTGTTATGGAGTTGGAAAAAACGTCTGCCCTGTCTTCCCGAATGCCCAGTTCCGACGTTGCGAGAGGCCGCTATGTGGCTGGGGCAACTGGGCGGTCATCTGGGACGCAAAAGCGATGGGCTGCCGGGGATTCGTACGCTTTGGCGCGGCTGGCGCGACTTGCATTTGCTGATCGAAGGCCAGAAACTGCATCCAGGTTTGAACAGATCGTAACACCGTTGCACTCCTGCTACCGTGCAGCATTCGTTGGCGTGCTGCTCATTTCTAAACATCACGTCTGAAGGATATCCAGCCTAGCTTCCCCAAAACTACTCTCGATAGACTGCGCCGCACCCAAAAGCACTCCCCCCCAACCAACTTTCACGAATAACCGGTCGCCACACATCTCTTTGCCTGTGGGCAATGCTCAG
>CAZNAW010000171.1:0-1798 GCA_964571165.1 uncultured Occallatibacter sp. | reverse complement strand
ACCACAACGTATGCACGCGAGCGGACCTACCGCAGGTGGTGGCTTGCCAGACGCGCAGGCATTCCGCTGATTGCAGCCTACGAGGCGCTTGCTGATCGGTATCCGCGCGGATTGGCAGAATTGGCTCCGCTTGCAGAGGAGTTATCGGGAAAAGTTCAGGAGGTAGCGACGCAATGAACAACACAAATCGTGAATCACAAGACGACTCTTTGCTGAATGGTGTGCCCTATCAGTCGGAGCGTAAATCGACGCGGAAGAGTAGACGCTGGCAGTGGCTGGCCCCAACAACCTTGGCACTGGCATTGGCGGTGATGCTTCCATCGCGTGCTCAAGCTGGCATCTTCGACATCTTCGGTGAACTCTTCGGCACCATTCAAAACGATATGGGTGCGGCGCTCAGCCAGATCAACGCGTTGACGCAGGAGATGCAGCAGTTGCACCAGCAAATCGTATGGCCTCTGGCGCTGGTAAACCAAGCACGGGGCTTCGTATCGAATTCGATCAACAGCTATCGCGGCTACATGACGCAGGTCTTCACGCTGAAATCGCCCAGTGCGACGCTGGCCAGCCCACAGCAACTAGAGACGATCCTGCACAGCCGGCAGTCAGCTCAGATTCCCGCGCTTCAGGCGAGTTTCGCGGCGAACTACGGAACAGTGCCGGCGGTGAACGCAGCCTCTCCACAGGACCGGGTGATGATGGACATCGACGACGCCTTGGGCCAGCAGAGTCTGAAGACGACACTTATCGCGGACCAAGGCCAGGACGTGATTCTTGCGACCGCGAACCAGATGGAAAACCAAGTTGCGTTGAGCACTCCCGGTTCCGCACCGTTCATCACCGCTCAGGCACAGGTCGCCAACCTTCGTTGCCAGGCATTCATGCAGAAGATGCTCGCTGCGGAACTCCGTCAGGAGGCAGGCCGCATCGCTCATGACAATGTGCTGGTGAAGCGGAAATCGACAGCGGCTGGCGCAATCAACAGTCTTATCACCGGCACGCTGAGCCGGTAGGAGGAACTTCGATGCCAGACATGAACAACAAGACGAACAAATTGCGGAAGCCTTTTTTCTGGCGCCGCAAAGAACCTATCGTCGCTAAAACAGTGCGGCTGGCGCCGGCTATTGAGGCTGATCAACCCAAGGATCATCCATGGTGGCGGCCAACAGTTTGGAAGGCGGCTGCTTTGGCTGTAGTTGCCCTGATGCTTCTCCCTGGCCGTGCCAATGGGCAGTTCGGGATCGACATTGCAGCGATCATGGCGGCGTTGTCGAAGGTGGAGTCGTTGATGAGCACCTATGTGGCTGCACCGCTCAAGACGATCAACCAGACACAGCAGACTGTGGCCAAGTATGAGCAGGAAGTCATCTACCCAATCGCGGCAATCAATCAGGCCCGGAACTCCGTCACGCAGTTTGAAAACCAGTTCAGCCAGGTAAGCAACCTCTTCAAGGGCAACGTATCGAGCGCAACGCTGCCGCAGTCTCAGAACCTGGAATCGATTCTGCTCTCTCGCAACGCTGGGAGCATTTCGACGGTTTCGCCTCAGTTTCAGAGCGTTTATGGCGTGGTGATGGCGCAGAATGCCGCGTCTCCACAGATTCGCAATATGACCGACATGACAGACGCGCAGGCGCAGGACGCCATGAAGCGCGCCATTCAGATCGACGCCCTGGCCGATGCGGAACTGGCCGAGGCTGACAAGATGGGCCAGCAGATCTCCGCGGCAGCTCCGGGGAGCGTGCCGATTCTGGAAGCGGAAGCGGATGTCTGGGTAGTCCGGGCAAATGCATACACA
>CAZNAW010000170.1:0-1799 GCA_964571165.1 uncultured Occallatibacter sp. | reverse complement strand
ACTCGGTCGCCGCCACCTTCTGGTTGTAGCTGTTCTGCACCTCTTTCAGCAGCTCGCGATAGTCATAAAATAGGCCGTGCGCGCCGCGTTCCTGCACCAGGTCCTTCAGAATGCCGACCGCAACATGGGTCTTGCCGACACCCACCGGCCCAACCAGCAGCAGCCCCTTGCCGTCAGTCTCCACCGGATATCCTTCGACAAACTTTCTTGCCATCAGCCGGGCCGTTGTCAGGGCCTTGTCCGCGCCGGGAAAGTCGGTGTCGAAGTTCTCCAGCGTGCAGTGCTCGTAGCGCCGCGGTATGTGGGCCTGCTCCAGCATCCTGGCTGCGCGCCGCGCTACGCGGCACTCGCAGGGCCGTGCCACCTGCCGCCCGTCCTCCTGCACAATCCGCAGCCCCGACCCCTCGCATATACTGCAAATCTCTTCCATCGCAAGCAACCCCGTCTCCCTCAGTATCGCAGCACCTGCCCCTCGCCGCCGCACCCGAACCGAACTCCGCAGTGTGGGAATCCAAGGACAGAAGAGGAAAGCTAGGCATGCTAAATGGCAAATTGATGCCAGTTTGTAGCGTCCCGATTTCGATCGCCGTGCGATGAACTGCTTCTTGATTGGCATTAGACCGAACAGTACAATTCTAGGAGATTTCACTAGTTCAGTCTGATGATCACCAGCATTCACACCCTGATTTATTCCGACGACGCCCCCGCAACGCGCGCATTCCTTCGCGACGTCCTCGGCTGGCCCTGCGTCGAAGATGCGCTGGGCGGAGGCGCGGGTTGGCTGATCTTCAAGACCGGGCTGAGCGAGATGGGCGTACATCCGACCCATAGCGTCTACGATGGCAAGACGTACGAATCGCCGCGGCACCACCTGATCTCCCTGATGTGCGACGACATCACACGCACAGTTGCTGAACTGAAGGGTAAAGGAGCGGAGTTCCGCGGTGAAGTTCAGGATCACGGGTACGGACTCGTTGTCATGATGGCCATACCGGGTGCGGACGACATGATGCTTTACGAACCCAAACATCCGCTGGCATATAGCCTTTGACCGATTGAAAGCGCAACTAGCTCACTCCAACCTTACACACTTCGCAAGCATCGTTTAAGTTAGGACGCTACCGCCGGCGGGTAGTGGAATCAGTTGCCGCTTGCCATGATAAAATCAGGTCAGTGAGCCATTGTGCCCCTGAGACAGACCGGGGCTCTGTGGGCGGCGCGTCAGGCCAATCGATGTAACGGTGAACCCACCCGCTGCAAGCGAACCGCGAGCCGACAGGCAACATCCAGGACAAGAGAGAGAGAACCATGCCCAAAGAAGGAATTCACCCGAAGTATGCCACCATCCACGTCAAGTGCGCCTGCGGCAACTCGTTTGAGACCCGCTCCACGCACAAGGGCGAGCTGGTGGTGGAAATCTGCGCTGCCTGTCACCCGTTCTTTACCGGAAAGCAGAAGCTGGTCGATACCGCCGGCCGCGTTGAGCGCTTCCGCCGCAAGGTAGCCAACGCCGACGCCGGCAAGGCAACCGCCGCAGCCAAAGCCGAAACTGCAAAGGCGGCAGCCAAGTAACTCTAACTATTCACCGCGATATTTGGGGTCCCCGGCGAGCTTGCTCGCTGGGGTGAATCTGGCCTCCGTCACCGCGGAGGCCTTTCGTTTTAGCATTAAGTCAGTCGCCATGAAGAAACGCTACACACTCGAGCAGAAAAAGTGGGACTCGCCCGCCGAGCATGCGATGCCCGAGCACACCCGCGTACCTGCTAGCTTCACGGTCGGCAACGTGCGCATTGCACCGG
>CAZNAW010000169.1:0-1802 GCA_964571165.1 uncultured Occallatibacter sp. | reverse complement strand
GTAACTTCTCAATAACCCCGTGAAACTGGTCTTTACCTGGAGGGGAGTTTTGGTGTTTCTTGTAGGGCATGGAGGGAGCCAAGCCGATCAAGATTGCGGGCGTCGAGTTGCCGCCGGAGCAACGGACCCCCTTGGTGGAGAGCTTGTTGCGGGTGATTGCCCAACAGCAGGCGGAAATCGACCGCTTGCGCGAGGAGATCAACCGCCAGAAGCGAATGCCGCGGAGGCCGACCATCCGCCCGAGTACGCTTAACGCGCCGCATCCCGATCCGTCTCACAAGAAGCGGCGTCGGGGCAAGCGGCCTGGCTCGGCCAAATGCAAGAAGACCGGGCAACTGACCATTCACGAAATAGTCCCTGTCCCCATCGAGGGGCTTCCTGCGGGCACGTCGCAGAACGGCTACGAGGACTTCGTGGTGCAAGATCTGCGGATCGAGGCCCACAATGTCCTCTATCGGCGTTTGCGCTATCTTCTGCCCGACGGGACGAGCCGAACGGCCCCGCTGCCTAGGGATGTCCGCGGACATTTCGGAGCCACGTTGCGGTGCTACGTCGTCTATCAGCATCACCAGAACCTCGTCACGCAGCCGCTGATCCGCGAAGAATTGCTGGACTTGGGGATCGACATCTCCACGGGCCAGATTGACCGCCTGTTGGCGGAAGGACACGAACCGTTTCACCAGGAGAAGGAGGCCCTGCTGCCCGCGGCGCGCGAGGTGTGCGACTACTTCCAGACCGACGATACGGGGGCCAGGCACCAGGGGAAAAATGCCTATACGACGGTCATCGCCAACCCGTTCTTCGCCTCGTTCACCACCACCCCGAGCAAGAGCCGGATCAACTTCCTCAAGCTGCTCGCCGCACCGTATGAGGAATACGTGCTGGGCGATGACGCCCTGCTTTACCTGGAATATCAAAACCTTTCCCCAACGCTCTTGGGACGACTGGCGGCCATCGTGCGGAAGGGGCAACGCACCGTCAGCAGCGAGGCCGCCTGGCAACGGCAACTGAATGCCTGGGAGATTCACGCGGAGGAACCGCGGCGAATCGTTACCGAGGCGGCGTTGTTCGGGACCCTGATGCAGCACCAATTGTACCTGGGCCAACCGCTGCTGAGCGACGACGCCGGGCAGTTCAAGATCCCGGGCCTGCTTCACGCCCTCTGCTGGCTGCACGCCGAGCGGTCGCTGAAGAAGCTGTTGGCGATGAACCCGCGGGAGCAAGAGGCCATCGACCGCGTCCGCGATGCGGTCTGGAAGTATTACCAGCGTTTGCGGGCCTACCGGGAGTCGCCCACGCCCAGGCGGAAAGCCGCGCTGGCGCGAGACTTCGAGCAACTCTTCACGCGGCGCACGGGCTTTCTGGACCTGAACGCGGCGCTGCGACGGGTTCAGGAGAAACGCGAGGAACTTCTGTTGGTCCTGGAGCACCCCGAGATTCCCCTGCACAACAACCTCTCGGAAAGCGACATCCGAGAATGGGCGAAGAAACGCAAGATCAGTGCCGGTACACGGAGCGAGTTGGGTCGGCGCTGCCGCGATACGTTCGTGAGCTTGAAGAAGACTTGCCGCAAACTGGGCGTTTCCTTCTGGCAGTACCTGCGGGATCACCTCAGCGGACAGCACGCAATCGTCTCCTTGCCCGCGTTGCTTTGCCAAGCGGCCCGGGGTCCCTAACTCTCCGCCGCCGTCTTTGCCACTGGTCTCTGCTCTCCCCACCAGCGGTTCCCGCACTGCCGCCTGCCTCTTCCCGCCACCCACGCCCAACTGCCTACCTCAATCACGGGGTTATTGAGAAGTTAC
>CAZNAW010000168.1:0-1850 GCA_964571165.1 uncultured Occallatibacter sp. | reverse complement strand
GACGACTGTGCGCCCGAGATGGCGTGCACGAGATGAGGGAAACAAGGTCCCTCGCAGCCGGTCTGCGGAGGCAGGCTGCAAACCACCTTGAGCTGCGGTGGTCAAGAGCCATTCGTGGTGAGCGTCAAGGAAAAGGCACGGCTTGACCGTGTCAGGTAGGAATCGGAAAGACGAACGCAAGTGAACCATTGATGACCCGTCGAAAGCGTAGGAACGACGTCGAAACCGGGAGGCAGTCGTTAACCCGGGATAAGTTCTGGAGGTATCCGCTTACTACCAGAGCGGCGTCCGGCGTTAAGGTGGCGTCAGTCCGATTCAGGCTCGTGCAGGCAACCGGGGAACCTGTCGCCTCGATGCTAAGGGAGCCGTCCAAGTGGAAGCCCCACGAGGACCTGAGTACCGATGCGAGGCACAGGGGCGGATCAACCCGCAGTAGCGATGAAGGGCCTGTAATGGGTCTGGAGCGAAGGGGTTGAATTGTTCGGTCTTGAGACACGAACCAACCAGCAATGGGAGGAGTTCATGGCGCAAGGCAAGTCGTACGAGATTTCCAAACAGGTGGTTTGGGAAGCGTACAAGAGGGTCAAGGCCAATCGAGGAGCGGCTGGGGTGGATCAACAGTCCCTTGAGGACTTCGAATCTGATCTGAAGGGTAATCTCTACAAGATCTGGAATCGAATGTCCGCAGGGAGCTATTTCCCTCCACCCGTGCGACTCGTCGAAATTCCGAAAGGGCAAGGCGGAACCAGACCGTTGGGCATACCGACGGTCGCGGATCGCATCGCGCAGATGGTGGTGAAGATCTATCTGGAACCACTACTGGAACCACACTTTCATCCTGACTCCTACGGGTATCGACCTGGCAAGTCAGCCCTGGATGCGGTGGGGACGGCGCGGCAGCGATGCTGGCGGCGAGACTGGGTGATTGATCTGGATATCAAAGGTTTCTTCGATAATCTGGATCATGCACTCTTGATGCGCGCCGTTCGGCACCACACGGAACTTCCTTGGATCATCCTGTATGCCCAACGGTGGCTTACGGCCCCCGTGCAGCATGCGGATGGTCACCTGGAGGAAAGAACCAAGGGTTCGCCGCAGGGGTCAGTGATTTCTCCCCTGCTTGCGAATCTCTTCCTGCATTATGCGTTCGACCAGTGGATGCGGCGGACCCATCCGCACATCCAGTTTGAGCGCTATGCGGATGATGTGGTCATTCACGCGGCCACACGTGCGGAAGCAGAGTCCCTGCTGGAAGCCGTGCGAGAACGCTTGAAGGAGTGCCATCTGGAAGTTCATCCTGTGAAGACGAAGATCGTCTACTGTCAGGATAGCGACCGGCGTGGCACGCACGACCACACCCAGTTCGACTTCCTGGGGTACACCTTTCGACCGCGACGAGCCAAGAACCGATGGGGAAAGCCCTTCGTGAGCTTCCTTCCGGCGGTCAGCACCAAAGCGGCCAAGAAGATTCGGGCGGCGATCCGCGATTGGCGTCTCGGCGCTGCGCGGAACAATCAATCGCTGGACGAAATCGCTCGCTTTGTCAACCCTTACGTGCGTGGGTGGATCAATTACTACGGGCGGTTTTACCGCTCGGCGTTAAACCCAATCCTCAGATATCTGGAGCGTTCCCTTGTCTACTGGGTGCGTAGGAAACTCAAGCGGTATCGGCGTCATCAGCGTAACGCGACCCATTGGTTGGGCCGCCTTGCCCGACGCGAGCCGACTCTGTTCTACCAATGGCAGATCGGCGTTCGACCGGCGACTGGACAATAAGAGCCGGATGAGCGGAGACGTTCACGTCCGGTTCCGTGAGGGCCTGGGGGTGAGATTCCCCTGGGCTACTCGAC
>CAZNAW010000167.1:0-1851 GCA_964571165.1 uncultured Occallatibacter sp. | reverse complement strand
CTCAGAGGCTGTGACTAATTCGAGCTTCTCGCTTCCCGTGCAATCGCGGGGGAGTTTTTTTGCGCTTCGGGCTGCGCGTGGGTGGGGCGTACCGCGCACAACTTCGCTTCACGCAACGCGGTTTTCTTGCCGGGGGGAGGCTTTTTCGCTTCATCCGAGCAAAACGGCCGCAAAGTGCAGGATGTTGTACGCCAGGGCGCACCACAGCACCACGCATTGCGCCTTGGCCAGCCCGCGAACCGTGATCTGCCCCAGCCCACGATAACTCCTGAGATCGGCGTTGACCGTTTCGCTGGTCGCCGCCCGCTGTTTGTAGATTTCCTTGCCCGCCTCGCTGCTCATGCGCCGCTTCCAGGCTAATACCGCCGCGCTGTCGCCTGGCTTGGGCTCAAGTTCCCGGCCCCGGTTTTTGGCGCTTTTCGCCGTCTTGGGCGGCATAAACAGTTCCACGCCACCGGCCTGGGCCTGCTCGATGTCGGTCGTGCGCAGATAGCCGCCGTCGAGCAGATGCTGCTCCACTTTGCCGCCGCTGCGCTCGTCCACCTGCTGCCGCATCGGCGCGCTCAGACCGGCGCTATCGGTGCCCTCGCTGCTGACAGCGACGCCCACGATTGCCCGGCTCTCGGTATCGGTGGCCAACTGCACGTTGACCGCCGGGTTGAAGCCGCCGTTGGGCATCTTCATCACCCGTGCCTCGGCGTCGGTGGTGCTCACCCGCGGCTTGCGGGCGCGAACCTTTTCGCCATGCTTGCCCTGACCCGCGCGCTTTTCTGCTTCGGCCTGCTTCCGCTTCAGTTCCGGCAACTGCGCCACGGCCTGCTCCAGCCGCTCCAGCCGCTCGCTCGCCGCTCGCTTGCGCTGAGCCCGCTGACGCGCCGAGAGCGCCGCGTACTCCGGCGAGTCCACTTGCGCGCGCAACTCATCCACATGTTGGCGAGCCTCGGCGAGCAGCTTCTCAAGCCGCTCTGCGCTGCGGAAACTGCCCGCCCCCGCGCCCACTCGCACCCGCACACCGTCCTGGCTCACGCGGCTCACCCGCACCACATCCTTGTCTACCAGCGACGCAATCACCTGCGTGAACAGCGCGTCCAGCGCCCCGCCGTGATCGGTGCGGAAATCCGACAGCAGACGATGATTGACCGTCACCCCGCCGCACAACCACTGAAAAGGCGCGCTCTCCCGCGTGCGCCGCGCCAACTCCCGCGCCGAGCCGATGCCGCACGTGCAGCCATACAGCCACAGCGCCACCAGCAACCGAGGATCGGTCGCATCCCGGCCCGCTTGTCCTTGCCGAGCCTTGATGGGCTCGTAAAACTGCTTCAGGTCCAATCGCTCGACCACCGTCATCATCAAGCGAACCGAATGGGTGGTAGACACAAGGTCGTCCGGGCAGCTCACCACCATGGCCATCTGACGCCGCTCCGGCTGCCGCAAACGAACCGGCGCCTGTCTTACCCGCTCTTGACCCGCCACCGCTTCGCCGGATACGCCCATAAATGTATTATATATCAATAACATAAACTAAGATTGATCAGACAATCAACGACGCCCAATAAAGTCACAGCCTCTCAGAATGACAGCCGCAGTTTTTCTATGGATTTTGGATTCAGGACTCTAGGGTGGGAGGCCAATACCCTCCACCGGCCATTCACCGGGACCGAAGCAAAGCGTCTCTATTTCCCCTCGACGGTCAGCACAACTTTCCCCCGCGCATGGCCCTCTTCCAGATAGCGGATCGCATCGGCCGCTTCGCTCAGCGGGTAGCGCCGGTCGATTACGGGCGCAATCTTTCCGTTCTCAAGCAACTCCTTCAGGAAGACCAGGTCCTTGTTGTTCATCTTAGCCAGACAA
>CAZNAW010000166.1:0-1852 GCA_964571165.1 uncultured Occallatibacter sp. | reverse complement strand
TACTATCCCGGCGAGGATCTGATTCAGTACCGCTCCGCGCGCGAGCAGGCTACAGAGGCCAGCGTCCTCAACGAGACGGAAACGTACCTGAACGTCGATGGATATCTCTATTCCGTGGTGAGCCTCAAGGAGCTGCCTGATGCGACATTTCCGGGTGTGCTGCAACGCTTCTCGACCCTGGGATTCCCGGTGGTCATCAGCGCGCAGGTGTACGTTCCCGACCAGGTGAAAGTTCTCAAGGGATACAAGAAGCGCCTGCAGAAGATGATTGCCGCGCAGAAGGATGCGAACGGGAACTTCAAATCGAATCCAGAGGCCGAGGTGGCGCAGGCCCAGTTGATGCAGGTGCAGCGAGACATCATTTCGAGTTCGCTCAAGACCGCGAAGCTGAGCCTGTCGGTTGTGGTGCGCACCTCTCAGCCAGCGGTGACATTTGGGGATCTCGAACGGGCGGAACGCGATCTGGCCAATCGTACCCAGGAAGTATTGAACGCATTCACCCACATGAATGGCGCGAAAGCCGTCGTCGAAACGATTGCCAAGCGCCGCCTCTTTATCGGAACGCTGCCGGGAATGGGCGAAAGCGACAAGCGTGAGCAGGACATGCTCACACCGAACGCCGCTGACCTCGTCCCCGTCGAGATGCCCTGGACGGGTACACGCAAGAGTCCCCTTATTCTCTTCGAGACCCCTTATCGGCAACTGATTCCTTACTCGATGTTCGATCCCGATCTATCGGATGCGAATGGCCTGTTGATGGCGAAAAGCGGAGGTGGTAAGACGCTAGCGGCGCAACAAATGCTCTTGATGGCCGCGCGCGCAAATGCATTGATTTCGATCCTGGAGCGCGGGGACTCCTATCAGCCACTGGTGGAATTGATGGGCGGCGAGATGATTCAGATGTCCTTGGACAGCGACCAGACGATCAATCCCTGGGACCTGCCGAAGAATGAAGACAAGCCATCGAACGATCAGCTTTCGTTCTTGAAGAATCTGACGCGGCACATGCTGGGCGAGAATACGCCGCCCGATCTTGATATTGATCTGTTGGACAGTGTGCTGCTCGAAGCGATTGCATCTACCTACAAGCGGTGCAGCGCCAAAAGCTCGAATCCGATCCCGCTGTTTGGTGACCTGGCCGCGGAGTTGGCGCACTGGCAGGACCGGGACCGCAACCAAAAGATCAATGCAATGGCGCAGATGGCCTCGACCAAGCTTCGGGCATGGGTGGATGAAGGGCCGTATGCCAAGCTCTTTGACCGGCCGACGACGATTCAGCTCGACAATCCGTGGCTCTATTTCAACGTCGAGAAGCTGAAAGATGATCCGCGCTTGGAACGGGCCATGAGCCTGTTGATTGCGCATACGGCCACGCACCGGGCCTCGGGTTGGACCGGGCAGCCCAGCATCGTGCTGCTCGATGAGTGCTGGGCACTACTGGAGTCGCCGATCCTGGCCTCTGTTGTCGTGCAACTCTTCCGTACTGCCCGCAAGCGCAATGCCAGCGTCTGGGGGATTAGCCAAACGCCGGAGGATTTCGTCGGCACGCCCGACAAGCCCAACGAGTATGGCGCGGGCATCGTCAAGAATGCCACAACCAAGATCATCGGCAAGCAACCGGGCGATATGCGGGCGCTCCGGGAACACGTTCACCTGAACGAGACAGCGCTCAACCAGATCAAAACCTTTGCCCATCCGAAGAAGGGCCACAGTGCGGAGTTTCTGATCGCCATTGGCGAGAAAGCTGAGTCTACTCACGCAATTCGGGTTGTGCCAAGTCCGGTTGATTACTGGATCACCACAACGTATGCACGCGAGCGGACCTACCGCAGGTGGTGGCTTGCCAGACGCG
>CAZNAW010000165.1:0-1853 GCA_964571165.1 uncultured Occallatibacter sp. | reverse complement strand
TAGTATTTGGGGCACTCTCTCATGTGTCCAATCGCTACCAGCTCTGTCAACTGGCTAGCAAGGCAACGCGGAAGCTGCACAAGCCGAATACACGGCTGCAAGACACCACCAATGATGTACTGTGCCGCTTTCAAACCATCAATCCTGGATCTTTGGCTCAGGAAGCGGAGCCTGCGGCTCAGCCGCTGGAACGGCGCCGCGCCGCCTGAGGACGTCTGCAGAAGGGTATAGTTGAGTCAGGCAACGGTTTTAAGGCAGCTTCCTCACAAAGGCGGCTGTTCTCCTTTGGCGTTTCGATATTACCCTTGATTTCCGGAAGCTGCTTGAAGCGCGACCAGCGTAGCAGCTTCTTGGAACTCCCGCCCGGTTTTCCCCTGGAGCATTTCCCCCTCCCCTATCCCCTCACTCCCATCCCCCCTTATTGCAGGTGAACATGACCATCGCTGAACTCAAAGAGAAGAACATCACCGAACTGAGCCGCATCGCGCGTACCCTGGAGATCCCGGGCACCAGCGGCCTTCGCAAACAGGATCTGATCTTCAAGATTCTTCAGGCACAAAGCGAAAAGGAAGGCCACATCTTTGCCGAGGGCGTACTCGAGATTCTGCCCGATGGCTATGGCTTCCTGCGCTCTCCCGACTACAACTATCTGCCCGGTCCGGACGACATTTACGTCTCGCCCTCGCAGATCCGCAAGTTCGACCTGAAGACCGGCGACACCATCAGCGGCAACGTCCGCCCGCCGCACGAGGGCGAGAAGTACTTCGCCCTGGTCAAGATCGAGGCCATCAACTTCGAGTCGCCCGAGGAGACCCGCAACAAGATTCTCTTCGACAACCTGACCCCGCTCTATCCTCAGGAACGGATCAAGATGGAGACGGTCCGTGAGGGCATCAGCGGCCGCGTCATGGACCTGCTCACTCCAGTGGGCAAGGGACAGCGTGGCCTTATTGTGGCTCCGCCGCGCACCGGCAAGACCATGCTCTTGCAGTCCATCGCCAACTCCGTTTCTACCAACCACCCCGAGGTGGTGCTGATCGTGCTTCTGATCGACGAGCGCCCCGAGGAAGTCACCGACATGCAGCGCTCGGTCAAGGGTGAAGTGATCAGCTCCACCTTCGACGAACCTGCGGCTCGCCACGTGCAGGTGGCTGAAATGGTCATCGAGAAGGCCAAGCGGCTGGTGGAGCACAAGCGCGACGTGGTGATTCTGCTGGATTCGATTACCCGTCTGGCACGCGCTTACAACACCATCGTGCCTCCCTCCGGCAAAGTGCTCTCGGGCGGCGTCGATTCCAACGCGTTGCAGCGGCCAAAGCGGTTCTTCGGCGCGGCCCGCAACATTGAAGAAGGCGGATCATTGACCATTATCTCGACCGCGCTGGTGGATACGGGTTCGCGCATGGACGAGGTCATCTTCGAAGAGTTCAAGGGCACCGGCAACATGGAAATCATCCTGGACCGCAAACTGGTAGACAAGCGTGTCTTCCCGGCCATTGACATCCAGCGCTCCGGCACCCGTAAGGAAGAGCTGCTCATCCCCAAAGAGGATTTGCAACGCATCTTCGTTCTGCGCCGGGTACTGAACCCGCTGTCACCGGTTGAGGCCATGGAACTGCTGATCGGCCGCCTTGAAAAGGTGCGCAACAATGCCGAGTTCCTGCAGAACATGAACCAGCTATAACGCATCCCCCGGCGGATTGACAGGCAATTTGCCGGGGAGTGATTCAATCCAGGAGAAAAGAGAGCAGAGCTCCGCCTTTGCGGATGCGCCGCTCGCTGGTAAGATGTGAGGTAGGGGGGCTGTAGCTCAGCTGGGAGAGCGCCTCGTTCGCAACGAGGAGGCCAGCGGT
>CAZNAW010000164.1:0-1863 GCA_964571165.1 uncultured Occallatibacter sp. | reverse complement strand
CGGAAGTTCCAGTAGTTTTGCAGCGTAAAACATCGAGCACAGCCTTATTTTACAACGGTTTTGCGCACCTTGTTGATTTTCTTGCGCGTGACTACAGCCACTTTGCTTGCGGGTACCGCAGTCGGCAATTCCAACTTCAAGGCATCCAAGAGCTGCTTTTGGTTGGAACTGGGTTCGGGCACGATGCGGGCCACAACCTTGCCCGTTTGTGAATGTACCACTTCCATGACGCAGAGCTTCTCCAACTCGCGCAAGCCTTCTTCGACCGTGATTTCCAGCGGCCACCAGGCGCGTTCCAAATGGCGGCGCACTTTGAGGGCCAGCATGGATGTCAGGGCGTGGGCTTGGGTGTTGTCTGCGGTGCAGACAAACCACGGACGAAATTCCAAATGCCCGGTTTTGAGCGTGCGAAAATCCCGTTCGACATAGGCCAGGTCTTTGTAGCGGTCGTGGATGGTTTGCGCGTCAGCTTGGGGAGATTTGAGATCGGTTTCCAC
Source organism: uncultured Occallatibacter sp. (assembly GCA_964571165.1). GTDB lineage: Bacteria > Acidobacteriota > Terriglobia > Terriglobales > Acidobacteriaceae > Telmatobacter. The sequence goes on along the minus strand of CAZNAW010000164.1, from coordinate 1,366 downwards.
AACATAACACCCATCCAACTGAGCGGCGGCTTCAAGGGCTCGATCATCGAGAGTGAGAACCAGCCGTTGTTCTTTGACAGACAATTTGAGCCAGTCCGCAACCCTTAAGTTTTTCAGGCGGGCAGTCATATATCGCTCTTGGGTTGAGATCTTGGCGCGATGGTGTTTGTCAAGGTAGGTGTTGGCTTTTTTTAAGGCCGATTCCATCGCCTGGCGCTTTTGCTCCCGCGCCAGCTTGATCTCCTCTTGCCGCACCGGGTTGCGCCGCAATACAAAGCGCCGGCCATCTTCGCCGAGCACTTCGTGGACTTTTTGGTCGAATAGCTCCAGTTGGAATACCTTGTGGTCGAGCATCTTCTGGATTTGCGGCTTGGTCAGGGCGGTGATGAAATGAAACCCCGCCTCTTGAGCCACCGTCTTTTGGTCAGTGCGAATCATGCCCCGGTCGCCCACCAGCGTGACGCCTTGGCAGTCCAACTCCTTCTGGACCTTTTGGACTTGCTGGCCAAAGGTTTTGATGTCGTTGGTGTTGCCTTGATAGACTTGGATGGAAAGGGGATCTCCCCGGCTGTCGGTCAGCAGTCCGACCACGACCTGTTTTTTGCCCTCCTTTCGATCTCGATTATATCCCCAGGCGGCCATGGCATTGTAATCGCCCTCCATATAGCTGCTGGTCACATCATAGAGAAAGAGTTGGTCCTTGGTCGCGGCGGGACGGGCTTGCCAGAGGCGATGTTCGATCACGGCATGGCGGCCTTCCAGCCAGGAGCCGTTGGCGTAAAGGTCGTCTTCGGTGAAGGCGCGCTGCCAACCCAGAAGCGCGGCGGCCGCACAGGTGCCTGCCAGCCGAACCATGGCCAGCAGCGAAGTGCCCGGGCGCAACACTCGGGCCAAAACTTGCCAGTAACTCAGCTCGGCCTGATGGGTGACGCCCAAGGCCTTTTTGATCCCCAATTCCTGGGCGATTTGGTGTGTCGTCCACAGGGCGCCAAAGCTCTCGGCCTGGCGCAAACGCAGAGAGCCATCAGAATCGCCGGCCAGTTTGGATAGCGAGTTGGTGGATGGATCGATGGATCGGCGCACGCAATCCAGAACGTGAGCCGGCAGGTGAGTTAGAACGGCGAGGGTTTTGGATTTGACGGCAGCGCCGACGCGGTAAGACTCGCGAAGGAGTATGGACGTGTAAGACTTGCCCTGTTTACCTTTGGAAACGACTTCTGTGATAAACATGCCTACATTATACGTTAACAAAAGTATTGTTGCAACAGAAATATGCTAATATCTACGAAAAATAACGTGCCTACATTTAGGAAAAAGTAACAGGACGACGATCACCGCGTCAAATCAGGGGTTTGTGGCGATTTAG
>CAZNAW010000163.1:0-1881 GCA_964571165.1 uncultured Occallatibacter sp. | reverse complement strand
GCATCGCGCACTATCACCAGCCGGACCAGGAGACCTGCGCGAATGTGTCGAGCGCGTTCGGGACGTGCAACTTCAACTATTTTTCGCATGCGGTGGGCGTGGGTGCGCGCTACAAGACGGCAGTGGGGCCGATCCGGCTAGACTTCAGCTACAACCTGAATCCGCCGGTGTATCCGGTGATCTACGACTTCAACGGGAGCCTGCCGTATGAGGGGCAGGCGAGCCACTTCAATTTTTTCTTCAGCATAGGACAGGCCTTCTGACGCATGAGCGCACAGGGACACAGATCGGGCAGAGCGGTTGCTGGAGCAAGGGGGCTAAGGCTTTCGGTGCTGGTGCTGGCGATTGCGATGCTATGCGGAGTGGCTGAAGCACAGCAGGGAACTACAAGCAAAGGACAGGAATCAGGGAACGCGAGCACGACGGGCGCAGGGGAAAGGGTTGCGCTGGACCGCGTGGTGGCGGTGGTGAATGATGACCTGATCCTGGAGAGCGACCTGGACGAGGAGACGCGCATGGCGGCGTTTCAGCCGATCGGCGGGCAGACAACAGCGACGCGGGAGGAACTGATCGAGCGGCTGATCGATCGCGCATTGATCCTGCAGCAGATCGAATTGCAGCCGGAGGCGTCGATCACGGACGCGCAGGTGGATGCGGAGTTGCGTGTATTGCGCACGAACATTCCCGAGTGTGTGCAATACGACTGCGTGACGGATACTGGCTGGGAGAAGTTTGTCGCGGCACAAGGCTTTACGGTGGAGGAGCTGAGGGAGCGATGGAGGCAGCGCATGGAGGTGCTGCGCTTTGTGGAGGCGCGCTTCCGCATGGGGATTCGCATCTCGCAGGCGGAGACGGATGCGTACTACACGACGACACTGGTACCGGCGTATGAGAAGGAGAAAGTGACTGCGCCGACGGAAGCGACGATTGCGGACCAAATCCAGGAGATATTGCTGCAACAGCAGGTGGACAAGCTGCTGGACGACTGGCTGACGTCGTTGCGCGCAGAGGGAAGCGTGAAGATTGTGAAGCCGGGAGAGGAACTGCCATGAGCGTGGACGAGCAGCCCAATGGCGAGGAGAAACTGCACCCGGTGAAGCGGCGGCGCAGTATTGCGTGGCATGTGACGCGGGCGGGCTCGTGGGCCATTGGAGGCGTGCTAGCACTGGTGATTGCGCTGGTGAGCGGAGTTACCTGGTTCACGACGACGGCGTACTTTCAGAGGCGCGTGGGGCGGGAGATTGTCTCGGTCCTGGAGGACTCGACTGGCGGACGGGTGGAAGTGGGCGGCATCCAGTTCAGCCTGTGGCATCTGAAGGTCGAGGTGGATGGGCTGGTGATCCATGGTACGGAGGCTGCGGACGAGGCGCCGTATCTTTCGGCCAATAAGGTTGAGGTGCGTGTGGGGATTTCCAGCTTCTTCTCGCACGCGACGGGTGCGGGGCTGCGATCTCATGTGGGGCTGAAGCTGTTACGGGTGGAGAGGCCGCAAATACACCTGATGGTGGACAAGGACGGAAAGACAAACGTGCCGGCACCGAAGCATTCTTCGACCAGCAAGGAGCCGGTGACGGACAGGCTGCTTGACTTGCGCGCGCGTGAGGTTTCCCTGGTGGATGGCGTGGCGTTGGTGAACGATCGCGCGATTCCGTTCAACCTGGCGGCGCGTGATCTGGATGTGGAGATGCGTTATCTGCGGCCTACCGATCGCTACGGGATTGCGGTGGGGTTGAGCGATCTGCGGACGAAGATAGATGCCCAGCCGGAGGCGCGGTCGAAGCTGCACTTCGACGCGGAGCTGGGCCGCGATGCGGCGGAGCTGAAGAACCTGGAGTTCGATTCGGGCGCAACGTCGGTGCTTCATGCCACGGGGACGTTGAC
>CAZNAW010000162.1:0-1883 GCA_964571165.1 uncultured Occallatibacter sp. | reverse complement strand
GCGCCGCAGAGCAGGAAGGCGGGCGGCGTGTCTTTGGTGAGCTTGACGTCGGCAGGCAGAGGTAGCCCGCCGGGATACATCAGCACCTGAAAGGCGGGTTTGTCGCTGGGGCGATCAAAGGGATCGGTGGCCGAAGGATTGCCATCGTCGTAGCGGGTAGCGGCCTTGACGGCCAGCTCGCCGCCGGCGGAGAATCCCATGACGCCAACGCGCGCCGGATCGACTCCCCACTCGATGGCGCGGGCCTTGACCATGCGGATGGCGCGCTGGATGTCGTGCATCTCGTCGCCGTCGACGGTGTAAGTGGAACCCGGCTCGTGAGCCAGGCGGTATTTGAGCACAAAGGCGGCGACGCCGTGGCCGCTGAGGTACTTGGCGACATCGTAACCCTCATCGTCCATGGTCAACTTATAGTGACCGCCGCCGGGCGCGATGATGATGGCCGCAACCGGCGTGGCGTTGGGTCCGCGACCGCGCACCAGGTAGGGAGCGATCGACGGATTATTCACCGTGGTCACGCTTCTTTCGCCGTCTGCGTCGGTGGTGACCACCTCGGGCGCTGTCTTGCCCTCGGAGCCGGGAGCGCCATTGGCCCACAACGGCACTGCGGCATGGGGATTCGCCGGAGGCCGCGGGGGAGCGGCAACCGGCGCCGCAGCCTGCTGCGCAACAACAACCGTCGCAACGCCCAATGACAGTAGCAATCCGCAAATCGATTTCAGTCCAGACGTATACATCGGAGTACCTCGCTCGCCAAACTATACCGGTTGATTCTGATGATTGAAAAGTAGACAAACACCGATCCCGTTGTGGTAAGGCATCTCAACGTTCAACGGGATACTTTCTGGTGTAGTCCTGAAACAGCTCGGGGAACTGCTCCTTCAACGCCTTCACCTTCGGGATATCGCAGACCTGAATGTAGGGGTTGTCGGGATTCTTCTCGGCGTAGTCCTGGTGATAGTCTTCGGCTGCGTAAAAAGCGTCCAGCGGAACCACCTGGGTCACAATTTTCTTCGGGAAGGCGTGTGCGGCGTCCAGTTGCGCGATGTAGGCGGAGGCAATCCTCTGCTGCTCCGGCGAGGCATAGAAGATCACCGAACGATACGAGGTTCCCACATCGGGGCCTTGGCGGTTGAGCTGCGTGGGGTCATGCACCACCGAGAAGAAGACGCGCAACAGCGTTCCGTAAGTGATCCGCGTGGGGTCGAAGACCACCTTGACGGACTCGGCGTGGCCGGAGGTTTCGCTGGAGACATCACGATAGTTGGCCGTCTCCTTCGACCCGCCGGAGTAGCCCGCCGTGGTTGCCTTCACACCCTTGATGCGCTCGAAGGTGGTCTGTACTCCCCAGAAGCATCCACCGGCAAAGACAGCGGTCTCGCTATGGGCAGTGAAATGCTCGTCGACGGCGGGAGCCGGCAGCTTCTGTGTCGTTGTCTGCCCAAAGACCATGGTTCTCACTCCTATCGCTGCCACGAGCAGCAGACCAAGCGCCAGGACGAAGACGCTTATTTTTGAAGTTGGCATTGTCATTGCGACCCTCCGCGCACATGGATAAGATTCGGCGGGAGGGTTGCCGGATGCGAAGAGTGACTAGGCCGTGCGTCGGCGGGCCTGAATTTCGAGGAAACAGTTGACCAGGGTGACCGCGGCGGGGGTCACACCCTGAATGCGGCTGGCCTGGCCCAGTGTGCGGGGACGGACGCGACCCAGGGTTTCCACCATCTCGCGCGAGAGACCGCTGCAGGCTGCGTAGTCGAACCATGGGGGGATGACGCGCTGCTCGTCGCGCTTCAGTCGCTCCATGGACTTACGTTGCTGCTGTAGATAGCCCACGTACTTGATCTCGGTCTCGACGGTCTTCATCTCGTTGCGGACCCAGG
>CAZNAW010000161.1:0-1908 GCA_964571165.1 uncultured Occallatibacter sp. | reverse complement strand
CGATACTCATGGCGCTTTCAGCTTCCATCTTTCTGGTGGGCTGCCTGAATCTCGCCAACCTTCAGCTTGCGCGACTCCATGCGCGTGAGCATGAACTGAGTGTGCGTATGGCGCTTGGAGCAAGCAGGGGCAGGCTCATTCGTCAGATTGTTCTTGAGGATGCGTTGCTACTTGCTGGCGGCTCGTTGTGCGCGTTGGCGCTGGGCCGCGCGGCCAGCGGCATTCTCGTTCGCTGGGTTTCCAATCGCAACGCTCTTTTCACACTCGACCTGCACCCAAACTTGCCTCTTGCGGCCCTCGGCGCAGGGCTAATGCTGCTGTCCCTGCTGTGCTTCAGCATTCTTCCGGCTGTCATCGCCATCCGTACTGGCGTTGGGCAGACGGCAGGATCTCGCGCTAAAGTTGCAGGCATTTCCCAAGCCGCACGCCAACGCTATCGTTCCAATGTGCTGCTTGGCACGCAGGTCAGTCTTTCACTCCTGCTTTCGACCATGTCGGCATGTTTCGCTGCGACGCTGGTGCACTGGGAAACTGTGGATGTGGGCATGGATCGTGAACATGTGCTGATTGTGCGCCCGGAACTGCATCAGCCAAAATATACCGATCATAGTGAACTGTTGCCCGAGCTTTACAGCCGGATACAGGAGCGCCTGCAAGCACTTCCCGGCGTCCGCAGCGCAGCCGTAGAGATGTGCGGCGGCATTCACTGTGGCTGGATTACGGCGCTCTACGTGCATGGGCGCAACAATCTTACGGACGCGCAAGTGCATGGGCAGGAAGATCTTGTCGGCCTCGGGTTCTTCTCCACGGTTGGCATCCCAATTCTGCGCGGGCGCGATTTCTCTTCGAGCGATACTGACAAGACGCAGCGTGTGGCAATCATCAGCCGCTCGTACGCGCGCCAATTGTTGGGCGATGCGGACCCGATCGGACAATTGGTTGGTTATGAGCCGGCACCGAACGATCACAAATTTCTAATTGTGGGTGAAGTGGCCGATGCGCGAGTGAATGGTGCGCAGCGCGAGGCTCCGCCGGTAATTTACATGAGCATCAACCAGAATCCTGCACCGGTAAACAGCATCCGAGTGCGGGCGGTGGGTGATCCGCGCCAATTATCGGCTAGTGTGCGCCAAGCGCTTTATGAAGTTGATCCCGCTCTGCCTGTCAGCGAAATCGTGCCTTTGGCAACGGAGTTGGATGGCGACCTCGGCACAGAAAAGCTCCTTGCTCGTCTCGCGGGGGTTTATGCGAGCCTCACGCTCTTGCTGGTCGCCATCGGCTTCTACGGCGTCATGTCATCTCGCACAGCTCGCCGCAAGAGCGAGTTCGGCATACGCCTTGCTCTCGGCGCCACTCGGGGCCATATTCAGATGCTCATCGTCGGTCAGACCGCGCGCATCCTGCTCGCCGGCATACTGCCCGGTGCAATTCTATCGATTCTCGCCGTGCGCGCAGCGAGTCACTTCCTGTACGGGTCTGTCAGCGCAAATTCGCTCGCAATCATCGCGGCAAGTCTCGTGCTCGCAATTGCCGGTTCTATCGCCACAATCATCCCCGCTCGTCGTGCGGCGTTTGCCGATCCGTTGGAAACGCTCCGTAGTGAATGATCGTCACCCTTCGCACGGTGATCGGCTCATCCGAAGTTGACTTTCCTCGATTGCCGCATTCAGCCCAAGTAGCATTCCCAAGGTGACGCCCGGCAACCGGCTACTTGATTTGTAGAGGGTAGTAGTACGAGGCTTGGTCCTGCTCATGGGTTGTTGAGAGGAAATAAGAGCCAGGTTGGGAATTCCGCAAGTCAAGATCGACGGAGACCTCTTCCCGGTCACCACTACCGATTGAGGATGCATTACCGTGAGCCAGCGGGTCATTAACCGTCTGATCGCGCGTCACAGCGACAACGTATTG
>CAZNAW010000160.1:0-1915 GCA_964571165.1 uncultured Occallatibacter sp. | reverse complement strand
TTGTCTGCATTGTACTTAGGGCGAGGCGGTGCGGTCGAGTGGGGTGGCCTGGGTGGGCAAGTAAATGGTTCACGCCCACAAGCGGCCCTTGGGCGGCTTGTCCGGCGGTCGGCGCAGGGCATGAGCGGCTCGGCCTCGGCAACGACCGGGACCACGGCTGAACGACGGCTTTCAGGGATTATCGGGGCAGACCTCCTTGAGGGCGTCTTTCCCGAAGAGGAAGGGCCGACGTCACGACGCACGCTTCCGCAGCAACTCGGCCTGCGCTTCTTTCCTCGGCTTCATCAACAACGCAAGCGGTTTCCATCGCCGTTTGACCGCACGAGGCTCCACTCGGTTGGGACGATCGCCCACTTGCTGCTGCGACAGGCTGGCGATCTCCGCCGCGATCAGCGCCGCCCTACGCTTCTGGTCGGCCCAAGCTAATGTTCCCCACGACGCGGCGATCGTCTGCATCGCGGCAGTGAAACTCAGTTCGCGCGGCGAAGAGCCGCACTGCTGGGCGGATTGAAGCATCGTCTTGCGAATTAGGTTGTAGGCCAACAGGCAGGTCCAGATCTCCCCACGCACCATGGCCGGCGACTTGCACCGCAAGATGTCCATCCCCATCGTCTTCTTGATCGCGCGGATGTCCAGTTCTGCCATCCAACGCTTGCGGTAAAGCTCGGCAATCTCCTCGCGGGGAAAGGCCTTCGCCTCGGTGAGCGTGGTCACCACCACCAGCGACGCGACGCGAAAGCCCGGCTCATGAATCTGCACCTCGACCAACCGCAGCGTGATCGACTTGGGAATCTCCTCATACGTCGCTTGATCCATCCAGTTGGGCCTCTGCGGACGCGTCCACGCGACCAGGTGGTCCCCTTGGCCCAAGCGTTGCGCCTTGCGGAAGTCGGTCTTGCGGCACTGGTGCAGGCGGACGACAAAGTCGCGTCGTCCCCGAAGCGCCAGGGCGATGAGAAAATAACTGCCATAGTAGCGGTCGGCCAGCAGGATCGTCCGTGGGTCAACGCCGTCCAGCAGTTCGCGGAACAAGGCGGGCTCTCCCGTTTCCTTTCCCGAGTAGGGGCCCAAGGCCATGCCGCAGACCATGGCCGTGGCTAAGGACAAGAGCACCACCAGTCGCACGAGGGGAAAGCCAATGCCTGATCGCTGCGCGTTGTGCTGGGGATATTCGGCTTGGTTCTCGCACGTGTCGGGCATGCTCGCCGTGGTGCCATCCACCAGCAGCACATGCCGGCCATGCCACAGCCAGTGCTTGGGGACAGCCGCTTCACAGCCCTCGGCGACTTCCGTGCTGAGACGACGCAGCACCACCTCGGGCACTTTGGCCCGTGCCCGGCAATAGGCCCCGCTGTTCTTGGCGCAGGGCTTGCGCCCCAACGCCACCAACAGCACCAACACCCGCGCCACCGCCGCCAAACAAGACCGCTGCTCGCCCTTATACAAGGTTTGCCCGAGGGATGCCCAGAGGGTCACGGCGGGCGTGTAAACGTCGTCCTCTTCCTGCGCGAACTCCGCCCCGGCTTGGGAAAAAGCTTCCTCGATTCGCTCTTCGGGCAGGACCGCGGCGAAAGGCAGGCCCTCCTCTTGCAGAAAGGAGGTCTGAACCAGACGGAATCGCCGCGAAAGGCAGGGATCTTTCTGATAGAATGCCATGGGAGGCCTTCCTTGACCAAAATACGGCTGTGACCGCCGTCAGACTCAAGGAAGGCCTCCCGATACGGGAATTATTCGGTCAAGGAAGGTCTTGTCAAGGACGAATCCACTCGCCAAGCCTTTGCTACTCGGTCAACGGAGGCGAGTTTCCTAAAGCACGGGCGCCCGTGTGAGGTGGACGGTCCATTGCCTCATCGTCGCCTGACAAATTGACGCGTCGTCCGAAGTCCTTGCGCCACAAGCGGCAGTGCCATTCGTG
>CAZNAW010000159.1:0-1921 GCA_964571165.1 uncultured Occallatibacter sp. | reverse complement strand
GACGAGCTGCGCGCGGCCATTGTAGACGCCGTCGCGGGGGCCGAGGGAGGGCTGAGGGAGGCGGGAATGCTCACCAACCTGCGCCAGCATCAAGCTGTGGAGCAGGCGCTGCGTGGGCTGGATGCTGCACACCTCGCCGTAGCGGCTGGGATCCCCCACGAGATGCTGCTGCTGGACCTTTATGAGGCGCTGCGAGGCCTGGATGCATTGACCGGAGTGACCACCAGCGAGGATGTTTTGCATCTGATTTTTTCCCGCTTCTGCATCGGGAAGTAGTTTCCTAGCTGCTGGCCAGCACATAAGGCGGAGTGGGGGTCTGCGTGCCGCCATCGTCTTCAATGCTGACGGCGAAACCCTTGGCGGCGACTCCTGTGGGTAGGGTGGGCAGGATGACACTGGCGTTGCCGTGGTTGTCGGGATGGAAGATGGCGGCGGCGATGGGGTTGCGCCCGTCGGCGGGCAGCAGCCATAGCTCATAGACTTTGCCCACTTCGAGCGGGTCGAGGTCGTCAGCCAGGAAGACGAGGCTGCCGTTGGAGGGGTTGTACGTGACGCGAGCGAGGGGCTGCGATTTGGCCGGAGGCTTGGCGGTCAGGACCATGCGCATGGCGTTGGGGTCGTTGAGGGCGTCCATAACCGGTGTAGCGTGGGCAGCGTCGGCGGTGAGCCGCGTCAGTTCGTTGGACTGAACGCTGATGTGGGCACGCTGGGCTATCTCGCCCTGATAGAGAATGGCGGCAACGACGGCGAGACCCGCCGCGACGATCCAGCCAAGCCAACCGAGTAGGGTGAACGCAAGGCTGCGCTTCAGGGTGTCGTCTTCGGGCGGAGCAAGGATAGAGCCATTACGGCCAAACGCGGCCAGAGCTGGTGGTGTGTGGAGGACTGGATGGTTCTCGCGGGTGACCTGCGTCCTCAGGCGCTGGCGGGCGAGCGCTGAGGGCAGTTGCAGATCGGAGGTGAAGGCGCAGGCGGCCAGATCGCCCTGTGTGAGGGCGAGTTCGTTGCGGCACCTGTCGCAATGCTCGACGTGGCTTGCAAGGTCAGCCGCCTGGTCGTCGGGAAGGAACTGCAGGGCGTAGAGAACCATGTCTTCGGCGTTGGCGTGACCCGTGCCGCCGGAATTGGCAATGCCAAGTTGAAAGCTGCGCTCGCTGCTCATGGCTGCACTGCCTCTCGCAAGGCCAGTAGCGCGCTATGCAGGGTGGACGTGACGGTGGCCACTGGGTCGCCGGTTATCTCGGCAATCTCGGTGTGGGTAAGGCCGTCGAAGAAGGCCATCTCCAGCGCCTTGCGCTGCTCGCTGGGTAGCCGATGGAGGAGGCTGCGAGAGCGTTCGGCAAGGCGGTTGCGCTCGGCCTCGATAGAGAGATCGGTGGGTGTGGCAAAGGCGATTGCAGCGATCGGGTCGGCGTGGTGTTTGCGGCGCAGTACGTTGACGGAGCGGTTGCGCGAAAGAACGGCAAGCCATCCGCCAAGGTTTCCCTCGGTCGCTGTGAAGCTGCCTGGAGTGCGCCACATCTGCATGAAGACTTCCTGCAGGATATCTTCGGCCGGGGCCGGATCGCTCAGTACACGCAGGGCAACGGAGTAAACAATTCTGGAGTACCGGTCGAAGAGGGTGGCCATGGCTTGCTCATCGCCCGACTGCACCAGCGACAGCAGAAACGCGTCGTCCGCCGTGGGGTGCTGCGCTCTGTCGAAAGTCCCGATTGTTCTATCCATGGAACGCACTCACAGTTGGTTTGGCCAGACCGAATCGACCGCGATCAGTTTACTTTATCCTGAACTCCGCGCGGCAGGTTGTACTCTCGAAGAGGCAGATGAAGATCAGACTGGACAAGGCGCTGGTGGAGCGGGGGTTGGCGGCCTCGCGGGAGCGCGCGCAGGCGCTGATTCTGGCCGGGCGAGTGCTGGTAGC
>CAZNAW010000158.1:0-1930 GCA_964571165.1 uncultured Occallatibacter sp. | reverse complement strand
TTCGGGCAATGTGTGGATCGACGACGGCGCCTTATGTCTTGTACTCGAAGTGTCAGCTTCCACAGGAGACCTAAACAGCATTTTAGGCACCGTGCCTTCGGGAGGCTACTACTACGACTGCGTTCCAACCTACGGGGTGACTTACGACCCGATGGGCGCAGTCGTCGATGCGTCGGGGAATATGTACTTTATCGACGGCGAAACCTATATTCGCAAGCGGACGAGTTCGGGAAGTCTGAGGGTGGTGGCTGGTACTGGAACGGGAGGGCATACTGGCGACGGTGGAGCGGCGACCAGCGCGGAGATCTCCGCCTCAAAATTAGCGATTGATTCGTCCGGAAATATCTTCTTTACACAGCTTCAGACTACCAGCAGTCGAGCCGGTACCGCCTGCTCATATATGACCATACGGGAGATAACAGCCTCAAATGGATTCATCAACACAGTAGCGGGGAACGGGACCTGCGGGTATTCCGGTGATGGCGGCGCCGCGACTAGCGCCGAAATTGAGGTTGGGGGATTCGCAGTCGATTCTTCCGACAACATCTACATATCGAATGCCGTCAACACGCCTAACGGTGCTCACCCTATCTGCGATTCGTCTGTTGTCAGGAAGGTGACCGCGGCGACCCAGATCATTTCGACGATTGCAGGTAACGGGACTTGCGGGTATTCGGGGGATGGCGGAGCTGCTCTCAGCGCGGAACTGGACAATCCCACCGGTATCGCTGTGGATTCAAGCGGGAACGTCTATGTTGCGGACTACGGCAATTACCGCATTCGAATGATTTCGACGAGTACCCAGGACATCTCGACGATTGCGGGTAACGGAACGTGGGGATGTTCCGGTAATGGCGGCGAGGCGACCAGCGCAGAGCTTGGGTATCTGGACACTTTGGCGATTGATGGCTCTGGGCACCTGATTTACACGGATACAGGATGCGCCGAAGTTCGCGCGGTGACCCTTGTCAAGCCTACGCCGTCGATTTCCTTGTCCTGCTCTCCGAATCCGATTGTCTACGGGGGCGAGACCACTGATTGCACCGTCGAGGTCGGGAATGGAGCCACTGGCACGACAAGTTGGACGATCAACGGTATTGCGTGGACGACACAAACATTGAGTGGCGGCACCGCGTCGGCAAGCGGCTTCAATGGGTATTCGGCTGGCTCATACACGATTGGCGTCACCTACAACGGCGACAGCAACAACAATACCGCGAGTACCTCAACGACGCTCACGATCAGCATGGCAACACCGAGCGTTTCCGATACGTGCTCGCCTAACCCGATCACCTACGGGGGCAGCAACTCGATCTGCACTGGTTATGCGAGTGACAGTGGTACGGTGACCGGCACACTGTCCTTCACTATCAACGGTTCGCCTTGGGCGACGGAAACCCTCTCTTCAGGTTCGGCCACTTCGCCTCAGTTTAGCTCGACGTACGGAATAGGCACATACACTGTCGGGGTTACCTACAGCGGCGATAGCAACAACAATGCGGCTAGCAGTTCGACAACGCTGACGATCAGCAAGGCCGCTCAAGCGATCACATTCCCGGCACCGGCAAGCCCTGTGACCTATGGGGTATCGCCGATCTCAATAAGCGCAACGGCCAACTCAGGTTTGGCCGTGACCTTCAGCGTTTCATCTGGCCCCTGTTCTGTCTCCGGGAGCACGTTGACGGTGACCGGTGCGGGCACCTGTGTGGTGGCCGCGAATCAGGCCGGCAACAGTGATTATTCGGCTGCGGCCCAGGTGACGCAGAATGTGACGGTCAACCAGGCGGCGCTGACGGTGACGGCATCCAGCGCCTCGCGGGCCTATGGCACGGCAAATCCAACATTCAGCTACACAGTGGCCGGTTTCGTTAATGGAGACACTTCGAGCGTCGTTGGTGGCTCGGCTGCGGAGACGACGAGTGCAACGAGC
>CAZNAW010000157.1:0-1937 GCA_964571165.1 uncultured Occallatibacter sp. | reverse complement strand
CAAGGGAGTTCTACTTCACCAGCAACTGGCAGGACATCGAGGAGCAGGTCAGCGGGTCGATGGTCGATCAGTACGTTTATGGCATCCGCTACATCGATGAGCTGGTCTGCCGGGATGATTCGTCCGCAAACCGTTATTATGTCATGCAGGATGCCAACTTCAACGTCACCAGCATCTGCGACAAGAGCAGCGGCGCTGTCGATGAGCGGTACCGCTACCAGCCCTACGGCCAGCAGACGGTATTCGATTCCTCATGGACCGTGCTCTCCGGCAGCGCCTACGACTGGGTGGTTGGGTTCCAGGGGTTGGAGTCGGACGTGGCCACGGGGTTGGTCTATGTGCGCAATCGGTGGTTGCACGCAGAGTTGGGGAGGTGGGCACAACGTGAGCCGTCAAGAGCGAAAGTAATCGACGGCATCTACCAATATGTGCGATCGAATCCAGTAAATCGAGTCGATCCACAGGGTCTTCAGGCATTCGAGCTGAACCGCAAATTAGGCGCTGGCCCGAACGAAAAGGATGTTGTTAGGTCAAATTACAACTGCTTCAGCCATACCTTCGTATACACAGCAGACAGCGTAACCGAAGACGTATTCGATCCAACAACCGGCCAGGATATGGGAACCATCAAGCATTGGGTGCTTAGGCATACGTACAGTTGGGGCAATGCGGCTGGATTGACAACTTGGCATCAGGATCAGCCCGAAGATGTTAACGCCGCTTGGCAAGCGATAAATTCAGGCTACATGGGCGAGCAGTGGGGACCTGATGATCCGAAGTTCGATATCGCAGTTGATGCGGCCTTTCGAGACATGAAAATATCCGCTGGTGAAGAACACTGGAACTTGATCATTTGCAACAACTGCAAAGATGCGGCCGGTGATCTTGAGGACGACGCCGGCACAATTTGGGTTCTTGAGATGCAACAAGGAAAAGCACCGCCGGGGCCGCATCCTTAACTCTGAGCAGCGCAAAACACCGTGAAAATGTCGATGGACCTAGACTAAATGTGTCTTGGATGGAGCGTCACGATGGGATTGGGAAAACTCGATTATGAGTCCCCCGAGAGGAGCCGCCGACCCATGATAATGTGGTGGGCCATCGTAACAGTATTGATCGGTGAAATCCTCATTATAACGGGCCTGTACGCATTACAAATTCATAGATGGCTTGAGCTGCCGGAATTTGTGTTCTTGTGGACACCGGTGGCAATCGCCTGCGCGATCGAATCAGTCGTACTGTGTCGCGCTTTGCCCATTTTTGCGGCCATTGCACTTGGCGGAGCAATATCTGTAGCCGGACTTTTTGTAGCATTATTTGTCTGTTTCAACACATTCGGAAGCTGACGCAGACGAAATAAACGTCCTGCCACCGGTGGCTCAAGTTCCAACGAGATTCGCCCCGCGACGATGACCTATCCGAATGGCCGGCAGATCAATTACGTCTACGGCTCCGGCATGGACTCCACCCTCAACCGCGTCACCACCATCCACGACGCCACGGGAGCCGGCCAGGACCTCGCGAGCTACACATACCTGGGCCTGGGCACGGCCGTCCGTATCACCTACCCGCAGCCCTCCGTCTGGCTCGACCTCTGGGGCTGGGGAGGGGCGCGGAAAACGCCCGCACGGGGGCTGGTTGAGGGGCGCGCAAAATGCCTGCACTGAATAGCGGGTTTGTCGGCCGGGTTGCATTGGGCAGCCGGGTTTGGACAAACCGAGGATGCTTACAGTGCTGGACTTTCTTGAGATTCGGAAGGCACACGCCGGCGGCGAATCGATGCGTTCGATCGCGGCGCGGCTGGGCCATTGCCAGAAGTCGGTCAGTCGCGCGATCCGGTCGCAGACCGGGGAGCCGTCGTCTTACAGACGGACCAAGCCGGTGGGATATCCCAAGCTCGGTCCGTTCGTGGCGATCATCGAGCAGATTCTTCGTGA
>CAZNAW010000156.1:0-1958 GCA_964571165.1 uncultured Occallatibacter sp. | reverse complement strand
CAGATCAATTCAAGGTTGCAGCTTGACTTCATCCCTCAAATCCGACGTGCGCCCACTGACCCCAATCCGGCGTTAAGCGATCAGCAGCCAAGGATTGGGCACATGAAGGCGGATTCGGGGTTGCAAATTGGCGATGAGCGGACGTTTTGGGGAGGCGGCGACTGCCCAGGGGGAGCGTGATCGGTGCTGGAGACGGCGAAAGTACGTGCGCGGACACAACTCTGCTGAGCCCGAGTCTGAAAAGGCGCTGCAAAATCCGGCGATAAGCAAGGCAAAGGCGATTCAGACCCGCAGCCCAGCGCGAACTCGCGCCCAATACAGTTCTCAGTCTCGGTTACGTCGGTTCTCAGACCCACCATCTTCTTGTGCTTACCTCGGCAAATCCTGGCAATGCCGCTCTCTGCTTGAGCGTCAGCCAGCCCAACGAGGTCATGCAGGGAACACCGACCTGCGGCCCATTCAGCGAAGGCGGCATCTTTACGAAGGCCAATGGTCAGACAGTGCAAGGACGCGGGCCGTTCGGCGCGCAGTTCGACGCCGTCACCTATCAGAAGACTGTCGGCAATGCGGCTTACAATGCGCTCGAAATCAGCCTACGCCATACAAGCAAAGCGCTGGAGATCATGGCCGGCTACACCTACAGCAAGTCTTTTGACGATTCATCCGGCCTGGCCGAACCGGTGAATCCGGCCGGTCCTGGACTGACCAAGGCGCTGTCGGCTTTCGATATGCGGCACAACTTTGTTGTGAACTATAGGTACAACCTCGCTGTCGATCAATGGGTCCGGCGTCAGAACCGCTGGACGGAGGGATGGTCGCTGGCGGGAGTTACGCGCTTCGGTTCCGGGCTTCCCGTGACGCTCTACAACAACAACGACACCTCGTTGCTGGGCACGATTCCCAACGGCATCAACAACAACGGATTGGACACACCGAACGTTGCGCCCGGCCACCTGAACCTCAACACCAACCCGCGCGACGGGAAGCCGGCCTTCAACACAACCCTGTTCAGCCTTCCGTCGTTGGGCCAAATCGGCAACACCCGGCGGCGATTCTTCTACGGACCGGGGATAGAGAACTCCGATGTGGCTCTACAGTAGGACGTGCGGCTGACAGAAGCGAAATCCCTGCAATTCCGGCTGGAGATCTTCAATGCTTTCAACCACCCTCAATTCTTTGGACCTGCGGCAGTGGACGGTAACATCAGCAGTGTGAGTTTCGGCCAGATCGTGAACTCGGATCCTCCCCGGCAGGTTCAATTGGCGGCCAAGTTCGTTTTTTGAAGAATCGCCGTCTGTCGGAGAGGGCGCTACGGAACAAATCAGGCTGCGCACGCTGCGGTGCGCCAGGGACTCATCCGTATCCAGCTCTTGAGCCCCGACATCTCGTCGGCTCGCCTGAGCAGTGCGGCTGGAGCGTGTGAATTCCACCGCCGGAGGACTTGATACCCGGCAAGGCTAAACAGGAAGGCCAGCTGCAGACCGACAGCAATGCGATGGGGGGGACAAGCTTCGCGGCAAACGGAAAGTCCCAGGTCGTCATCGACTGGAAGAGCGATGTCGATCCCGCGCCGGAGTCCATCGAGCACTGTCGCGCGCAGGTTCTGAACTATCTCGGGACGATGGGGATTGAGAATGGCCTGATTGTCTTCGTTACTTCAGGTACTGTGGTGCCGGTCAAGGCTTCAGTCGCGGTCGAGCTGAATTCGTGAAGCTCATACGCAAGAGGAGTGAATGTGTCATCCCTGGCTTGGATTGATTTTGACGAGGCTGGGGAACAGTTTAGGTTTGATCTGCGCGGTCTGGTGCTGAGGATACCGGGAAAGCTGCCTGCTCAAACTTGCGATAAAGGTCGGCCCGCTGAACTTCCCCGTGGCGAAGGGTTCGCTCCAGATGCACAGTTCCTTCCCCTGCCGCTGCGGCCTGAGCATACTCGCGGAGATCGGCGGCCTGAGCCAG
>CAZNAW010000155.1:0-2025 GCA_964571165.1 uncultured Occallatibacter sp. | reverse complement strand
CTCAAGGACGCCTACGACTTCACCCTCAGCTTCAGCGGCGCCGCCCAGCTCCGCGGCACCAAGCCTCCCTCCAGCACATCCGCAAACGACCCCTCCGCCGCAGTCGATCCCACCGGCGGCCTCTCTCTGCCCGACGCCTTGGCCAAGCAGCTCGGCATAAAAATGATCAAGGAAAAGCGTCCCTCACCCGTCCTCGTCATCGACCACATCGAAGAGAAACCCACCGACAACTAGCTCTCATTCATGCAACTCGACCAATAAATAAAACGTTGCTACGATTGAGCATCGCCCATGCTCTCGATGAGTAAGTTGAATATCGCATCTCGGAGGTGGTTCGAATGATCAAGATGACACGGCGATCACTCGCCAGCGTGACTCTGCTCACCCTTCTCACCAGCCCGCTCTTCGCACAATCCGCCGCGCCCGCTACTCCTACCTTCATCGCCGTGGATGTCCACCCCAGCCCCAAGCGCCTTCATCCTGGGATCCACGGAGGAATGAGTCACGGCGACCAGTTTTATCTCAGAGACGCCACCATAGTTGACCTCATCTCCGATAGCTACAACGTCGATCCCAGCAGCATCTTCGGAGGCCCGGCCTGGCTCGCCTTCGATCACTTCGACATCTTCGCCAAGCTCCCCCCCGCCACCACGCGAGCGTCCGTGATGCCGATGCTCCGCCCCCTCCTCGACGACCGCTTCAAGCTGGTCGCCCAAGCCGGTACTCGCCAATTGCCGGCCTTTGTGCTCTCCGCCGGTAAGACTCCCAAGCTTAAGCCTGCCGCCGCACCAGCCGAACCTGGCAATTGCCAGTACCAGCAGCCGCCCAAGGGGGCGCAGCTCACCAACACCATGAACATCAAGTTCACTTGCCGCAACACCACCATGGAGATGTTTGCCGACTTTCTCCATGATGTTGCCTCGCCGTATCTCACCAGGCCTGTCGTCGACGACACCGGACTCAAAGGCGGCTACGACTTCGATATCGAGTGGACCTATCAGATTCCGAAGGACGCGGACGGCACCACCATATTCACGGCTGTCGACAAGCAGCTCGGCCTCAAGCTGGAACAGAAGCCCGCACCGCTTCCCGTCGTCGTGGTAGCCAGCATCGCCGACAAGCCCACGCCAAACGCTCCCGACATCGACAAACTTCTGCCGCCTCCGCCGCCTGCCGAGTTCGATGTCGCCGTCATCCGCCCCAGCAATCCCGACGAAACGCGCTTCGAGATGAACATCCAAGGCAACACAGTAAATATCCAATACGCCACACTTCTCACCCTCATCTACAAATCCTTCGACACGGAGCCGGGAAAGATCGAGAACAAGCCGAAGTGGCTGGACACGGATCTGTGGGACATTAACGGCAAGGCCTCCACCGATGCCAGCGCAGGGCCGCCCATTCCGGGCAGAGGCAATGATCTCGATCCGGAAGACGTCAAGGAGATGGTGCGTTCGCTGCTGGCCGACCGCTTCAAGCTGACCACCCATATGGACTCGCGGCCCGCCGATGTCTACGCACTGCTAGCCTCGGGGCCAAAGATGAAGAAGGCCGATCCCACGAATCACCCCTCCTGCCAGGAAGGCCCCGGCCCCGACGGCAAAGATCCACGCATCGACAACCCTCTGCTCAACCGGCTGGTCTCCTGCCAGAACATCACTATGGCGGAATTGGCCGACCAGCTTCGCACCCTCGCCGGGGGATATGTGCCTGCGCCGGTGATCGATGCCACCGGACTCGAAGGGGCCTACGACTTTACCCTCAGCTTCAGCAAGAAAGCCTCCCTCAATAAAGCCGCCGCGCCATCCGCCGGGGACGCCAACGGAGCAGCCTCCGACCCATCGCTAGGCGGCCTCACCCTGGATGATGCTCTGCAGAAGCAGCTCGGGCTCAAGCTGGAGAAGAGAGAAAAAGTTCCCATGCCTGTCCTCGTCATCGACCACATCGAAGAGAAGCCCACGGAGAATTAGCCCTGCCGCAAGACTGCCCCCGGTTGACCCCGCCCCCCGCCTTCCGTAGACTGGA
>CAZNAW010000154.1:0-2051 GCA_964571165.1 uncultured Occallatibacter sp. | reverse complement strand
TAGAGCCTGTCCCAAAAGCAGGAAACAGCCCAAACACTGCGGTGTCGATGGATTGCTAGCCACATAAAATGGTCGAATTTTCGGATTTCTGGTCAAAAAGTCCGCTTATAATTGCTTTTTGACAGCCCGTTGACGAGCGATTGGTGGCGGCGTAACGCGGCGAATGAGGTGCAACTCTCCTCGGTCCAGCAATTCCCACTGCACAGTTTCTCCGGCCTCCAACCCTATCGCCGCCGCCAACGCCTGCGGAATGCCCGCATAGAAGCGTTGAGCTTGTCCCTTTGATCGGATGGCCTGGATTTTTATTGGATAGCTCGTTTCCATTTTCTTTCCATTTTTTTGATGTTTTAGCTTTGCTTTAATAGGCTAGTATATAGCCTAGCCTAATGTCTGACGCAACCATTATTCCATTCGAGCTGCCGCTGCCGCAAGTTTTACCCACCATCGAAGGCAATCTCGATTACCGGGAGTTTCGCGACCAATTGCTTGCCATCGACAAACTACTATTGACAAGCGGCGTTGAAACACAATTGATTGAGCAAGATACACGAGGCTGGCTGGCCGACAACCAGTGCGCCAGCGCCAAGGCCCAGCAAAACCACCAGCTTCACAGTCGGCGCGCATTGCGCTGCAACATCGCCCGCATCCTTCTCAAAGAAGGTTTTCGCGGCTTTGCCACTCGGCTGGCCGACAGCCCGCTGCTTCAGTTCTTTGTCGGCATCGCTGAGGTGGACCGGGTGGTGGTTCCCAGCAAAAGCACGCTTCAACGCTATCACGCCTGGTGGAAAGAAGCCGAAGTGCGGGATATCATCCACCGAGTCCTTTGCAAGGGCGCTTCGCAACCGCAGATACTGGGTCTGGCCCAACCCCTGGACTTGGAAAACGCCTTCATGGATACGACCTGCCTGGCCGCCAACATCCACTATCCGGTCGATTGGGTATTGCTGCGCGACGCCACACGCACCTTGATGAAGGCCATCCAACTTATCCGAGACCAGGAACTGTTGCACCGGATGGAAGCGCCGGAACTTTTCATCAGCCGGATCAACAAGCTGTGCATCCAAATGACCCATGCCTGGAACAAATCCGACAGCCAGCGCCAGCGCAAAAAAACGTTGCGCCAGATGGACCGCTTGGTGGCCACGGTGGGCAAGCACGCCCGCCGCTATCGGGACATCCTCGATGAGCATTGGGAGCAAACCCAATGGACCCGGCCCCAGACCCAGCAAGTGCTTGATCGCATGGATCAAGTCCTGGACCAGTTGCCCAAGGCTCGCAAACAAGCACGCCAGCGGATTCTGGAGGGCAAACTGGTTGCTAATGAGGAGAAGATCCTCAGCCTCTACGAATCGGAGGTTCACGTGATCGTGCGCAAGAAGGCGGGAGCCGAAGTTGAGTTTGGCAACACGCTGCTGTTGGTCGAAAATCCGGAAGGAGTAATTATTGACTGGGAGTTTTTCCGCAAGAGCGCTCCCGCCGACAGTTCACTTTTGGCCCGCAGTGTCGGGCGGATGGAGAAAGCCTATGGACAGGGACCCAAGGCCGTCGTGGCAGATCGCGGCTTTGACAGCCAAACCAACCAGATCGGCATGGCCGCAGAGGACATCTACAACGGGGTCTGCCCGCGATCACCCCGACAGCTCAAGGGACGCAACCGCTCCTGGAAGTTCAAGAAACTGCAACGGCGTCGGGCACAAACCGAAGGCCGGGTGGGCATTTTGAAGAATGTCTTCCTGGGCCAACCGATGCGCAGCAAAGGATTTGAACACCGGGAACTGACGGTGACATGGACGGTGCTCACGCATAACCTCTGGGTTCTGGCGCGGCTCACCAAAAAGGAAAAGGCCACAGAGCAGATGGCGGCCTGAAGGCCGCCCCCCCCGGGCTTCTAAAGTCAACAAACGCGGAAGGCGTGTGTACGGAACTCTGGATTATTGCAGAAAATCAAACAACGAACGACCTGCGACCTATTACCATAAGAATATCTCATCGGTGTTCTATTCCGGCTTATACGCCGTCTAAAAAACAGAGTTTTTGGGACAGGCTCTAGA
>CAZNAW010000153.1:0-2099 GCA_964571165.1 uncultured Occallatibacter sp. | reverse complement strand
CCAAACGCTCGCGGCTTCGATCATTTCTGAAACTGAGGTAGCGCTGTGGTGTTAAGGCGACTGCGGCGCAGCGCCTACTGTGTAGTGTCGGAAACGGGGCGAGTCACGACCCGATCAGGTTGATGTCCGTCAGGGCACACGTCCTGCACGGTTTTGGCTACAAGTACTTCGCTTATGAGTTCGGCGAAGGGGTAATTGCAGTGGTAGTCCTCAGGGCGACGGACGATCATGTGGTGGAAATCAGGACACTTGTGGCCTATCCGGATCGCGTCGGGTCCGGTCGCAAGATGATGGAGGTGCTCTGCGATCTCGCGGACAAGACGGGTGTGACGCTTTGGCTGGACGCTGCCCCGTATGGGTCTCGGGCGCACATTCCACCTGCAAAGCTGAAGCAGTTCTATCGACGCCTCGGGTTCTTTGCGGTGAAGCGGGTCGATCCGTCATGGGTGAACGGATACCACCGATGGGAAGGTGGTCCCTTCGATAATCCGATGATCCGAAACCCGCAGCAGGTCAGTTGTCAGCCGGAGATTGAGGCGGCGGCGGTGATCGGGCGCAGTACAGAACTCGTTCACGCATGATCGGCCGGAAGAACGAGCGCAAACCCTCGTCGTGGATCTTCCCAAGTCGCTTTTGGCGCATGCGCCAAAACCGCCTTGCTATTCGGGGCGTGCTGTGAGGGGTCTGCGGTTCTATTGACAGGCACGAATGGCGGCGCCACTGCCGGCGGTCCAGCGGCGACCGCCGGCAGCAATCGCGGGACGGTCAAGCCCTGGTATCAGGGCATGGAAGAGCCGCGATCTGTTTACCCTTATAGATCGCCACGACCAAGAAATGCCCGGTGGGTGCAGGCTGAGCAAGTCTCTGCACAATCGCGCTGACCTTTGGATCTCGGGGATCGCGCCTGTGGAGTTCCTTCTGGATTTTGCTGAACATCTTGTAGGCATCCCAGCGGCGCATTGAAAGGATCGTCGTTGGCTGTATTGCCTGCCTATTGATGTCATTAAGAATGGTCGCCAACTATCACGCCTGGCGGGCGACTGCCAAAGGATTGGTGGAGATGCCTAAATAAATGTAATGAACCATCAGGGAAAGGAGGCGAAGTCACAGTCGATGGTGTCAATGAGCGCGAACACCATCGGATCACGGAATCGCCATGCGCCAAATAACACGTAGGTTTCCGACATAAAATGCGTTTCCGTAGCCCGCCCCAGTGGCGGGCTTTTTTCGTGGGCTGGGCGATTGCAGCGTGTTGCACGAGTTCAGACCGTAAACGTTATTCGCCGGCAGCCAGGGGGATGATTGAGCCGGTGATTGCATTCTGGCGGACCGCGTGGGAAGCCCCCGGAGCTCCACCCATTCAGGGGCGACCACGACCACAGGCGGTTCCCGCTTGACCGTCGGCGGCGGCTCCGTCATACGTGCCGGTCAATAGAACCGCAAACCCCTCACAGCACGTCCCCATTAGCAAGGCGGTTTTGGCGCATGCGCCAAAACCGCCTTGGGAACGTCCAAAACGAGCCACTGCGCTCGTTTTTTTTCCCAGATCATGCGTGAACGAGATCGGCAACATGTCCGGTTGCACCTGCTGGCTGATCCTCAGATTGCGACGTGACTTGCTGTGGGTTTCGGATCATCGGATTCCGGAAATCCTCGTGCTCCCAGCGGTGGTATCCGTTAATCCATCCAGAATTGACCCGCGGCACCCGGAAGAACCCGAAGCGGCCATAGAACGCCTTCAGCTTTTTGATGGGAATATGCGTCTCGGGCCCAAAGGGGCAGGCGTCGAGCCACAGCGTCACGCCCATCTGGTCCGCCAGCCCGCAGAGCAACTCCATGACGCGGCGACCGGACCCGACGCGCTCCGGATAGGCAGCCAGTGACCTGACGTCTACCACCTGGTCGTCCGTCGCCCTGAGGACTACCACTGCAAATACCTTTTCTCCGAACTCATAAGCAAAGTTCCGGTAGCCATAGCCGGCCATGACCCGAGCCCTGACTGAAACTAGTTTGAAGTCCCCTTGAACCGCGCCATTTCCGACACTAGACCTTAAACAAGCGAATCCCCCGATAGTCTGAATCGGTGGTAGTGCGGACGC
>CAZNAW010000152.1:0-2131 GCA_964571165.1 uncultured Occallatibacter sp. | reverse complement strand
GGCGATGTAATCGACCGGGTGGTAGAAGCTGATGTATTGCAGCGCGTCGGCTACGCTGCGGATTACGTCGTCCTGGCGAATGATGGTCATAGAGGCCCCCGAATCATTCTATGGTGCGAGGACGGCTCTCGACAAAGCGGCTACGACGCAGCGTTGGGACTACTTCTGGCGACCGAAGCGGTAGACCAGGCCCATCTCGAAGCCGGCGTTGTTCTGCACTGATCCGCCGAAGGTGGTGCCGGTGTAGCTGGGGCTGATGCGGAAGGAGATGTTGGGGTAGAAGTTGAGGTCGAGGTTGCCGCCGACGGAAAATACGGGGCGCGCGTTGGTGGAGGGCCAAAGACCGAGGTTGGCGGCGGAGATGCCCTTGGAGTCGCCGTCGAACTTGCCGATGGCGGTGCCGCCGAGGACGAAGGCGCTGAGGCCGGTCTTCTGGTGCAGGAGGAAGCGATAGGTGGGGCCGGCCAGGAAGGGATATTCGGAGATCTGCGGGCGGCCAACCAGGGATGCGTAAGGGTTGTAATTCTGTATTTTGGCGTTGCCATAGGCGCCGCGCAGTTCCCCGGTGAGGCCGAGCCTCTGGCTGAAGTAGTAGGTGGTGTTGAGCCAGAAGCTGATCTCGCTGTTCTTCTGGTTGAACTGGCCGGAGCGGAAGCGGAGATATCCTCCACCGCCGCCGACCTCCCAGCGATGGGTGTAGGTGTCGGTAGTCTGGCGGGCGATGCGGGCCTTGCGATTGGCATTGGTCTCGCGGGGTGCTATGCGCGCGGACTGTGCCAGCGCGGAGGAGGCTGTGATTGCAGCGAGCAACAAGAGTGCCGGCAAAAGCTGTATGCTACGAACGAAACGGGACGGCGAACGAACGATCAACGAGAACTCCTGCGCGCCTCCGTTTTGGAGGCGAGGTCGGCGCGGCGGACCAGCCACCCGCAGCCACCTCCCTATTAGAACATCCAACGCGGCGTTTGGAGTACCTGGGGCGCAGCAAGGACGAGAAGGAGAGGATTGACATGGCGAAGAGCAGAGCTTCGGGCGGAGGGGGAGGCAAGGTGTTTCTTGGATTCCTGCTGGGCGTGGCCGTGGTGGTCGGCGGTGCTGCGGCCTATCTGCGATGGGGCCCGGTGCCGGTGGCGACCGCGGACAAGCCGTTCCCGTTCGAGAAGGCGATTGTCAGCGTGCCGCTGAAGGCGCGCATCGCAAGCCAGATGCAGGTTGCGCCGTTTGGCACCGGCGAAGACGCGTTCGAGGGCGGAGCGCATGTGTACCGCGCGCAGTGCGCCGGATGCCATGGGACCCCGGGGCACGATGTGGCATTCGCCAAGAGCATGTACCCGGCTGCGCCGCAGTTGTGGAAGAAGCACGCTACGGGCAATGTGGTAGGGGTGAGCGACGACGAGCCGGGCGAGACCTACTGGAAGGTGGCCAACGGAATTCGTCTGACCGGGATGCCCGCGTTCAACCACTTGCTGACAGATACGCAGATGTGGCAGGTGACGCTGCTGCTGAAGAACGCGGACCAGCAACTGCCCGATCCGGTGATGAAGATTCTGACGGCGCCGTAGATTGAGGCGCAGAACGAATTCTCAGTGCTTTTTCACGAAGGTAATATGCGCAGAGGTCAATGCGTCATGCGGGAAGTCAATTCCGGCCTGACGAAGCGTGGCCTGATCGTCGGTTGAGATGTGAGGGGGTTGGTATTCGACCCAAAACTGGTAGGTGCCTGCTCGCTGCTCCTCAAAATTCTTCGGTATGTCGAAAGAAAGCGACTCTCCAGGGTGTAGCACCTTCCACGCCTTCACTCGATCCAACACAGAGGGCGACCTGATGAGTCCAATTCCGTAATCGGCTACGCAGCCGCTGCCTAACCTCGGAACCTCATGGGTGAAAGGTGTGAAATTGAGCCTAAGCCAAAGTGAGCCTCTGGAAAGATCAGTACATTCGACGTTAGGATTCGGCGGGATAAGCACAACGTGGTCGCTGATATTGACGAGCACAAAGCCAAAGACCTGCGGCATGTCCATCCGCACTTCTTTCGCTTGAAGAAAGAGCAATAAATTGGCTGGTTTATTCTTGTCCACGGGCTGATAGCCAGTTGACTGTGCGGATGCCCACGTCGCGGAGCCAAGTGCCA
>CAZNAW010000151.1:0-2131 GCA_964571165.1 uncultured Occallatibacter sp. | reverse complement strand
GGGCGTGATCTCCGGCCTTGCTTATAGCAAGTCAAAGAATACGGCCGACCAGTTGACCGCTCAGCACCAGCTCAGCCGTGAGCAGCTCGATGTGAACCAGAAGGCTATCGTGGTCCAGCTTGCTTCCGCACAAACCAGGATCGACCAGGCCAAGGCCCTGCTCGACCTCTACCAGAAGCAGTCGCAAGCGCTTCAGGTCAGGGCCGGAATCTCCGGCGCGGTGGCGCCGCTTGCGACCCCGTTGCAGGTGGGCCAGCATGTGGCCGCGGGAACCTCGGTGGCCGAAGTGATTCAGCTTGACAAGCTCAAGGCCGCCTTGCAGATTGCCGAAACCCAGGCTCGCGACATCCAGATCGGCCAACCTGCCTCCATCGACACGCACAACGGCATAATTCCCGGCCATGTTACCAGAATCGATCCATCCGTTGTGAACGGAACGCGCACGGTTGACGTAGCACTGGATGGACCGCTGCCGCCAGGCGCGGTGCCGCAGTTGAGCGTAGACGGCACCATCGATCTGGAACGTATGACCGATGTGCTCTACGTAGGCCGGCCGGCTCTAGGTAACGAGAATTCCACGCTGAGTCTGTTCAAGATTGATCCCGACGGCAAGGGCGCCGTGCGCGTACCGGTGAAGGTGGGCCGCGCTTCGGTCAACAGCATTCAAGTGCTGGAAGGTTTGCGGGAAGGCGACACGGTGATCCTGTCTGATATGTCGCGCTGGGACAACGTGGATCGCATCCGGCTGGAGTGAAAGAAGCAGGGAACAAGGATTCGGGATTAGGGAACAGACGTCAAATGTGGCGGCTGACAATTGAATGCTGACAACTGACTGGGGGGATTGCATGGCATCGAATGACACTCTGATTGAAATTGAGGATCTGACCAAGGTCTTCTACACCGACGAAGTGGAGACGCACGCGCTTTCCGGAGTTCACCTGACGATCTCACGCGGCGAATATGTGGCCATGTCCGGTCCCTCGGGCTGCGGCAAGTCTACGCTGCTCTCCATCATCGGCCTGCTCGACACGCCTACGGGCGGCAAGTATCTGCTCAACAACAAGCCGGTCGAAAACCTGAGCTTCAGTGATCGGTCGCGCATCCGCAACCAGGAGATCGGCTTCATCTTCCAGAGCTTCAACCTCATTGGCGACCTCACCGTGGAGGAGAATGTCGAGCTGCCCCTTACCTATCGCGCCGGAATGCCTTCGTCCGAGCGCAAGAGGCGCGTCAAGGAAGCCCTGGAGCGCGTCAACATGGCTCACCGCATGAAGCACTATCCCGCGCAGCTCTCCGGCGGCCAGCAGCAACGCGTAGCCGTGGCCCGCGCACTGGCCGGTTCGCCCTCCATCCTGCTGGCCGATGAGCCCACCGGCAACCTCGACTCAAAGAACGGCGAAGCGGTGATGCACTTGCTGGCTGATTTACACCGCGAGGGCTCGACCATCTGCATGGTGACGCACGATCCGCGTTTTGCCAAGCACGCCCAGCGCGAGTTGCATCTGTTCGACGGAAAGGTGGTTTCGGAAGACGAACTGAAGAAACTCGAAGAAGAAGTGGAGGCTTAGCAATGCTGCTGCGGGAACTGCGTTATGCAATTCGACAATTGTGCAGAACGCCCGGCTTTGTCCAGGCGGTTCCCGGCCAGGGCTATTGGGGCGATACCAGCTTTGCGATTGGCGAGCATCCGCCGCTGCCGCAGGGGCAGGCACAGTTTGCCATCGCGCGCTTCGCCGATCCCGGCTATTTCGCGGCCATGGGCATTCCGATCCTGCGCGGAAGAAGCTTCGATCCGTCAAAGCAGCTTGAGCACGCGGATGAAGCGGTTGTCAGTAAATCATTCGTTGACCAGTACCTTCAGGGAGAAGACCCAATCGGCAAGCACCTGGTGGTCATGGGCCACAACATGGAGATTGTGGGCGTTGTCGGAGACACGCGCTATCAGGCTTCGGAGCTTCCCGGACCAATACAGTATTTTCCTCTCTTCTCAGGCGCTCAGAACAACGGAACGCTGGTGATTCGCTCGAGCGACAACGTGGAGCAATTCGCCCTGCCGGTGCAGCGCCTGGTCGCGGAGCTGGATCATAACCTTCCCGTCTCCGATGTGCTGACCATGGAACAGTTGCTAGGC
>CAZNAW010000150.1:0-2177 GCA_964571165.1 uncultured Occallatibacter sp. | reverse complement strand
GTTAGCGTACGGTACACCGAGACCAGCGTGTGCTGGCGGCTCAGTTTCAGAAAGTCTCTGACCGTGGGCAAGGTTGCGGCGGAGTGTGCGGATCGGGCTGCCATAACGTATTTCCATCATAACTGCGCATCGCAAAGAAATCGGGTTCTCCGCGGAAGCATCAAGGCACAGGCTACTTCCATCGACCTGCTTCAGATCGTGATGGTCAAGGTCACTGCCTGCGACTGCACCTGACCTGTGCCGGTCGATGTGCCGGTCACCTGGAAGGTATAGGTCCCCGGCTTCGTGCCCAGGTCGGTACAGTTGCCGCATCCGGAGATCTGGGTAGCTCCCGCCAGCAACACGGAGGCCAGCAAGACGCGCAGCCAACGGCGTCTTCCGGGCAGGAAAAACGCCACCAGCCCAGTCAGAGCAGGCAGCGCAAAGGGTGCCAGGCCTGGTCCACCGCCGTTGCCGCCGGTGAAGTAGGGCGTGTTGTCGTTGCAATTATGCGGCGCACTCGTGGCAACCAGCAGCGGACTCGAACCCCCTCCGCTGGCAATCGCCGTCTGGGCAAAGAAGCAGCTCGCCTCGTTGGGCAGATTGCCGCAAGACAGGTTTACACCCTCGGCAAAGCCGTCCTGCGGCGTCACCGTCACCGTCAGGGCGCCGTCATTCCCAACCCCTGCGCTCACCGGGTTCGGCGTCACATTAATGGTAAATGTGGGCGGAATCAGCGCGCTGATGGTCACAGTGGTGGTGGCGCTCGCCGTCTGGAAGTCAAGAGTTGCCGCGTAGCTCGCCGTGATGGTGTCCGTCCCCGCCGGCAGGGCCGAGGTAGTGCATGTAGCTGTGCTGGTATTGCCCGTGCTGCTGGCAACCAAGTTGACGGAAGGGCTACAGAGCACAGTGCTGCCGTACGTGAAAACAACAGGCCCCGTTGGTGCCGCGTAGTTGCCGGTCAGCGTCGCGGTCAGCGTAACGGGTTGGCCCTGCGGCGTCGGGTTGGACGGGCCGACGACCGTCGCGGTCGTCGTGTCGGGACTCACTACAATCGTAACCGTGGGCGAGGTGGACCCCTGGTGGGTTGAGTCGCCGGAGTAGACCGCTGCCAGTGCATTGGTCCCTACTGAGGTTCCAATGGTGGTGCCGACGCTCGCGGGGCATGCAGCACCATTCAGGCTCGCAGAAAGGGTACATAGCGGGGAAGGCGGGGGTGGGGCAGCGCCTGTGTATTGGTCGTTCAGGGTTATGGTGCCTGTCACCGTGCTGGCGTCGCTGGCGTTGACATCCGTCGTGCCATTCCAGGTCTGGCCATAGAACATGGTCAGATTGGCCATAAAGGGCGGATGTGGATTGATGACACCGGTGGACGGGCACGCTGCTGTTGGCCCGATGCATAGGAAGAGATCGGTAGTGGTTGTAACTGCCGAAATCAAATGGGTGCCGCTGAGATTAAGTTGCGAGTTACTTCCATCCCCGTCGTAGAACGCTGTCAGCGAGTGCGTGCCACCTGCATAGGTATTGTTTGCCGGAATGGTGTAGATCGCGCTGGAGCTGAAGGCTGGAGTTGCAATGGGCAAGAGTGCGGCCGGGCCAAGTAGTGTGCCGTCGATCGAGAACGTCACCAGGCCCGTGGGCGCTACGCCTGCCGTCGAGGTCAGGGTCGCGGTAATGGTGAATGTTGCCCCAAAGGCGCTTGGTTCAGGCGATGCCGTAAGCGTTCCCGTCGTCGGCTTCGATGTGACTTTATTCAGCAGCACGGTGATACCGCCGGTGTTCACCACCGGGTTGGTGGCGAGGGTAAGCGACGGCGCTCCCGAATTGCCTAACAGCACAACGGGGTTCGAAATTGTCACTCCGCCATTGGCCACCACCAGGTCGGGTCTACCGCCGCCGCGCACATTCTGCAGCGAGAGGGAGTTGATTCCCTGCCCTGCCAGGAAGTGCTCTTCGTCGCAAAGGTTGCCGTTGACCGCGGCGCATGTGTTGAAGTCGCTCTTGAAGATGCCGCCGCCCTGGTTGTAGAGGATACCCACCACATACCCATCGCTCAGCACAAGGTCGGGCAGCGTGTCCCCGTTCATGTCCATGACCGCGGCCAGGTAGAAGTTACGGCTGAGTTGGATCTTGTTCGGCGTCGAGTTGAAGGTGCCATCGCCATTGCCAACCCATATATATAGCCAGTTCGGCGTGCT
>CAZNAW010000149.1:0-2199 GCA_964571165.1 uncultured Occallatibacter sp. | reverse complement strand
CCAGTGCAGCTAGCGACATCGCCACCGGAATATATGCGCTTGGCCGCCTCATCATGGCTGCAAAGGAATTCGTTTCCTGATCCATTGTTCCTCCTGGTGCCGGGATGATGTGTTTGCTCAGCGCCGGCCACACGCTGTCGATCAGCCTATCCAAGTCCGTCTTCAGAATAACTGCCCACCCCGTCCACGCGAATTTTTCTTCAAGCCTTGTAATCCATGCCGCGGGTCCTGCGTCTATTGCTGCGAACGGGTTGGCGTCAGCAGACCCTCCAGGGAGAGTCCCATGAATTTTTGCAGCCGTATTTTCGCGTCATCCACGACACGTCTTCTTGGCATTGCCGGCAGCTTTGGCCTGCTAACCGCTCTGGTGCTAGGCTGTTCCAGCTCAATTACACCAGGCACGGTCAGCAACATCAGCTCGCCTTCGACCACCGTCCCGGTGTTGATCACCGATGCGCCTAGCGACCAGCTTGTCGCCTTCACCCTGACTCTGAACACCATCACCTTGACCGACTCCGCCGGCAAGACGGCCAGCATCCTTCCGACGCCCACCACCATCGAAATCTGCCATCTCAACGGCATCCAGGCCCCGCTGGTCACAGCCAGCATTCCGCAGGACACCTACACCTCGGCACTTATCACCTTCTCCGACCCGCAGATCACCTACATCAATAGCTCGGGTCAGCCGGTATCGGTAACGCCAACTCTGGCCACTACCTCCTTCACCTTCACCTTCCCCACGCCGTTTACCGTCAACAACACATCCACCTCGCTTCTGGTCGATCTTCTCGCAGGTCAGTCGGTTGCCATCTCCGGAACCACGGTGACGGTTACCCCGGTCTTCAACATCAAGCCCGTGCCGCCCGCCGCTGCCGCGCCTCCTCCCAGCCAGAACGGCACCGGTATGCAGCAGATGGCCACCATCGTCTCGGTGAGCGGAACCAGCGTGACCCTGCAGCCCGGCTCCGGACCCGACTTCACCGTTACCACCAACAGCGCCACCATCCTTCAGGGCCCGAACTTTACCTCGCTCTCCGCACTGACGGTCGGCGAGATCGTCCAGGTCGACTTCATCGTCGAGTCCGGCGGGACCTACCTGGCCACCCGCATCCAGATTCCGCCGCCGCCACCCAACGGTCAGCAGCCCAACATGATCTCCGGTCCGGTTACCTCAGTCGGCTCCGGTAGCTTCAAGATGGTCCTGATGCAGGGTGCCGGACCGTCCGCTGGATCGGTTGCTCCTACCGCCGTCTCTGTCATCACCGTCACCACCAGCGGCTCCACCACCTTCGCCATCGCGCCGCAGTTCGTCACCCTAACCGGCCTGCCGTTTACGCCGTCGTTCACTTCGTCCAACCTAGTCGCAGGGCAGACTGTCGGCGTTGTCACCTCGGCTTTCTCCGCATCCGCGGGAACAGCAACCGCATCCACCGTCTACCTGGCTCCCCAGACAGTAAACGGAACGGTGACCGCAATCACCACCAGCGGGGCCTACACCGCCTACACGTTCTCCCTGGCCAGCGGCTCGGCCTTCACCTCGCTCAGCGGAGCCACCACAATCACCGTTTACACCGGTGCGGCAACGGCTCCCCCACCGGCATCCACCGCGTCGGGAGCCACCGCGCCCCCGGCCATCGCCGTCGGAAGCACAGTCCGCTTCAACGGACTCATCTTCAACCTCGGCTCCGGCAGCTTCGCCATGGTCGCCGGATGCTCACCCGACGGACCGCCGGGAATCTAAGGTGTTTTGTGGGTGGCGCGCAAACCTCCCAGGTCTGTCACCACACCACAAACAAGAGCCGGGAGCCTGCAGATCGCAGACTCCCGGCTTTACTTAAGTAACAAATAGCTCGCAACCAGCAGCTAGATCTGCGAGCACGCCAGCGGACTCAGATAAAGATTGCTGATGTTGCTCACAATCTCCGCATCCGTGTTGCCCGGCTTGCGCGACAGTTCCTTCCACGCCGCATCCGCTCCAAAGGCCGCCCACTTCGACGTCAGTTCCGCAGTGTCGGCAAAGGTCAGCATGTAGGTCAGGCTGGGCATCCGTGTTCCCACCAGCGTCTCCGCAAAGAACACCGGCGTCAGGCCCGTGCGCACAAAGATCCCAATCTCCGCCTCGTTGAACATTGCCACCTTCCGCGCATGAGCAGCCTGGCTCGGGCTCTCATACGTCCTCAACTGAAAGATACGTTTCGG
>CAZNAW010000148.1:0-2201 GCA_964571165.1 uncultured Occallatibacter sp. | reverse complement strand
ACCCGTGACGTGCGACATGAAGCTGCAAAGTTGACTGCGTGTGTATGAACAAGTTCAAAATCAAGTCCTGTGTTTCGCCACAGGTATTCTACGGGAGCAGGCCCTCGACGCGTCGCGTCGCAAGGTCTGAAGCCTTCCGGACAATGGAGCCAACCTGGAAGTCTCAATCCGGGGGAGCGACTAGAATCGGATGACACGGCCAAAACCAAATGAACGCCCGCAAGCATCGTAAGCGTCAGCAAGCCATAAGAGACTGGTTAAGGCTTGAACCAAAAGGTAAGCAGTCGGGTTCGGAGGCTGTCACGGCCTCCGACGCGAGCCTAGCACTGCCGGTGTATAGGGCGGGCCTAAATCATCCCGTCAACCTTGCAGAACATGGAAACGCTGCCCACCCCGTCCGGCTTCGCACCCGGACAGACCTTACCGCAAGGCGGGTCAAGGGGCGCAGCCTTGGGAGGACCGAAAAAGCCAACGCCAGCGGCAATACGCTGGATACGCCCACGTCGGTCTGGTCAAACCTGGCAAGAGAACTTGCAGAACCAACGAAACTCAAAGAAAGCAAATGACGGTTGCCCCGGCAACTGATGCGTCTTTGGCCACACCGTCGCTCACGTGGAACGCCATTGATTGGCCCCGTGTGCAACAGGAGGTTCGGCGGCTGCAAATGCGTACTGCCAAGGCAATCCTCGCAGGACAACACCGCAAGGCGCAAGCCCTGCAATGGGTCCTGACTCACTCGCGCTCGGCCAAGCTCTTGGCCGTGCGGAGAGTAACGACGAACCGGGGCGCCACAACGCCCGGTGTAGATAATGTAATCTGGCGAACGGACAAACAGAAACTCCAAGCCGCCTTCAACCTCAAACCTCACGGATACAGACCCCTGCCCCTGCGCCGGGTTTACATCCCCAAGCCCAATGGCAAACTGCGCCCCCTGAGCATCCCCACCCTGCACGACCGCGCCATGCAAGCCCTCTACGCGCTTGCGCTCGCACCCATAGCTGAAACTCTGGCTGACAGATACTCCTATGGCTTCCGCGAAGGCCGCCGGTGTGCCGATGCCCTGGAGCAGTGCTTCACCATCCTCTCCCGAAAGGACGCCGCCCCCTGGATACTGGAGGGAGACATCCGGGCTTGTTTCGATGAAATTGACCACCAGTGGCTGCTCAAGCACGTCCCGATGGACAAGCGGATGCTGCGCCTCTGGCTCAAAGCCGGTTACTGGGAAAAGGGCCAACTGTTTCCGACCCGCGTGGGCACGCCGCAAGGGGGCCTGATTTCCCCACTGCTGGCCAATCTTGTATTGGACGGCATGGAGCGGGCCAGCCAAACGACACCCAAACGAGGCAGCAAAATCAACTTCGTGCGTTATGCCGATGATTTTGTCGTGACGGGCGCGACACGGGAACTTCTCGAACAGAAAGTCAAACCGGCCCTGACGGCCTTCCTCAAAGAACGAGGTCTGGAACTCTCAGAGCAAAAGACCGTCATCACCCACATTCAAGAGGGCTTCGACTTTCTGGGGCACACCCTGCGCAAATATGGGGAGAAGCTGCTGATTACCCCCGCAAAGAGTAAAGTCAAACGCTTGCGGCAAAAGATCAGCCAGGTGATTCAATCCGCTCTGGGCTGCACCCAGGAAAAGCTCCTGCGCCAACTCAACCCGCTTTTGCGGGGTTGGGCCAATTATTACCGCAACGGAGCCGCCCGGCGGACCTTTGACAAACTGGACTATTATGTCTTCCGCAAACTCTGGCGCTGGATAAGCCGACGACACCCCAACAAGTCCCGGGCCTGGAAGAAGCGCAAATACTTCTCCGCAGCCAAAGACCAATGGGTTTTTAGCGTCCGGCTTGCCACCGAGCAGGGTCAGAGCCGCGTGCTCAAGCTCTACCGGCTGGCCAGCACCAGGATTGAACGCCATATCAAGGTCAGGGGCGCAGCGAACCCCTACGACCCAGCTTACACCGACTACTTCGCCAAGCGCCGCTGCTTTGCGTGGCGCATACGCGGGAGCGGACACCCTGTCGCAAGGACGGGCACCGCTCCCTGACCAGAGGTATTCCGACGCGTCGCTCGATTGCCGCCGGTGCCCACAACAAGCGCACCGGTTGAGAATGGCCTGAGCCGTATGAAGGGAAACTTTCACGTACGGTTCTTAGGGGGGTGTGGGCGGGCAACCGCCCGCACCTACCCGACAAATG
>CAZNAW010000147.1:0-2239 GCA_964571165.1 uncultured Occallatibacter sp. | reverse complement strand
TTCAATTTATCCCGGACCGGGGCCGAGTAGCGATCGAAGATGGTGCCGTTCAGCAATTCAACCTCATCGCGGCTGACCTCGTCGGGATGGGAGTTCAGATAATCCACTTTCTCTCTAAATTGATCAGCGTCCTTGACGATGGTGTGCACAAATTCGCGCTGCCGGGCATCGTCTGGGTCCTCGGCAATCTCCTGGGGGATATTCATCAGTTCGTTCATGCGCTGGTTTTGCAGGATTTTCTTATTCTCGCTGTCAACCACCAATACGCCGTCCAGGGAGGAGTCTACCTGCGCCTCGAAGAATGCGGTCCGCCAGCGCAGTTCCGCTTCCGCCTTCTCACGTTCCTTTTCATGCCGGTTCACTTCCAGGGCGAAGGAGATATCCATCGCCATCTCGTCGAGGAGCAGGAGTTCATCGCCGGAGAAGAACTCCGGTTCGCCAGCGTAGAGGCTGAATACGCCTTCAACCTGGCCATCGACGATGAGCGGAAAACCTGCTGACGACCGGAAGCCGTGGCGCAGAGCCTGTTCGCGCCACGGCGCGTAATTGAGATCGTGCTCGGTGTCGTTGCAGATGGCGTGTTTTCCGGTACGGGCGCATTGCGATGACGGTCCGCCATATTGCTTCCGGTCAAGCAGATCGATCTTAATTTGATCGAGGTAGCCATCCACTGCGCCGCTGGATGTCACCGGCTGGAGGGCTTGCGTGAGGGGATCGATCATGCCGATCCACGCCATCCGGAATTTCCCCTTCTCCACGGCGATGCGGCAGGCGGTTGTAAGCAGAGCCTGGGTGTCTCTTTCGCGAACGATAGTCTCGTTGATGCCGCTCAGGACGGCATAGACGCGGTTGAGCTGCTGCACGTGCTTTTCTGCCTGACGCCGCTTCTCTTCATGGCGGTTGACTTCCAGGGCGAAGGAGATGTCCATGACCATCTCATCCAGCAACTTGATTTCGTCGTCGTCGAAGAACTCCAACTCGCTCGCATAGAGATTGAAAACGCCGACAACCTGGCCCTCGCAGTGGAGAGGAAACGAGGTCAGGGACCGGTATCCGAGCCGCAAAGCGTACTCTTTCCACGGCCGGTAGAGCTCATGCTCGATATCGTTGCAGACCTGATGTTTTCCGGAATGGAAGCAGCGCGCCGCCGGCCCGGTGGCTGTCTTCGAATCCTGAAGATCGATTCTCACCCGTTTGAGATAATCCTCGGCCACGCCATTGGACGCGATGGGGATCAGCGCTCCAGTTGCGGGATCCGCTATCCCGATCCACGCCATCCGGAATTTCCCCTTCTCCACGGCGATGCGGCAGGCGGCTTCAAGCATTGCCTGGGAGTCTTTCACGCGAACGATGGTCTCGTTGATGTCGCTCAAAACGGAGTAGACGCGGTTGAGTCTTCGAATGCGCTCTTCGGTCCGCTTGTTTTCTGTGATGTCGGTCTGAACCCACAGCCTTCCGTAGGACTCTCCATTTACGGTCAAAGGGACGAAATCCCTTAGAAGCACCTTCCCTGTTTGTAGTGAAATCTCTTCGCCCAATACCAATTTGCCTTTATTGACATTCTTCTGAATGCGGGCAACGAACTCGTCAGGTAGCGGGTTGACCTGCTTGGTCTTTTCGATCATGTCGACGGCGTTCAACCCCACCAGGGTGTCGGGCACATCCTCTGGGCAAAAGAAGTTGCAGAAAGCCTGATTGACGAACTCGACCTTCCCATCATCGGTTATCAGCAAGACGCCGGAATACAAGTTGGAGAGAATGGTGTAGAAGCGATGAAGGGTGGTCTGCAGAACACTTTCCGCCCGCTTTCGGTCGGTCGTGTCCTGTGCGATCCCTAGCAGCACAGTGCGGTTCTCCACCGAATCCTTCAAAGGCGCCGCGTGCAACTCCAGCCAGCGCCGCGCACCTTTCAATCCTTCGATTTCGCACTCGATTTTCCCGGATTCGCCGCGACAGACACGCTCTGTCAGATCGCGAAAGGCGTCGCGAAATTCCGACACAACTGCATTGTAACTACACTTTCCGATGACATTACCTGCGCTGTCAGCCTCCAGCATACGCAGGCCCGCTTCGTTCATTGTCAGGACTGTTCCGTCGGAGGCAATCGACGTGATGCAATTCGGGCTATTTTCAATGATGGCCCTGAGGTGGGCCTCTCGTGCAGACAGAGTGCGGTTTGCCTCTTCCAGTTGGAGGGCCTTTGACTCCAGTTTGTGGATGAGGACCTCGCTGTACTGCC
>CAZNAW010000146.1:0-2249 GCA_964571165.1 uncultured Occallatibacter sp. | reverse complement strand
TGATGGCCTCGGAAAGCGGGGTGTTGGGGCCGCCGTAGGGCCAGCCGGAGCAGAGCGTGAGGTCGATGCGCAGGCCCAGCTTGCGTCCCTCTGCTTGGGCGTAGGTCACGTCA
The DNA here is from genome assembly GCA_964571165.1 of uncultured Occallatibacter sp. Classification (GTDB taxonomy): domain Bacteria; phylum Acidobacteriota; class Terriglobia; order Terriglobales; family Acidobacteriaceae; genus Telmatobacter. The sequence goes on along the minus strand of CAZNAW010000146.1, from coordinate 2,136 downwards.
TCCAGCATCTCCGGCGAGAGGAAGGGCAGGTTCTTAAGGCCCTTCGCTGGATCGTCCAGCACCTCGGCATACTCGAAGGCCATCTCCGCGCCCTGTATGCCGTCGGCCTTCATCTGCTGTAGCTCGCGCAGGATTTCAGGCTTGACCACGGCCGGTCCAAACCACCACCAGCGAACCATCGGGCGCGTCTGGCTCGGCGGATTCGCAAAGGCGGCGTGTATGGCCGCAAGTGAGGATGTTGCCGTCGATGCGCCGACTGTAGTGGGCTTCGGCGTGGCGGATGCCGTGGGCTTGGTCGCGGCAGCGGGCTTTGCCGCCGTCTGGGCGCCGTGCGCCGGAGCGAGCACGAGCGCGAGTACGGTGCAGAACAGCAGGGTGGCGAGAATCGTGCGGAGGGAGTGTGTACGTAGGGGCTGGTTCATGGGGTTCTCCAAGCTGGTGGTTGGCAGTATCTCGGGTGCAATCGTCGATTCCTGTGCGGCGGGCTTGCATGGTGAGACGGTCGCCGCGAGTTGTGAGTTTCGGCGCACCCATTATTGCTGACTTCGGGTAGTTTTGTCGCTCTCCAGGGTCGAACAATCACGGTCGTTCATTGGCAACGTACCCTTCGAGGCGGAAACTGCGAGCGGTTGGCATATCACTGCAAACGGAGTGTCATACTGTGAAAGTCAAGTGTGATGGTTTGCGCTTGGTGGAGCAAGTCGTTGCCCAGGTTGCCAGCGGCCCAGGATGTCAGGCCATACTTTGTATAGACATGGGCCGGCTTGAGGGTTACCGCGCGGCCGCCAACCTCAAAGGTAACGGACGGCAATAGAACCGAATCGTAGCTATTGGTCCCGCCCACGCCTGTGATGGAATGCACCTCCGGTGTTCCCGACTGTTTCAGAAGATCGGGAAATGCGGCAGCGAAGACTGGATTGAGGTCGGTATCCATCGCGCCGGTATCCAGGGTGAACTCGAGCGGCCTGGATTGCGAGACGACTTGCACGACGGCGGTGTTGTCGTGGAAGAGCAGGTTTGACGCGGGAAGATGCAGCGGACCGGGTGAAAATCCGAATTCGAAGAACCCTTTTGGATGCCAGCGCAGGGTCCGCATGGCAAGCAGAACAGGTAGGCCTAGAATGCCGCGCTCCTCTTCCGAAACATCGGAAAACGGTTCGCGAGTATCAGGCAGGACGATGAAGGCTACATTGCGCAGATGAAGATTGCCGAGGATGAAGTCGTTGGCCACGGCGATACGAACCCCGGTCACGTCGCTGCCACTGGCCTCATTCAACTTTGTGCTGATGCTTCGCGGTGTGAGGCCAAAGCGCTTCGCCTCCTGGTCGCTGAGAACGGATATTGCGGCGCCGGTGTCGAAGATGTATTTGGCGTCGAGTCCGTTGATGCGGACTGGCAGATGGTCTCCCTGGACTGGCAGGCTGCTATATGTTCTCTTGACGACGCTTTGATCGGGATACTCGCTGAGCGCTTTGATCAGAGGCATGGCATTCTTAACATCCGCTGCATCCGGCTTTTCAACGGATTCAGCTTGCAGCTCGCGATAGGACTCGCGATATAAGCCGTTTCTGAAGTAGAGATTGCTCAGCAGGCCGTGGGCTTCGTAGGCTTCGCTGGAGTGGGGCGCGGCTTGGATGACTTTGCCCAGAATCTTTTCCGCCGCCTTCCTGCGATTGGCAGAGGCCTGAACGGCGCCGCGATAGAAGAGAGGGGCCTTTGTATGCAAGGTCGCATCGCGCAACGCGAAGTACTGATCGGATTCAAACATTGCATGAAGCTGGTCCGGCGTCTGGGCGAAGCAGCACGGGGGCGTGAATATGGCACACGCTGCAATAGACAGAATGCCGGCGAGGCGGCAGGCGAGGACATGGAGGTTCATGGTTTATCCAGGCGATTGCATGCTGAATTGCCGCGACGTAAGGTTGCAGCTCGAACGCGATAGGGGGAGGCCCCGCCCCACCAAATCACGGTAGCTCATCGGAAACGCCTCTTTCAAGGCGTATTCTGTTGCGAGGTAATCTGAATTTCAAGAGGTGCTTGCGCGATGCGGGTTGGCTTGATGACAAGGGAGTATCCGCCGGAGGTATATGGCGGCGCGGGTGTGCATGTGGAGTACTTGAGCCGCGAGCTGGCCCG
>CAZNAW010000145.1:0-2291 GCA_964571165.1 uncultured Occallatibacter sp. | reverse complement strand
AAGGACAGTCTCTTGGCAGTTCCCGCATGTCGCAGCTCGCCATGATCGAAACCGCAGACTCGATCTCTCCTGACTGCTTCACCGCTGTGGGCCAGTACCGGAGCAACAGGACCGAGAATACCACCGCCAACTCCACGTTGTTTTCGGATCAATTCGACATCACGGACGGCACCAACAGCGAAGTCCAGCAACTCAACCTTTTGAACGCAGCAGAAGCTCAGAAGCTGAGCGAGATGCAGTCGCAAGGCTCGCTTCATACCTGCATTGCCGGACAGATGACCGTTGCCAACATGGAACGGCGCAATGCCGCTGTCGAAGACCTCAATACCGCGGTCCTCGTTCAGCAGCAGCGAGCGTCCAATGACACTAGCGCCGCGAACGAAAGCAATACCTGGCAGACCTACCTTCCGTGAGTGGAAGGCTGATTCGACTCTGCGCGGCGCTGGCCGCTCTTGCCGGCGCCGCCCCTGATTCCAGTTGAGAGGTGGCAACCATGATTTCACCAACCCTGTTGGCCCAGGCATTACCGAGTGCAAGTTCTGGCGTGGACTGGCTCTACCAGTTCACCAATAATCTGACCAATCTGACTACGCAGAATGGCGGGGCACTCACTCAACTCGGACTGACCGAGCTGAGCGCCATCGCCCTGTTCACGCTGATCGGCATGGTCATCAACTGGAACACCTCCAGCATGACGCTGCGCTTCCACACGCACCCGGTTCGCGCCGGCGATCTGACGCACTTCCTTCTGCGGCTCATCGTCTGCTGCCTGCTCATCAATTACTGGGTCAATCCGCTTCCCGGCGCGAGCTTCGGACTCAACCATTTCTTCAGCTATATTGCCCAAGCTATGGTCGCGGCCTTCGATCAGAGTTCGCTGGACAACCTGCTGCAACTACTCAAGACCGCTGGGGACAACACGTCGATGCCGTCGCTGACCGCTCCGGTCCAGATCCTTTGCTACTTCTTTGTGCAGGCGCTTCTGGGGCTGGCATCTGCGATTCTCTTCTTCATCAATTGCAGTTCCTTCATTCTCTACGGCGTAACGGCGCTCTTTGGTCCGGTGTTCATTCCACTGCTGATGACCAAGACCTTCCAAGGGAAGTTCTTTCACTTCCTCGACGTGCTGCTTGGCTTCGCCATGATCCGCGCCGTGGCCGCCGCGTTCATCTTCGTGTGGTCTGGATTTCTGAACACGTTCATCCAGCAAACCTTCAACGGAACCTACTCGATGGAGATGTGGTTGGCGAATCTGATTCCCTGCACGATGGTCTTCATCGCCTTCATCATCAACCTGCTCTTCATCCCCAGCATGACGCAGGCGATTTTCGGCGGCACGGCAGGGATGGCAGACAGCGTGTCCAAGGTCGGCGGAGCCGTAGCTTCCATCGCCATGATGGCGGGATGAAGGTAGAGAGATGTGGACCTTCATCGTCAGCTTTCTGCTCTTCCGTCGGCTCGGGCTTTCAAAGCCGTTGCGCGGCGCATTGCTTCTGGCGATAGCGGTGCTGTTCGCCGTCGTCCTCATCTATACCGTGAATCTGTTTCTCACCCTTGAGGAAAGGACGAGTCCATACCATGTCTACACGCGAAGCTCCCATTGAAGCGCCCCTCTCGCCGGATCAATCGCTGCTCGTCGATTGCATCGGCAACGAGGTGTACTCGTCCCACTACGCCGAGCGGAAAGCCTACCGATTTATCATCGCGTGCGGCACGGTTGTCCTGCTCGGGTCGCTGGGCATGAATCTCTCCCTGGCATGCCGCCCAATTGCCAATCGCTACATCCGTATCGACGAGATGGGCCGCGCCCAGGCAATTCAGTATTCGGACTTGAACTACAGCCCCCGCGAGGGCGAAGTCCGCACTTATCTGACCGATTGGGCCAACTATCGATACACGATCAACCGGGACGTAATTGCCAAGAAATATCCGCTCAATTACTACTTTCTTTCGCAGGCTTTGGCGTCGCGTCTGATGGCCGACGACAACCAGAATCACCTCGTCTCCCAAGTCACCGCCGGCCAGATCGAATCGAGCGATGTCGCGGTCCAGAACGTGACCATCACGTCGATGTCCGAAGAGATGGTCCAGGGCGCTCGCATCGCCCGTGGTACGGCCTTGATGACCATGGATCGGTTCTACTCCGCTCAGAGTTCCCGCGAGCCCCGGACGGAGCATTGGATGCTCAGTATCACTTACTATCTCAATCCGAAACAAGTCAGCGACCAGTCCCGGATTTATCCCCAATACGAGTTCATCAATCCGCTGGGATTGACCATCACCGAGTTCCA
>CAZNAW010000144.1:0-2308 GCA_964571165.1 uncultured Occallatibacter sp. | reverse complement strand
AGAAACGGACTCTCACCGTTCTATCCAAGCGCCTTCTCAGGCGCACGAGCGCCGGGCACCGCCCCGGCAAGTTTCCATCTTCTTCCCATCCCCCAGCGCCGTCCGCGCGACATCATTGTAGCCTGCGCCTCAAAAAAACATCTTCCCCAGCTCCGTCCAGGAGCGGCATCCGCAAAGCACTTTTGACCGCCGATAACGCGGATGACACGGATTTTTTAACGCAAAGGCGCCAAAGGGCAAAGGCAAGGGGAATGGGAAACATTTAACATTCAACATTCAACATTCAACGCCCAACCTCCAACGGAAAATCCCGGGAGGGAAATAAATCAACCGCAAAGAACGCAGAGAACACAAAGAGCTTTTGGACGCAACTGTGATTTTCCTAGGACTGCCGCCTCCACGATTGATAGGGGTAGGGACAAGGGATTTAACCTTGCCCCTCCCTCCGAACCGGACTGGCGGGTTTCCCGCATCCGGCTCTCCAGTCAGTGGGTTCGTAGTTTTACGATTATCCGCGTAAACTCATGGAACTCTGCCAAGGACAGCAATCCATGTTTGGCAAACCATTCGTTCGGCCAGCGTTGATGGGCTTGCCCCAGCCCCTGCCGGGTGTAACCGCGCCGCTTTTCGAGCAGACTGCGCAGGCGCCGCCGGACATAGCCATCCACGTTCGGAAACACATTGGCATGGCTGTGCTGGAAATATCCATACCAGCCGCGCAACGTGCGGTTCACGTCGGTGACGATGTCCTTCAGGGTGCGCCCGTCCAACCGCGGGGTCTTTGCCCGCAGCCCTTCCCGCAGCTTCTTGAGGCTCTTCTTCCGAGGCCATTTCATGCCCCGCTCGAAGTGATACCCGAGGAAGTCGAAGCCGCCGCGTTGCGCGGCATTGACGATCCGCGTCTTTTCAGGATGCAACACCAGTCCCGCCTCGCGCACCCACGCCCGCACTTGGCTCAAGGCAGCTTGGGCCTCGGCTTCACTGCGACAGAGGATGACGAAGTCGTCCGCATAGCGCACCAGCTCCCATCCCGTCCGCGCCATTTGCTGGTCGAAGGGATCGAGATACAGGTTCGCCAGCAAGGGACTGATGACCCCGCCCTGCGGCGTGCCCCGTTCGGTGGGTTGCCAGCCTTTGCCCTCCTCCAACACCCCGGCCCGGAGGAAACTTTCCACCAGGGCCAGCACCTGCCCGTCCGCCACCCGCGCCTTTACCAGCGCCAGCAGGCGGTCGTGCGGGATCGTGTCGAAGTAGCTTTTGAGGTCGGCATCCACCACCCAGTCGTGGCCCGCTCGCAAGAGCGTGTCCACCCGCCGCAGCGCGTCCTTGGCCCCCCGCCCCGGTCGGAAGCCGTAGCTATGCTCGGCAAATTCCGTTTCGAAGATGGGTTCCAGTACGTGCCGCAGCGCGGCTTGCACCACCCGATCGCGCACCGCCGGTATCCCCAGCGGTCGTCGCTCGTTACTGCCGGGCTTGGGTATCCAAGCCCTCCGAACCGGTTGCGGACGATACTTTCCGTCCCGCAGTTGCGCGTGCAGCCCGGCCAACTCGGCCTCGGCCTGTCGTGCAAAATGCGCCACGGTTTGGGCGTCCGCCCCCGCGCTCCCGCCATTGCGCCACACCTTCACATAGGCGCTTTGCAAATTGGCAGGGGCATAGGTCTTGTCCCACAGTCGGAACCAGACCCGGTCTGCCGACTCACCCGAGGTGAGCCGCGTTAACATGCGTTCTGTCCAGACGCCACGTTCCACCCACCACCACGGGTCGCGGGCTTCTCCGGCTTGCTGAGCCCCGATTGCTCGGGGCACTGGCGTCGGTTGGTCTTCGTTGTTCTGGTTCATTACGCATCCACTTTCCTGCGTCCCTTCGCTCCACGGTCATTACCCGCTTCGCCGCTACTACGGACGCTCTGACTCCCGCCGGGCGGTTCTTCGGGCGTTGCCGCCATGAACTCCGCTTGTCCCCGGCGGGTCTCCCTGATTATCGCGCTGGGACTTCCGGCCATTCCGTCTCCAACCATCGGTGCGACGACCGGGGACCGCCCGGCTGCCCGGCGTTTCGGCTTGCCGCCTAGCGCCCGCGTTGCAGGCTTCGTCTTTCACTCGCAGACTCGCCCGCCCACACCGACCGAATCGAGTTCACGGCGATGGTCCACCCGGACCCTCTGTGTTACGGACTGGTCGTTCTCTCCCCGTTGCTCTCCACCCCGCATTGCTGCGACGCAGTTACGGTTCGATACCGCACGGTTCCTCACCGCACAGAAACGGACTCTCACCGTTCTATCCAAGCGCCTTCTCAGGCGCACGAG
>CAZNAW010000143.1:0-2320 GCA_964571165.1 uncultured Occallatibacter sp. | reverse complement strand
CCTGCCTGACAACCGGCTCCTCGCCCTTGTCAGCAATGCAGGTCAGAACGGCGGACTTGTCGGCGTTCACCGTGAGCATCCAGAATTGCAACTCGTGCAAACGCTCGTCGGGGTTCTTGGCAAGCTCGGATTGATAAGAGCCGATTGCGTCGAGAAGCCAGTAACAGCGCGCCTCGTCGGCAAGGTATTTCACGCCATCGGTGAAGAAGGATATTCCGCCCCAGTAGTGGTAATACTGTTCCGTTCCGGTGAATTGCGCGAGGGCTTCGGTCAACTCTTCGGGAGTCTTGGAGTTATTCATTGGCCGCCTCCTCTCTGGCCTTTGCCAATACCCGTTTGAGCACGCGAGCCAGTGCGGCAAACTGCTGCTCCGTCATGTCATCAAGCAGGGACATTTCATCTGCAAGAACGCTCTCCATAACTTCGACGGCCAAATTCACGGCGTCGAAAAGTTCGGGCGCGGCGGCAATCAGGCGCGCGTTGGCGTCCAATTCCGCTAATTCAGGTTCGTTTTCCTCGTCGTAACTGATGTCACAGACACAGCCGGTTTGGCCGTTCCTGTCGGCGACAATCCAGCGGGTGCATCGGTCGGTCTGTTCGATACGCCACGGCGCGGGCGTGAAGCTCGCCTCTGGGGCTGGCTTCGGGTTGTTGTTCTGGGAGGCCTGCTCGGGATGGAGCCTGGAGCCCTGAACGCGTTTCTGGTTTTTTGGATCTGTTTTCATGGTGTTATTTCTGCGGTGTAAGCCGCTCGGTTTTGGATCTGTCGCCCTTCACGACAAAGGCCCGCGAGGCAGCGCGGCGCGGTGGGTTCCCTTCAGGGGGCACCGCATAGCCTGCTGCCGAAAGACGGGCCCGTGAGGGCGACAGAGACAAACCGGAGGCACAGCGGGAATACCGGAATGAACAACAGTCCAAAAAAGCGGAACGTGAGGCTTTTAGCCTCCGGTCCGGGACTATTTGTAAAACGCACCCGGTCGAACGATTGGGGCAATCGAATTGGGCGCATCAGTCTCGCGCAGCGCCAACCCCCCGCACAAAGCGGGGGTCGCGCAAAAATTCTCGGGCGCACAACAAACCCGCCCTCGTTTCCGGGGGCGGGCGTGTTGTTACTCTATTGTGTCAGATGAGCCGCGCGGGGACTTGGCTTGCAAGCCGCTCCTTGGCGATTTTGTAATAGCCGGCGTCCTGCTCGATCAGCAGGTAGCGGCGGTTGCAATGCCGCGCGGCAACGCCGGTTGTCCCTGACCCTGCGAACGGGTCGCAGATTAAGTCGCCACTCCGGCTGAACGCCCGAATGAGGGGCAACAGTCCGGCGACAGGTTTCTGCGTCGGGTGCAATCGGTTGCCGGTGTAGTTCCACTCCAGGACATCGCTGGGCGGGTCTTTCGGCATCGGCGGATTTCCCTTGGCGAGCAAGTAGGCCTGTTCGTGCTTCATCCGCGTGTGACGCATGCAAGAGGCATAGCGCTTGACCCAGACGAAGTGGCCTACCGGCTTGAACCCGATTTCCTTCCAGACGGACAGGAACCTGTCCGCCTTCCAGCATCCGTAAAAGCTGACGCAATAGGCGTCGGCTTTGAGCACTCGGTAGAGTTCCGCGAAGGCGGGGAATATCCAACGGCCGTTGTCGTCGTTGGGTATCTGCCTGCCGCTGCGGTCGGCGTAACGGACAATGTAAGGCGGGTCGGTCAAGACCATATCGACGCTGTTCTCCGGCAGGCGCCGGAGAATTTGCGTGCAATCGCCATGCACCACCTTATCCAGCCACGGGCGGGGGTTTATCGCCTCGGCCTCGGCTGCCGCTGCCCGCACTCCCGCCTCGGCGGGGGTGATGGCGGGCGGCGTGGCAGGCCTGGGAAGCGGCGGGACAAGGGCGAGTGTGCCAAGTGCGTTACGCATTGCCCTGCCCTCGGTTGTTCAAGGCCTTCAAGGCTCTGGTGATTCTCTCCTTGTCGGTGCCAAGCCATTGGAGCAACTGGATGAGGTCGTCCTCGGCATAGCGCAACTCGACGGCGGCCAATTCGACTTGTTCCAAGTCGTCGCACGCGGCGGCGTGTGCGTAATGGCGAGCCAGGGCTGCTTCCAGTCCAAGAAACAACAACCCCATGCGCCGGGCGTGGTGAGCGTAGGTCTTGCGAGCGTTACGCATTGCCCTGCCCTCCACGGTTCAAGAGTTCGTCAATCTCGCACTCGGGGACGGCGGCAATGAAACTCAACAGGGGCTTGAGTTCCTCTTCGACATGCTCCAGATTGCCGACCATCGGCCAGAGCCTGGCCGGTTCATCGAAGTCGGCGGCGCGGTCGTCGTGGCGCTCCA
>CAZNAW010000142.1:0-2332 GCA_964571165.1 uncultured Occallatibacter sp. | reverse complement strand
CAAACACGACGACCGGCAGTAGAACATTTCTTGGCCTCTTTGAACATACGAGACGGACGGATCACGGATCCCGTCATCGTCTGGGATGAAAAGAACATCCTGATCGACGGATACACCCGCAAGCTCATTTGCGACAAGCTGTTAGCGGAAGGCTTGCAACTTCCTGAGCTTCAGGTATTCAGGAAGAGCTTTGCCACCCGAGACGAGGCCGTCAAGTATGTTTTCACCCGGTGCCAGACCATGCGACTAATAACTGCCGCACGCCGCGCTCTCTGCTATCTGGAAGCCAATGACAATGAGCTCGCCAGGCTTAAAGCCCAGGCCAAAAAGAACCAGGGCCACGGGTTGGATTCCAGCGACGGGAACGGCGAAAACCAAAACGAAAAAGGTCTGGAACAGTGCGCCAAAACGCTCGTCCCTCCGGGCAACAAATCCAAGGGCGAGGCGATCAATCTCCGGCTCAAAGCCGCCAAAGCCGCCGGTGTCAATGAAAAGGACATGGCGGCTGCCATGAAGTTGAAGGACATCCTGTCAGATTCCCAGCTGACGCCGCAGGATAAGTCCGTCCTTGAAGCCCGGCGCGGGCACTGGGAGAGCGGCATGATTGGGTATCGCATCATCGAGATGGAAATCCAGAAGATCAAGGACAAGCGGCGCGCGGCAAGTGCCAGGAAGAATGTCCTGAACCAAGCCCTGCCGCCCCTGGACAAGTCGGCGACGCTGGATCGGATCGTCAACTGCGACAACCTCGAAGGTTTGAAGGGACTTGAAGACGATTCGGTTGCTCTGTTCTTCACGAGTCCGCCATACCCGCTGGCAAATTACGAGTATGCCGGCCAATCGTTCTACGATGGCGATTACCAGAAGATGCTCGACTCTTACAAGGCGCGATTCGCCGAGGCATACCGCGCCCAGAAGAAAGGTGGGAGATTCGTCGTCCAGATTGACGCGGTTTTTGCCAAGCATGGTCCGAGCGGCATGAGCGTCAGTTTGCCGATCTACGCCGACATCCTGCGACTCATGGGGGAAGTCGGTTATATATTCCTGGACGAAATCTGCTGGTACAAGCAGAAGACTCCAGGCAAGAATGGTCATGTCGGCTGGGGAACGTATGGCAGTCCGCGAGCCCCGAAAATCCGCCGGGCGCATGAATACGTGTTGGTCTTCTTCAAGGATACCCCCGTACTTGAAGGGAACGACAAAGACATCACCATCACGGCGCAGGAGTTCCAGCACTTCACCATCAGTCATTGGTATTTTCCGCCGGAAACCCACGTGTTTCGAGCCGACTCGGATGGCACTAAACATCCCTGTCCCTTCCCCGAGAGTTTGCCCTACAGATGTATCCAGCTCTACACCCGCAAAGGCGATCTTGTCGTCGATCCCTGGAACGGGGCTGGCACGACCACATATGTCGCCCACGCTCTTGGGCGCAGGTACATAGGTTTCGACATTGTGCCCCAGTTCGTCGAAATCGCCCAGAAGCGCATCGCGGATGTTGAGCACCTGACGCCTGAGCAGCGGGTCGCCAAATTGCGATTGTTCAAATCGCCACCAGACGAGCGGGCGGATGGGTATGGCAAGCGCAAACCCGAAAACAGCCGGGCAGTTTACGGTCGCCGTCATAAGTTCGTCCCGAAGATCCGCACCATCCCAGAAGTGCCACAACAGTAGCTCTCTTTACACAGGCCCGATAGGACTTCGATCCTGTCGGGCCTGTTTTCATCCCACTCAATGATCGCCGAACCGCCGCGATTCGTTTTGGAGCGTGCGCCGAACCCCTAGAGCCGAAGCCGAGTCCGGAGAGATCAGGCTCTCGGGTCCAGGTCTTAACGCCCGACTCTGGAATCCAAATTGCCGGCCGCTCATTCCAGAATGACAAGTCAACTATTTCCGCCCAGGCACGTTTCACCCTCATTGTTTCTGGCGATATATATAGTAGCCAGACGCGAAATGCCTCATACTACTATACACTCATCCTTCGCATCCGCGAAAAGAGTTTCTTTACTCCCAGACATCGTTGTAGCTTAGTGCATGGAAACTTGTTATAATGCTTCCGTTGTCGTCGTTAGACGATTATGAGTTTGGCTTTTTTGCGATCTGTTTCAGACGCATTAGAAAAGTTATTTTGTCGCCGTGAAAGCGCAAATTGTTGGTAGCGACTCGGACGACATAAACGCAACGGACAAACTGGTTGTTCGCAACATATAGGTGATATTTGTTAGGAGACGGATATGTCAACAGTAATTAAGGCAACTGCGGCGCAGCGGCTGCTGTCTAGTCCTGAATCAAGCGTGATTTTCGCATAATTCAGTTGAATCGGCGCAGAAAA
>CAZNAW010000141.1:0-2366 GCA_964571165.1 uncultured Occallatibacter sp. | reverse complement strand
TCCCCAACAAGGAGATGGGCAACGCCACGGGATTGTCGAACATGCTGCGCAACATCGGCGGCTCGATCGGCATTTCGATGGCCACGACGGCGCTGGTTCGCAGAGCCGCGCTGCACCAGACCGAAATCGGCGCCAACGTTACGGCGTCTACCTGGATTTTCCAGCAGAAGTCGGCCCAAATCGCCGGCTACCTGGGCCACAGGCTCGGCCCTGCCCAGGCGCGGCCCGGCTCCATGGGCCTGATCTACGGATTGATGGAGCAGCAATCCGCCCTCATGGCGTACACAGACATCTTCCGCTGGACGGCGCTACTGGCGTTTTTCTGCGCCGGCGCGGCGTGGCTGTTCAAGAAACCGGGCAAACACGCGGCTCCGCCGCCTGGAGCGCATTAGAGAGTAGGCAAACGCTTCACCCAGGATTTAGCGTCCGCCCTGGACGCGCTTTCTTTCCGCGGTGTCCTCAACCGAGTGCAGCGCAGTGAGGATCCGCAGTTGCTCTTGAAGGAATCAGATTGCGGGGCGAATTTCAGATCGGTTAACTTCCGCATTGGCGACCACAAACCAACAATTGAGCAAGATGGACTCTCTTCAGGACAGGCGGGTTCGCGCCGCTTCCTGCATCGAGGCGGTAACATTGTTGCGTCGGGAATGGAGTCAGCATGATTCTTCGGAAGGCGCTGGTTGTCGCGTTGGGTCTTGGAGCGTTGAACGCCGTTTGCCAAGACACGTCGCAGGTCAAAACAATTGTCACCTGCACATTCAGCGAGGTATATGCGGAAGAAGGCTGGACTATTCCTGGACTCGATGGTGCGAAGCGCCAACAGCATCAGGCGTCGAAGGACAATCCAGGATTCTTCATCACTCAGCTACAACCAGTGAAGGCAGAAACCTTCATCTCACCCGATGTGTCCTGTCCGTATGACCATCCAGGTCGGCTAGAGATCAAGAACAGACCAATCCGCGTCATGAGTTTGTTGTCGTGGGATTACGAGGGAAAGGTATTCGGATACGTTGTCTTCTACGCGCTACAAGACATCCAGCAAGGGGTTCGCACAGAACTTGCAGAAGCGTCAACGTTGCAGTTCTTTGACGTCGACGGTTCTGGGCGATTCACCGTGATGCGTCCTCCTAGCGATATCAAGAGACAACTAGCCCCAGCGATCATTCCTGGCTGGATTCAAAGATTGAGTGGAGAATCCCCAAAAAACTAAATCGCCCTGTGGCCGCCCACTCTTCACTTTGACGTCCTTTCGCCCGGCTGGCATCACTCCCCCGACCTATGAAAGAACCAAACCGCTCTGCTACCCTCGCCCGCAACCCGTTACTGGTCGCCTCGCCGCGCCCTTTATACTGAGTGTTTGCAAAAGGTAAAGGCGTTCGCCGGGAAACGGCGCGTCGTGAAGGAGCGGGCATTGGGTCAGGCGGAGATTGGGATTATCGGCGGCAGCGGGCTCTACTCGATGCCCGGATTCACAAACGTGCGCGAAGAACGCGTGGAAACGCCCTTTGGCGAGCCGTCGGATGCCTTTGTCCTGGGCGAACTGGAGGGGCGCAAGGTGGCCTTTCTGGCGCGGCATGGACGCGGACACCGCATCCTGCCTTCAGAGCTGAACTTCCGGGCCAACATCTACGCTTTCAAGAAGCTTGGCGTCGAGCGCATCCTGTCGGTTTCGGCGGTCGGGTCGCTGAAGGAAGAGCACAAGCCGACGGATTTTGTGATTCCCGATCAATTCATCGACCGGACGTCTCGCCGCATCTCCACCTTTTTCGGCGAGGGAATCGTGGGCCATGTGGCCTTTGGCGACCCGGTGTGCGCGACCGTGGCCAAGGCGGCGGCTGAGGCTTGCGCCAAGGTGGGCGTGGTGGGCAAGCTGGGCGGAACGTATGTATGCATGGAGGGTCCGCAGTTTTCCACCAAGGCGGAGTCGAAACTCTATCAAAGCTGGGGCGCGGACGTGATCGGCATGACTAACCTGCAGGAGGCCAAGCTGGCGCGCGAGGCGGAGATTTGCTACGCGACCGTGGCCATGGTGACCGATTACGACGCCTGGCGCGACGGGCACGACTCGGTGACCATCGAGGAGATTGTGGGCGTACTGCACAAGAACGCCGAAAACGCGGCGCGCATGGTGAAGGCGGCCGTGGCGGCCATCCCGGCAGAGCGCACCTGCGCCTGCGCCTCGGCAGCCAAATATGCTGTGCTGACCCAGGCGGACGCGATTCCGGCCGCGGCCAAAGAGAAGCTGAAACTGCTTTTCGGGAAGTACATGGGGTGGTAACGACATAGCGGAGTTAGCGGGGTTGGCGGAGTGAGCGGGGTTAGCGGGGTTGGCAAGTGAAGAGACTCCCAAGTTAGCGCGATTGAAT
>CAZNAW010000140.1:0-2404 GCA_964571165.1 uncultured Occallatibacter sp. | reverse complement strand
TGGCGCCTCCGCTGCACCCCGGCACGCATAAACCCATCGGCCCCGACGACCTGGCTCCGCTGTTTCCCTTGGGCCTGATTCTTCAGGAGGTGAGCGGCGAGCGAGAGATCGAGATTCCCGCGGAAGTACGGCAGATTTATGCGCAGTGGCGTCCCTCGCCGCTCTACCGCGCGCGCAGGCTTGAGAAGGCTTTGGATACGCCGGCGCATATCTACTACAAGTACGAAGGCGTGAGCCCGGCCGGGTCGCACAAGCTCAACACCGCGGTTGCGCAGGCTTACTACAACAAGAAGGAAGGCACGAAGCACTTGTCTACAGAGACGGGCGCGGGGCAGTGGGGCTCGGCGCTGGCCATGGCGTGCTCGTTCTTCGGCCTGGACTGCAAGGTCTACATGGTGCGCGTGAGTTACGACCAGAAGCCCTATCGCCGCGCGTTGATGGAGGCCTTCGGCGCTTCGGTTACCGCGAGTCCCAGCATCGAGACTGAATCGGGACGCGCCATTCTGGCCGAGCATCCGGACTCGAACGGATCGCTGGGGATTGCGATTTCGGAGGCCGTGGAAGAAGCCGCCAAGGATCCTAACACCAAGTATGCGCTGGGCAGCGTGCTGAATCATGTGCTGCTGCACCAGACGGTGATTGGACAGGAAGCGATTGAGCAGATGGCGCTGGCCGGCGACGATCCGGATGTGATCATTGCATGCACAGGCGGCGGATCGAATTTTGCGGGGCTGGCGATGCCCTATATCGGCCGCAAGCTGAAGGGCCAGAGCAGCGCGCGCGTGGTTGCCGCGGAACCGGCCGCCTGCCCCAGCCTAACCAAGGGGCGCTTTACTTACGACTTCGGCGATACGGGCCACCTGACTCCGCTGGTGAAGATGCATACCCTGGGCAGCACGTTTATTCCGCCGGGAATCCATGCCGGCGGATTGCGCTATCATGGCATGGCGCCGCTGGTTTCGCATGTTCTGGATTTGGGGCTTGCCGAAGCGGTGACCGTGCAGCAGTTGGATGCATTCGCGGCCGGCATCCAGTTTGCGCGCGCCGAGGGGATTATCCCCGCGCCGGAGGCGAATCACGCTGTTGCCGCGACCATCGTTGAAGCGCTGCAGGCAAAGGCAGAAGGCAAGGCGCGCACGATTCTCTTCAACCTGAGCGGACATGGGCACTTCGACATGCAGAGCTACATCGCGTATCAGGCGGGAAAGCTGGAGAACTACGAGTATCCGGCGGAAGAGATTGCAATGGCGCTGGCGGGGTTGCCGGCGTTCGAGTGAGCTATTGAGATGTCGATTTTCTGAATGAAGAAGGCCATCTCAATACAGGATGGCCTTCGCAATTTGGCGATTGAAGACGATTCCGACTGCGAGCTACGGCTGCACCGGAACTCCCTGAGTCCCCGAATTGCGCGCCATCGCTTTTTCGGTGAGCACCTTGTGGGCATTGTCTTCCAGGGCCTGGGCTTCGGGCAGATAAGTGACTGCCTTCTGAATCTCGGGGTCCCAATCGGCGAGAGTGCGCAGGCCCTGCAACTGTCCAAACTGGATGGTGACAATCTTTTCCTTGATGCGGACCCTCAGCCAGTCCATTACGCCATCCATCTCCGCCTGGGTCCACTCGATGGTCTGGCTGGTCAGGTACTTTTTGAATTCGGCCAGCACCGCATCGTCCACCTGGAAGTTCTTGTCCACGGGGTGGGTGGAGACATACAGGGGCGCAAACTTGAAAAACACATCCTTGGCCATGAGCTCGTCCTGGAAGTGATTGGCCTGGGGTGTGTCAATCTTTTCGTCCGGCGTGATGCCACCGCCGCCGTAGACTGTGCGGCCCGCATCGGTGAGCTTGACTTCCTGGTTGGTGGAGTTCGAAGGGAGCGCGCCGGCATGGTTGTAGTAGTAGTCGTAGAGCGAGACGCCGGTGTAGTTGCGCTGGATGAGCCGTCCGGACGGCGTGTAGTAGTGATAGGTGGTGAGCGCGAGGCCGGTGTTCTCGCTCAGGTTATAGACGGTTTGCACCAGACCCTTGCCAAAGGTGGTTTCGCCGACGATGAGGGCGCGGTCATGATCCTGCAGAGCTCCGGAGACAATCTCAGCGGCCGAGGCCGTGCCGCGATTGACCAGCACAACGATGGGAAAAGTTTTGCCGTTGTTGCCGTGGGTGGCCGTGTAGTTCTGGTCGGGGTAGGCGCGCCCGCGCTGGGAAACGATTGTCTGCCCTTTGGTCAGCAGATGGTCGCACACATCGACCGCTTGGCTGAGCAACCCGCCGGGGTTGTTGCGCAGGTCGATTACCAGGCCCTTCACGTCGCCGAAGCTGTTGATGGCTTCGGTCATCTCGTCGCCGGTGGTTTCCTGGAACTGGGTGAGATGGATGTAGCCGATGCCGGGCCGAATCTCGTATTTCA
>CAZNAW010000139.1:0-2433 GCA_964571165.1 uncultured Occallatibacter sp. | reverse complement strand
GACGCCAAACTGAAAATGCGCCGTTATCAAGGCAAAATGACTGACAGATGTCCGCAGCCATCTTAATCTGGTCCGGTCTTGCAAAACTGATCATGGCGTGTCGTCCACGCCAAACAACAACCGCGGTTACAGGATCACTGAACGGTCCACCGTGATAATGCACCATGACACTCCTCTTTTCGAAGCAGCACGTCGTCTGCGGTTGAGGCCGCCTTCCCAAGGGGCTGTGCCTGTTGGGTGGATTTGAGGTCGAGAGAGAAGCGTTGTACGCGCGAATCGAATCTTCCCTCGAAAATTGAAAAGTGTATTGCTTTCTGGGACGCAAGCCGCGCGTGCTCCCTTGTGGTTTCTGAGACCGACCCGACTGTGAATTTGCGTTGTTCCGAGGGACACTTAGGCTATCCGCAAATGGACTCCTCGCTTTACCTGAGCGCCAGGAACATTTTCAAAGCGGCTGGCGGCTTGCTTGATTGCATCGCTGCTCGGTTTGTCGTCGCGAATGCAGCTTGCCAATGCTTCGGACGTGTCCTTTGAAAGGGATGTAACAACCAACTGCCAGAGACGCCCTGGAATGTGGAGTTCCAGTTCACGGCAAGTAATCGGAACTTGGGCTGCGTCGGTGATCTCAACCGAATCCTGGCTATTCTTCTGGATCCGCAGCGTGAACTCCTTGCCCTCGATCTTCTTCAACCCGCGCGACATGAGGAAGTAGAGCACCATGTTCTTTGTGTTCACTACTTTCACGTCAGCGGTGCGCGCGCGTTTCTGAAAGTGTTCCGCTTGCTGGCGGCAGTACTTCAGTCGGCTGTCCATCAAGGTCAAGAAACGCCCAATCCTGTCGACCTTTTCGCTTTCTGCCTCGCAGAATTGCCGGAACCGTTCAAGCAACCCGGGAGAGGCCGTGCCGTTCTCCTCCGCTTCTTCCTCGATCTGATCGAGCATCGTATCGAGGTCGCGGTCGATTTCAAAGAGAGTGTTGCCATCGGTCATTGAAGTCCTCCATTGAGTTTGCACTTGGTGATAGCGCGGCTATGCGGCCATGGGCAAGTTGTTGAATTGGGCGCGTGCGGCATGATAAGCGAGCGCATCAGCGCGAGACTGGATCGGATGGCCGCTGTGTCCTCTGACCCATCGCCAGCGAATTGTCCGCTGTGTGTTGAGAAGGAGCAACTCGCGCCACAGTTGCTGGTGTTGCAATTCGAAGCCACGGCTGTTGCGCCAGCCATACTGCTGCCAGCGAAAGACTCGGAAGCGCATTCCGTCGATCAGCAACTCCGAGTCAGAGCGCAGTTCGATGTGCGCACCGGTTGGCGTTAGGCGCAGGGCCTCGATCGCGGCGCGAAGCTCCATTTCAGAGACGGTAGACCACGGAACCGATCCGGCGATCTCCTGCCGCTTCGTTCCGTGGAGCACGATAGCTGCCCAGCCCGCAGGACCGGGGTTGCCGATGGCCGAGCCATCGGTAAAGATGAAGAACTGCTTGTTCATGGGATGCTCCGTAGCGTGTCAGTTCCAACGAGCCGAGCATTCGCTACGCCGCTTGCATGGGGATAACGCTGCCGAATGGCGCGTGGCGACTGCCCGTTGAGGCCCAGAGGACGGGATAATCGGGAGCTGACTCGGGAAACGTCCCGTAGAGATCGGTCAGGAAGACCAGAGTCTGCGGGTAAATGCCATGCTCGGTTAACCAGTCGAAGCATGGAGCGAAGTCGGTTCCTCCGCCACCAACGGGATTGAGATGAACGGTCTCCCCGGCTCGATAGGTCTCCACTTTGTGTACCTCGGTGTCGAAGTACAAGACGTGAACGCACTGTGGACGCTGGCCTTCAAGAATCGAGCAGACCTCAGCCTCAAAGAGACGCAATAACCGGCCATTCACCGAGCCAGAACAATCGACAGCGATGGCAATTTCTCCGACCCCCTCGCGCACCACTCCAGGCAGATAGAGTCCGTTCCAGATGTGGCGGCGATTGGGCCGCATCCAACTCGAATCGGCGGGGATGGTATCGGACCAGAGCCGACGCAACAGTTCGCGCCAGTCCACCGTTGCCTCTGCGGCTCCTTCGAGAGTGCGGGCCAGACCCGCAGGAGTCTTGCCGGCCTGCTTCGAGAGCGTGACGGCCTGGTTGACGGCAACACTCCACTCTCGCGCCTGCTCTTCCGCACTCGGCGTCTCTTCGTCCGGCAAAGGTGCATCAAGCACCTGGCCGATGCCGCCTTCTGTCTCTGGAACGGTCGGCTCATCGGGGCTGGCTTGCTTTTCCTGCGTTTCGCCCGCGCCAGTTCCGGCACTGTCGCTTGCACTGTTCTGGCCGCCAGACTGCGGCTGTGCATCTGCATCGCGCACGTTGTAAATCTGCTCGGCGCTCATTCCACGAAAGCGGTGATCGACAAGAACGCCGTCCGGCAGACTGAGGCCCGCATCGAGCAGCA
>CAZNAW010000138.1:0-2522 GCA_964571165.1 uncultured Occallatibacter sp. | reverse complement strand
CGCAAAGCGGAGCCGCCTTAATTTCCGCTTTCCGTTTTCAGAATTTCAGCTTTTCAGCAATCCCCCGCCCCGGATGCTCGCCCCCTCCATCCCCAAGGGCTGCGCTCAGACACCGGGTTGGCGAAGTTGCCCGGGGAGAGTTTTCCGAAAAAATTCTCCGTGCGGTTCTCTCCATTTTCCTGCATCCTGTCCCCATACAAATGCTTCAAGGCGATGTTCCATGAGAATTGAAGACATTAGACCGCGTCTCCCGCTGACAGGACTTGAGCCTGCCGTCAACTGCGAACTCAATGCGTCGCTTGAACGCGCGGCAATATTATGATTACTGAAACTGAACTTCTGAAACTCCTTGCGGAAATCGAATCCTTTCGCGTTGAGCGCACCATATCTGTGGACAAGACCGACAAGTTTGCCCAAGCCATTTGTGCTTTCGCCAACGACATGGCCGGATCAGGCTTGCCCGGCTATCTGTTGATTGGGGCGGATGACCAGACTGGTGCCCCCATCGGCTTGCGGGTTACGGACCAGCTCCTTCAAACCCTCACCAGTTTGGCCGCCAATGGAAACATTCTTCCTGCGCCGGCATTGATTGCTCATCGCATAACGCTTTCCTCCGGTCTCGGTGAGATCGCTGTCGTGGAAGTCCGACCCTCCAATCTGCCCCCGGTCCGGTATAAGGGTCAGGCATGGATTCGGCGTGGTCCGGCCAAAGGCATTGCCAACGAGTCGGAGGAGAAAATTCTCATCGAGCGGCGAACCGCCGCCGCCAGGAGCTTTGATGCCCAACCCTGTGTGGGCGCCAGCCTTTCGGATCTGGCGCTGGACTTGTTTACCTCCACGTATCGCCCCCAGGCCATTGATGCCCGGACGATTGCGGAAAACAACCGCCCGATCGAAAACCAGCTTGCCTCGCTGCGTTTTTTTGACCTTGGCCACAACGTGCCAACGTATGCCGGACTGATCTTGTTCGCCAAAGATTTGTTGGATTGGTTGCCGAACGCTTATGTTCAATTCGTGCATTTTAATGGAACCGACCTGGGCGCCGACCCCCTGGCCGAAAAACGTTTTCAGGGTGATTTGCTGTCCATCATCCGCGACCTGAACTCCTTCGTTTCCCTGATCACCAGCACCCGCCCGGAGCGCAGCTCCTCGCTCGAAGAAAAGCTCGTCTCTGATTATCCTGAGGTCGCCGTCCGGGAACTGCTCATGAACTCTCTGTTGCATCGTTCCTACGAATCCAATTCTCCGGTTCGGTTCTATCAATTCACCAATCGGATTGAGATTCAGAATCCCGGAACGCTTTATGGGGAGGCCCGCCCGGAAAACTTCCCCCGTCAGACCAGCTATCGCAACCCGATCCTTGCCGAAGCCATGAAAACCTTGGGGGCGGTCAACCACTATGGCCGGGGCGTCGAACGTGCCCAGGCAACGTTGGCCAAAAACGGCAGTCCGCCCGCCGAATTTGAGTTCGGCGACACATTTTTCGGTGTTACCATTCGCATCCGGCCATGAAAACCATTGCCTTTTTTAACAACAAGGGCGGGGTCGGAAAAACCTCGCTGGTCTATCACCTTTCCTGGATGATGGCCGAGCGCGGGGTCTCCGTGCTCGCCGTTGACCTTGATCCCCAGGCAAATCTATCAGCCATGTTCCTCTCCGAGGAAAGGCTCGAGGAAATCTGGCCCGACTCCGAAGAACACCCGTCCACCATTTATGGCGCGGTTCGGCCCATTTTAAGGGGCATCGGCGACATTGCCCCGCCGCTGGTCGAGCCAATCGCCCCCAATCTCTTTCTTTTACCCGGCGACTTGGGCCTGTCTCGCTTTGAAGACAAGCTGTCCGACGCCTGGCCGCGCTGCCACAACTCCGATGAAGCCGCGTTCCGCACCATGACGGCGTTTCACCGGTTGATGAAGGAACTGGCGCGCGATTGCGCGGAACTCATTCTCGTGGATGTCGGCCCCAATCTCGGTGCCATCAACCGCTCCGCCCTCATCGCCTCAGACCATGTCTGTCTGCCGCTGGCTCCGGACCTTTTCTCCCTTCAGGGTCTCAAAAATCTCGGGCCGACCTTGCGGCAATGGCGGGCCACCTGGCAGGACTTGTCGGCTAAAGCGCCCGGCGATCTCCCACTGCCTGCGGGGAAGATGATTCCCATTGGATACATCGTCATGCAACATGGCATGAGGGATAGCCGGCCGGTGAAGGCCTACCAACGATGGATGGATAAGATTCCCCCGGTCTATCGCAGTTCCGTGCTCGGCGAATCCATCGCCGGCGCCCTGCCGCCGGTGTTGCAAGACCCGTACCTTCTGGCTCAATTAAAGCATTACCGCAGCCTCATGCCGCTGGCCATGGAAGCAAACAAACCGATGTTCCGGCTTAAGCCTGCCGATGGGGCCATCGGAGCCCATATCGAAGCCGTCAACGACTGCCATCGTGACTTCCTGAGCCTGGCCGGCAAACTCGCCGCCGCCGTTGGCATCCATCTTTTATAATCCCCGCCGCCCGCCACCGCCGCA
>CAZNAW010000137.1:0-2566 GCA_964571165.1 uncultured Occallatibacter sp. | reverse complement strand
CTTCTTTCCCACCCTGCGCAAGGCCGATGCTCTCTCCGCCGAGTCGCTGATGCAGGCGAATCTGCAAAACAGCATCTCCGAGCCCATGGATTGATATCGGGGACTCTAAGAATTATTTCGTTTTGATAGGGCTGGATTCAGTCCCGCCGCTAGTGCCATATCATCAACAGAGCTTTTCAGAATCCTGAGGAGACGCAGGCATGACATTTAGCAAGAAGATTGCAATCGGCATCACTGTAGCTTTAGTGTTGGCACTGGCCATCCGCGTGGCGCTCATCTACCAGGAGCGTCATGATACGGGCCCGGCCCCGCAGGCGGTCAAAACCGACCCCGACGAACTCGTCTTCCTCAAGAAGCAGCGCCCCTCGTCCCTGGCCGACGAGAAGCAGCTCACTGGCAAAACCGTATGGGTCTCCGCCGGCGGCCAGCTCGACTACTACCCCGCCGCGGCCCACCACGCCGACTACGCCCACTCTGCCGGCACCCTCCTCGGCGTCCAGCCTCTCGCCATCAAGGACGCCTTCGAGCAGGTCGCGCCCAAATCCGCCACATTCCGCATACCAGGCGGAGACCGTCAGGTCCTGCTCATCTTCACCCTGCCCAACTCCACCGACCCGGCCAAGCTCTACGCCGTGCCCGTTGGCTACAAAAAGGGCGGCGACTACACCTTTATGTCCGACGACATCTTCTTCTACGACGACCCTCATCAGCTCTTCAACTACTGGGGCCCCAAGATATGGCAGGCAATCGATGCCCACCAGGTCATCCTCGGCATGAACGAGCGCCAGGTTTCGCTCTCGCTTGGCCAGGTCTCCAAAAGCACCAGCCAGGAATACGGCAACCGCATGGTTGTCTACGATAACCTCGGCAAGCCCATGGCCGTAACCTTCGTCAGCGATCAGGTCACCGCTTTCCGCCCCGACCAGGGATTCTGACTCCAACTACTCTGCGTGCGACACTATGGTCTGATAGCGAGAGGCTTGCAACCGTGAACGCCATCGAGGCGGCCGCTTAATTCGCAATCCATCCAAATAATCGCATGGAAACGAACGAAGGGATTTTTTCATGGACTGCCTGTACATCCTTTTCTCGCGCACAGGCCGTTGCCGTCACGTCGCCGTCGCCTACAGCTTTCATCCAGTTTTGCTGGCCATGCTTTTCTGCCTCGCAGCTCTCCCGCATGGGGGTCATGCCCAACAGCCTGCTCAGCAGCCGCCCCAACCCGCTCCCCCCGCAGCTCGGGTGCCCGGCGCTCCGCCTCCGCAGCTCCCCTGCCAAACCACCTCAACTTCCCAGCCGAAAGCCCTCCCAGGCACCATCTCCGGAACCATCACCGACAGCGATGGCGACGTAATCGTCGGGGCGTTCATCACCCTCGCGCGCAGCGGCCAGAATCCGCCAGCCGATCTCTCGCCGCATACCGCAATCTCCTCGGGCGACGGAGAATTTATCTTCTCCAACATCCCTTCCGGTTCCTTCAGCCTCTCCATCGCAGCCAACGGTTTTGTGCCCCAACAGGTCTCTGGCACACTGCTGACGGGTGAAAGCTGCAACCTTCCCGCCATCGCATTGAGCTCAGGTTTCAACACCAGCGTTCAGGTCACCGCCTCGCAGTCCGACATCGCCCAAGCCCAGATCGGCGAAGAAGAAAAACAGCGTGTCCTCGGCGTCTTCCCTAATTTTTACGTCAGTTATATCCCTAACCCAGTCCCGCTCAACCCATCGCAGAAGTTTCAACTCGCCTTCAAGACCCTGATCGATCCCATCAGCTTTGTGCTAGTCGCGGGGCAAGCCGGAATCGAGCAGGCCGACAACACCTACGCCTGGGGAGACGGAGCCCAGGGATACGGGAAACGTTATGCCGGGGCATACGGCACATTCCTCACCGGAGACATCCTGGGAAACGCCGTCTTTCCCATCATCTTCAAACAGGACCCGCGCTACTTCTATAAAGGCGCCGGAAGCATCCATTTCCGGGTCCTTTACGCCATCGCCAATGCCGTCATCTGCAAGGGAGACAACCACCACTGGCAGTTCGCGTACTCCGCCGTCCTCGGCGGCCTCACCGCCAGCGGTATCTCCAACGCCTACTACCCCGCTCCCAATCGCTCCGGAGCGACCCTCATCTTCGAAACCACTGCCATCGGTACCGGCCTCAGTGCCATATCCAATGTCTTTCAGGAGTTCGTGGTCCACAAGCTAACCCCCCACATCCCCCCCAATCCGCCTGCCACGCCCAAACCCTAGAACCCGTCTCATCCATGACCTCGGGCTCAACCTATGGCCGTGTGCCCGCCGTCTTTGTGCTCGTGCTACTCTCCGCTATACTCTAAGTTCCCATGCTCCCAGCCCAGACCACTCAGTTCGAGCGCACGGCACTGAAGAACTATCTGCTGGACCGCGCCTACGACGAGATGTTCTCCGGCCCTGGTGTGCTGCATCCCCACTACCAGCCCTTGCTGGAGCACTTCTCCTCGCTGCCCACCGACGAGCTGCGCCGCCGCAAGCAGGCCGCCGACCTCAGCTTCCTCAACCAGGGCATCACCTTCACCGTCTACGGCCGCGA
>CAZNAW010000136.1:0-2568 GCA_964571165.1 uncultured Occallatibacter sp. | reverse complement strand
ACAATGCCCTTTGGAGGCATTTGTCCAGGTTCGAATCCTGGTCGCCCAGCCAAACTTTTTGAAGTCAGACCCGAAAAGCAGCCAAAGCCAACCAGCTTGGAGGTGCTCAGAAGATGGAAGCGGGAACATTGACGGTGTTAGCGGAAGACAAACAGCCCGAAGGCGGGCCGAACCCACCCAAGGATGGTCTGCCGAAAGACGGCGCATCCAAGGACGGAGCGCAAACTGTGGTTGCGGATGCGGCAGCCAAAGCCAAAGACGGCAAACCAGCCGTGGAGCGCAAGCGGACCCGTAACTTGAGTGAGGACAAACGGTTCAAGCTCTTCAGCGGCACGGCAAACCGGCCGCTGGCCGACGAAATCGGCCGCCACATCGGCGTTCCCGTCGGCGAGGCCAAGCTGCAACGCTTTGCGGACGGCGAGGTCTATTTCCAACTGCTGGAAAACGTGCGCGGAGTGGATGTGTTTGTGGTGCAGCCCACCTGCTATCCGGTAGACCAGCACCTGGTGGAGCTTTTGGTCATGATTGACGCGCTCAAGCGGGCCTCGGCGGCCAGGATCACGGTGGTGGTGCCGTACTACGGCTACGCCCGCCAGGATCGCAAGGACCGTCCCCGCGTAGCCATCAGCGCCAAGCTCGTCGCCGACCTGCTGACCACCGCCGGAGCCGACCGCGCCCTGTTCGTTGACCTGCACGCCGCCCAGATTCAGGGCTTCTTCAACATCCCCGTCGATCACCTCTTCGCCAGCCCGGTGCTGGTGAGTTACTTCCGCGAACTCAACCTGCCGAACCTGATCGTGGTTTCGCCGGACGCGGGCGGCGTGGAGCGGGCTCGCTTCTTCGCGCAGAAGGTGGGCGCGCCGCTGGCCATTGTGGACAAGCGTCGCACTGACATGAACGTGACAGAGGTCATGCACGTCATCGGCGACGTGAACGGTAAAACCTGCCTCATCATTGACGACATTGTGGACACGGCCGGCACGCTTGTAAAGACCGTGGATGCTCTATACGGGGCCGGCGCGGCCACCGTGTATGCCTGCGCCAGCCACGCTGTGCTTTCGGGCCCGGCTATCGATCGCATTGCCAACTCGCGCCTGGAACAGCTTGTGGTAACCAACACCGTTCCGCTGCGCGAAACAGCACAGAAGCTGACCATAGCGCCCCCCGATGCACCGCAGAAGTTGCCCAAGATCAAGGTGCTCAACATCGCCGGCCTGCTGGGCGCGGCCATCGAGAGCATTCACATGGAAACAAGCGTAAGTACGTTGTTTAACTGAGAGTTCAGAGATCAGGACACCGATCCCTGACCGTAACAATCACACGCAGCCAGCAGTCAGGGGCTTTGCCTGAGGTCAGCAAGCGGTTTTTCTGATCTCCGAGCCTGATCACTGGCTCCAACAAAGGGAGCGGACCCCGACCGGCCCGTGCCCGATACCAGGAAACGAGAGACCGAATGCCAGAAGTTGTCGTAGCCAAGCCCCGTGAGGGCAAGTTCAACAAAAACGCCGCGCGCCGTGTGCGCGTCGCGGGCAAGATTCCTGCCGTACTGTATGGTTCCGGGCACGATCCGGTGGCCATCGAGGTAGACCCCAAGCAGATTTCCCGGATCCTTTTCTCAGAGACCGGACACAACACGATTTTCGACGTGGAGATCGCCGGCCAGACATCGGCCAAGGCCATGATCGTCGACTGGCAGCGCGAGCCGATCAAGGAAGAATTGATCCACATCGATCTGAAGCGCATTGCCATGGACAAGGCGATTCGCGTCAGCGTGCGCGTCAAGCTGTTGGGCATACCGGTGGGCGTGAAAACCGCCGGCGGCGTTTTGGACCAGGTACTGCGCGAGGTTGATATCGAGTGCCTGCCCGCGGACATTCCAAGCCACATCGACGTGGATGTCAGCCATCTGGCTCTTTGGGAATCTCTGCGGGTCAGCGACCTGCCTCACACGGGTTCCATCAAGTTTCTGAACGCCGAGGATGCGACCGTGGCCCACGTGATCTCGATCCGTGAGGAAGTGGCTCCCGTGGCTGCGACCGAGGCCGCCGCTATCGGCACCGCCGAAGGCGCTGCTACAACAGCCGAACCGGAAGTCGCCAAGAAGGGCAAGCCGGAGGCCGAAGCGGCTGGAACCAAGAAGCCTGAGGCGAAGAAGTAACCCTTGGCCGAGGCAAGTGAGTTCGGTCTCCCCAGCGAGCAAAAATCGCTCGCCGGGAGCCCCAAGCCCGGTGAACGCCGCAGCCCTTTTTTAGTGGTGGGGCTGGGAAACCCGGGTCCGGAATATCTGTGGACCCCGCATAACGCGGGGTTCATGGCCATCGACCGCATCGCCCTTCAAGAAGGGGTTGTGGTCCAGAACCGGCGCTGCCGGGCCGTTACAGCAACCTGCCGCATGGCGGGGCGCGAAGTGGTCCTGGCCAAGCCGGAGACCTTTATGAACCTGAGCGGTCTGGCAGTGGCCGCACTGGTTCGGGAGTTTGAGGCGGACCCGGCCGAGGATCTGCTCGTTCTTTACGACGAGTTGGACCTGACGCTGGGGACCTTCAAGATCAGGGAGCGCGGTTCGCC
>CAZNAW010000135.1:0-2571 GCA_964571165.1 uncultured Occallatibacter sp. | reverse complement strand
TCACCCATGCGCCGCTGGCAGTTTCTTGCCGCGTATCTCATCTCACGCCTCACCATGCTTGTGCTCGAAGTCGTCGCCTTCCTTGGCTTCGCACGCCTCATCTTTGCCGTGCCCTTTCACGGGTCGCTCTGGCAACTGGCAGTTCTCTGCGTGCTCGCCTCGCTCTCCTTCTCCGCGCTTGGCTTGCTCGTCTCCTCACGCGCTCGCACCATGGAGGCCGCCTCTGGTCTCATGAATCTGGTCATGCTTCCCATGTGGATATTGTCCGGGGTCTTCTTCTCGGCCACGCGCTTCCCCGCCGTCATTCAGCCCATCGTGCGCGCTCTGCCCCTCACTGCGGCCATCGACGCTCTGCGCGGAAACATGCTTCAGGGCATTGGCCTGCAACACATGCTCGCCCCCATCGCAGTCCTGCTCGCCTGGCTGGCCGTGCCCTTCGCCGTATCCGTCCGCATCTTCCGCTGGAGATAACTTACCGCCTACGGTATCCGCGCCGCCAATTTCACCGACTGCGCAGCCGCCTCCTGCCCGCTCGGCATATTGGCATACCCACCAAGCGTTCGCCCCTTACGAAATATGCATATCCCATCCAGATACGGAGCCTTCGCCTGGAACGCCTCGTCCCCAACCTTTGCGTCGGTTGCTCCGTCATACTTCTGCCGAAGCACCTTCAACACCGCTGCCGCCGACGCCGGCGTCTCCTCCACCACGATGAACGCCTGCCCCTGTTTGTACTTCGCCACATAACCGTGCTTCAGTTCTTTCAACCCCAGCACGCTCTGCGGAACCACCCCCGTCTTGCTCTGGTCCTCAGTTGGAAACCACGCCAAAGCCTCCGGTGGTGTCTCGCGCCCTTCCATGCGCTGCGCCATCTTGTTGACCAGGGCCGTCAGCTCCGCCGTGTGGTCGCTATTCGGATCGACAGCGTTCACCACAATCTCCACATAGTACTTGCCCTTGGCGAAGGTGGCGCTCAGAGGTTGCACCTGCCCGCCCATCCCGATCTTGGCGATAGGCGCCCGCGGATCGCGGTTGGTCGCGAATAGTCCATACGCCGCATCGGCATCGTTCATCTCCGACACGTCGATCGTCAGCGTGTTCTCGCCCGACTTGCAGTTCAGCGACCTCATCCCCGCGAAGCCGTAGATCAGGTAACCTTCCGCCCCGCCGTCCTTGTAGTCGTACAGGTTTTCCGCCGTATACGGATGGATCGCCTCGCTCTGCGTCCATCCAGGCACAAGTTGGCAACTAAGAAAATCCTGCGCGCGTGCCATCCCTGCCATCAGCATTAGGGGCACAAGCGCCAGATGTACCACCCTCATGCGAACAGCTCCTGCGCGCGCTTCATTCGCATCTGTACCTTCACGCCGAACGGGCACTTCACCGTGCACTCTGGGCAGTTCTCGCAGCGCACAGCCACATGCTCGCTCGCCATCTGCAAAAATCGCTCCCGCCCCAGTGCGAACTGGCCGTACCCGTCGGCATAGGTCACATAGCGCAACACATCGGCCACCGGCAGACCCTGCGCGCAACTCCCGTCGCACTCCCCGCACATCCGGCAATACTCCGCCGCGATCATCTTCAAATGTCCGGCCAGCACCCTGTGGTCCTCCGCCGTCAACGTGCTCCCCATGGCCTGCACGTTCTCATCCAGTTGGCTCATGTCCGTCATGCTCGGAATGGTGGTCGCAACGCTGGGATGGTTGGTCACCCACTTCAGCGTCGTCAGCATGGTCTGCCCCGCCTTCTGGCTGCGTGCACCGCCCGCCATCACCTTCATCGCCACCACGCCCATCCCAGTCTTGGCCGCAGCATCGATCGCCTGTTCCACTCCTGTGTTCTCCATGGTGAAGTTGAAGCCCGACAGCACCACGTCGAACACTCCCTTCTGCACCATCCACGGAATCAGTTGCGCCTGCCCGCTGTGCGTGCTGATGCCCACAAACCGCGCCTTGCCCTGTTGTTTGGCAAGCAGCAATTCTTCAATCATGTCGTCATGGATCTCGCTCGGGCTGCTCTTGCCGTGCAGATACCACACGTCCACAAAATCCGTCTTCAGCTCACTCAGGCTGGTGTCCAGTTCCTTCGCCATCCCCGCCTTGTCGCGCGCCTCCGTCTTGGTCGACAGCACCACCTGTTTGCGCTTGCTGCCCAGCGCCGCGCCTACCATGCGCTCGTTGTTGCCGCGCTGATAACCGCGCGCCGTGTCAAAGTAAGTGATCCCAAGGTCCGCCGCCCTCGTCACCACGCTGGGGTCTGAGGTAATCATGCATCCCATCCCCACCGAGGTCACCTTCAGCCCCGTCTTCCCCAGCGTCTTGTAACTCAGCTTCAGCGGCGATCCCGCGGGCGTCTGCGCGGAAAGATTCAAAAGTCCCAGGCTGGATCCAGCACCCACCACCGGAAGCATCAACCCGGTGGACAGAAAATTGCGTCGCGTAGTCTTGGAATTCATATTTGAGCCCCGTTATGCTACCCCTATGCTTATAGTGCGCATCCTCCACACCAGGATGTGACCTTTATCACCGAGGCAGGGGGTCTGTACTACGCAGTACCCTCGCAGCTCAACTC
>CAZNAW010000134.1:0-2593 GCA_964571165.1 uncultured Occallatibacter sp. | reverse complement strand
TCTTCAACCCGGCTAACGCTGGAGATGTCGACTAATTAGGAGAGCACATGGCAGAAACTACGACAGGCGAGATGAAACAAACGCTGGGCCTTACCGGACTAACAAGCAATGCGATGGCCTTGATCGCTCCGGGCGCATTTCTCTGGCTTACCTTTGCCATTCAGGCCGCAACGGGCACTACCGGGTCCGCCATGTGGGCCGGCGTCATTGCAGCGCTGCTGCTTTGCCTGGCCACCGCGGTCTGTTACGCCGAGATGGCAAAGCTCTACCCCGGCACGGGTAGTTCCTACTACTTTGCCGAGCAGTCCTTCCTGAACCACGACAAGGGCTGGAAGTATGCCCGCCTCTCCAAGTTCATCGTCGGATGGGCCTCCCATCTCTACTACTGGATCTATCCCGGAGTGATGGTCGGCGTCATGGGGATCTTTACCGGATTTATCGTCGGCACTCTCTATCCCAACTTCATGAGCGCCTCCAACCCGGGCATCTTCTTCATGATGGCGGGTGCGATCTTTTATGCCTTTGCCATTGCTTACATCGCCCATCGCGGAGTCAACAGCTCAACCGCCGTCAACCTGGCCATCAATGGTATCCAGATCTTTGCGCTGCTGGTCTTTGCCGTTCTCGCGCTGCAGTATCGTGCCAATCACCCGGCAGGTTCGGTAGCCTTCCAATTCGACTCCACTAGCGGAGAGGCTTACACCTACCAGTTCCAGACCACTACCGCGATGGTGAATGGGGTTTCCACAACCACGACTACACGCGATTCTTCCGGCGTTCCGCTGCCTCTCAAGGACGCGTCCGGTAACATCGTTCCTTTCCGCATCGACTACAACGCCACCGATTCCTCCGGCAACTTCCAGGCGCATCCGACCGCGGCTTCGGTCATCAGCCCACACAAGTTCAGTTGGATGTTTATCCAGGCCACGGTCGCCATTCTGATCCTGGTCGGGTTCGAGTCCGTCACCGCCATGGGCGGCGAGGCTAAGAACGCCAAACGCGACATCCCCATCGCCGTTATCACTTCCCTACTGGTGCAGGGGGCCGTCTTCTACTGCTTTGAGTACTTTGCTGCAAACTACTTCCTGAGTAGCGGCTATCCAATGTCCACCGCCCAAGCGTCTTCCGCGCCCATCGGCGACATGATGGTGGTGGTGGGCGACGCACTCTTCGGTCAGGGTCATGGGCGTACCTTCATGCTGTGCGAGGCCTTCACCGTCTTTCTGGCGCTGATCGGCACCACCCTCTCCTGCATCAACACCGGCGCCCGCGTCACTTATGCGATGGGCAAGGACAAGGAAGTGGGCGGCAACTTTGGCGGACTGCACACCACCAACCTCACCCCGCACCGCGCTATCTGGACCCTGGCGACCATCTCTGCCGTCATCGGTTGCGTCGCGGTCGTGCTTGCCTTCGGCGACGGTGCAGCCCCCTCGGCCTCGGCCATTGCCGCCATTCCACAAGGATTCTGGTCCAGTGTCGGCTATACCACGCACGAGAAGATGGCCGCGCTGCCCAACTCCCTACTCATGGTCACGCTTGCATCCAACTTTGGCACCTTCCTACTCTACTGCCTGAGTTGCGCAACTTGCATGGTCGCCTACCACAATCACCCCAAATTCAACGCGCTCCGCCACTTCCTGATCCCGCTCTTTGGTATCTGCGCCAACCTGGCCTGCATGGCCTTCTACCTGATCGGTCCGTTCATGGGATACGGCACCAAGATGGAGCCTCTGCTGGCGCTTGGCATAGCAATTGCTTGGGCACTCTACGGGGCACTCCACTTCGTCAGCATCGGCAAGGCTCACAACAAGCCTACGTTGCTGAAAGAACGTAACGCGGCGTAAACTTTAGGGGCGTCCCGGGTAGTGAGTCTGCTACTACGGACGCCCCATTTCTTTTCCCCGCATACCCCACCGACCGAACGGCCGATCCCATATGCTCGATCTCGAATTCGCCGAACTCTCCGACTCCGGCCTGACGCGCGATCATAACGAGGACTTCCTCGGTCATGTGGCTCCCACCTCACCCGCTCAGGCCCAGTCGCAAGGATGGCTCTTTGCGTTGGCTGACGGCGTAGGCGGCCAGGAGCGAGGAGAGGTTGCCTCCCGCCTCGCCATCGAGACCGTACAGGCCGGCTTCCGCAAGATTCCCAAGGGCATCATGCACGTCTCACTTCTGCCCCGCCTTGTGCAGGAGGCCAACCATGCCATCGTGGACGTGAGCAACGCCACCCCCCACCACTCCGACGCACGATACTCCGATCCCGGTGGGGCCATTCTACCCGGCGGATCGCATATGGCCAGCACGCTTGTCCTCTGCGCCCTGCGCTTCGACTCTGCGGTCGTCTCGCACGTCGGCGACTCGCGCTGCTACCTCATCCGCAACAGCAACATGACCGTCCTGACCCATGACCACACCATGGTCGATGAGCAGGTGCGCCTTGGCCTGCTCTCCAAAACCGAGGCCGCCAACGCCGTCAACCGCCATATCCTGACTCGCGCCCTGGGCAGCGAGCTCTTCGTAGCCGCGGACACAATCACCGTCAACATCATGCCCGGCGATCTCCTTCTGCTCTGCTCTGACGGGCTGC
>CAZNAW010000133.1:0-2604 GCA_964571165.1 uncultured Occallatibacter sp. | reverse complement strand
CAGGCGGTGGTCGATATCCGCTGCTGCGTGGACTGGCTTGAGGAGCAGGGCTACGAGCACTTCGGCGTACTGGGAACCAGCCTGGGCTCCTGTTACACATTCCTGGCCAGCACGCACGACAAGCGCATCCGGGTGAACGCCTTCAATCACGCGTCTACAGCATTCGGGGATGTGACCTGGGCGGGCCAGAGCACCCGCCACGTGCGTCAGGCGCTGGAAGACGCCGGACTCACCCAGGACCGTGTGCGGGAGTTGTGGTCATGCATCAGCCCGTGCAGCTACTTCGACAAAATCGCCAGCCCGGAATCCGGCGGACCCGACAAACGGGTACTGATGATTTACGCCAACTACGACCTCACGTTTCCCAAGGAGTACTCGCTGCAGGCGTTGGAGGCTTTCCATCGCATCGGCCTCGACTTCGAGCCGCGCGTGCTGCCCTGCGGCCACTACACCACCGGCGAAACGCCTTACAAATTCATCGACGGGTGGTACATGGGCTCGTTTGTCTACCGGGCGTTCAAGGCTCTGCGCAAAGAGAAGGCCGCCGGTGAGAACGCGGCAGCCGTGCCTGCACCAGAAGTAGAAGAGCAAGTCGTCTCGCGCTAGGGTCTATGCCTTACCCCTTTCGCAAAGGGCACGAAAGGATGGGGAACCCAGCCTGCCCTTGCACCCAACCATCTCCAGCAGGCTACCGTAAACCGTTCAGGTTCAGCCGCAGCAGCTTCGCGGGGTCCAGGTAAGCGCCCTGCCAGCGGACAGCCCAATGCAAGTGCGGCCCGGTGACGCGGCCGGTAGCGCCGCTGAGTCCGAGGCGAGTGCCGGTGGCCACGCGCTGACCCTCGTGCACGTCGATGCGGCTAAGGTGCATGGAGAGCGTAAACAGGCCCATCCCGTGGTCGATGACCACGCAGTTTCCCTCGTAGTAGAGCGGACGGGCCAGCACCACCACTCCGCTATTGCCCGCTCGCACCGGAGTTCCCATCCTGGCGCGAAAATCCATCCCTTTGTGAATGCTGGCGAGCTTGCCGTTGAAGATGCGCCGGGTGCCAAAGCTGTCGGTGGGCGGCGCGGTCACCGGTGCGCGAAAGCTGCCGGTCCACAGCGGCTGAAGAGCGCTCTCGGCAAAAACCTTCTCCTTGAGCTGCTCTTCCGCTTCAATCCGATTGAGCGCCTCAGGGCCGGGCTCCACAAACTTCGGCGGCACTGAGAGCGAGGCAGTGCCGTAATGGGCGGGATGAATCTCGACGGTACAGGTCAAGTCGCGGATGCCGCCCTTGCTGAGCTGAACGGTAATCTTCAACTGCGAAGGCGCGGCTGGCACTTCCACATCCACGCCGGCCAGAGCAAACCATGCGCTCCGGTCGCGACCAGAGCCGCGAAAGAACTCGAGTTTGCGCCCTAGCCACTCGCCGTCCAGCACGGTGGCATCGGCCGCCTCAACGCGAATCAGTTCCGGAGAGCCGGCCTCTACCAGTGCCGGCGTGAGTGTAACGGCAGGGGGTTGAGCGTCGCAGAGGGTTAACGTCAGCCAGAAGGCCAGTAGGCAGAGGAAAGGAGGAGACCAGCGGCTCGGCGAATGTGGATTGGGCAATAGCACTCCTAAAGAGGATACGTGCTTATGCCCTAACGCGGATGGGCGGCAAGCCACTTGGCTACCCGTTCCTGCACTTCGGCCAGTTCGTCTGCCGTAATGTGGGCGCCGACCATCTGGCGGTTCGCGGCGAATTTTTCCTGGTTTGGCCCTTTCACCCGCGCGGCAAGGTCCAGCCAGTAGTAGGCTTCCACGTTGTCGAGTGGAACGCCCTGGCCTATGGAGTAAAGCACGCCCAGGGTTCCCTGCGCGGAAGCATCCCCTTGCTCGGCGGCTTTGCGATACCACTCTGCCGCCTGTTCCATATCGCGCGGAACGCCCCTGCCGTCGCGGTAGAGCGCGGCCAGGCGCAACTGCCCGGCCACAGAACCCTGCTCAGCGGCCTTGCGGTACCATGCTGCGGCGACCTTGTAGAACTCAGCTGACTGCCTGGAGTCGTTTGCGACTCCGCTGCCCGCCGCGCAGCTGTTGTCTCCCATCTGCACCTGCGCCGCCGCGTCGCCACCGTTTGCTTTGGCCAGCAGGGCCGGGTCGATGGCTGCGGCTTGAGGGCCCCCGGTTTGTGCAAGGGTTGAAATGAGTGTCGCCAGAACCATCATGGTGAGCACAAATAGCTTTGCTTGCTTTCTCATAAGGTCTTCGACCAGTTAGTGAGGCGGTTGGTGATTCCAGTTTAATGGGTTCGCGGCAATGGATGGTGCGTGAGCGCAAGGAAATCGACGGCAGGCTGTTTCATGATCCCGAAGCGAGAAGCCCGCCGCGAGTTTGCGTCTGTAAACGGAGCCCGAAGGGTCTAAAATTCTCTTATGACCGACCGTATGTCTCTCACCCTAGCCCAGGCCGACCCCGCTGTGGCCGCTGCTCTTGACCAGGAAACTCTCCGCCAACACGAAGGGCTGGAGATGATCGCCAGCGAAAATTTCGTTTCAGAGGCGGTGCTGGAGGCGGCCGGCTCAATTTTCACCAACAAGTACGCCGAGGGCTACCCTGGGCGGCGCTACTACGGCGGCTGC
>CAZNAW010000132.1:0-2615 GCA_964571165.1 uncultured Occallatibacter sp. | reverse complement strand
GCTTGTACTTGGCGTCACAAAACATCCTTTCCGATTGCGTTCGAGGACTGGTTGAAAGAGAACCGCGACTTGTCGCCGGCTGCGAGGAGGCAATTCCATTCTATCCTTTTCGGACTTTGGTAGTCACCAACTTGGGATGGCGTTGGGCCGTGTGAGAGGTGCACTGGAGCTTGAGTTTTTCCAGGCGTTTCAACTCCTCGGCGTCCGCCCAGACGATCCAGTGCTTTCCGGATGGAGTCTTGCGCGAGTGGATCCATCCTTGAGTCGCCCAGTAGTGAACCTTGCCTGGGCGAACCCTCAGCCTGGTCGCCAGGTCTCGAATCCACCACTCGTTGGTGCTCAGCAGATCCTTGCGATGCATCTCGCTCACCAGCCCCAATCGTTCCAGGATGGGGGCCAGGCTGCTGACCGAGAACCTGCCACGGCGCCGTGGCGGGACGAAGCCCTCTTGGTTCAATTGTTCCGCGATCGCCGGAACGCTCTTGCCTTCCTGGTGCAACGCCTTGATTCGCGCGATCAGCAGTTCGTAGTCGCGCAGCTGCGTGTAGCTGAACACGGGACGCACGACCTGGTGTTGGCTCGTGAAACCGCCGTGCCAATGGATGGTGAGGTCCACATACTCGCTGCGCTGTTCGACATGCACGACGACGCGTTCCACCAGGCAACGCACAATCGCCTTGCGATCTTGGGGCGTTGTAGCCGGCGAGTGCCAAAGTGCAGAGATGTTCTGCGCTGCCGTGCGGATGCGATCGGCGTCCGCGTCGCTCAGGCTCGCTGGCGTGGCCGCAAGGAAGCGGTCGTATTCCTCACGAAGTTGACGTTCCTGACGCAACGCCTCTTCCCAGCGTTGTTCCAGCGTTCTGGCCACCAGGCGGTTCTCCGGTTCGACGCTTTGATACTGACGCTCCGCGAGTTGTGCCTCGTACTGGGCGCGTTCCAGGCGCTGCCGCCAATGTTGGTGAAGTCGCTCGCGTTCCCGTTGGATGTCGGTCGCCGCTTGCAGGCTCAACTCCACGGCTGCCGGCTCCAAGGCGCGCACGACCTGGTGGGCCACCAACTCGTCTACCGGCGGGGCTTTTAGGCCGAAACAAGGCTGCTCCCGCTCTTCAAACAAATGGGTGTCGCACCAATAGTGAGGCTTCTTTGTCTTTCCTGGATGGTAGCCGACGTTCATGTGGTGCTCGCAACGGCCGCAGACGATCAGGCCGCTGAGCAACGCCTTGCCCGCACGATCCGCTCCCTGAGAGCCGGGAAACGAACGGTTCTCGCCCAGACGTCGCTGGTTCGCCAGATACCGCTGCCAAGTGATGTAGGCTGGCACCCGACCTTGAATCAATACACGGATTTCCTCGGGCGACAGGAACCACTTGCCGCCCTCGACTTGGCCGGAGACCGGGTTCTTACGGCCGGGCCGGTGGAATCCGTAGGCATAGGCGCCGGCGTAGATCGGATGGCGCAGGATCGCCAAGACGCGGTTATGCGTGGGACGACGCCATTCCAACTGGTCGCGATTCGGGCCACGCAAGCAGCGATAGCCGAACTGGATCTTGTTCTGCTTGAGGTAGCAGAAGACCCGCCACACCGTGCCCAATTCCTCAAACTTGTCGAACACCAACTGGACGACGGCACGAGCCTGTTCGTCGGGTTCCTGCATAACTTCGCCCGACGACGACTTGACGTAGCCGATCGGCAAGTGCAGGAACAATTCCCCACGGGCCGCCTTGTTGTCGCGCCCGCGCTCCAGCCGATTGCGCAGCGTGATCAGCTCGTACTCGCTCATCGCTCCCTTCATTCCCAACAAAAGCCTGTCATTGCTGTCGTTCGCATTGTAGACACCATCCTGGTCGTACAAGAGCGTGTCGAACACGGCACACAACTCCACCAGGTGATGCCAGTCCTTGCACGATCGTGCCAGGCGACTGAGTTCCAATCCCAGCACCAGCCCCACGTGGTCCAACGCGACCTCGGTCAGCAGCCGCTGAAAGCCGCCGCGGTTCTCGGAGAACTTCCCGCTTTGCCCCTGGTCCTCGTCAATCACGAGCACCCGATCGGCCGGCCAGCCGAACTGCTCGGCCAACGTCGCCAGGGCGTATTGCCGCTCCCGGGACTCGCGGTTCTCCAGCACCTGATGCGGCGACGACTGCCGAATGTAGACCACCGCCAGACGCTCGCGATGACGGTCCCGGATCTTCGACGACGGCCGCAACACCAACGATGTCGTCGCCGAATCCTTCGTTGAATTCGTCTTCGTCGGGATCGCCTGATCGTTCGAAGCGGTTCGTTCACGATGTGTGACGGTCATCGTCCGCCTCCTTTCCTGGAAGCGGCACGAGTTGCCGAGCCACGACGCAAGCCAGAATCCGCAGCGTTCGCTGTTGCCTTTCCGGTGCTAGCTGCGCCCAAAGCTGGTCGAGCGGAACGACTCCCTCTGCCGCAGAGCGCGGGGGGGGGCAGGCAGACTTCCTTGTCTGGGCATGGGGCACCTCCTTGGGCCAGATTTACGCGAGATTCCCACCATTCGGCCAACTTCAGCAGCGCCGACCTGCTGATTATGGGCGCGCCGCCCGGATTCTGTAAAGCCGAAGATATGGGTGCATTCTGGTTCGAGCTTCTTG
>CAZNAW010000131.1:0-2626 GCA_964571165.1 uncultured Occallatibacter sp. | reverse complement strand
TGTCAGCATGTATCCTGCTGGAGGTCCTATTCTCCGCTCATGAAACGAATCCTTACCGCAGCCCTTTTGATCCTAGTGGTAGTTATGCTCATCTTCCGCGGGCAGCCATGGATGCTGACTCTGGTGGCCGCCCTGGTTGCCGAGCTGGCCGCATACGAGTACCTGCAACTGGCCAACGCGGGGGTTGCAAGCATTCCAACTTGGTGGATGATGTGCGGCACCGCCGTGGTCTTTCTGTTCACACTGCCCAACTTCCACAATGAGGCTGAGCTTCCTGCGTTGAGCGCGCTGGCGCTGATCCTGCTGACCTGGACGGCTTTCCGTGCGCCGCTGGATCGGGTACTGCCGGATGCTGCGCGAGGCCTTTTCGGGCTGATCTATGTGGCGTATCCGCTGACCCTGATTCCCATGATCTGGGACCGTGATGACGGCAAGCCGCTGCTTCTGTTCCTGATGGTGTGTGTGTGGGCCGGTGATATTGCCGCTTATTACGTTGGTCGACGTTATGGCCGGCACAAGCTTTCGCGGCTGAGCCCCAACAAGAGCTGGGAGGGATCGATCGCCTCGGTCGCAGGCAGCGTGGTGGCAGGGCTGGGGGTGGTATTTGCTGGGGAGCTGCTATCGACGTACTTCGGCAACACCGTGCTGCATATCCTGGAGCCGGTGTGGCAGTCGGCCATTCTGGCGGTGATTATCAATGTGGCCGCGCAGTTGGGCGATCTTCTGGAGTCGGCGATCAAGCGCGGCGTGGGCGTGAAGGACTCGGGAACGATGCTGCCGGGCCACGGCGGCATCCTGGACCGGATCGACGCGCTGCTGGTGGCGGCGCCCGCACTATGGTGGGTGCTGCTACTCAAAGACGCGTTTGGGCTGGGAAGGTTCTAGCTACAGTGTGGCGTATGATTGGCCGCATGGAAATCGCATGGAAAGACACACTTATCAATGTGGCTCCGTTTGCCCTTCTTCTTGTGCTATGGTTCGTCCTAAATATCCGCTTTCGCGCATGGAGAGTATCCCTGAAGAAAAATTTGGTTGACGCATTGCAAGAGAGTGCTCAGGCTGTCGTTCTTCCCGAAATCCGTGCCCTTCGCGAATCTGTTGATGCACTTCGCGCAGAGATCAAGGCGCGCGACGAAAGAGCTGGGCAGTAGCTCCGACATATCTGCGAAAATAGGGAAGTGAAAAAGATTGCCATCCTGGGCTCGACCGGGTCTATCGGCCAGAGCACCCTGTCTATATGCGAATCCTTTCCCGAGCGTTATGAGGTGGTGTCGCTGGCCGCCGGGCGCAACCTGGACGTGGCCTTCGACCAATGCGTTCGCTGGAAGCCCCGCGTGGTGTCGCTGGCCACGGACGAACTGGCCGGGTCGCTTGGCAAACGGCTACGCGAGGTTGGAATTGACGACATAGAAGTGGTTCACGGCAGCAAAGGAACGGTCCGCGTAGCGACGCTGCACGAGGTCGATTTTGTGGTGTCGGCGATTGTGGGGGTGGCTGGACTGGAGGCAACCTATGCGGCGGTCTGTGCGGGAAAGACCGTCGGACTGGCAAATAAGGAGTGCCTGGTAGCGGCGGGTGAACTGATCCTGGCGGCGGCGCAGAAACATAAAGTTGCACTGCTACCCATCGATTCCGAGCACAACGCCGTACACCAATGTCTGCGCGGGGGGCGGGCGGCAGAGGTCAAGCAGATTTGGCTGACGGCATCTGGCGGGCCGTTCCGCAACACACCCGCGGCGGAGTTCGAGCACATCACGGCGGCGCAGGCGCTAAAGCACCCAACGTGGGTTATGGGTAAGCGGATCACCATCGACTCGGCGACGATGATGAACAAGGGATTCGAGATCATTGAGGCCTGCCGGCTGTTCAACCTGCCTCCGAGCAGGATTCGAGTGACGATTCATCCTCAGTCCACCATGCATTCGATGGTGGAGTTTATAGACGGCTCGATTCTGGCGCAGATCTCGGTGACCGATATGCGGCTGCCGATCCTATACGCGCTGGCCTACCCGGAGCGGGTGGACGCGCAGATTGCAGCTCCAGCTTTAATATTCGACCTGGCAACATTGAGCCAACTGGATTTTTCTCAACCAGATATGACTCGTTTCCCATGCCTGCGCCTGGCCTATGAAGCGGCAGAATCCGGCCCGACAGCCTGTATCGCGCTGAACGCCGCCGACGAGGTTGCAGTGGCTGCATTCCTCCAAGGAGCGATCCCCTTCATGGGCATCCCGCGTACAATCGAGAAGGTGTTGAGCGATACCTCTTGCGATGCACCTGCGTCTATCCAAGACGTGCTTGCGGCGGACGAGGCGGCCCGTGAGTGCGCTCGCAGCGTGATTGCACGGCACGCAGCAGACGGCCTCCGGGTCTGACCCGCCGTAACTTGATCGTTAGCTAATGAAAAGGGAAATTAAGTATCTATGACCACCGTTCTTGAACTTCTTCTGGTGCTCGGCCTTATGGTGCTGGTGCATGAATTTGGCCACTTCGTGGTGGCCAAGTGGTGCGGCGTGCGAGTGGAGACCTTCGCCATCGGTTTCGGCAAGCGGGTGGTTGGCTTCAAGCGCGGCGGCACAGACTACCAGATCAACGCGCTGCCGCTGGGCGGATACGTCAAGATGGC
>CAZNAW010000130.1:0-2735 GCA_964571165.1 uncultured Occallatibacter sp. | reverse complement strand
AGGAGCAGGACCGCGGCCACTATCCAGAGCGTTCTTCGCGTGCGTCTGTGCATGACTTCAGACTAACCGATAACCTCTAGGACTGCCCCAAACACGTTCGCAATGAGAAACCGGCACTCTCATTTCATGCCAAAGTCGAAGACGCGGCCCGATCCTCCAGCGGAGCCCCCAAAGGGTGTGGCCACGGCCATCGCGCCTGGGGCTACAAAACCGTACTCGCCGGATTGCAGGGGCGCACTGATCGTTACCTTGTAAACCCCAGGTTTCAGTTTACTGTAGGTGAAAGCTACGATGGCTTTATCGTCGTTTCCACTGGATGCGCCGTATGCGCTGAATTTGCCAATCGTCGTCTCGCGCGTGGAATCCTTCACGTCGAACTTCAGCAAAGTGTATTCATTCGGAGTACTGGTGCCCCCAAAGATAC
The DNA here is from genome assembly GCA_964571165.1 of uncultured Occallatibacter sp. GTDB lineage: Bacteria > Acidobacteriota > Terriglobia > Terriglobales > Acidobacteriaceae > Telmatobacter. The sequence continues at coordinate 2,311 of CAZNAW010000130.1, read as the reverse complement.
TGGACGCATTGCTCAGGCCCGCACCCTGCTGTTCGAAGTAGAAATAAAAGACGGTCTGAGGATCGGTCACACGGGCGTTCGAGTGAGCGCCCCGCAAGATTGCTTTCATCTTGGCCTTGGCAATCCCATAAGTCATTGCCGATGCAAAGATGCCTCCGGTCTTGCCTTGGCCGTAGACCGACGGCTCGAGCATGGTCATCTTGTGGTCCGGAGCAGTTTCGCTGAACGCGTAGATCCCAGCCTCATGCGGCGACATTGGATCGTCTGGATCCTGGGCCACCGGCGGGGGTGGCGTAGTGGGAACTGCGGCAGGCCCCGCGGGAGACGATGCCTTCGTCACGATTGCCGCAACCACCTTGTCGCTGGCTCCCGCGGTCTTCAGGGCGATCAGCCCATCGGCTGATGTGTCATAACTTCCGGGTGAAGCATTGATGGTAGAAACGATCAAATCATCCGACAGGCCAGCCTTCACAAGCTTGATGATCGAGCCATTGTTGAGCGATTGCTGAGCGACGAGCAGGGGGCACAATGCCAGAAATACAAATGCGAGTAAAGTCTTGCGCATACAGTTGTTCCCTCTTCTAAGAGCGGCCTAAGCATATCAGGAAAGGGAGACTAAATCGCTACTTCGCCGCGGCCTGTTCCAGCTCGGCGTTCAGGTGAACCGTGCCGCCGGTGACGTTGAGGGTCTTGGTCCAGTCCGTGAAACCTTTCTTTTTGACGACAACCTGGTGACTGCCAGGAGCGAGTGTAAGTGTGGAGGGCGTGTTGCCGACGAAGGCGCCATCGATCTCGATGTCGGCGCCGGCAGGAGTGGAGTCAATGGCCAGCGAGGCTTTATCGGCGGGAGCCGGAGTTGTGGCCTGCGCGGTCGTGGAATCGGCAGCGGGCGCGGCCTTGAGCTTGGCCAGTGACTCATCGACTCGCTTTTTCAGGTCGCCCGCATCGTTGTTTATCAATCCGCTGTAAGCCGTCTGAACCTGCAATTCGCAGCTATTTCCATTGTCCTTGCTATTGAGGACGGCGGAGTTAATGCGCTTCCCAGTCAGATTGCCGCCGATGTTGTATGAAGCCGTCATCTCGATGTTGTCGATTCCGATAATGCCGTACTTTCCTGAGTTTCTGAGGGTATCTTTGAGCGCGGGCCACAACACGCTGCAGGGGACGTTGTAGAGTTCCTTGTGAGTTGAGGCGAATCCTGGCAGCGCAAGGGTCAGCAGCAAAACCACGAGTACGATTCGTTTCATGACGAGCCTCTCCTGAACCGGGCATGGGAGATTTTTCATCAAATTGCGTCGACGACCACGGGTTTTCCGCCCGCGATTCAGAGCCGCAGAAGCTATCAGCGAATGAGCAGGAGAATCATCTACCCAAACTCTGCTTTTTCGCAAGTGCATGTTAGGCCGCCTTGACCGGCAGCGGAGATGAGCTTGCGCGTCCCTTCTTTCTTGCCGGGAGCGAGCTGGAGCGCTCAGACCGGCGGCGATGGGCGGGGCAGGCGCGGTGTTTCACCTGGATGGTTACTATTTCTCTACTGCGAGGTTACCACTGGTGAGGGGGGTAGGGGTGGTCATACGGCGGGTTGCTTTTGGGTCTTTGGCGCGTGGTGGAGGACGCCGAGCGCGACCTGGGCGGCGTAGAGGAACTTGGTGGCGTCCATGGCTTCAATGGCGCCGATGACCATGCCGTGCGCGGTACATGCGATGAAGTCGCGGATGTTTTCGTAGCCTGCGAGGTCAGGCATGGCGTCGCGGTAGGCTTGCCTTGCGTATTGTTGAGTCTCGTAAGTGCTGCGACGCTTGTCCAGGCTGAGTTCGAACGAGTGCTGGCGGGCCTGGCAGCAGCGCAGGACGGCGGCGTTGCGGGCGGGCGGTTCAGGCGAAGCTTCGAGGGCGGTTGGAATGAGGACGGTTTCGTTCATGCCGGGTTCTCCTGAAAGCATTGTGCGCGGGGCGGGGATAATCTTCTGCAAACGCAGGTGGCTGCCAGGAGAGAATGTTCCGGCTGCTCTGCAAGTTCAACAATCCAGGGGGGCCAGTGAGCGAAGAACGGTGGAGAGTGGTTGTAGCGAGCTGGCCCCCGCTGCGCGGGGTTGGCGAGTTGGCGGGGTGAACGGGTTTCAGCGATGGGCGCGGTTTCATTCTCCGTGGACAGGGAACGGCGGCGGGGGAACTGGAATGCGGGAAGCTCTTCCTGGAGATTTGGGCGCCCCCGTTCGCCGCCCCATTTCCAGGTTCCACCGCTCCTTTTCCGCGTCGGTTTGCTCCTCTGACGGGGGTGTGCTAACCTTGATTTCTGTGCCGTAGTACGT
>CAZNAW010000129.1:0-2759 GCA_964571165.1 uncultured Occallatibacter sp. | reverse complement strand
CGCCACATACACCGAACCGTAGCTGACCGCTTCCATGGCCAGATCCTTCTTGCTGTTGGCCTTGCCGCTGGCCGCAAACTTGGCCACCGCGCCGCGCGGCGTGGACTTCGACATCTGGCCGCCGGTGTTCGAGTATACCTCGGTATCGAGAACCAGAACATTGATGTTCTTGCCCGAACCCAGTACGTGATCCAGACCGCCGAAGCCGATGTCGTAAGCCCAGCCGTCGCCGCCCAGAATCCAGACACTCTTGCGGACCAGCGAGTCGGCAATGGCCAGCAGGTTGCGGGCGTCGGAACTCGGATTGGAAGCAAGCCGCTCGCGCAACGTCTTCACGCGCTCCCGTTGCTGGTTGATCTCAGTTTCAGTCTTCTGCGGGGCGTTCAGCAGAGCATCCAGCAGCTCCTCGCCGATGGCCGGGGCAAGGCGTTTGGCCAGAAGTTCCGCGAATTCCTTCTGCTGATCCAGCGCGATTCTCATGCCGAAGCCGAACTCCGCATTGTCCTCGAAGAGCGAGTTTGCCCAGGTCGGTCCGCGGCCTTCGGCATTCTTGGTGTAGGGCGTGGTAGGCAGGTTGCCGCCATAAATTGACGAGCAGCCAGTCGCATTGGCTACGTACAGACGATCGCCGAAAAGCTGAGTGAGCAGCTTGATATACGCTGTTTCCCCGCAACCCGCGCAGGCGCCGGAGAACTCAAAGAGCGGCTGAAGCAGTTGCAGATCCTTCACTTGGCCGTGCGACAGCTTGGAACGATCCACCTCGGGTAGCCCGAGGAAGAACTCCCAGTTGTCGCGCTCGGCTTCGCGCAGCGGCTCCTGAAGCGCCATATTGATGGCTTTCTTGCTGGCATCGCTCTTGCTCTTCACCGGGCAGACTTCCACGCAAACTCCGCAGCCTGTGCAGTCTTCAGGAGCAATCTGCAGGGTATAGTGATCCTGCTCCATCCCCTTCCATTTGGGCTTGGCCCATTGGAAGGTTGACGGTGCGTTTTCCGCGGCCTCGGAGCTGTAGACCTTGGCGCGAATGACGGCATGTGGGCAGACCATGGCGCACTTGCCGCACTGGATACACAGGTCCTTATCCCAAACCGGAATGAACTGCGCAATGTTGCGCTTCTCCCACTGAGCCGTACCCGTGGGGAATGCACCGCCGGCCGGAATCGCGCTGACTGGCAGCAGGTCTCCGTGGCCTCCGGCAATCTGGCCCAGTACGTTGCGAACAAACTGGGGAGCCTTGCTCGAAATGGAGGGAATCAGGTCGAAGTCGGACGAAACCGCAGAGGGCAGCTCCACCTTTTCCAGATGAGCCAGTGCCGCGTCCACGGCCGCGAAGTTCTTGGTTACCACCGCTTCGCCGCGCTTGCCATAGGTTTTCTTGATTGACTTCTTGATCTGCGCGATGGCTTCCTCGCGCGGCAGCACGCCGCTGATGGCGAAGAAGCAGGTCTGCATGATGGTGTTGATGCGCCGGCCCATGCCGGCCTCGCGCGCCACCGTGTAGCCGTCGATCACATAGAACTGGATCTTCTTGCGCAGCATCTCCTGCTGCGTGGTCTTGGGCAAATGGTTCCAGACCTCGGCCGCCGAGTAAGGCGAGTTAAGCAGGAAGACCGCGCCCGGCATGGCTGCTTCCACCGCATCCATCTTCTCCAGGAAGCTGAAGTTATGGCAGGCCACAAAGCTGGCCTGGGTAATGAGATAACTTGACCGGATGGGGTTGGGGCCGAACCTCAGGTGCGACGTGGTCATGGACCCGGACTTCTTCGAGTCGTAAACGAAGTAGCCCTGCGCATAGTTGGGGGTTTCGCTGCCAATGATCTTGATCGAATTCTTGTTGGCCCCCACGGTGCCGTCGGAACCCAGGCCGTAGAACAGCGCCCGCACGGTCTTCGGGTCCTCGGTCGAGAAGCTGGGATCATAGGTCAGGCTGCTGTGGCTTACATCGTCGTTGATGCCGATGGTGAAGCTGTTCTTCGGAGCCGGCTTCGCCAACTCGTCGAAGATGCCCTTGACCATGGCCGGAGTAAATTCCTTCGAGGAGAGGCCGTAGCGCCCGCCAATCACGGTGGGCTTGGCGGCGAACGGCAGCGTGGCGGCGTTCTCGGCCAGCACGGTCACAATGTCCTGATACAGAGGCTCGCCGCAAGCGCCGGGCTCCTTGCAGCGGTCGAGAACGGCAATCGACTTCACCGTCGAGGGCAGTGCGGCCAGGAAGGCCTTCGAATCGAAGGGCCGGAACAGGCGGACCTTGACCATGCCGATCTTCTCGCCCTGCTTGGCCATCAGGTCAACAGCTTCCTCGGCCGCTTCAGCGCCCGAGCCCATAAGAACGATCACGCGTTCCGCATCGGGCGCGCCGTAGTAGTCGAACAGGTGATAGGCGCGGCCGGTCTGCGCGGCAAAGCGGTCCATCACGGACTGCACAATGCCCGGAACCGCGGCGTGGAATGGTGTACAAGCCTCGCGGGCCTGGAAGAACACATCGGGATTCTGCGCCGTGCCGCGGATGATCGGACGATCGGGGCTGAGAGCTCTCTGGCGATACTCGATCAGATATTTGTCGTCCACAAGCGCGCGGATTGTCTCGTCGCCGATGGGCAGAATCTTGCCCACTTCGTGCGAGGTGCGGAAGCCGTCAAAAAAGTGAATGAAAGGAATGCGCGACTCAAGCGTCGCAATCTGCGCCACCAGCGCCAGATCGTGAACTTCCTGCACCGAGTTCGAGCACAGCATGGCCCAGCCCGTCGAGCGGCAGGCCA
>CAZNAW010000128.1:0-2799 GCA_964571165.1 uncultured Occallatibacter sp. | reverse complement strand
ACCAGGTGATTCCCGGCTTCCTGACCCAGTTGAATACGCTGGCCAGCCAGTTTGCTACGGCCTTCAACGCCGCGCAGGCACAAGGCTTTGACTCCAACGGCAATGCAGGCAAAAACTTTTTCACCCTGCCGGCCAATGCGGCGGACGCCGCGTCCGGTATCGCCGTAGCCATCTCCAATCCTTCGCTGATCGCAATCAGTTCGGATGGGTCGGCGGGCAGCAACGGCAACATTGCCAACCTATCCGCCGCGCTCACCAACGCACTACCGTCTGGACAGAATGCCGCCGGCTCTTACGCCAACCTGGTCTTTCAGGTCGGGACCGCCGCCTCCAACACCAGCGCGGAATCCACAGCCATTGGTCTCAATCTACAGCAGCTCACCACCCAGCAGGGCTCGGTCTCCGCGGTAAGCACGGATGAGGAAACCACCAATCTGATTCGTTACCAGACCGCATATGAGGCTGCGGCCCGGATTGTCAGTACCATCCAGCAACTCAATACTGTGACCCTCGATATGGGCACCAGCGGAGGTTACTGACGGATATGCGCGTTGATCCCAATATGGTTCCAAACATGCTCGCCGCGATTCAGCAGAGCGAGGTGTCGCTGAATACTGCATTGCAGCAGGTGTCCACTGGCAAGAGCGTCAATGTGCCCTCGGACAATCCAGCCGCAGCCGCCGACATGGTGCAAAATACCATCGAGACGGCGGATGTTGACCAATACACGCAGAACGTCAGCAGCGTGCTGTCCACGGTGCAGACGGCCGATTCCGCATTGAGCTCGGTCGTCACGTCTCTCACCCAGGCGGTCTCCCTGGGAACAGAAGGGGCCAACGGGACCAATACCGCGGCGAACCAACAGGCAATTGCGACGCAGGTGCAAGGACTCTTGTCGAGTGTAGTGTCCCAGGCAAACCTGTCCTACCAGGGTGCCTATCTATTTGGCGGAACAGCCAGCACCACAACCCCCTACACCGCGGACCCCTCCTCGCCTTCGGGATACACCTACAACGGCAATAACGATGTGAACTCCATACAGGTTGGCGATCAATTGAATGTCCAGGTCAATGTTCCCGGCAGCCAGATCTTTTCTAACTCCAGCGCCAACGTGCTGGGGTCTTTGAGCTCGCTGGTCACGGCCTTGCAAAGCGGGAATACGACGGCCATAGGGACAGCGACCGCCGCGGTAAGCTCTGCCCTGAACTATGTCAGTCAGCAGCGCGTCATTTATGGCAATACCGAGAGCCAGTTGAACTCCCAGGAGACTTATCTGCAACAGGAAACCGTCAATTTGTCGTCGCAGGCGACATTCTTGATCGGCGTGGATGAGGCCAAGGCTGCGACCAATCTAAGCCAGGCGGAGACCGACAACAATGCTGCTCTCGCCGCTGCGGCAAAGGTCCTGCCGAACACCCTGCTGAATTACCTGGCTGTTCCAAACTGATCTAAAGCAAAGCGGAGATGCAGAACAGGAAAAGCCCTCGCGCGGGTCTGCGTTTGCATGCTCTGCCGCAGACTATCGGTTCTATGCAGTACCTTGATCGCAATGTGGGTAACGCAACTCCGCGCATATCGATCGTCAAGCCCTGCGAGACTGACGACGGATATGCGCGGCGAGTAGGGTATTGGCAACGCTTGACGGCTATGCCAGCTTCACATTGACCAGTTCGATCCCTGTCCCTTTGCTGTTCAGGTTGCGGCTGTACTTCTTGTCCGTGGCGTTGTTCCAGTGCTCGTGGACGCCCATGCTGGCCAGCACCTTGCCACTCTTCGCCGGATCGTACACCGTCTTGGAGGGCGCCTGGTGGGCCATCGCCATCTCGTGGAGGTAGTTGTCCACCGCGCCGGTGACGATGGTCTTCAGGGTCGGCTCGCTGCGCAGGAAGTCCAGCGCCACCGAGTCGATGGCCACGCCGTCCTGCGAAGCAAACACGCTGGATGTCCAATGGCCGTTGAAGGGCGCGCTGTCCCACTTGCAGACCGCGGCCAAACGGAATTCATTGTGTTGCGTGGCATACAGGCCATCGATGAGGTACAGCATGGTCTTGCCGCCCACATCCGGATGACCATTCATATCCACCAGCCCGTTGTAGGCGCCCATCTGTTGAGGGGCCGGACCGCGTCCGCCGCCCTTGACGGCAAGCGTGGGATGCACATCGCGCGCACCGGCTGAACTGTCTTCCTTCAGCACAGTTCCCTGATGGTTCTTGGCGCACACCGTCATGCCCGCCATGGTGTGGCCTTTCAGCCCGGCTACGTTGATCATGTAGTCGGCCTGGGTAACAACGGTGGGGAGATAGAAGGTCAAGCTGCCACTGGAAAAGACCAGCGGCTTCGACTTGTCGGCCACCGCCTTCTCGCGGCCCTCTGTGCCGGTCGATTCCACAAAGTGGACGCCGGGAAACTCCTTGGTGGCGCGGTCAAAGATGGTTGCTGGAACGTTGCGGATGGCGTCATAAACGGTAATGTCGGCCGGAGCAACCCCAACCTGCTGCACCAACTGGCGCAGCAACGCTTGCGAGAGTTGCGGAGCAATGTAGGAATCGTTGCTCCTGCCGTCGTTGTTATGCATCTGGTTCAAGTTGTATTTCAGGACGATCTTCTCGCCCTTCTTATAGCCAACCGCGCCCTTGCCATGGCGCTTGTTGAAGTCGATGAAGATCTTGTTCCAGGCTTCCTTGTCGCTGTTGGCGTCGCCACCCACCGAGCGGATGCTGCCCGACAGCATTGCAGCAACCAGCTCGGGGTGCGTGTTGCTGTCATCCCACCAGCCTGGGGCGTTGTTCACGCCATCCC
>CAZNAW010000127.1:0-2959 GCA_964571165.1 uncultured Occallatibacter sp. | reverse complement strand
TAGTCGATGCGGTCGGTCAGCGGAACAACCTGCTGGTAGAACTTGGCCTCGCAGGTCTTCTCAATTCCGGTATGCAGGTAGCCGATGTCCGGAGCCAGCGCCACCACAATCTCGCCGTCCAGCTCAATCACCACGCGCAGCACGCCGTGGGTGGACGGATGCTGCGGGCCCATGTTCAGCACCATGGAGTGCTCACCCGTACCCGCGTTGCCGTGCAGCTTGGCGTCGGCTACGACGTCTTCCACTCCGGGGGTGATCCTGTCGTGTGCTGCTACCGGTGCCATGGGCCCTGCCCTCGCCTCGAAAATCGTGCCATGAATCTTGAGCTTGTTTTATCTATAGCCTTCCACCGGATAGTCCTTGCGCAGCGGATGGCCCTGCCAGTTCTCGGGCATCATGATGCGTGTGAGGCGCGGATGGCCGGGAAAGTCGATGCCGAAGAGGTCGAAGACCTCGCGCTCGTAAAAATTTGCAGAGGGCCACACTGAGGTAATAGACGGAACACTCGCGTCGCTGGACTCCAGCAGCACCCGCAGCCGCAGCCGCTGCTTCAGGCTGTGCGACACGATATGGTACGAGAGCTGGAAGCGCGGCTCCTGCGGATACCAATCCACCGCCGTCACATCCTCGAAAAAGTTATATCCCGCGGCCTTCACCGCTTCGCACGCGGCGACGATAGACTCGCGAGCAACCGTAATCGTCATCTCATTGCGATCGAACTTGGCATCCGTGGCAAGCTCACCCAGCGCTATAACAGCGGGGTTCTCTGCCATCGCCGCGAAGACGTCGGTCTTGCCGGTCAGCGCGCTCGCAGGGGCGGCCATCTATTGGTCTCCCCGGTCGTAGGACCAGTTCAGAATGCCCTTCTTCCACACATAAAACAGGCCAACGGCCACGAAGCCGAGGTAGACCAGCATCTCCCAAAAGCCGAACATCGCTGACCCGGTAATGCCCGGCAGGCGGCGGAAGATGACCGCCCATGGAAGCAGGAATACCGCCTCCACGTCGAACAGGATAAAGAGCATGGCAACCATGTAGAAACGCACGGAGAAGCGGCCTCGCGAGTCGCCCACCGGATCCATACCGCACTCGTAGGGGTCCAATTTGGTGCGGTAGTTTCTGTGCCTGCCGATCAAGTAGGAGGCGGCCACCATGCCCGCGGCAATGCCCAGTGCCCCCGCGATATGGAGCGCCAGGGGCAGGTAATTCCAGATGTATGGGTAGCTCGTCATGCGGCATCTTTGACTCTAGATTTGAGGCGGTCAAGTGTCAAGCTGATGCGCGCAAATGGGCCGTTTCCGCACAATGCAACGCAGCAGCTATTGCAGTAGCCCGGTGTACCATGCGATTACCTGCGGCCCCAGCAGTGCGGCGAACAAGCCCCCGGCCGACAGAAAGCTGCCCAGAGGCAACTTACTATTCCCACTGGCCTGTCGCCGGGCTATCAACAGGATGCCGTAGACGCTGGCAGCCAGCACCGCTGCAAACAAGGCAAGCATCGTCTGACCGAAGCCCAGAAACGCGGCGATCATCGCCAGTAGCTTCACATCTCCCAGGCCCATGCCGTCTCGCTTGCGCAGGGCCTTGTAGCCCCAACGCACTGCAAGCAGAATCAGGGCCGCTACGGCGATGGCGGCAATGCGCCCCATGATCAGCGCTTCCGTACCGGTCATAAATACGTTGCCCTGCGACGCAAAGCTTCCGGGACTGGAGAGACGGAGCTGGTGAGTAGTGTCGATCACGATATCGCCCTGGCCCGGCGCCAGAAAATACGCCTGCACACAGGTCATCAAGAAACCTATGCCGATCCCGGTGAACGTGAACGCGTCCGGCAGCCGTTGCGTCTGCCAGTCCATCACCATCAAGCCAATCAGCAGAAATCCGAGAATGGCAAAGCCAAGGATCTCAATCCATTCAGTGGGATTGGGTCCCGAGGTCGTACTTCCATTGGCAAACACAACGACACTGAGTCGGGAAGTGGCCATCGCGAACCAAAATCCTACCGCAAATTCCACCGCAGGATAACGCCACGAAATCGTTGCCCCACATTCGCGGCAGCGTGCGCGCAGCAGCACCCAACTCACAACCGGCAGATTGTCGTACCAACGAATTGCGTGCCCGCAGGCCATACAGTGCGAGCGGGGCGTCACGATGGATTCATGCTGCGGCAAACGCGAGATGCACACGTTCAGAAAGCTCCCGAACAGTAGTCCAAGAACCAGTCCGAGCAGCACGAATAAGGAAATCGAAGGCACGTTTGAAGTATAAGTCCCGGCCAACTTCCCGCTCTCAACTAACCACCTGCAACCTGCACCTGACAACTGACTTTAGAAATCCACATGCATCCGCACTGACTCTACCAGCACTGGCCCGCGATCCTGGTTATATCCGGGGTGGGTGATGTACTGCAGGTCCAGCGCGTAGGATAGGCCGCGCCAGGTATGCAGGGTGTAGTAGCTCTCAAAGATGTCCTCGCGCGCATAGTTCAGCTTGCCATCGCCCAGCAGGAATCCCAGCCCGCCCATCTTCAGGTAAGCCTGGTGGTCGCGTTTGATGGCGTTGGAGACAAAAGTAAGTCCTACCTTGTCGTCGGCGCGTCCCCATGCCCTGCCGGAATAATCGCCTCCAAGTTCAACCGTCTGATCGACCTCCGTGTAGACGTAGGACTCGTGCTGGCCTTCGTTCCAGCCGAAGCGCCCGAACGCCCGGAGGGTCTCGGTCAGCTCCTGCTCCATGTTGACTCCCACGCCATATTTCACAGTGCTCTGCAGTGGGTGCGCGGTAATCTCCGGCGTTGGCGTCAAGCCCTGGAGGAATTTAATGTTCTGCTGGCGGTAGTCACCCATGTTGCCATGGTTGACATAGCCTAGCGCGCGTATTGCTCCCTTGCGCTCGGGCGGAAGCAGTCCGCCCAGCAGTCCGTGGCGCCACTCGACCTCCATGTTCTGGCCGTTGGCAC
>CAZNAW010000126.1:0-2961 GCA_964571165.1 uncultured Occallatibacter sp. | reverse complement strand
TCCAAGGCGCGTCGGTGCCGCAGCCCTACGGAGGAACTTACCGGCAGATCCAGATTTACGTCGATCCGCTCAAGCTGGAGGCGCGCAACATGAGCCTGAGCGACGTGGTCGAAGCGGTGAACGATTCCAACCTGATTCTGCCCGCGGGCGACGTGAGGATCGGCACAAAGGACTACAACATCTACGCCAACAGCCAGTTTCCCGACGCCAAATCGATGAACGAGATGCCGCTGAAGTCGGTGGGCAACTCTTCAGTGCTGGTGGCCGACGTGGGCAAGGCCGAGGATTCGGGCGCGCTGCAATACAACATCGTGCGCATTGACGGGCAGCGATCCGTCTACGTGCCGGTCTTTAAGCAGGGCGGCAGCAGCAACACGATCACCATTGTGGATGGAATGAAGCAGGCCATCAAGCACTTGGTGGACATTCCCGAGTCTCTGAAAACGGCGGTAGTCTTCGATCAGTCGATTTTCGTCAAGCTGGCCATCAAGAATCTGGTGAAGGAAGCGAGCATCGGTCTGTTTCTTACCGGAATCATGATCCTAGTGTTCCTCGGCAGCCCCCGCGCTACCTTCGCAGTCATGCTGTCGATTCCGTTATCGGCGCTGGTATGCCTGCTGATCACCAACGCCATGGGCGGTTCTATCAACACCATGATCCTGGGCGGGCTGGCGCTTGCCTTTTCACGCTTGATCGACGATTCGGTGGTCGTGCTCGAAAACATCTTCCGCTATATGGAAATGGGGCATCCGCCAAACTACGCGGCCGAACATGGAGGCATGGAAGTCTCGTTGGCCGTGCTGGCGGCGACTTCGACTACCTCCATCGTCTTCTTCCCAGTGACTTTCCTCTCTGGGATCAGCAAGTACATCTTCACGCCCCTCGGCCTGGGCGTGGTGCTGTCGATCTTCGCGTCTTACTTCTTCGCCATGACCGTGGTTCCATTATTCTGCGCCAACTTTGTCCGGCTGGACCAATACGCCGAGCAGAGCGAAGGCGCCGGCAAACATAACCAATCCGTATTCCAGCACTTCCTGGCCCGTTTCAACGGCTATTTTCAGAAGTTTCTTAACCGCTATGAACGCTTTGCCTTCCGCGTTTTGCAAAGGCCCGCTTTTGCTGCCGGTGCGATGCTTGCCGGACTGGCGGTGATCCTTCTCGGTCTGTTTCCCTTTGTTGGCCGCGCATACTTCCCGCGCACTGATCCGGGCCAGTTTGTGATCGACGTACACATGCCGAGCGGAACGCGGCTGGAGGTGAGTGACCAGTACATTGCTAAAGTGGAGAACGTGATTCGGAGCGTGGTCAAGCCGAAGGATATGGGCATGATTGTTTCCAATATCGGCGTCTATCCCGATCTCTCCGCCATCTACACGACCAACGCTTCCATGGATACAGCGTTTGTGCAGACCAGCTTGCGGGAGGACCACAGCATAGGAAGCTATGAGTATATGCGGCGGGTGCAGGACAAGCTGTCGCGTGAGATGCCGGAGCTTTCCACCTATTTTCAGGCCGGCGGGCTTGTAGATGGCGTAATCAACCAGGGCCTTCCAGCTCCCATCGATATTCAGGTGAGTTCGATGGATATGCACAGCGCCTTTGCGCTGGCCAAGAATTTGGAAGCAAAGATCAAAACCATCCCAAGCGTAAGCAGCGTCTATATTCCGCAGGACCTGGATTATCCGGGAATCGCTCTAAATATTGACCGCGAGAAGGCCAGCCTGATCGGTCTCTCTGCGCAGGATGTCGTGGACAACGTGATCACCGCTCTGACCTCGGATGGCATGATCGCACCGAGTTATTGGATCGATCCCAAAAGCGGGAACAACTACATGGTCACCGTGCAGTATGCGAACCGCTGGATCAATAACATGTCGATGGAGGACTTCAGAAACATTCCCTTGCGCGGCGTGCATCCGGCCGGATACAGCCCGATGGAAGAGGCGCGTGCGGCCTCGGACATGCCGGCTTCGTTCTGGAAGGGCGATCACACCGCGGGCTACACACCGTTAAGCTCGGTAGCGGACATTCAAATGATCAACACGCCCACTGAGGTTAACCACTACCAGGTCCGGCGCGTGATCGACATTTATGTGGCCACCCGGACCGAGGCTCTGCAATCAGTTGGGGCCCGGATCAATAAGCTGCTGGCCGAGACAAAGACTGACCGCAACACGGTACTGACGGTGCGCGGCGCGGTCGTGAATATGAACCAGGCGTTCAAGGAATTTGGGATCGGGCTCTGCATCGCCGTGCTGATGGTCTACCTGATCCTGATGGCGCAGTTCCGATCGTTCATCGATCCCTTTATCATTCTCATGGCGATTCCTCCCGGATTAGCCGGGGTGGTGATGGTCCTGGTCTTCACCGGAAGCACGCTTAACATCATGTCGCTGATGGGCGTGATCATGATGACCGGCATCGTGGTCTCGAACAGTATTCTCATCGTAGAGTTCGCCGGCATTCTGCAAAAGCAGGGACAGCCTCTCATCGAGGCCGTTGTGCACTCCTGCAAGATTCGGCTGCGGCCCATCCTGATGACCTCGTTGGCTACGCTGCTGGGCATGATTCCCATGGCGCTTGGCATCGAAACAGGCAGCGAGCAGTACGCTCCGCTGGCGCGCGCCGTCATCGGCGGTTTGGGCGTTTCAGTAGCAGTCACCGTGTTTCTGGTGCCCGCAGTATACCTCGTGATTCACGGACGCAAGCGCGGAAACGCCTCAGCCGCCGCGGAGGAGGTGGGCCACGCCTGATAGCAGAATCCAAGTCGCCGCGAATTCCGCGCCGCGCATAGCCATTGACAAGGAGATTGCGAGCTGATGCCGAAGTTTGCGCTCAGTTTTCCGTTCTTCATCCTCATGGTGTGCCTATTGGTATCGCTCGTGGGGGTGGTCACTATCGTGCGCATGCCGGTGGACCTGTTTCCCGACATCGACATGCCCGTAGTGGTTGTGGCCACGT
>CAZNAW010000125.1:0-2978 GCA_964571165.1 uncultured Occallatibacter sp. | reverse complement strand
TATCTACTGACCCTGCCGCATGTGGCGGAGACGATGCAGTGGGGCGCGAACCTGGTTTACTGGGTGGGCGACAAAGCCATCGGCGGCAAGATGTTCGCACTGATCAATCTGGACGAGCCGCCCGACCCCGCTAACGGCAAGCCATATTTGATCCTCTCCTACTCGGTGGGAGCGGAGCGCTACACCGAGCTGGTGGAGAGGAGCGGCCTGGTTCCTGCGCCCTACATGGCGCGCATCCACTGGGTTGCCGCCGAGAACTGGAAGGTATTCACGGATGCCGAGTGGAAGCGCGAGCTGCACGCCGCGCATGAGATCACCCTGGTCAAGCTGCCCAGGAAAGTCCGCGCCACGCTTGATCTGCCCGCCGCCGAGCAGAGGCGCCTGATCGCCGCGCGGCGCAAGCTGCTGGATGCCCGCTTGAAGAAGGCGAAGTAGCCGGCTTCGACAGCCGCTCAGCCGCATCGGCAACCTGCACCGCCAACCAGCAAAAACTCTTGTCCTAGGAGGGTTGCGCCGTGCCGTCGAAGATTCCGGCGAACGATGCCCTGTACGCGTAGACCAGGAAAGCCTCCAACACTCCGACCACCAATGGAATAGCTAGTCCAGAAGGGGCAAGTGTAATGCCGAAGAGCAGAATATTGGTGATCACACCTGCCAGCAGGGTCAGCCCGAGCGGAACGAAGCGTCCGAAGAGCAGCATAAGGCCGCCCGCGGTCTCCACCACGCCATAGAAAGTAAGCCACTTATGGATGTACATCAGCCCCATCAGTGAGCCGGCATCGCCGGTAGGCATGGCGGGGTGCATGAATGGAACGATTTTGTTGAATCCGAAGACCACAAACACCAGTCCCAGCAGAATACGCGCGATCAGCACAGCTATCTTCATGCAGATTGCTCCTCGATTGAGATGATTACCCGGCCCCATAACCGGCGGCCGACTCATTTTATCCGATGCCGTGAATCCCGATCTGATGCAAAATGAAGCCATGAGCCCTGAATCCCATTCCTCCCCCGGCGTCACCCTCTCGCTTGCCGGTCGAACTGCACTCATCACTGGAGGCTCGCGCGGCATCGGCGCTGCCACCGTCCGCCTCTTTCGCAAGGCCGGGGCACGCGTCGCCTTCAGCTACCAATCGGCCGCAGAACAGGCCCACGCCCTCTCCGCGGAGTGTGGCGGAGCAATAGTATGCCTTCCCATCCAGCAGAAACTGGCTACGCCTGAGGACGGTGAAGCCCTGGTTGCGCGCACGCTACAGGCCTTCGGCGATATGGACATTCTGGTCGCCAACCACGGCAGCTGGCCACCCGTCCCCACTACGGTGGCCGATATGAGCTCAGCCCAATGGCGACGCACCCAGGCCACCAACGTGGACAGCGTCTTTGGCCTGGTCCATGCCGCTGCAGCGCACATGCTAACGCGCCCGCGCCCTGCAGCAGATCCTCGAATAACCGCCGGCAATGTTCCACTGCAACCCGCCCGTGGACACATTGTGACGATTGCATCGGCCGCCGGACAACGCGGCGAGGGTGGCCACGCAGACTATGCCGCCAGCAAAGGGGCCATCATCACGTTTACCAAGTCGCTCTCCTGGGAGCTGGCCCCGTACGGCATCTACGCCAACTGCGTGGCCCCCGGCTGGACGCACACCGAGATGACGGGCAGTGTATTCGACCGCCCCGAAGACGCTGCGCGCACAAACCCCACCATCCCGGTGGGTCGCCCAGCGCACGCAGATGAGATCGCCGGGCCAATTCTCTTCCTGTGCACCCCATATGCGGGCTTCATCTCTGGCGAGATATTCAACGTGAATGGGGGCGCCGTGCTTGCAGGCTGAAGGCAATAATCCCTATGGCAAATCCCTGGCTCTCCATGCCGCTCACAGACTACGAGGGACACATGCGGTCACCCGCAGTCCAGCAACTGGATGCGCTCTCCGACCTGTTCGCCGAAGCGCTTGCAGTCTGCCATCCCGCCTCCGTGGCGATTCTTGGCATTGCGGGTGGTAATGGTCTCGAACGGCTCGACCCTCTCGCAGTGCAACGCGCCGTCGGTGTAGACGTAAACCCAGAGTACCTTAGCGCTGTGCAGGAGCGTTACACTTACCTGCCGCGCCTCGAACTTCACTGCATCGACCTCGCTGAGCAGGCGCTCAACGTCCAGCCTGTGCAACTGGTCCACGCGGCTCTGATCTTCGAACACGCCGGGACGCGTCTGGCCCTCGATAACGCCGTCTCCCTCGTTGCTCCCGGCGGAGCACTTTCCGTTGTATTGCAACTCCCCGGCGAGAGTGGGCCCAATATAGGATGCAGCGGCTGCCGACTGGCCCAGGAGCTAGGCTCGGACTTTACTCTTGTCGATCCTGAGTGGCTGACCGCAACCTTGCAGTCCCGCGGCTTCACTCCGGTGCACCATACCATCCGCCCCGTCCCTGCCGGCAAACGGCTCTGGATGACCGTCTTCACTCGCGGCTAGCCTCAGTTGATAGGTAATACGTCATCGCCTTGGGCAAACATCTAAAAATCCTGACTGCCTCGTATACTGGAGGCAACGGGTGGTGTTCGCACCCGTAGATGACTCCGAATGAAGCACATCGTTGTCTCAGCCACGCTCCTTCTCACCGCCGCAACCGTGATGGTTGCGCCTCAGCGCCTACGCGCGCAGGCCTCCGACCTGCCCAGCGCCGCACCTGCCTCCGCTACGACGGGCCAAAGCGACACCGAGCGCGGGCGTCAGCTCATCGACCAGATGATTACGGCTCTAGGCGGCCAACTGTGGATGAATCGCGCCACCATCCAGATCGATGGCCGCACTTCCTCCTTCTTCCATGGCCAGCCCAATCCCTACATCACGGAGTACCACGAGCAACGCCGTCTGGCTATGAACGGCCAGACAGAGGCAGACCGCATCGGCTTTTTGACCGAGCGAGGCATGATCGAGCCGGGAAAGAAGATCGACGTGGTGCAGATATGGACCAAGG
>CAZNAW010000124.1:0-2998 GCA_964571165.1 uncultured Occallatibacter sp. | reverse complement strand
GCGCCAGAATCAGACAGAAGCTTCCGAACCACGGCATGGGGTGAAGTGACATCTTAATGTCATTGTCTCAGATAACAGGGCGGGAATGTCGTTCAGGGTGTGACGTACATCACACCTGTTAGCTTCGCGGGGTTGCGTGCTGAAACGGCATAGCTTATGCAGCGCTCGGCTGCACCTGCCGGAGCAGATTGCGCAGGTTGGCGAGCAGCAGATCGGGCATCAACGGTTTGAGCAGGAAGCGCACCTGTAGTCCGGCGTACTCTGGCTCAGCGTCGTCGAGGCCGCTGATCACCATGACCGGCAGATCGAGATGGGTCTTACGCAACTTGCGCACAAACTCCGCGCCGTTCATCCCCGGCATGACGTGGTCGGTGATGACGGCGTCGATGGCATCGGCGAACTCGCCGTTCAAGAGCTGGGCGAGCGCTCGCACCGGATCGAGTGCCGCGATGACGAAGTATCCTGCCCGCCGCAGGACGGCCTGGCGGATGGTGGCCTGAATGGCGTTGTCGTCGATCAATAGAATGACCGGGTTTTTGACGGGGAGAATGGTTGCAGGGGTCAACTGCTGTTCGGCCTCCATCACATCCACACCCCCTGGCCCGGCTGCCTTGAACTATCCGGTACGCCACGTGAGCCGTCGGCCTCCACTGTGGGCATGGGCTCCCTGGCTTCTGATTACAACGGTAGGATGCAATGATCGCACCAGCGGTTACCTCGGGCGGCATTTATTTTGCCGGCGGCAGGCGCGGCTTCCGGCCCAGCCCGATTCAGCGCTGGACTGGCTACCACCAAACATTTAGAGTTTCCTCGCAACTATAACCCCGTAAGCACGCACCACGAACTCGCCGTTCAAGGACAGGCCAACGTGAACCTCACTTACATCGACTGGCTGATCATGCTGGTCTACTTCACATTTGTGCTGGGCATCGGATTCGCCCTGAAGCGCTACATGCGCACCTCCAACGACTTCTTTCTGGCGGGGCGCGCCATACCGGCCTGGGTCTGCGGGCTGGCCTTCATCTCCACCAACCTGGGAGCGCAGGAGGTGATCGGGATGGGCGCGTCGGGCGCCAAGTACGGCATCCTGACCAGCCACTTCTACTGGATTGGCGCCATCCCGGCGATGTGCTTTGTGGGCATCTTCATGATGCCCTTCTACTACGGATCGAAGGCGCGCAGCGTGCCGGAGTTCCTGCGCATGCGCTTCGACGAGAAGACGCGCGCGGTGAATGCCTTCTCGTTTGCGTTCATGACGATTTTTTCTTCGGGCATCTCGATGTATGCGATGGCGCTGCTGATCCAGGAGCTGGGCCTGTTCCACAACATCCTGCCCGACGCCTATATCTTCCACGTATCCATCATTCTGTCGGCGCTGATTGTGCTGGGATACATCCTGCTGGGCGGGCTGACCAGCGCGATCTACAACGAGGTGCTGCAATTCTTCCTGATCGTGGCCGGGCTGCTTCCGCTGGTGTGGATCGGACTGCGCAACGTGGGCGGCTGGCAGGGCATCAAGCACACGCTGCCGGCCAACATGACCCACAGTTGGCAGGGCATGGCGCACGCCAACACCAACGCGCTGGGGGTGGAGTGGTTCGGCCTGGTGATGGGGCTTGGATTTGTGTCCAGCTTCGGCTACTGGTGTACCAACTTCCTGGTGATCCAGCGCGCCATGGCGGCCGACTCCGAAGACTCCGCGCGCAAGGTGCCCCTGATTGCCGCAGTGCCCAAGATGTTTCTGCCGTTCCTGGTGATTCTGCCGGGGTTGATCGCGGTCTCCGTCACATCGCATGTTGCAGGTGTTGCAACTCCGGCCGCCAATCACGTCTATATGGATACGCAAGGCAAGCCACTGCCGATGGATGAGGCGCATCCCCACGGCATCATCCCGGTGAAGACCGACGCCATCACCGGCAAAGACGTGGTCGACTCCAACGGAGTGCTGGTATACGACTACAACAAAACCATCCCGGTGATGCTGCTGACCTTCTTCCCCACCGGCGTGCTGGGACTGGGACTGACGGCGCTACTGGCCAGCTTTATGTCCGGCATGGCGGGCAACGTGACCGCATTCAATACGGTTTGGACGTACGACATCTATCAGGCGTACATCAACAAGAATGCAAGCGACGCGCACTACCTGTGGATGGGTCGAATGGCGACCATCGGGGGGATTGTGCTGTCGATTGGGGCGGCCTACGCCGTCACCAGCTTCAACAACATCATGGACGCGCTGCAACTGGTCTTCGCGCTGGTGAATGCGCCCCTGTTTGCAACGTTCCTGCTGGGCATGTTCAGTAAGCGGACGACCGGGCACGGGGCCTTCACCGGCCTGCTGGCGGGCACCCTGGGCGCGCTGGTCCATCATGGCTTGACCCTGCCGCTGGGCGATGCGGCGGGCATCCACGGCGGATGGATCACCGTGCTGCACCGCTATCCCAGCGACATGGCGCAGAACTTCTGGACCGCCATCTTTGCGTTCACGATTAATTGGGTGGTGACGATTGTCGTGTCGCGCATGTCGGCCCCGAGGCCTGAGCCAGAGCTTGCGGGCCTGGTGTACTCGCTGACGCCCAAGCCGGTGGAAGCCGACAAGGCGTGGTACATGAGGCCAACCGTATGGGCCGTCGCCGTGCTGGCCATGGCGGTGGTACTGAACATTATCTTTGCTTGAGAACAGTTACAGGTTGTTAGTTGCAGGTTGTAAGTTGAAAGCGGCCTGCAACTAGCAACTGACAACCGACAACCTGCAACTGACAACTGGAGTTAATATGGGTCTCGACATTCGCATCCCGCTCGGACTGGTCTTTCTGCTGATCGGCGGCATCATGGGCGTCTTCGGCTTATTTACGCAGGGCGACACCGCGCTGTACCAGAAGTCGCTTGGCATGGACATCAACCTGGTGTGGGGCGGCATCATGTTTGCCTGCGGCGCCGTGATGTTCTTCTTCGGCAAGCGCAAGAAGGCACCGGACGCGGCAGTCGCACCCGCCGA
>CAZNAW010000123.1:0-3071 GCA_964571165.1 uncultured Occallatibacter sp. | reverse complement strand
GTGTCCTTTCGGCAAGGGTGTATGAAACGCGCAGGGTGCAGGTGGTAAGCTTCTACGAGGAAAATCGTGGAGGCATCACCCATGGCCCAAAAAGCACATCAAAAAGTTCCGGTTGAAATCGAAGCGCTGAAGAACCGGCTGAATACCTATCGGAAGCAACGGCAAGGACGGCGGTGTTTGCCTGAAAACCTTTGGATGCAGGCGGCGGGGTTGGCGCGGCAGTATGGCCTCAGCCGCGTGCAGCGTGCCCTGCGCCTGAATTATTACGATCTGCTGCAACGAATGGAAGCATTGCCTGCATTGACTGTTGAAGCAGCGTCCGCGCTTCCCAAGCACACCACCCCTGCGTTCGTTGAGCTCAAAGTTCCACATACGTCTCTGGCCAATGGCGCCACGATCTTGGAACTGGAAGATCGGACGGGAAGAAAGCTGACCGTGCGCCTGGCCGGAGAGAACGGCATGGGGCTGGTGGAGTTGGCGCGTGCCTTGTGGGGTGGCGGGCAATGCTCCAACTGACGCCGCAGATGCGGATTTTGCTGGCCGTGGAGCCTGTGGATTTTCGCAAGGGGATTGATGGGCTGGCGCGGCTCTGCCGGGAGGCGCTGGCGACCGATCCATTTTCCGGGGCGTTGGTGGTGTTTCGCAACCGGCGGGGCAAGGCGCTCAAGGTGTTGAGCTACGACGGGCAAGGGTTTTGGTTGTGTCAGAAGCGGCTTTCGGAGGGACGCTTCCGGTGGTGGCCTTCGGGTGGGCGGGAAGGGGTGTATCGTCTGGAAGTTCACGAGTTGCAGCTTCTGTTGTGGAACGGCGATCCGGCGCGGGCCGGGGCGGCGCCCTTGTGGCGGCGGCTCGCAAACCCCGCCCCTGAGGCCATTTCCGGCGCGACGAGAAACACTTGAGGAGCGGAGAGAAAATGCCGATACCCTAGAAGGGGGAATGAAGGAGCGCCTGCTACATGGCCGAGTCTCCACTTCCGCCCACTTCTGAAAAACCACGTAGCGCAACCGCACCCTCTGCACCCCACCTATTTTTGGAAGCAGCCTTGGGCGCGGTAAAGGCTGGGCCTATAGTCCAGATCAACCCAGCGGAATTGCGGGCGCTGCTGCGCCGCACACAGCCGCTGCTGGCGCCCGGCGACTACCAAGTGCTCGAAGGCTGGGTGCAGACCGCCCTGCGCTTGGACGAGTTGGTAGAGTGCAGGGAACTGACCATCCACCGGTTGCTGCGGCTGGCCGAGGCTCGCCAGCGCTCCATGACTAAAACCTCCAGAGCGCAGAATCGCGCTGGGCGGCGCGCTGCTTTTGTGGAGCGGCCATGGGTGCGGTGACTGCTGGGCCTATAGTCCAGATCAGCCTCGCCGTAATACAAGCGTTATTGCGCCGCACTCAGGCTCTGCTGCCGCCTGCTGATTACGAACTGTACGAGAGCATGGCGCGGACCCTCCAGCGTTTGGACGAACTCTTGGATTGCCGGGATCTGACGCTGGCCAAACTGCGGCAAATGTTGTTTGGGGCGCAAAGCGAGCGTTTCAAGGATGTTTTCCCCGAGAAGGCGGACGCTCCGCCGGGAGAGCAAACTTCCAGCACAAACGCTGCGGCGGCAGCGCGTGAGGAACCTCAAGCGGCACCCGAAAAGCGCCCCGGACACGGGCGCAACGGAGCCTTAGAGTATGCGGGCGGCGAGCGCATCCCGGTGCCGCTTAGCGGGATGAAGACAGGCTGCGCCTGTCCGAGTTGCGAACGCGGCAAGGTCTATCAGTTGGAATCGGGCAGTGTTGTGCGGATTGTGGGCCTGCCCGCATTGCAGGGGCGGATTTACGAGCCGGAGCGGTGGCGCTGCAATGTGTGCGGTGAGATTTTTACGGCGCCGCTGCCGTCAGGCGCTGGCGACAAGAAATACGACGAGACAGCCGGGAGCATGATCGCGCTGCTGAAATATGGCAGTGGCGTGCCCTTCTACCGGCTGGAAAAATTACAAGAGAGCCTTCAGGTTCCGCTGCCAGCCGCCACGCAGTGGGAGATCGTGGCGGAGGTCGCCAAAGAGGTCAAGCCCGCCTGGGAGGCGCTGGTCACAAAAGCCGCGCAGGGCGCGGTACTCCATAATGACGATACCACCATGACAGTGCTGAGCCTGAAAGCGGAGAACGCTGAGCCGGAAGCGCCAGAGCGAAAAGGCGTCTTCACCTCGGGGATCGTGGCGGTGGATGCAGGCTGGAAGGCGGGGATTTTTTTCACCGGCCGCAAGCATGCCGGAGAGCGGTTGGAAGAATTGCTCCAGCGGCGCACGACCGAACTGGATCTGCCGATCCAGATGTGCGATGCGCTCTCGCGCAACTCGCCCAAGGAGTTTAAGGTCATTCTCTCCAATTGCCTGGTGCATGGCCGGCGAAAGTTTGTGGAACAAGCTGTTAACTTCCCAGCGGAAAGCCACCACGTGCTGGATCAGTTGGCGAAGGTCTACCACCACGATGAGTTGGCGAAAGAGCAGGGCCTCAACCCGGAGCAACGGCTGGCGTTCCATCAGGCCCAGAGCGGACCTATCATGGCCAGCCTTAAACTCTGGCTTCAAACGCAATTGGCGGAAAAGAGGGTGGAAGCAAATAGCGGTTTTGGGCAGGCCAGCGCCTACATGCTGAAGCACTGGGAGGCGTTGACGCTTTTTCTGCGTCAGGCCGGTGCCCCATTGGACAATAACATTTGCGAACAGGCCCTGAAAATGTCCATCTTGCATCGCAAGAACGCCTTGTTCTATAAGACTGAAACCGGGGCGTTAGTCGGGGACATCTTGATGAGCCTGATCCACACCTGCCGACTCAACGACGTGAACCCATTCGAATATCTGACTGCGCTTCAAAAACACGCCAAGCGTGTGCGGGCAGAGCCAAACAAGTGGCTGCCTTGGAACTACCAGGAGCAGCTCAAGGCCTCGCCGAAAGACACCGGCTAAATCCTGGCGCGATACCCCATCGTTGCAGTTGTCCGTTCTACCCCAAGACCGGTTTGGGATATTGTCCGGCCACGTCCCGCTTCATTTTTTAAAATATTCATTGTGCATCCGTGCCGAAAGGACAC
>CAZNAW010000122.1:0-3131 GCA_964571165.1 uncultured Occallatibacter sp. | reverse complement strand
TTGCATGGCCGTGTTGGGGCGATCCGGAGTTTACCTTTTGCGATGTTGAGCGCGCGATTCAGCAAGAGATTCGCAAGCGCAACTACGTTGCGCGTTATGAACTGCGCGCTGCTGAGGCTGTGCGTTCCGGAGAGATGGAGACGCTCAAGCGGCTTGAAGCGAAGTATCGAACGGTTGCCAGCCATCAGCCAGATGCGGATTCGGCACCGTCCATTCCATCATCAGCCGCGCAGGAAGTAGCCAGGGCAAGAATGCCCGTGCAAGCCAGCCTCTTCTAACCACAACATCGATTCATCTCGAAATCCGCAGACAAGGAGACAAACTGCAATGGCCAAACTCCAAGCACAGATTCTGTTGCGAGAGTTCAACTACAACGGCGTTCGCATTCCCGACCCGGCGCCGCAGATGAGCGTCGAGCAGGTTCGCGACCTCCTCACTCCACAATTTCCTGAAATTGCGACAGCAACCCTCACCGGCCCGGAAGACACCGGAACCACCCTGCGTTACACCTTCAATCGAGCGATTGGCTCGAAGGGGTGAACCGTGTCCACGACCGCAATGTCACAAGAAGAACTGGTGGCGTTGTTTCTCAAGAGGGCCGCAGAACCGCCGCCGGAAGCCAACTTGATCCTGGCGAGGCATCTTCAATGCAAAGAATCCTGCGATCTCGCGCAAGCCATCTCAGAGGCGATCAGGAAATATGTGGCATCGGGAAGTTATCGGCTCCCAACACCGCCGGAACTGCTTCCACCTCTGGGGTAGCGACCCTTGCACCTGCCTTCGGACAGGCATTGCCATCGCTCGTTGATGTTCGCGGCGAGTATAACCATGAGGTCAATGCTGAACTTGTCTATGAACTTTGCGCGGCACTGGTGCGAGAGGGTTTGGGCACTGCGGAGACCTGGAAGAAATCTGGTGGCAACGCGCTTGCATTCGCGCAGCACGCCATGATAAACGCGATTGGCCCTGAGCGCGGCGATCTGCTGCAACGTAATGTCGAGTATCACCTCGAAGTTAGCGATCAACTCGGCCGCGCTGGGAGCGATGCAGAACTCGAAAGCGGGCAACTGGTTGTCACCGTCGAGTGTGGCGGATCGGGGTACTTCAGGATTGGGCCGGCGCTTGATGCGCTGGAAGCGGAGGCCGAGGGGCTGGGCGCAGCGTTCTATTGGGCGCTGACCTTCGCACTCTATCGCGTGATGTGGATCTACAACCACGACAATGCGCTGATGTATGAAGAGCGGATGCGCGATTACGCCGCGGAGGATGACGCAGAGAACCAAGGGCAGTATGAGTTTCCCGAAGTGGAGAAGGCGCTGCCGGAGTGCATCCGCAAGACGCAGAAACGCGAGTGTGCTGATTGGAAAGCACACGACCGCGATTTGCTGCGCAGGTTTCGCAATGGCAAATTCAGTTCGTGGTTCGAGCGGTTGCGGCGCATTCAGTGCCTATCGCGGCTTCCACTCAAGCAGTCGCGGGAGTTCCTCGAACTCGGCTACTACGACGACCCTCCCTTGCCCTCTTTGCTTGTTGCATTCAAAGAGCATGACGCCATCACTGCCTGCTTCGACGAAGAGGGCCAATCCATGATGGAGGGCACCGCAGAGCCGACCGTGTGCGTTGTCTTTTCGCCGCGCGAGCCGGAGCAGGTTCGGCAGGCGATGCGCATTGTGGATCGCTTCATCGCATTGAATTGCGAGTTATTTCGATTGATCGAGGAAATTCAGGAGAGTTATCATGCAGACGCACCTGTCGATCGGGGAGAACCATCGCTTCGAACTGCATGAGGCTCTGCTGATTTATCGCGACCGCCAAAGCAGTTTCATCACCCGCCACGATGTGACCACCCGCAAGGATGCGCCGCCCACGCTCGGGCCAGCGCAACCGCTCACTTTTGCATTCATCGAGTCTCTGGCGCGATCGCTCAGCGGCAGCGTTCAGGCCGAGGTGCTACCGGCCAACGTACTTGCCAAGGCGGGCCGCATGATCGTCTGGTGGACTCCCGCAAGGCGTCGCCAGATGTTCTACGAGAACTCCGAAGGCAAGGCAGCGGAGTTGAATGGCTGCATCTTCTCGCAACCTCCATTGGTCTGGCGGGTATCGAATGGAGAACTCAACATTCGTGCGCTCACTGGGAACAAGCGGCCCGATAGTTCAACGAAACTTGCCGTTGCGCCCTTCTGGAATCTCTCGGACGATGGGCGCGTTTGCACCGGCACCATGCGACGCCCGGACAGCGCGTGTGTTGCGTCGATTCCGGCTTGGGAACGCGGCTTCTACGAGAGCGCCTTCACTCACGCCAACGTTGGCCGCTTGACACGCCATGACGGTGGATTCGATGGGCTGTGGAGTGGCCTGACAGGCAAGCGCCAGAAGTTCCCAGTCGAAACACTCATCGCCCTTCCGCAGACGCTCACGCAGTTCGTACGCGGAGAGAGAGGCTGATATGCGCATCGAGCACGCGCTTCCAAGTGAATTGTTGGGCCAAAAGCCGGTGCGCGTATTGGTCGTCGGCGCGGGCGGGACCGGCAGCGCCATCGTCATGGGCCTGCCTTATCTCGACCAGGCGATGCGAGTCTGGGGCCGGTCATCCGGGCTCGAAGTGGTTATGATGGATGCCGACACAGTCTCGGAGACGAACTGTGTGCGCCAGCCATTCTCGGTCTCCGACATCGGACAGAACAAGGCAACCGTCCTCATCAATCGCATCAACCTGTTTTGGGGAACGCGGTGGCGGGCCGAGCCGACTTACTTTGATGAGCAGACCTTCGATCGGATCAATGACCGGTCCATCGATCTACTGATTGGCTGCGTGGACACCAGGGTGGCGCGCTGCATCATTGCGCGCACACTGACCAAGGGCAGGAACCGCACCGCGTACTGGCTCGATCTCGGCAACAACGCCTCCAGTGGCCAGTTTGTTCTCGGCCAGCCATTGAATGCGCGCAATCGCAGGAAGGCCGCACGTTTGCGCACAGTCGGTGAACTGTATCCAGAGATCATCGACGCTGAAGCTGGTGAAGACCCGCTGCCCAGTTGTTCTGCGGTCGAGGCGCTGGACCGGCAAGAACCATTTATCAACCAGACTCTCGCATCGGCCGCACTGGCGATGTTGGCGCGGCTCTTTCGCT
>CAZNAW010000121.1:0-3140 GCA_964571165.1 uncultured Occallatibacter sp. | reverse complement strand
TCGCTGTTCGCGCCGCCCGCATACGCTGCGCCGAAGAGGTTGCCGGAGGAATCCAAGGCCACGCCGCCGAGAGGATCTGACCCATCGCCGCCGTTAAAGGAGGCTAGGGCGGTGATGAGCCAACTGCCCTGGCTGATCTCGAAGACCGTGCCGTCACTGTTGGCACCACCGGCGGTCGTCGTGCCGAAGAGGTTGCCGGAGGAGTCCAGAACGACGCTGGCGTACGGCTTTTCCCCGTTGGTGCCATTAAACGCCCCCAACACGTTCAATCCCAATTGCATGCCATTGACGACACGCTGAATGAATGTGGGACTTGTGCTGGTCGAGAAGTTTCCGTAGCCGCTATAGATGGCCACGATGGAATGGCTGCCGATGCTCAATGTCGATGTGCTACACGTCGCGGTATTGGCGCTGAGGGGTACCGGCGAGCCGGCGTTACCCCCGTCGATCTGAAACTGCACAGTGCCGGTCTCGCCGCTGCCAGTGGGCATCACGGTCGCGGTGAAAGTCACCGACTGGCCGTAGGTCGATGGGACATTGCTCGAGGTGACCGCCGTGGTGGTGATGACGCCGACGTTCTGCGTGAAAGTCGGACTTGTGCTGGCGGCGAAGTTACTGTCCCCGCTATAGATGGCCACGATGGAATGGCTTCCAACTGCCAGCGTCTCAGTGGAATAAGTGGCGGTGCTGTCACTGAGCGTCACAGGGCTGCCGGCGCTGGTGCCGTCGATCAGAAACTGCATGGTTCCGGTCTCTCCGCTGCCGCTCGCGGGCGTCACCGTCGCCGTGAAAGTCACCGACTGCCCATAGTTCGAGGAGCCGCTGCTGGAGGCGACCGCCGTGGTGGTGATGACGCCGACGTTCTGCGTGAAAGTCGGACTTGTGCTGGCGGCGAAGTTGCTGTCCCCGCTATAGATGGCCACAATGGAATGGCCGCCAACGGCCAGCGTCGAGGTGGTATAGGTGGCGGTGTTGTGACTGAGCGTCACAGGGCTGCCGGCGCTGGTACCGTCGACCTGAAATTGCACGGTTCCGGTCTCACCACCGCCGCTGGCTGACGTAACCGTAGCGGTGAACGTTACGGACTGACCGACGTGTATTGCCCTGTTGCTGGACGTGAGGGCCGTCGTGGTGGCGCGATTGCTGCTGCTCAACTCGAAGACGGTGCCTTTGCCGCCGCCGCCCTGGTTGGTGGTGCCGAACAAGTCGCCATAGGCATCCATGACTACGCCCAGAGGGGCACATCCGTTGGTGAAGTTGAAGGAGGCTAGCGCGGTGACCGCACCGCTGCCCTGAGCGAGTTCGAAGATTGCGCCATCACCGCTGGCACCGCCCGCCGCGGCCGCGCCAAAGATGTCACCGGCGGAGTCCAGGGTTATGACGCCAGGGACGCCCCCGCCAGTCGAATCATTAAGGTAAGTCAGTGTTGTGATGACACCGCTTCCGCAGGCAATCTCGAAGACGGTGCCATCGTTGTAGAGGCCGCCGATGGAAGCCGCTCCAAACAGGTCGCCAGAGGAGTCAAGCACGACGCTCTCCGACGGTCCGTCCCCATTGGTGCCGTAAAGAGCAGCGAGGGTGGTGATCATACCACTCCCGTGGGCGATCTCGAAGATCGTGCCGTCGTTGGCGATGGGGCCGCCCCAGGTGGTCGTGCCGAAGATGTTACCCGAGGAGTCCATCGCGATGCCGGCAGGATCATTGCCGTTCGTGCCGTTGAACGACGCCAGAGCGGCGATGACGCCGCTCCCATGGGCCACCTCGAAGACCGTGCCTTCATTATTGGTGCCGCCAAACGCGGTCGTGCCGAAGAGATTGCCGGAGGAGTCCAAGACCAAGCCGCAATACGAGGTTTTCCCGTTGGTGCCGTTGAACCAAGCCAGATCGGTGATAACTGAACTCCCATGGGCGATTTCAAAAACGGTGCCGTCGCCTTCCGTGCCGTTGAGGGACAAGTTCCCACCGATTGACGTCGTGCCGAAGAGGTTGCCGGACCCGTCCAGTACCACGCCGCCCATCGGCCCCCACCCATTAGCGCCATTGAACGAGGCGATGGTGGTGATAGCTCCGCTCCCCGGAGCGATCTCAAACACTGAGCCTTCGCCATTGGCACCGCCGCCGTTGGTTGTGCCCAAGAGGTCGCCGAAAGAATCCAAGGCCACAGTCCGTGAAGGGTAATTCCCGTCGCCGGCGTTGAACGAACCCAGCGCGATCAATGAACCGAAGCCGGCCAATAGCACCCGCTTTTCCAGATGCTCGACCTGGTACACTGTCGGACGAGCGCTGGCTGTTGCCTTGACAATTGCCCGAAAACGACGGCGATGCGAATCTTGTTTCGACATGAAGAAGACCTCCCTCGCCAGTGATGATTCAGACGTAAAGACCCGCCTATAGCGAAAGGCCGGCCGCCCTGGCAAATGGTTATCATCGGATTATCCTGATTCGTGGATGTCAATGCAAGAAAAAAGTGGAGGCTTTACGAAGAATCTCGGCCGGGGAGAAACCGAACCGCCGATGGGCGGGATAGGCACGGAGGATCACACGGGAAATCCAGGAAAATGCGATTTGACCACGGATGGGCGCGGATGGTTCGGCCGGGCTCACCACAGGTAGGAAGCAAACCAAACGCATCATTCTCTTCGAGTCTGAGCCTGAGGCTCATGCCTCAGAGTCGATGACCTTATGCGTTTATCAGTGAAATCCGTGGTTAAACAGCTTTCTCTCCGCGTTCTCCGCGCCTCCGCGTGAGGAATCCTCGATCGCCCTGGTTTGGGTTGCGGGCAAAGCTCTCGCCGTGAAATCCGTGGTGGGATCATAGCGGAAATTTTCCGATTTTTCCGTTGCAAAGAATCGTCTGTTAGGGTATTGTTCTGAGTAGTAATGCACAATGCACAGTGGATAATGGAGGTCGGGCAATTCAGAATGGATAATGGACAGTGGCCAATGAGCAGCCGGCGGATCGTCACTCTACTGTCTACTTTCCACTTTCTACCCTCTCGGCCGAAGGCCGCCCCCCACCCCCCCCTGCGGGATATTCGGGGACATTTGGGACATGGACGGAAATGGATAATGGACAATGAACGCGGCCTTCTTGGCGCTCTTGGCGTCTCGTATGTTCAAAGAGGCCAAGAAATGTTCTA
>CAZNAW010000120.1:0-3202 GCA_964571165.1 uncultured Occallatibacter sp. | reverse complement strand
CCGTGCGCAAGAACCTCGGCGGGGTGACCATGATCGGCCAGTCCGCCGAGGACCTAGGCGCGAACGCCGATTCGATCGTGAACTCCTGCACGTCGTTTCTGTTCCTGAAAGACGCCACATTCAACCGCAAGCGGTACGCCGAGCTGTTCAAGATGAACGAGCAGCAACTTGCGCTCTTCGAGAGCTTGCAGGACCGCGAAGGTTTGTATATGCGCCGCGACGGACTGACGAAAGTTGTCCGGCTCAATCTCGACAGCCGCAGCTACGCGGCCTTTTCGACCAAGCCCAAAGACCGCGTGCGCCGGGTCAAGCTCATTGCCAAATACGGCCTCGCCGAGGGCATCGCACGTTTTGCCCAGGGCGAAACCTAGTAATCCAATTCCACCTCAGAAAGGAGTCTCATATGCACCCACCGATCCCCGTTGCTGTCCTTTTCAGCATCGCTCTGGCCGCGTCTTCGGTTTACGCCGCGACCGACCCGCATTCACTTCAGCCCAGCGCACCGCGCACCGTCGCAGTCACTGAAGCGGAAACGCCACCGCAGGTCCGCGCCGGTTTGCTCCAATCGACGTTGATAGTATTGCCCGCCGAAGAGAAAGTAGCCAACGTCTTCGCGGGCGACACGGTGAACTGGATCTTCGATGGTGGCCACGTAGCCTCGCGATTCATCAGCGTCAAACCGAAAACCGCAAACGCGGCAACGGACATCCACATTGTCTCCGATCACGGCAACGAGTACACCCTTCAGATGCGCGAGGTATCGAATGACCCCGATCCGCATTTCGATTCCAAGGTTTTCATTAGTCCCGCAGACCAGGCTGCAAAGGATCGTGTGGCGCAGCTTCCCGTATTCGTGCCTGTGGCAGAACTGGATAAAGCGAAACAGGAAACTGCTGCCGCGAAGGCCGCTCAGACAGCGGAACTCAAAGCCGAGCAGACCAAGGCGGAACAGTACCACAGCGAATATCCCGGCACGCTGCATTTCGACTACGCCTGGGACGAAAAGAAAGGCAGAGAACTCGGCCTCCAGCAAATCTGGCGGGACGACAAATTCACATATTTGCGCGGCGTCTTCCAGGAAACACCTGCGCTCTACGAATTGAAAGACAAGAAAGGATCACTCATCAACTTCGATTTCAACGGTGGGCTCTATACCGTGCCCAAGTTGCTAGAGCACGGGTATCTCGCCATCGGCAAACAGAAGGTTGAATTCCATCGCGTAGGAGGCACGAAATAGCCATGACAGAGCCGAATCAGAATCCTCCTGTTACTGTTCCCGAGCAGCCGGAGGCAAAGCCGCCGCTCAAGAAGGGTATGCCCGTGGTGATTGCCCTGGTGGCAATTCTCGCCATACTCGGAATTGCCAACGTATCGAGCCTGCTGCGCGGCAACAAAAAGGCAGCACCGGCGAGCGCATTACAGATGCGCCCGGTTTCTCCGAATGCGCAGCAGGTATCGAGCTTCGAGACACAACAGCAGTTGCAAGCTCAACACGATGCAGATGAAAAAGAACGCCAACAGCAGTTGGTTGCGGCTATGCAACAGCTCCAGGCTACAGAAGGCGCTCCCGGTCCCGAGTCCGCGAACGCCGCGCCGATGACCGCGGCGCAGCGGGACACGCTCTACGGTGCTAGTTCCAATGCGCCTCAACACACTTCCAATGTCTCCGAGGCGCAGGCCGAGGTCAAGCAAAAGGCGTTGGCGCGGGAAAAGCTGAAGCAGGACGCGATCAACAGTGGAACCGTGGCGCTTGACTTCGAGCATTCGAGCGCAACTCCCGTCGCTGCGGCCGTGGTCCAGCCAACGACGGAAACACCGCGGCGCACGTCCACGACTGATGTGGCCAGCGGCGCGGAGTCTGGCCAGCCCACCACCGCGCAGACGAAAGCAACCGCCAAGACCGATCCGATGGGGCCGTATAACTTCGATGAGTATCAGGGGCGGCTCTATCGGATCTTCGAGGGAACTGTCCTTGAAGGTGTCGTCACTAACCATATCGACGGTGGTTTCAGCGGACCGATCCTCGTCATGCTGACAACCGACTATTATTCGCACGATCACCAACAGTTGCTCATGCCGCAGGGAACACGGCTGATCGGCACGGTGCAGAGCGTGGGCAATGCCCAGCAGCGGAAAATGTTCGTTACCTTCCATCGCGCCGTCTGCCCCGACGGCTTTTCGCTTGATTTCGACAAGTACGTCGGACTCGATCCGATTGGGACAACGGGTCTCGCCACCAAAGTCGATCACGGGTATCTGATGGCCTTCGGCGCGGCGGCTGCTATTGGAGGTCTGGGCGGCCTTGCCCAGATCGGCAACAACAGCAGTGTCCTTGATTCATCGACACAGATTCGCAACGGCATCTCAGAACAGACTTCGGCAGAGGGTGAGCAGGTGTTGAACCACTTCCTCAATCGTTTGCCCATCATCACGCTCAAAGAGGGCTCGCGCGCACGCGTGTACGTGGGGCGCGACATCCTCATTCCTTCCTATGCGGAACACCGCATGGACCCAACGCTGTGATGGAGGTTTTCATGACTCGTCGCAGGCTCGTTACCGGAATTGCCATATGCGCACTGGCGACTGCCACGCTCGCCACGCCCACTGGGCGCACCGTGGTTCTGGTCTCGCTGGTTCATGTCGCTGAAATCGGATCGAAGATTCTGCGGCTGCCGTGCTGGATCGTGGACCACAGTAAGTGTTTCTCCCTGTACAGGCTGGACCCGACCTGTCCGCCGTACCTCTAACCGTTCAACAGCACCCAAGGAGGCTATATGCCACTTCAACTCAAGAAACATCGCAAATGGCTTATCGCCGGGACGGCCTTGCTCCTGACCGCAACGCCCGGTTTCGCGCTGTTCGGCCTCGGAGATATTGTCTTCGACCCAACCAGCTACGCCAGTCTTGTCTCCCAGCTCACCACGCTGGAGACGCAGTACAAGATGCTCAAAAACAACATCACCCACTTCTCGCTCAAGCAACAGTGGCAGACGACGTTGCACACACTTGAAAACGCGAATGTCACCAACATGTTTGGCGAGACGGCGGGCATCAGGATTGCACTCAACACCAATTCACCATCCACTTCGGCCACGGCATGGAAGACGGCCACGGTTTCGATGAATAGCGGCACAAGCAGCTACCTGCAAGGACAGTCTCTTGGCAGTTCCCGCATGTCGCAGCTCGCCATGATCGAAACCGC
>CAZNAW010000119.1:0-3213 GCA_964571165.1 uncultured Occallatibacter sp. | reverse complement strand
GGGTGATGGCGGTGTCCCGCGCCGCCGCATCGCGCATCGCCATGACGCGCATTTCAGTTGGCATACGGTCCAGATACTTCAGTCCTCTGGCCACTGAGTTGTCGGTCATGGCCCGGCCCAGGGCCGTGGCGATTGCGATTTGCGCCGAGGTCTCCGTGGGCAGCGGTGCCGTCTCCGGGTTGAGCAGAATCTCGTCAATCGACGGCAACTGCCGGAAGAGCCGCAGGAATGCAATCAACTCCGCCGCAGCCGCCGGACCAACCGTGCCGTCGAGCAACTGCGCTTCAAACTCACTCGCGCCAGAAAGGAACGTGGTCTTCTGCCGGTTGGCAATGCCGCGCAAAACGTTGGAGGCCATCTCCCAGGATCGGGGAGTGGGCCAGGCATTGGCATCCGAGGTGGCATCGGCGGTATGCAGCAGGTCCGGCTTGAAGCGTAGAAACGCGATGATCTCAGGCCGGACGCCGGCGCCAACGGCCCACTTGCACCAGTCGTTGAGGTCGGCTTCAAGTTCGAGATGAACAAAGCGGTTGCGCAACGGCCGCGGCATCGAGAAGTGCACACCACGCTCGGAGGCCGGATTGCCCGCCGCAATAACCACCCAGCCATCTGGCAACACATACTCTCCCAGCTTGCGGTCAAGCACGAGCTGGTAGCAGCCAGCCTGCGTCATCTGCGGAGCCGACGTGAGTTCATCGAGAAACAGGATGCCCTTTCCGCTGGTGGGAAGAAACTTGGGCGGAACCCACTCGGTCTGGTCGGCGACGATCCTGGGCAGACCGCGGAGGTCGACCGGATCGAGTTGCACGGCGCGAACGTCCAGGAACTCAAAGTCAAGATCGGCAGCGACCTGCGCGACGATCTGCGATTTACCGACGCCGCACGCGCCCCAGATATGCAGAGCCACACGTTCGCCGATCAGCGCATGAAGCGCTTCATACAGCTTGGATGGTTTCATTTGGATTTACCTCTGGCGGAATACTGGTTCGGGTGTGAAGAAAGGCCGGCCTGGACATCTATTCCGGAATGCGTTGGATTGCCGCGCTGGCCGTTTTGGGGCGGTACAGCGACGGCGATATAAACTGATTCCTGAATGAATTCATCAAGGGATCAGCAAATCGAGCCACTTCAGATCGCGCTCAAGGCGGCCCGTGAGAACGAGAGCAGGTGGATGGAAATCTCCGCCGACTTCTCCACTGATCCTGAACGGATGGAGCAGTGGTCCAGCACTGCGAGACTCAGGCGGCTCGAAGTCGAGAGGCTTGAGGCGCTTTTGGCCGGTGCGGCGAAGCCTTGTGGTTTGGCGAAGCCACTGTGTAGTGAGATGATTGAAGCGAAAAACAGAATGGGAGAGACGGCATGAACGAAGCGGAAATGAAAGCCGAGTTGGAGCGCCTGCGAGCAGAAAACGCAAAGCTCAAGAGCAAGGATTCAGCAGGATTGAGTCTCAAGGTAAGCGAAAAAGGTGCCGTATCCCTCTACGGAATGGGACGTTTCCCCGTCACCCTATATAAGGAGCAGTGGCTCCGCATTCTTGCCAGCGCTCCGGAGATCGAGACGTTTATCCACGAAAACGACAGCAAGCTCAAGACCAAGGAGTAGCTCCCCGAGCGGTACGGGGATTTTGCGTAAAGCCAGAATCAATTCTGACGCAGTCGGCGTTTCCCGTTCCGAATCTGTGGCGCTAACGGTGGCTTACGGATTGTATGTCCATCCAGAAAAGTTTACGCATTGAGGGTTCCATTCTGGCCTCCTGGAAGGGGCGCCGGACAGGGCACCTGGTAGGTACGTTTTGCACCTTGACATCAGAGCAGAATTGGTTTCTACTGGAGCGTTGGTTGTGGTGAAGGAGTTCACCCTTAACCGCTGTCCATTCCAATAGGCCGGACAGATGATAACTCCTGACAGGGAATCCTGTTGCGGAGTTGTGTCCCGGCCGAATTCCCTGAACGACAATCTAGGAGTTTGTGCTCATGGCAAACACTTGGGCTCTTTGTGCGCTCTGGGTGGGTCTGGCGTTGGCGGCGACGCTGTTGGCGATCTGGTTCAAGATCTCGACGGCGCTTTCTGAGATTGTAGTCGGTACGGTGGCGCAACTGGTCATCGGCGTCTTTCTTACCGGGCTCTTCGGTTTTGCGCAGGGCGGCCTAGCCGGGAATACGCAATGGATTACTTTTCTCGCTGGAACCGGCGCCATTGTTCTGACGTTTCTTGCCGGCGCGGAACTCGATCCGGCCATCTTCAAAACAAAGTGGCGTGAAGCGTCGATCATTGGCCTGGCTGGATTCTTCGGCCCGTTTCTCGGATGCACGGCTATCGCACACTACGTGCTCCATTGGGCGATCATGCCGAGTTGGCTGTGCGGCGTCGCGCTCTCCACCACTTCCGTTGCCGTCGTCTATGCGGTGATGCTGGAACTGGGCTTCAACGTCACCGAATATGGCAAAGCCATTCTCGCCGCCTGCTTCATCAATGATCTCGGGACCGTGATTGCGCTGGGGCTGATATTTTCTCCGTTCACCATCAAGACGCTGATCTTTGTGGTGGTTTCCGTCATCGTCTTTGTGGTCCTGCCATTTCTCACGCCACGGTTCTTCAAGAAATACGGCGGACGCGTCTCCGAGCTTGAAGCCAAATACCTTCTCTTCTTCCTCTTCGCAATGGGCGGACTAGCCGTTTGGGCTGGAAGCGAAGCGGTGTTACCGGCGTACATGATCGGTATGGTTCTGGCGGGGACGGTCGGAAAAGACCATTCACTGATTCGCCGCCTGCGTACACTGACGTTTGGACTGTTGACACCGTTCTACTTCATCCGCGCCGGATCATTTGTCTCTGTACCTGCGCTGATGGCCGCTCCTGTGACGCTGCTTGTTCTGTTTGGCGCGAAGTCGCTATTCAAAGCGCTTGCGGTGTACCCGGCAGTCAGAATTCACAAATATGACGGCAAGGCTGGAGCCTACTACACGCTAATGATGTCAACCGGCCTCACCTTCGGCACCATCTCGGCATTGTTTGGCCTCAATCATCAGATCATCACGCAGGCGCAGTATTCCTATATCGTGGGCACGGTCATTGCCAGCGCCGTCATCCCGACCATGATTGCGAACTCGTTCTTTCTTCCCCGGCATCTTCTTCCCCACGTACTGACAAACGTGAAAACAGAGCAGTCAATTCAGCGGCCAGTCCCCGCAGAAGAAGGATAGGTGAAACGAA
>CAZNAW010000118.1:0-3219 GCA_964571165.1 uncultured Occallatibacter sp. | reverse complement strand
CGCTTGCCGCCGCCCTCGCGCAGGTACTCGGCGATCTCCGTGATGGTGCTTACGCCGGAGGTGGCGTCGCGGCCCAACTCCTGCTCAATCGCCACGAGATCATCTCGCAGCAGATCGAATACTTCTTTCGCCGTCGCTATCGCCAATGTGCTCAAAGCTCTCCGGTTCTCGCACTCACCGCTCTCGTGCCGCCCAACTGCCCATGCGCAACTCTTTTGTCGGATGCGCCGCCCGTCGCCGGATCTTCGTTCAATTCGTACGGTAGTTGGTAAACTGCAATTCCACACCCAGGTCTTTCCCGCGCAGCAAAGCAATGATCGCCTGCAGCTCATCGCGGTCTTTGCTCGATATTCTCACTGTATCGCCTTGGATGCTGGCCTGCGCCTTCTTTTTCGAGTCCTTCACCAGGCGCACGATTTCTTTGGCCTTCTCAATCGGGATGCCCTGCTGCAGGCTGATCTTCTGCCGCACACTCTGGCCGGCCGCGGGCTCCATCTTGCCGTAGGTCAGATTCTTCAGCGAGACGCCCCGCTTTACCAGCTTCTGGCCTAGAATCTCCTTCACCGCCTCGAGCTTGTATTCTCCCGCCGAGGCCAACTGAATCGCGTCGTCGCCCTCCAGGGTGATCTCCGAGTGCGAATCCTTCAGGTCGAAGCGCTGGCGAATCTCCTTCAGCGCCTGATCAATGGCGTTGCGGACCTCTTGCATGTCCACCTTGCTCACGATGTCGAACGAATTCTCCTGCGCCATGGCTTTCTTGTCCTCAATCCGATCCTTCTCACACAGATTACTTGCCGTACTCGACCTTTGTGCAAGGTCGCCGTTCCCGATCGCCGCGCCAGCTGAGCCTCAATGGCCTCGAATTGCACCAACCTGTGAAAAGTGATGCAGCCCTCAGACTCCGTCGGCGCAACTCTATCAGTTTCCCACGTCTGCCCTTAGATCAAACAGGCGGATGAAGTTTTTCGTGGTTGCGAAGGCAACCTCTTCCTCCGAAATCCTGTGCAGTTCCGCTAAAGTCCCGGCGGTGTGCACCACCCACGCAGGTTCATTGCGTTTGCCGCGATCGGGCGCCGGCGCCAGCCAGGGTGCGTCGGTCTCCACAAGAATCCCATCCAATGGGATGCGCGCCGCCACGTCCCGCAGCGGCTGCGCCTTGGGATAGGTCAGGTTTCCGGCAAACGAGACCAGAAAACCCATCTCCAGTGACCGTCGCGCCTGCTCCCAGCCGCCCCCGAAGCAGTGCATCACACCGCCTAGTCCCGTGGGCCTCCAGTGCTCCTCAAGAATCTCGAACAGATCGTCCCAGGCATCGGTGGCGCCGTTCTTTGGCCGGCAGTGGATGAGAATGGGTCGCTTCCGTCCCGCGGCAATCTCCAGTTGGCGAATCAGCCCCTCGCGCTGCACCTCGTGTGCCGCGCCCTCGTGGTAATAGTCCAGGCCAATCTCCCCGCAGGCAATCGTCTCCGGCTCGGCCAGCAGGCGGTCCAGCTTGTCCAGCACTGCCGCGTCGGCCTCGTGCGTATTATGTGGATAAATCCCCGCGCTGGCATAGAGCCGCGGCAGCCCTGCCCCGCTCTCGGGCCGCTCATTGAACATGCGGCAAATTTCCAGCGCCTGGCCCATTCCCGCCGCCTGCTCGCCTATGCCGATGGCCAGCACCGTGCCCACCCCTGCCTCCCACGCGCGCTTCAGCATCGCCTCGCGGTCCTCCGCGTAGCGTTCGCTGTCCAAATGGGCGTGAGAATCGATGAGCAAACGAAGGACCTCCGAGGGTAGAGTGCGGATCAAAACGAGATTCTATTCGAGAAGCAACTCGGTGTGAGCACCTCTACTTCAGCCGCGCACCGAGCGGGACTTCTTCCAGGAATCCGGCCAGTACCGGTGCGCCGTCCGGCAGTGAGGCCGCCAGCAGCATCCCGTTCGACTCCAGGCCCCGCATCTTCCTCGGAGCCAGGTTAGCCACAATCACAATCTTCCGGCCGATCAACTTCTCCGGCTCATAATACTGTGCGATGCCGGCCAGAATCTGCCGTTTCTCGTAGCCCAGATCCACTTCCAGCCGCAACAACTTGTCGGCCTTGGGAATGCGCTCGGCTACCAGGATCTGCGCCACGCGCAGCTCCACCTTGGCAAAGTCGTCGATGGTGATGTGTTGCGGAACGGCAGGCTGCGCCGCCGGGGCAGGGGTAGCTACGGCTGGGGCCTGCGTTGCAGCCACCGGAACGGAAGCGACCGCCACCTGAGCAGCCGGCACCGTTGGCACTGGCGGAGCAGGCTCAGGCTTGATTGCAACAGCCGCCGCAGGCGCCTTGGGCGCCGGCCTGGCCGCATTCTCCTGCGCGCTGGCGGCTTCAACGGCGCTGCGATTGTTCTCGTCTTCCAAATTTTGCATACGGTCGATTGCGTCCTTTTCCGCGCGGGGAAACAGCGCTGCGGGCTCGCCAAACTTTGTCCCGGCCTTCAACCCGCCCCACGCGAGTTCTACCAAAAATGAATTCCTTGCCGCGTCGGCGATCTCGCCCTGCCCAAGCTGCCGCCACACCCTGGCAGCCGACTCCGGCAGGATGGGATAGACCAGCGCCGTGATAATGCGAATGGCTTCGGCTGCCGTGGCCAGCACGCGCGCCTGCAACAATGCGTGATCCGCCTCGGAGCGGTCTGCGGGCTTCTTCCAGGGCGCGTTGGCCGTCAGGTAGCCGTCGGTCTCGGCCACCAGCAGCCACAGGCTCTTCAAACTCTCTGAGAAGTTCAGCTCGTCAAACGCGGGGCCAAACGCTGCAATGGCGCCCAATGCGCTCTCGCGCAAAGCAGCCTCGGCAGCCGTTTCCGCGCCAGCTTCCGGCGCAACCCCGCCGAAGTACTTGTGAACCATGTTCACCACGCGGCTCACCAGGTTGCCGTAGCCGTTGGCCAAGTCGCCGTTGTAGCGCTGCACCAGCGCGTCGAAGCTGAAGCTGCCGTCCTGGCCGAAGGGGATCTCCCTCAGCAGGAAGTAGCGCAGAGCGTCTGCGCCAAGAATCTCCTGCACCGTCTCCGCGCGAACAATGTTGCCCCGCGACTTCGACATCTTGCCCTGGTCGAAAAGCAGCCAGCCGTTAGCCTTCACCGATCGCGGCAGAGGAATTCCAGCCGCCATCAGGAACGCAGGCCAGTAAACGCAGTGGAATCGGCTGATCTCCTTGCCGATCAGGTGCATGTCCGCCGGCCAGAACTTCT
>CAZNAW010000117.1:0-3236 GCA_964571165.1 uncultured Occallatibacter sp. | reverse complement strand
TATGTCAATCGAAGCCTGATCAATCGGCGCGACCGGCAGCAGTTCAAGCCCTTCCTCGCCCAGCTTGTAGTACTTGGTGCGAAGCAGAACCACGACGACTACGAATGGCTGCGCGGCAACTACTACGATCGTCTTACCAGGTATCTTACCAAGTGGTTCTCCTACGATGGTGACAAGAACGGCTTGCCGGTGTGGAACTCGGCAGACGCCGCAGGCACCGACAATCAATGGTCGCGTGCGGGCGCGCTGAGTTCGTTCCAGATTGAAGGCGTTGACCTGGCCAGCTACTTGATCCGCGAACTGCGGGCGATGGCGGTGATCGCGACGCATCTTGGCAATAAGGCCGATGCCGCAGCTTTCAACCAGCATAGCGACGAGGTTGCCAGGCTGATCAACTCGGTCTTCTGGGACGAGAAGCAGGGGATGTACTTTGATCGCAATGAGAAGACCGGGCAACGGGTCTATGTGAAATCGGTGACCAACTTCATGCCGCTATTTGCGGGGGCGGCCACGCCGGAACGAGCCAAACGCATGATCCACGAGCACCTGCTGAATCCGGACGAGTTCTGGCTGAAGTATCCGGTTGCCAGCTATGCCAGGACGGAGCCGGACTACTACCAGGGCTCCTACCACGAATGCAACTGGCGCGGGCCGACCTGGGTGCCGACCAACTATATGATCTTTCAGGGGCTGCGAGACTATGGCTATCACCAGGAGGCGAGGGAACTGGCGCGGAGGCTCTTCCACATGGCGGTTGTCTGGAACCCGATTCTGCGCGAGTACTACAACGCAGAGAGCGGCGATGGTCTGGGCCAGACGCGCTTTTGGGGATTCACGGCGCTCTATTACGGAATGCTGCTGGAGTCGTACACGGACTACAACGCTGCGAGCCTGGATAAGCCGCTTCACCCGCTAATAACGCAGGAACTGGGCGTGAAGTTTCCCGAACTGCCTCAGATCTGGCCGACTCCTTCCAATGCCTGAGAGATCATGCATATTTGTAATAGGCCGAACGTCAACATAGAGTTACAAGCGGAGCTTGTGCGGGAAGGTTTTGCAGTGCGATAGTAGTGTGCATTCTTGCGAGGTCAATCTGTGGTGCGGTTTACATCAATATACCTACTGCTCTCTCTCTCGCTGGCAATCCCTGCTTCCAGCCAGGGGCCTGCCCAGACACCCAACCAGAACCCAGTTTTGGCGCCAGCCGGTGGGCGCGCGCAGGGCCGCGGATCTGCGACTCCTCCCCCATCCGGGGTTCCTCCAGCAGAGCGCAACGCGGGCGGACGTCCCTTCCACAATGAAGCCGAGCGCGCCGCGCGGTGGAAGGTAGTTGCAATGCCCTATTCGCGCACTGGGCTCACGACCGCCGAACAGCAGATGATCGCCAAACTTGCAGATGCCTGCCACCTGATGGACGAGATTTATCTGCACCAAAGCGACCTCGGCGGATGGGCGATCTACCACGCAACGTCTAACGCCGACATGTATCGCCTGTTCTCCATCAACGGCAGCCGGTGGGACCTGGCAGACCGCAACACTCCGGTCATTGGAGAAGAGCCGTTGGTTCCGGGCCATGAGCTGTATCCGTTTGGGACTACCAGCGCGGTTATTGAGAAGTACGCTTCGGCGCATCCGGAGCAGAAGGAAGCTCTTTACAATCCGTGGACGGTGGTGCGTTCCGCGCCGCTCGACCTTGCTTTCAACCTGAGCCAGCCGGTGGTGAGCCTGGCCGACCACCTGTATACGTATCCCTATCACGAGGCTTATGCCGAGTGGGTGAAGCCGATGGCCGCCGATCTACAGGCAGCCGCAAAGCTTTCGCCCGATCCCGCGTTCGCGCATTACCTGAACCTTCGCGCGGATGCCTTGCTCAGCGACGATTACTACGCCAGTGACATTGCGTGGCTGGATTTGAAGAATCCCAAGATCGATCTGATCTTTGCGCCGTATGAGACGTATCTGGATGGCGTCCTTGGGGTGAAGACCTCGTACGGCGGGGCGATCCTGATTCGCAACGAGGCCGAGAGCCGCAAACTGGCGATGTATCAACAGCACGAAGCCGCCATGCAGCAGGCGCTGCCGATTTCCGCAGAGGACAGGCCTTCCAAGGAAGGGCAGGCAACGCCGATGGAAGTCGTCGACGCACCGCTGCGCGCTGGCGATCTGCACTATGGATATCAGGCGGTGGCAGACAATCTGCCCAACGATCCACGCATTCACGCGGAGAAGGGATCGAAGAAGATATTCTTCAAGAACTTCATGGACGCACGTGTGAACAATGTGGTGCTGCCGGTGGCGCAGAAGATGTTGGCAGCCGCGCAGATCAAGGATGTGAGCGGCGAGGGTTATCTGACCGGCGTGATCCTGCATGAGATCTCCCATGGTCTGGGGCCTGCTTACGCGCATGTGGATGGCAAGCAGGTTGCCATCAACGAGGCGATTGGCCCTGCGTACAGCGGGTTGGAAGAAGCCAAAGCGGACGTTACTGGGATCTACCTTGCCAAGTGGCTGGTGGACCAGAAGCTGCTGCCGCAGAGCGAACTGAATGGCATCTACGCTTCCTACGTTGCTGGAGTGTTTCGTACTCTGCGCTTCGGTACGGCAGAGGCGCATGGCCGCGCGCAACTGATGGAGTTCAACGTTCTGCTGGAACATGGCGCACTGGCGCGAGGTAGTGATGGAACCTTCGCCATCGACTATGGGGCAATGCCTGCGGCGGTGGCCTCGCTTACTCAGCAACTGCTCTCTTTTGAGTCCCATGGCGACCGTGCCGGGGTTGAGTCCTGGTTCGCCAAGTACGATGTGATGCCGCCCGCGCTGACTCAGGCCCTCGCATCCACGCGTGATATTCCCGTCGATATCACACCCGAATTTGAACTTGCCCGCGGGGTGCGCCCATGAAATCTATTCTCACCAGTCTGCTCGCTCTCTCTGCCGTCCTTGTGGTTGCCCCTGCTGTTGGCCAGCAGAAGCTCACGCTGCACCATCATGACGCGGCACACCAGGTGCCAGGCACGATTGTTGTGCCGGCATCGGATTTCTTCACGGATTTTCCCGCAGGCGATAGCAGCGGCGGCGGGTTTGGCCGTGGACAGGCGGCCACCGCGTGGGAGTTCAATAACAACTCGCTGACCCTGGGGGTTGCCGGGGATGTTACGGCGAAGATTCCGGTGAAGGAAGGTGGCACATACCACCTGTATGTCCGTGGCAGCGGAACAGCCACCAGCGCCTTCCAT
>CAZNAW010000116.1:0-3241 GCA_964571165.1 uncultured Occallatibacter sp. | reverse complement strand
ACGCCAAACATCGCGTCCAAAACGTGCCCCAAATGTCGCGAAAAAGTTCGAACTTTGCCTGTAGGAGTTGGAACTTCGCCCGGCCGGGTCCAATCTGGGCGCGCCAGAATTGAACCGCCGAGCCGCCAAGAGCGCCAAGAAGGCAATGATGCCATGCCGAAAGTGCCAGCATGTCTGTCTCCCCGGCCCCCCCGCTTCTTCTCCTGAAACAAAATGCAACCGAATGCAACCAAAGGGGGGTGGGATATGTCCCCGAATGTCCCCGAATGCCCCGGGGGGGGTGGGGGGGGGTAGGGGTGACAAGGTGACCTGGTGACAGGGTGACAAGGTGAGGGGGTGACACGTGGCCGGGGGGTTGGCCGCGCGTCTGCGGTGGCGATTGGGCGCTTTGGGCCGGGCATTTTACCTTACTTTATACAAACACTCGTTTTCGTGCAAGAGGAATTTTCGCGTAGCCCGCCGCGAGGGCGGAACGGCCGTCAAATTGTCCATCTTCACGTTCCATCTACCGTACTCTGGGTAGAAATCGGCGAATGTCGCCACCGGTGCCCGGGGCGGTGCGAATATTCCTCAAAGGATTTCAGAGATTTCCATTGACGCCGCCATATGGGCGCGCGATGTTATCGGGCGTCGCTGATGGATGGCGACTAAAGAGGGCGCGGCACGCGGGCCGCACAAATCGTACTCTGAAAAAACTTAATTCCGCGAAATGTCAAGGAGGAGTTGGTCCACGAGACCGTGCATGCGAAGCAGAAGGTAATCGACGAATTGGAGGCTTACACCGCGGAGGCTCAATGGAACATACAGATGATCGAGGCAAACGAAACCACCTTCGACGACGTGATGAATTACTCACCTGTTGGTAGGGCCGGCGCGGACGATCCACACAAGCCATTCATTAAGGCAAGTGGGGACGGCTACGCCGTAGATGAGGACGCGATTAAGGGTTATATAGGGGTCAGTAACAACTACAGGGAAATGCCAGAGGGACTTTACCAGGTTGAGCGATTCCAGAATCCGGTCACGAGCGCGCAGGGCGATTATTACTTTGGGGTTTGGGTCGAGGAATTCTCGAGCGACGCGTTCGCCATAGAGTAGGCCGATCTGGCGCTGGGGCTAGAGGAACCGGAGGTATTGGTCATGCGGGCCAGGAGATATTCCTTTGCGATCGTCGTTTGCACTGGTGCGTTGGCTTCGCTCCATTTCTGCTGCAGGAACACGATGGCGCCGCCGAGCGGGGCTGGTCCAGTGGCGCGCACTAAGGGCTCCCCGCCGACCACAGCCGAGATACCGCAAGCGGGCCCGGCCGCTCGCTCGGTGGGCATCGGCTTGGCTGCATCCACTGCGCCGGACGCCAGCCGGTCGGCGGCGGCGGGCGATGCAAGCGCAACGCGCCAGGCAATCGACGTGGAGTCGGCGCGATCTGCTCTCTTGCGATTTGCCATGGCGTCGGACGACCAAGTAGTGAAGTCCGCGATACCCGATTTCGGCTCAGGACCGGACTTTGACGCTAATGGCTTCTTCTTCATGCAATGGTATGTCGCCAGCGGCGGGCTTGACGCCGACGGGCCGTCGTGGAGTTTGGACATCCCCGCGAAGGCTCCCGGGCAGACATATGTCGCATGGAGATGCGTTTACAGCGGTCATTTCTTCAAAGATGGAAATGGGCAATGGGTTGCGCGGCTTGAGTATCAAGGCCGCTCCGC
This sequence comes from uncultured Occallatibacter sp., assembly GCA_964571165.1. Classification (GTDB taxonomy): domain Bacteria; phylum Acidobacteriota; class Terriglobia; order Terriglobales; family Acidobacteriaceae; genus Telmatobacter. Next base: position 1,535 of record CAZNAW010000116.1, on the reverse strand, counting down.
GCGCGGGGGGCGGTAACGGTGCGCGATTGGAGGATGAGCCATAATTTGGTCGGTTTGCGGCTGAATCTGCGGAAGCTCGACGCGGGCGTTTGGAGGCGAAGCAGCGGAGGTACCCGTTATGCGAACTGAAGGAACTGACTGGAAGATCATCGGCTGTGTCGCGTGTTTGGCTTTGGCGCATTTTTCCTGCATAAAGGCAACGCCGGAAAGTGGCGCTGGTGGCGGGATGCCCGCTGCGGCGCGGGCGCCGCATGCAATCGTTGTGCCCCCGACGGATTCACCGACTCGTCTGGCGACCACGAGCGGCGTCGCGCCCGGCACTGGCGCGGCCGGGAGCACGACCCGGTCCAGCCAGACGCCCGGGTCGATCGACTTGGAGTCGGCGCGACAAGCGCTGACAAGACTGGCTATGGCGTCAGACGATCTGCGGCTCAAGTCCACGCTGGACGACCTTGGCGACGAACCCGTAACTCAGCCCCTCGGGGTTCACTTTGGGCGTTGGTTTGTGGATTTCGGCGAGCTGTCTTGGAACGATGAGGTCCCGGTGCTCGATCCCGGGGGAACTTACGTTGCATTTAGGTACGTATATGACGGTCACTTCATTCGAGATGAGACTGGACAATGGGTTGCGAGGCTCGAGTCACAGGGTGCCACGGGCGCGCGGGGGGGGGCGATAACGGTGCGCGATTGGAGGATGAGCCATAATTTGGTCGGTTTGCGGCTGAATCTGCGGAAGCTCGACGCGGGCGTTTGGAGGCGAAGCAGCGGAGGTACCCGTTATGCGAACTGAAGGAACTGACTGGAAGATCATCGGCTGTGTCGCGTGTTTGGCTTTGGCGCATTTTTCCTGCATAAAGGCGGCCCCGACGAGCGGGGGTAAGGCGGGGATGGGCGATGCAAACGGGGCGCCGCACGCGGTGGTCGCGCGCCCGGCGGATTCACCGACTCGTCTGGCAGCCACACACGGGGCTCCGCCTACCACTGGCACAGTCTCGGCCACGACCTTGTCGAACGCGGCGACCGAGTCGATCGACTTGGAGTCGGCACGACAAGCGCTTACGAGATTGGCTACGGCGTCAGAGGACCCGGTGCTCAAATCTACGCTCCAGGAGCTTGGCGACGAACCTGTGCCTCAGCCGCTCGGAGTCGGTATTGGGCATTGGTTTGTGGATGTCCGCGACCTGTCCTGGTCCAATTTTGTTCCGGTGCTCGATCCCGCGGGAACTTACGTCGCATTTAGGTACGTATATCGTGGGCACTTCATTAGAAATGAAAATGGGCAATGGGTTGCGCGCCTCGAGTCACAGGGCGCCTCGGCGCGCGGCGGGCGCTGATCGCGGAGTAGTAGCCGCACGCGACGTGGCTGTAACCGAGGGGACACGACCCAATGGCGTTAGAACCAACTAAAGGTCCCGCAAACCTTTACAAGGCGGACGGCTCTGGTTAGTCTTTCTCCATGCCCCCCATCGCTCGAAACGCGCCCGGCGGACTGGTCTATCACATTCTCAACCGCGCTCCATCCGCTGCCGGGCGAT
>CAZNAW010000115.1:0-3252 GCA_964571165.1 uncultured Occallatibacter sp. | reverse complement strand
TCTCCACCGCGCCGTATTCGAGCGCCCTGAAGGTGCTCTGCGCGCCTTCCTCGGCGAGGCTTGAACAGATCACGACCGGGATGGGGTGCTGACTCATGATCTTTTTGAGGAAGGTGAGCCCATCCATGCGCGGCATTTCGATATCGAGCGTGATAACGTCGGGCACCTGCTCAGCGATCCGTTCGGCGGCCACAAAGGGGTCGCCCGCGGTCGCCATGACCTCGATCTCAGGATCGGAAGAGAGCACTTCGCGTAGCGTCTGGCGAACCACGGCGGAGTCGTCTACGATCAGCACGCGAATCTTTTTTCTATCCACAACCACAGCCTCTCTGCTCTCTTACGCGGGAATGACCCCGTTGCACTCTCGCTGCGCGAGCGTTGACTTAACCAAGCCGCCGCAGCAACACTTCTCCGGTTCCGGTGTGAAACTGAATATTGACGCCGGATGTGCCGCCCAGACTGGACGCCACCACATCGAAGCCCTCATCGCGCAGCACCCGGATCGCGGCCTCGCAGTTCAACCTGCCGATGGTGGGCCGCGATGCCTCGTTGGTTACCATCAATACATCGGCGCCGCCGAACAGCTTCACCTGCACTTCGCTGCGGCAAGCGCCGTGCTCGTCCAGTTGCCGGGCCAGATCGCAAATGGAAAAATCAACGTAGCGGCGGCCGGCAGCGATACTCGTATCTGCTGGTGATTTCTCCGGATAACTTGGCAGCATGCTATGGCAAAGTGCGCCGATGCCCAGCCTCGGAACCCAGAAAGTAACGCCGACACAGGAGCCAAGCAAGGTCCGCATGATTGCAGGCTCTGTAACCAGGCACGATTCTCCTGGCTGCACATACACCTCGGGCAGTATCTCTTCAGGCTCAGGCATCGACCCTCCTGTAGAGAGCCGGGGCAACCGGCGCCAAAGGGAGATTCATATCGTGCAGGGTCTCGGCGTGGCCAACGAACATGTACCCGCGCGGAACCAGGTGGTGCGATAGCTTGTTCAAGATTCGCTCCTGTGTGGGGCGGTCGAAGTAGATGATCACATTGCGGCAAAAAATTGCGTCGGCCTTCTCCGCCAGGCCGTAGTCGTCTTCCATAAAATTCAAACGGCGAAACTCGACCAGTCGCCGCAACTCCGGCACCACCCGCACGCGATTGGAGTCGCGATCGCGGCTGCGCATGAAGTACTTGCGCTTCAGCGCCGCCGGCACCGGGTTTATCGCTTCGTCCGTATAGACTCCCCTCTCGGCCTTCGCCAATACCGTGGTGGAAATGTCGGTGGCCAGTATCCTGAAGCGAAATCCCGGGTGCGTCTCGGCGTATTCACTCAGCACCATCGCCAGCGTGTAAGGCTCCTCGCCCGTCGAGCAGCCGGCGCTCCAAACCAATAACTGGTTTCCGTTGCGCGCCGTCAGTTCGGGAAGCGCCTTCTCAGCCAGAAAATCGAAATGCTGCGGTTCGCGAAAGAAGTCGGTCTTGTTGGTCGTCACCACGTCGAGCAGAGGAACGAGTTCTTCCTTCAGGCCTTTATGCCCGAACAGGTAATCACAGTACTGGGCATAGGAGCCAAGATCGAGCGCCCGCAAGCGCCGCTTGATCCGGACCTCGAGCATGATTCTTTTCTCCGAACCCAGGCGAATGCCCGCCTCTGCATAGATCAACTTGCAGAGCCGCGCATAGTCCCGGCTGGAGATTCCTTCCTCGTGGCTACCCATAGTTTGAACGGGGCGCTTACGCGCCCCATTCCCTCCGTCAAGCGACCGCCTCAATGGGCGGCTTGTTGGATTCCTGTGCGCGAACCGAGGCCAGATCCTCGGCCGAAAAGACGCGGTCGATGTCCAGAATCATGATGAACTGGGTATCGCGCTTTCCCATCCCCTTGATAAAGTCGGTGCGGATCTGGGTTCCTATGCGCGGCGCCGGCTGAATCTGATCCGGCTCTAGGTCGATCACCTCTTCGACCGAGTCGGCAAGTGCGCCGATGACGATCGATTCGTTGTCCAGCACGACTTCCACGACCACAATGCAGGTGTTGCGCGTGCTCTGGGTCTTCGGCATCCCGAAGCAGAGCCGCAGGTCGACCACGGGGACGACGCTGCCGCGCAGATTGATCACGCCGGCCATGAAATCCGGCGTCCGGGGAATTTCAGTGATGGTGGTGAGGTCAAGCACTTCTCTCACCTTCGCCACATCGGTGGCAAAGATCTCGTTGCCGAGTTTGAAAGTGAGATACTGCCGGGTCTCCGTGATTTCGGTAACGCTCATGGTTCAGCTCCTCTCGCATCCTGAAGACAGGGCGCGGATCGCAGTGCGCCCCGCGCCCAACCGGTTAGTAGCGCTCAAATTCCCCGTCAAGATCGTCGTGCTTGTCAGTGAGCCGGAGATTTATCCCACCCTTCGCCGCCGTCGTCTTCGCACTGGATGAACCGCCGTGGCCGTTCGGCTTTGGGGCGATCTCAGCTGCGACGTCAACAAATCCGGCCGGCTTTTCGGCAACCGACTTACGCGCCGAAGTACGACCATCATCTCCTGTGCGGAAGAACGAGAGCGCGCTGACCAGTTGAGCGGATTGGCCGGTCAACTCTTCGGTGGTGGAAGCCATCTCCTCGGAGGCAGAAGCGTTCTGCTGGATCACCTGCTCCAGTTGCTGCAGCGCCTTGTTGATCTGCTCGGCGCCGGTATCCTGCTCCTTGCTGGCAGCAGTGATTTCCTGCACCAGTTCCGCTGTCCGCTGAATATCGGGCACCAGCTTGTCCAGCATCTCGCCGGACTTCTCCGACACCTTCAACGTTGCGCCGGAGAGCTGGTTGATCTCGGCGGCCGCCTTCTGGCTGCGCTCGGCCAGTTTGCGCACCTCGGCAGCCACTACCGCAAAGCCCTTGCCATGCTCCCCGGCACGGGCCGCCTCGATGGCCGCGTTCAGGGCCAGCAGATTGGTCTGGCGCGCAATCTCTTCGATGATCGAGATCTTGCTGGCGATCTCCTTGATCGCGGCGACCGCTTCCAGCACTGACTTGCCGCTCTCCTGTGCGTCCTTGGCCGACTTCGTGGCGATCTTGTCGGTCTGCTGCGCGTTGTCGGCATTCTGCTTGATGTTGGAGACCATCTCCTCCATCGAAGACGAGGCTTCCTCCGCCGCCGCCGCCTGGCTGCTGGCGCCCTTCGATACCTGGATCGAAGCCGTCGCGATGGACTGGCTGGCCGCCGACACCTCGCCGGCAATCGAACGAATATCCGATACCGTCCGGGTCAGTCCG
>CAZNAW010000114.1:0-3266 GCA_964571165.1 uncultured Occallatibacter sp. | reverse complement strand
ACTCCTCGCCCACGCGATCCTGCATGAAGCGCACCTTCTTCCACTCCACCAACTCGCGCTCGGCTTCGGCGGCGCGCCGCTCGGTCTGGCTGGTTTCCTCGGCGATCTGCGCCAGTTCGGCCTCGGAGATCGGCGCTTCGCCGGCGAAAACCGCTGCCTTCCTGGGGCTGCGGAGAGCAGGGATTCGACTAGCCGGCAAGCCTTCATTGGGGTGCGTCCACGGCGAGTTGTGTCGGTCCTGCGCCACTTCACCCTCGCCACGCACGCCCTCCCTGAGCAGCGTCTTGGCAATGCGATGCACAATCAGGTCAGGATAGCGGCGGATGGGCGAGGTGAAATGAGTATAGGCGGGCGCGGCCAGCGCAAAGTGGCCCTCGTTGATCTCGGAGTAGCGTGCCTGCTTGAGCGAGCGCAGCATTAAATAACTCAGAATCCGCTCCTCCGGCTTGCCTTCGATCCTTGCGGCCAGTTTCTGATACATCCGCGGAGTAACGGGAATATCTTCGGGCACCTCATGCATCCGCGGATTGCGCCCGCGCCCGTGGGCGTCGCGCCGCTCCCCGCGCGTCTGGATGCGCTTTACCGGCAGAGCACCCAGTCCCAGCGAATAGCCAAAGCTCGCAGCCAGTTCCTCGAATTGGACCACGCGTCGCGGTTCGGGCTTTTCATGAATGCGGTAGAGCGACGGCACGCCCAGATCTTCCAGCCATGTGGCCACGCACTCGTTGGCCGCCAGCATGAATTCCTCAATCAGGCGGTTGGCCCAGGTGCGCTCGGCGCGGGTAACGCCACGCATCTGGCCCTGTTCGTCAAACTCGATCACCGGTTCGGGCAGGTCGAAATCGATACTGCCCCGTTCTTCGCGCCGTTCATTCAGCAGGCCCGCCAGCAGGCGCATCCGCTCGAACTCGGGAACCAGCGCGGCATAGCGCGCGCGGGTCTCGGTGTCGCCCTCCAGAATCGCATGAACCTCGGTATACGTCATGCGCGCCGCGGAGCGAATGACGCCCTCCACGATCTCATAGCTCTCGATGCGGCCAGTGGAGTCGAGCTGCATAATGCAGCTAAGCACCAGCCGGTCCTCGCCGGGGCGCAGGCTGCAGATGCCGGTTGAAAGCTCCTGCGGCAGCATGGGAATCGCGCGATCGGGAAAATAAACGCTGGTTCCGCGCAGCCGCGCCTCCAGGTCGAGATCCGTCCCGGCGTGCACATACTCGGCCACGTCGGCAATGTGCACCTGCAGTTCGAAGCCCTCGCCGTGGGCGCGTTCCCTCACCAACACAGCGTCGTCAAAATCACGAGCCGTCTCGCCGTCGATGGTCACGATCGGGAGGTTGCGAAAATCTCGGCGAGAAGAAACCTCTGAGAGGTCGAGATGTGCCACGCTGCGCGCCTCGGTCAGCACCTTCTCCGGAAAAACCCGCGGCAACTGGTGCTTGCGGATCATCATCTCCACATCCACGCCGAAATCGTCGGGATCGCCCAGAACTTCGATCACTCGGCCAACCGGAGGCCGTGTCGGCGTGGGCCAACTGGTGATCTCCACATCCACCACCAGCCCCTCCAGATCGTCATGCGCTGCCGCAGCCGTCGCTTCCGTGCCCAGCACCCGGTGCGGCGAAGCGGCCTCGCTGGCCTCAGGCAACTCCTGCCCAGCCGGAATCAGAATGGACTGCGTCATGCGCTCGTCAAAGGGAACAACCGAATGTCCCTGTGCCCGATCGGAACGTGCGTAGTGAAAGACGCCAACCACGGTGGGGTTGCTCCGCTCCAGCACCCGGACGATGCGGCCCATCCTTCGCCCATCGGCCTTGGGAGGTTCCACTTCCACCAGCACCTGGTCGCCCTGCATGGCGCTGTTGATCTCATTCGGAGGAATAAAAATGTCCTCCTCCACCGCACGGACGGAGACCTGTCCGCGGAGACCCCGGTCTTGCCCCGAAGCCTGCCGCGCGTTGGGCCGCACAAATCCGTAGCCGTCGCGATGCAGGTCGAGCCGCCCGGCGCAGAGGTTTTCGCGCGTGCCGCCCACGCCGGAAACGGCCCTGGGAATGCTCCAGTGCTCGCGGTCCAGCTTGACCAGTTCACCGCGTGCCGTCAGCCGGGCAAGCTGCTCCAGCAGCAGACGCCGCTCCCGTCCGCCGCCCAGGTTCAGCTCGCGGACCAGTTGCTTGTATCCGGCTTTTTGCCCGGCAGAGCGCACAATCCGCGCCACCAGTTCCCGATCGGTCATAGTTCAAGAGTAGGCCATTCCACATCACTCGTTGCAATGCCGCCACGGCACATACCCCGGCCCGCGCAATACTTTGCCCGGCAGCGCCCCGGGCATTTTGCCCTCTTCGATTACCGGAACGCCGTTCACCAGCACATACTCCATGAATCTGCGGAAAGGTACCGTGGGCGCGCGGATGGGGATGCTCCTGGCCAGGCAGGCCCTCGGGCGAGGCGCTCTGTGAATTCCCCGAAAATGAAATCTTGCATCTGACAAACGTATGGGCATAATCTTGCGAACCGGTGCACCGGGCCAAAGAATCCAGCGGGACAGAAAAGGCGCACCCGCCTCTGGCGCCGGGCCTTGAAGCTGTTGTCACAGTTGGCAACCGGCGACCCTCGTTCACCCGTGCTCTCGATAAACTGCCCCGCTCCGTCTTAAAATAACGGGGACGCAATGATTCGCCGGACCACGAAGGAATAGCATCCTATCAGTGGCCGCCGATGGGGTCGCCGAAGGCCAGTGGCCCGGCGGTCCACACTTTCAGATTTTTGGGGCCGTCGGCATTGGCCCTGCCTTGGCAGCCCACGTCCCTTTGGGACAGAAAAGGAAACACCTTGAGCGCTATGTGGAAACCCACCCATTCCGGATCGATCAGTCCCAGCCCCACCCTGGAACCTTCCCGCCCCGTGCCGCCCCCACCGGCCCCTGAACCCGTCAATCGCGCCCCGATTCCGGCCGGCGACCAGGCCACGATCGGCAAAGGCCTGTTTGTCAAAGGCGAGATTACCGGTTCCGAGTCGCTGTTTATCGACGGCAAGGTCGAGGGCAGCATCAACCTTCCCGGAAACCGCGTAACCGTGGGCCGCAACGGCCAGGTCACGGCCAACATCACCGCCCGCGAAATCGTGGTTCTGGGCAAGGTTCGCGGCAATGTCTCCGCTTCTGACCGGGTTGACATCCGTGCTGAGGGTTCTCTGAGCGGCGACGTGGCCGCGGCCCGCATCAGCATCGAGGATGGCGCCTTCTTCAAGGGCGGCATCGACATCCGCAA
>CAZNAW010000113.1:0-3274 GCA_964571165.1 uncultured Occallatibacter sp. | reverse complement strand
ACGGCCCCGCGGTACAAGACGGCGTCCCCGGCATTGCAGGCCTCGCCGCAGCGGCGCGGCGTCTGCACCCGCGTATATACACAAACACCCAAGAAGCCGAACTCGGCTCTGCGCAAGGTAGCCCGCGTGCGGCTGACCAACGGGATTGAGGTTACGACCTACATCCCCGGCATCGGCCACAACCTGCAGGAGCACTCGATCGTGCTCATTCGCGGCGGCCGTGTGAAGGATCTTCCCGGCGTCCGCTATCACGTAGTGCGCGGCACGCTGGATTCGGTGGGCGTGGCCAACCGCAAGCAGAGCCGGTCGAAGTATGGGGCCAAGCGCGCCAAGGGCGGCGCGGCGCCGGCAAAGGGCAAGAAGTAGCAACGGTTCCGGGGCGTGGTGTGAACCCGGACTTGGGCAGTGATTTGGGCGCTTGAAGCGCTGAGGATTTTGAGGACTATGCCGAGAAAAGGGCACATTGCGAAGCGGGAAGTTGCGCCGGACCCAGTTTATGGCTCCACGCTGGTCACCAAGTTTGTGAACTCGATGATGTGGGGCGGCAAGAAATCGACGGCCCAGATCATCTTCTACCAGTCGATGAAGAACCTCGAGGAAAAGGGCGGCGGCGACGATGCCCTGAAGCTCTTCAAGAAGGCGGTGGAGAACTGCAAGCCGCTGCTTGAGGTGAAGACCCGCCGCGTGGGCGGAGCCAACTACCAGGTACCGATCGAGGTGAATCCCGACCGGCGTACCTCACTGGCCATTCGCTGGCTCATCACCTACGGCCGCAATCGCGGCGAAAAAGGCATGATCGACAAGCTGAGCAATGAGTTGCTCGACGCGGCCAACGGGCGCGGCGCGGCGATGAAGAAGAAGGAAGACGTGCACCGCATGGCCGAGGCCAACAAGGCCTTTGCCCACTATCGCTGGTAAGCGAGCGGAGCGGGAACTGGGAGTGTTGAAGCCGGCCTGAACGATGGTCCGGCGTGGATGGACCGGAGCGATCCGGTCCAGGTGAAGTGCTAAAAACAGCGGGCACAAACGCCCGCAAGGAAAAAATGCCGTGGCTCGCACCATACCTCTGAATCGTTGCCGAAATATCGGAATCATGGCGCACATCGACGCCGGGAAGACGACAGCGACGGAGCGCATTCTGTTCTATACGGGCATCACGCACCGCATCGGCGAAGTGCATGAAGGCACGGCGACCATGGACTACATGGAGCAGGAGCAGGAGCGCGGCATTACGATCACATCGGCCGCCACTACCTGCATGTGGCGCGACGTCCGTATCAACATTATTGATACCCCCGGCCACGTGGACTTTACCGCCGAGGTGGAGCGTTCGCTGCGCGTGCTCGACGGCGCGGTGGCCGTGTTCGACTCGGTCAGTGGCGTGCAGCCGCAGACGGAAACGGTGTGGCGGCAGGGCGACAAGTACAAGGTGCCGCGCATCTGCTTCGTCAACAAGATGGACAAGAACGGCGCGGACTTCGAGCACGTTCTGGAAACCATTCGCAAGCGCCTGGGCGCGCGCCCGGTTGCGTTGCAGATTCCCGTGGGCGCCGAAGCCGGTTTCAAGGGCGTCATTGACCTGATTGAGATGAAGGCGATCCTGTGGCACGACGAGGCCATGGGCTCGCAGTACGATGTCGAGCCGATTCCCGCCGATCTGCAAAAGAAGGCCGAGGCCTTCCGCATGCAGATGATCGAAGTGATCGCCGAGACCGACGATGTGCTGTTGGAGAAGTTTCTCGAGGGCGAAACGCCGACCATCGCCGAACTCAAGGCCGGCATTCGTCAGGCCACCATCGATCTGAAGATCTTCCCGGTGATCTGCGGAAGCGCATTCAAGAACAAAGGCGTGCAGACGCTGCTCGATGCAGTGGTCGATTACCTGCCCAGCCCGCTGGACAAGCCTCCAGTGGAGGGTCCCAACCCTTCGCATCCGAGCGTGATCGAGATTCGCAAGCCGGAAGACACCGAGCCGCTTTCGGCGCTGGCCTTCAAGATCATCAATGATCCTTTCGGCAAGCTTTGCTTCATCCGCGTCTACTCGGGCTCGCTCAAGACCGGCGATACAATTCTCAACCCCCGCACCGGCAAGACTGACCGCGTGGGCCGTCTGGTGAAGATGCATGCCAACAAGCGCGAGGACATTACCGAGATTCTGGCTGGCGACATCTGCGCCTGCGTGGGCCTGAAAGACCTGAAGACCGGCGACACCCTGTGCGCTCCGCATCACCCCATCGCTCTGGGCGCCATCACCTTCCCGGAGACGGTGATCTCGGTGGCCATCGAGCCCAAGACCAAGGCCGACCAGGAGAAGATGGGCATTGCCCTGTCGCGCCTGGCCGACGAGGATCCGACATTCAAAGTCCGGACCGATGAAGATTCGGGTCAGACGATCATCAGCGGCATGGGCGAGTTGCACCTGGAGATTCTGGTCGACCGCATGAAACGCGAGTACAAGGTCGAGGCCAATGTGGGCGAGCCCAAGGTGGCGTTCCGCGAGACCATCCGCAAGAAGGCCGAGGCCGAGGGCAAGTACATCCGCCAGACCGGCGGTTCGGGCAACTACGGGCATTGCAAACTGCGCGTCGAGCCCAACGAGCCTGGCAAGGGCTACGAGTTCATCAACGATATCAAGGGCGGCGTGGTACCCAAGGAGTACATCAAGCCCATTGATCAGGGTGTCCGGGGCGCGCTTGAGTTGGGCATCCTGGCCGGCTACCCCATTGTGGACGTGAAGGTGACCCTGTACGACGGCAGCTACCACGAAGTGGACTCGAACGAAATGGCCTTCAAATTCGCCGGCTCGATCGCATTCAAGGAAGCCGCGCGCAAGGCCAGCCCGGTTCTTCTGGAGCCGGTGATGGCTGTCGAAGTCACCGTTCCCGAGGAGCATATGGGAACGATTATTGGCGACATCAACTCGCGCCGCGGGCGCATTGAGCACGTGGATCGCGTAGGCGGCTCACAGGTGATCAAGGCGATCGTGCCGCTCAAGGAGATGTTCGGCTATGTGAACGACATTCGCTCGTCCACCCAGGGCCGCGCCTCCTACTCAATGCAGTTCGCGCGCTATGAAGAGGCGCCGCGCATGATTGCCGACGAGATTATCGGCCGCGCGCAAGGGAAGTAGAAAGACAAGGTTTTGGGGCTGGAGCCGGATGGCCGGCGCCCCAGGTCGAAACGGGCAGCACGAGCTACGAAAGGGACGCAGGGACTTTTATGGCGAAGGAAAAGTTTGATCGTTCGAAGCCTCACGTGAACGTGGGGACGATTG
>CAZNAW010000112.1:0-3385 GCA_964571165.1 uncultured Occallatibacter sp. | reverse complement strand
ACGACGAGTTGGACCTGACGCTGGGGACCTTCAAGATCAGGGAGCGCGGTTCGCCGGCTGGGCACAACGGAGCCCGCAGCGTTACCGGCGCCTTGGGCAATCAGGAGTGGTTGCGCTTGCGTATCGGCGTTGGGCCTGATCTACCGCCGGAAGCAATCGCTGCCAATGGCGGTCGGCGTCCGGGCAGGGATTATCTGCTGTCGCCGATGCGCAAGGCGGATTTGACGGTTCTGGACGAGGTGCTGGACCGGGTGGCAACGGCCACGCGGCGCATCATCGAGGCCGGAACGGCAACCGCGATGAACGAGTTCAACCGTCGCGAGTAAAACTCCCCCGGCGGTGGGGTAACGAAAGCACCAAGCCGCCAAGGCGTAACGGCAGTCTGCCAATACGAATTGGAAGACGCCACGCGCCGGCGGTGCAGGCTGGAGCCGAGAGTCCAGCGGAAAAGGAACCGAGATGTCCCGTGTGTACGAAGTTATGTTCATTGTTCGGCCCGATGCGGCCGAAGAGGATGTAGACAAGCTGATCGCCGGCTTTAGCACCACCGTTACTGGTGGTGGCGGCGTGGTGAAGTCTGTCGAGAAGATGGGCCGGCGCAAGCTCGCCTACATGGTGCGCAAGTTCAACGACGGCAACTACGTTCTGCTGACCATCGAGGCCAACGGCGCGGTGGTATTGGAGCTCGAGCGCCGCTTGCGCGTTACTGAGCCGGTGATCAAGTTCATCACCGTGCGCATCGACGAGGAAGAGAAGCGCCTGGCCAAGGTGAAGGCCAACCGCGGCGTGCGCCGCAAGGTGGTCAGCGAGCCTGCGCCCGCGCCTACACCCTCGCCTGCCGTAGCTGCGCCTGTGGTTGAAACCGCAGCCGAGCCGGCAGCGCCAGTGCAAGCCAGCGTGTAAAAGCGGGGGCCGAAGGATCAAGGGAACAAGAACCGCGGGATTCGCAGGCAGCGAAGGCCGTTTTTCTGATCCCTGATCTCTGAAACCTGACCCCTTCGAAAAATTCTCCGGCGATGCCGGAACAAAGAGAGCAAAGAGGAAACACGATGTCTGAAGAAACCCAAGCAAAAGCGCCCGCTACGGCGGACGCAGCTCCAACTCCACAAGCTTCATCGGGCCCGGGCCCCGGATCGGGCTCCGGTCCGAGCTCTGGCCCGCGCGGTGCAGGCCGGCCCGGTGGCGGGCCCGGCGGACGCGGCAAGTTCTTCCGCCGCAAGAAGGTGTGCAAGTTCTGCACGGAGAAGATCGACGCGATTCCCTACCGCGATGTCCGTCTGCTGCAAGGATTTGTGGCCGAGCGCGGCAAGATTGTGCCGCGGCGTCTCACCGGCGTTTGCACCACGCACCAGCGCCGCCTGACCCGCGCCATCAAGCAGGCCCGGAACATCGCCCTGCTGCCTTTTGCCACACGGCACTAACTCTCGGCCCCGGCTGTCGCCCGGTTCCCTCTTTCGTTCGCCCCCGTTGACACGATCCTAGTGGGGAGTGATCTTGATCGAACGGAAGGGCACAGGCGACAATCTTCCGGGTGCCGGCGTAGAACCCTGCGCGGCCCGCCTTGGCCCGTGCTTCTGTCTGAGACGACAAAAGCGCCCTCGGCGACGCCGCCCGCAACACTGGAGAGTTTCCCATGGAAGTAATTCTGAAGGAAGACGTAGCCAATCTGGGCCATCGCGGAGACGTGGTGAAGGTCGCAGACGGCTACGGCCGCAACTTTCTGCTGCCCCGCAAGCTGGCGCTGCAGGCTACCCTGGCCAACAAGGCCGTCATCGAGCAGATGAAGACCGCTGCTGCCCGCCGCTCCGCCACTGAGAAGGCTCAGGCTGAGGAGTTGGTCACCAAGCTCGAGCCCGTCGTGCTCAGCTTTACCCGCAAGTCGGGCGAGGCCGGCCATCTCTTTGGCTCCGTCACCTCGGCCGATATCGCCGCCGGTCTTGAGGCCAGGGGCTTCGAGATCGACCGCCGCAAGATTCAGTTGGACGAGCCGCTCAAGAGCGTAGGCGACTTCACCGTGGCCATCAAGCTGTACCGCGAAGTCACCGCGCACATCAAGGTCGTGGTCGTGGCCGAAGCCACCGAGGAAGCCGTTGCCGAAGCCACCGAGGAAGCCGTTGCCGAAGCCCCGGCCGCCGAGCCCGCCGCGGAAGCAGCCGTAGCCGAGTAGTTCCAACCGAACCCGCCCACCCCGCCTCTCGGTCCGCCGAGGGGCGGACGTGTTTCTGGCGACGGCGAAGCCTGCGAGCCTGAGAATCGGAGAACCTCGCAGAAACGTTGCGCGTTCAGACCATCCTACCGGAACCCAGCGACGCATCCAGGTTGAGGGCGCGCATGTTGGGATAACTAGTTATGTTGATTGAAGTAACCGGAAAAGTGCCAATCTCAGATTGTGTCGCCGGATTCCAGACTTGACCTGCGCTCGTGTAGAGAAGAGTTCCGTCAGAGATGACCTGAGTGCCGGTAGTGTTGTTGAGACCAGATGTGGAACCGTGCGGCAGAGAATATTGCAGTCCCGAACTGGTGAGATTGGCGATCTGGAAATAATTACCGCCAAAACTAAATGGCAATCCGTAGATGGTCAACGGGTTTCCAGCCAGCGCAATACTGTCAAAATCCGGATCGGCATAACAGCACGATCCGCTCGAAACATAATTCACAATGCCGGAATCGCTATACAACGAGAGCACACTCCCCTGCGACAGCAGCACCTACTGCGGGCTACCTGGAATTGTAGCCAGATCCGTGGCGCTCAGATTGGTGCAGGTCGAGCAATCAAGGTTTGGCGTATATGGGAAGGTGCGTTCAACTGTATTGGTGGCTAAGTTAAGTGCAGATGCCGAAGGATTGATTTGCAGCACAAAACCCGCACTCGGGTTCTCGACATCCACATAGGCATTGGGAAACTGCGGACTAACTACGCCGGAGGTTGTGGGCAGACCCAGGCCGGTCGTGCCTGCAATCGTTACGTCGCCCAGGGTATCTACCGCGATCCCCGTTGAAATGAAATCGTTCGTATACGGCTGGAGTAGGTCGGTCGAGTTGGTGTCGTTCCCCGGGATGACGTTGAATAGAGGAGCTTCCTGGTTGGGTCTACCTTTAGTACAAAGGTTTCGTTATATGGGTAGCCCGCCACCGAAGTCGCAAGAGTACCGGCCGTGATCTGGAAATTACTATTGTCCGTCGTCCCGGCTAGGTAGGCATTGCCGGTGGCATCGACAGCGAGATTGACACCAGTACCGAAAATGTAAAATCCCTGCTCGCCGCCTACCGTCCCTGAGTAGTTCAACTTGGAACCATCAGAAGAAAGCGATGCGAGAAAAAAGCAATTGTCAGTAAGTATCCCCCGGCAGAGCCGGGGGCTTTACGATGTGAGCCGCTCAAAGCG
>CAZNAW010000111.1:0-3491 GCA_964571165.1 uncultured Occallatibacter sp. | reverse complement strand
TGGATGACCGCATCGAGCGCGGGTTCCCAGGCGGCCAACCGCAGGCCGAAGCGTTCGTTCAGCCTGTCGTTGGACAGCACCGAGTTGCTGGGACGCTTGGCTGGAACCGGATAATCCTTCGAAGCAATGGGCGTCACCGTTGGAACCTTGCCGTCGAGCAAGCCCCCGGCACGCGCGAAGATGGCCTGGGCGAAGCCGCACCAGCTCGTCGTTCCCCCGCAGGTCATGTGGTAGAGGCCGGCCCAATTTTCCGAGGCGCCGTAATTGCCCGCCAAGGCACCTTCCACAATCGTGCGCGTGGCATCGGCCAGCTCGATGGATGTGGTTGGAGCGCCGTACTGGTCGTCCACGATGGAGAGCTGATCCCGCTGTTTGGCCAGGCGAAGCATGGTGAGCAGGAAATTGGCGCCGTGAGGGCCATAGACCCAACTGGTGCGGAAGGTCAGGCATTTGCCGCCGACCTCTGCAATCGCCCGCTCGCCGGCCAGCTTGCTGACCCCATAGATGTTCTGGGGATTGGGGAGATCCTGTTCGGTCCAGGGGCCCTTTTTTTCTCCGTCAAACACATAATCGGTGGAGTAGTGGACGAAGATCGCGTTGCGCAGTTTCGCCTCTTCGGCAAGAATGCGCGGCGCCTGCGCATTGATAGCCATGGCGATCTGCGGCTCCGATTCGGCGCGGTCCACGGCCGTGTAGGCCGCGGCGTTCAGCAGAATCTCGGGATTGGCGCGAGCCACCAGGTCGCGGGTTTGCCGCTCGTCGCCGAGATCGAAGTCGGGGCGATCGACGGCGGTAATCTCGCCGAAGTCCGCAAAGCTGCGCTGTAGTTCGACGCCGACCTGTCCGGCAGCGCCCACAATCAGTACACGAGGCTTTTTGCTCAAGAGAATGTCTCCGCATCGCGCAACGAGACGCCGCGCTGGTCTTTGTCTGAAACGATGGCGTTGGCCGCATCGATCGGCCAGGGAAGCGCCAAGTCCGCGTCATTCCACAGGATGGTCCGCTCTCCGGCGGGGAAGTAGTAGTTGGTTACCTTGTAACTGAAGCCTACGCCGTCGGTAAGTGCCAGGAATCCGTGTCCAAAGCCTTCCGGAATCCAGAGCATCTCGCCGTTTTCCCCGGTGAGTTCGACAGCCACGTGCTGGGCAAAGGTGGGCGAGCTGCGGCGCAGATCCACCGCAACATCCAGCACCGCGCCGTTGGTGACGCGAACCAGTTTCCCTTGCGGCTGCTCAATCTGATAGTGAATGCCGCGCAGCACGTTCTTTTTGGAGACGGAATGGTTTTCCTGCAGCCAGATAGACGGCAATCCAGCCTCTTCCATCTTGCGCTGGTGATAGGTCTCCCGGAATGCACCCCGGCCGTCCCGGTAGACCGGCGGAGTAATCACCAGAACTCCGGGAATTGATGTCTTTGTAATCTTCATGGTTATAGGACCTTCGCTGCGAAATAGGGTTCTTCAAGCAGGGCCAGCAGGTATTTGCCATAGCCGCTCTTGACGATTGGTTGAGCCAGAGCTTTCAACTGGTCGGCGCTGATGAAGCCCTGGCGATAGGCTATCTCTTCCGGACAGGCGATGCTCAGCCCCTGGCGACGCTCGACGGTCTGAACAAAGAGGCCGGCCTCAAGCAACGAGTCATGGGTTCCGGTATCGAGCCACGCCATGCCCCGGCCCATGATCTGGACGCTGAGGGTTCCGGCTTCGAGGTAAACCCGGTTGAGGTCGGTGATCTCCAACTCTCCGCGAGGCGACGGCTTGAGCGAAGCGGCAATCTCCGCGGCATGGCGATCGTAGAAATAGATGCCGGTGACGGCATAGCGCGACTTGGGATGCGCGGGCTTTTCTTCCAGACTCACGGCGCGGCCCGACTTATCGAACTCCACCACGCCATAGCGGTGCGGGTCTTCAACCGGATACGCGAACACCATGGCGCCCTTGTCGATTGCCGCGCCCATCTTCAGTTGCGCGGAGAGTCCCTGGCCGTAAAAGATGTTATCGCCCAACACCAGCGCGCACTCGTCGTCGCCGATAAAATCGCGCCCGATCAGAAAGGCCTGCGCCAATCCGCCCGGCTCCGGCTGCACCGCATACTGGATGTTCATGCCCCACTGGTGGCCGTCGCCCAGCAACTCGGAAAACAGCGGCGTATCGTGCGGCGTTGAGATAACCAGAATGTCCTTCAACCCGGCTAACATCAGCGTGCTCAGCGGGTAGTAGATCATCGGCTTGTTATAAACCGGCAAAAGCTGCTTGGAGACGACATGGGTAACCGGATATAGCCGCGTTCCGGACCCTCCCGCTAGAACGATACCCTTCATAGTGCGATCCTATCTGTGTAGTTCTGGTTGATCCACTCCAGGTAAGCCCCGGTCCTGACATCCTCGACCCATGCAGGATGATCGAGATACCAGCGCACGGTCTTGCGCAATCCGCTTTCAAACTGCTCTGCCGGTTGCCAGCCCAGTTCGCGGGATATCTTGGTGGCGTCGATGGCGTAGCGCCGGTCATGCCCCAGCCGGTCTGTCACATAAGTGAGGAGACTTCTGCGCGGACCTTGTGCGATGGCCGGGCTCATCTCGTCGACAAGGTCGCAGATGGTGGTGACCACGTCGATGTTGGTGCGCTCGCTGTTGCCGCCGATGTTATAGGTCTCGCCCAGGCGGCCATGCTGCAAAACGGCGCGAATCGCCGAGCAGTGGTCCTCGACAAACAGCCAGTCGCGGACGTTTTTGCCGTCGCCGTAAACCGGCAGGTTCTTGCCCTCGTGCGCGTTGAGAATCATCAGCGGGATCAGCTTCTCGGGAAACTGAAATGCGCCGTAGTTATTGGAGCAGTTGGTGGTGAGCACCGGCAATCCATAGGTGTGGTAATAGGCCCGGGCCAGATGATCGGAGGAAGCCTTGGAGGCAGCGTAAGGGCTGTTGGGCGCGTAAGGCGTGGTCTCGGAGAACGCCGGATCGGCAGGCGCCAGCGAGCCATAGACTTCGTCCGTAGAAACGTGCAGAAAGCGGAACGCGGCTTGGTCGGGCTTGTCGAGCTTCGACCAGTAACTCTTGGCCTGCTCCAGCAGCGTGAAGGTGCCCATCACGTTGGTGCGGATAAATGCCTCGGGTGCTGCAATGGAGCGGTCCACGTGGCTTTCGGCGGCGAAGTGGACAATGGCCCGGGGCTGATGCTTCTCAAGCAGCGAGCCGACTAGCTTGGCGTCGCAAATGTCGCCCTGGGCCAGCAGGTAGCGCTTGTCGGCGTGCAGCGACGCCAGGTTGGCGGGGTTGCCGGCATAGGTCAGCAGATCCAGATTGACCACGGGCGCGTCAGAAGATTCCATCCACTTCAGAATGAAGTTAGACCCGATGAATCCAGCTCCGCCAGTGACGAGTACGACATCGCGCATGTTACTCCTCCGCACCGGCCAAGTCATTCAACCTGCCAGGTGCCTGCAAAAAAAATAGGCCATTCTCTCAAGACAACTGCCAACAAGCTCAGTTCA
>CAZNAW010000110.1:0-3545 GCA_964571165.1 uncultured Occallatibacter sp. | reverse complement strand
GAAACGGCGTCTCGCCGGACGACACGAATATGAACAACGGCCTGCCGCAGATTGACCACACCCTCAATTGGGTTCATCTTGCCGCCCGGTTTCCCGTTCGCGTCCGCGTCGTCAACCCCGATCCGGCCCTATTTCGCATGGGCGAAACGGCGATCAGCATTGTGAGATGAAGCAAACAAATGGCTGCCAATCAAACGCCGGAATGGCTGAATAAGATCTACCAGGAGCTCGCCCCCGCGCATGGCCGCTATGAGGGCGCACTCCGCACCGCTTTCGCCGCCACACTGGCGACCTACGTTCTTCTTGTTCTGCAGACGCCCTTGATCGCTCCGGGAGTCTATCTTATCTATCTGGTTTCTTACGATGTGCCGTACCTGACCTTCAAGACAAGTGTCCTTGAACTGTTCTACCAATGTGTAGGCGTCGCCTTGTCCCTGATGCTGATTGCGGTGACAGGAAATGATCCCATGGCCCGGGTCCTGGGCGTGGCGGCCTTCACCTTTCTTTCCGCATTCCTGCTCCGTGCCTGTACGGTGCGCGTGGCAGCCATGAATCTCGGAATCTTCCCCATTCTTACCCTGTCTCTATGGGAACTGCATCTGCCTGCAGAGCAGTTGGTCCATCTTTCCATGTGGCCGATTGCGACAGGAGCGGTGGCCGTGGCCATCAAAGTGGCCATTGAGTACATTTTTGCCCGGCGCGATCCGAACCATGCGTTGCAGGCGGAAATGAAGGCTCGCCTGGAAGCTTTGCAGCAGCTTTTCCAGGGTTTCGCAGGGGGCGAGCCGACGCAGGAGATGGAGCGAAGAGTGGCGAAGGTTTCCCGCTATGCCTTCGCCGGCCAGGGCAAGATGCTGTCGCTCCTGGAGGAAGTGCGTCTCCGCTCCATCCCTGAAGATTCCCCGCAACCCATCCCTCCGGCTTTGATTTCTTATATTGCGCGTCTCCTGGACGTGAGCGCTTCCTTTGGCAGGCAACACCAGGCGCAGATCCATGACGGTCAGCGTCCCAGGTTCGGACAGATTGCCGCGATGCTGACCCGGCTGCAAACAGAGAGCGCTGAGGAAGCCAGGGATCTGGAAGAAATGGAGCCGGAGGAAACTGCCGGCCAGATCCGCCAAATCGAGCAATTGCTGTACACCATGGAGGCCATTTCCCACGCTGATCAGCTCCAGCCGCATGAAAGGTTGCTCAAGGCTCTTCCCCAGAGGGAAAAGAGACCGTGGTTCCGTCCGGGCGCCTGGAGCAACCCGGAGTACCTGACCTATGCGACAAAGCTGAGCCTGTGCGCCACTATCTGTTACGTCATCTATAACTCACTGGCTTGGCCGGGTGCCTCGACGGCCACACTCACCGTGCTGGTAGCCGGAGTCACCTCAAGCGGCGCCACCAATCAGAAGATGCTCTTCCGCATCCTTGGCGCCACCATTGGAGGCATCCTCTTCGGGATCGGCTGCATCGTCTTTGTCTATCCCTTTGCCGACTCCGCTCTGCCCTTTCTGATTTCGGTTGCCCTTGTGTCGTTCATCGGAGCGTGGATTGCGCGCAGCGCACACATGAGCTATGTCGGCTTGCAGATCGTTTTTTCCTTTTACCTGGTCGCCTTCCAGGAATACTCCACTCCCATCGGCGGATCCGCGGGGCAGGGACAACTGATGAGCAAAGTGCATGGCTTCGGAGCGCCACTGCAGATGACCCCCGCCAGGGATCGCCTGATGGGCGTGCTGATTGCCCTCGTCGTGATGTGGGTCATCTTCCACCAGTTGCACCCGAAGCGAGTTGTAGACAGGATGCGTCTTGGCTTGGCTCGGCTCCTGCGCATGGAGGCGGATCTGTTATCGCTCATCCGCAGTAGGGAGACCGGCCGGGTAACTGCGTTGCGCGAGGATGTTCTCGCGCTCGTTCTTGAAGTTCGCGGGCTTGCCGAAGCGATTCCTTTTGAGCTTGATCAGCACGTGGAACGGGATACGGAGATCAGTGAAGAAATTCAGCACGCTTTGACCAGCACGGAGGGATTATTTCTTCACGCCAGGGCAGCATGGCCCCGTGCAGACGAGACTCCTGCTGAACTTGCGGTGGTAAAGACCATCAACGATTCGGTTGCGCAGGGCATGCGCGACATGGCGGACATGTTGGATGGGACGTCGAGAAAGCAGAAATTGGGTGAGATAACATCCGCACTTTCGGCATCCAGAGCTGCGGCTGCCTCTTCAGAGTCTTTGACAAGCGTCTTGAGCGCGTACACCCGTCTGCAAAGGCAGATTCTGAAGATTCAAGCCGACGCCTGAGTCAAGAGCCTATCTTCCCATGGCAAGGCCGTTGCAGTGAAGGCCCGCCAGACCGGGGAGAATCTCGGTGGGTTGGCAGTCCAGACCATTTCGCTTCAGGTTACGATACATTCTGCTCTGCCCAACTGCGTGCCGCATCTCCCCACATGGGGCGTGCAATGAAATACCCTTGTGCAAAATCGCACCCCAGGGTATTGAGGTAGTTGAGAGTACTCAGGTCGTCGACCCCTTCCGCCGTGACGCGTAGTCCGAGGCTATGGCCGAGATCGACGATTGATTTGATGACGGTGAGCGATTCCTTGGTTTGCTTGGCAATCATTACGAAGGATTTATCGATCTTAATCTCTGAGAAGGGAAGCCTGACCAGTTGAACCATGGAGGAATATCCGATGCCGAAGTCGTCTATCGACAATTGAAAGCCCTTCATGCGGATTCGCGTCATCAAATCGAGAGAGAGGGTTGGATCGACCATGGCGCTGGTCTCTGTCAATTCCAGGACGATACGCTCTGGAGCAATTTGAAATCGCTGACAAAGAGTGGCAAGATGATCGGCCAAGTGAATATCCACGAGACTTTTGGCGGAGAGATTCAAAGACAAGTGCACATTGGGTTGTGGAAAGGCGCTGGAGAACCACTCAAGGCTTTGGTCGAAAACCTGTGCAGTCAGATTCTCGATCAGTCCGGTTTCCTCGGAAAGGGGGATAAAGCTGTCTGGCATCACGATCCCCTTGTCGGGATGTTGCCATCGGACCAGTGCCTCCAGTCCAGTTATGGCGCCGCTCTTGCAGGCAATCTTGGGCTGATACGCCATTACAAATTCGTGGCGATCGAGCGCTTTCTGTAGGTCCGCCTTGGTAATTTCGAATTGATTGCCGCACCCGGCTTCTATCTCTGCCGACAGCGGCTCATCGCGCTCGCTTCCTTGACCAATGAGCGCTCGCAGCGCGTCCTTGGAGATGGGCTTGGAAATGATCCCCGCGATACTCAGGCCATGCTCCTGCGCCGATCGCTGGGCGGCGTCAAGCACACGCGTACCCATTCCGCTCGATATGACGATTTTCGCCTTGGATTTGCGCTCGGCCAGGAGGCGCATGATTTCAACGCCGTCGAGATTCGGCATTACCAGATCGATGGTGATGATCTCCGGGTTCATCTCAACCAATTTCGAGAAGAATTCCTCTGGGCAGGTCACAAACTCCGCCTCAAAGCCGAGGCTCTCCGCAATCCACTGGATGGTCTGACCGACAGCCGCGTCAT
>CAZNAW010000109.1:0-3697 GCA_964571165.1 uncultured Occallatibacter sp. | reverse complement strand
TGTTAACGGCCATCAGGAAGCGTCGAAAAATGACTAGCCGCCGACCGGGTTCTCGCGGCCTGTTGCAGCTTGAGGCGTAGGTAGTCGAGGTAGTTTCCGGGTCCGGGCGCCTCCGTCAGCTCTTCGATGACGGGCAGGAAGTAGGCCAGCGAGCGGATGGGCGACAGCGGCGGAGCATCCTTGGGACGTATCAGTCGGCGCAGCGATCCCAGCAGTAGGGCCGTTTCGACGGTCTCCAGCGACACACCTTCTTTGTCGAGCCGGCGGGCCAGTGCCTGATCAGACAGGCTGGCGCGCATCGGCGTCTCCGGCAGTTGAAGATAGAGAGTCATTACCGATGTCAGGTATGGAGACGAGTCCGTGGTCTGTGTCATGACTTGCTCCTGCGACGTGCAGTGCTCTCTTGCTCGCTTTCATGCACGCGATAGCTTTTGCCTTCGATTACCGTGACTTCGGCGTGATGCAGCAGGCGATCCAGCATCGTGGTGATACAGGCCGCGCTGGGGAAAACCTCGTTCCATTCCTCGAACCGCTTATTCGTTGTGATGATGAGCGACTTTTTTTCATAACGACGATTGATGACCTCGTAGAGCAGGTCCGCCGACTTGTCGTCGAAGCTGAGATAGCCAACCTCATCGATGCAGAGTAACGGTAGACTGGCATAGGCGCGCAGCTTGCGCAGGCGGCCCTCTGGTGTCTGTCGATGCAGTTCTTCAAGCAGTGACGATGCGGTGCGGAAGAGCACGGAGTGACCAGCAAGCACTGCGACGTGACAGATGTTTTGCGCGATCATGGTCTTGCCCAGACCGTTCGCTCCGACCAGGACAAGGTTTCGCGCTTCTGCGAGGAAGTCCAGTGTCAGCGCACGCTCGATGACATCGCGTTCGATCTTCGTCGGCCAAGCCCAGTCGAAGTCGGCGATAGGCTTGAAGCGGCGCAGTTCAGAGAGACGCAGACGCCGCTCCAGGCTGCGATGTGTGCGTTCATCCATTTCGATCTGTATCATCCTTTCCAGCAGTTGACGCGGCGACCAACGCTGCTGTGTGGCATGGGCCAGCATATCGTCGAGTTGCGCGGCAACGGCGCGCAGGCCGCTCTTCTCAAGCTGTTCGCGCAGATGATTACTTGGACTTTTTGTCGCGGTTGTGGGCGAGCTCATCGTAGGTCTCCAGATCATGGGTGCGGACGTTGAGGTTTTGCGCTTGCGGATGACGGCTCAGATCGAGCGGCAGCGGCGCCGCGCGATGATGTTGCCGCAGCAGGAAGGCAACCGAACTTGTGCGTGGCGTATTGCGCTCGATGGCCTCATGCACCGCGCTGCGCAACGCCTTCTCGCCATAGCGATCCAACAGCTCGAGCAGTTGCGTGGTCTCGAGCGCGACCGACTCGCCTTCAGCAAAGGCCTTCTCCAACAACTGCGCACTCTCGGGCACTGCCACTTCAAGATGTCCGTTGCGTGTGGACTCGCGCGCCTTGCGCTTCATCTTCAGCAGTGCCTTCTGATGCTCTGGATCGAGAACCATCTGTTGCCGATCGTAGCTGCGTAGATGTCGTGCAAGCTCCTTCGCGCCATCGAGGATGCGCACCTCGGTATCGGAAGCCGCAAGCATCAACGTGCGGCCCACGGCTTCCGGTGGAATCGAGTAGTCGTTGCCGTCGAAGCGCACATAGATGGTCTTGGCTGAACGCACGGCAACCACATGTTCGCAGTCGAACGGGTTGAGTGGAAGCGGCAACAAACGCGGCTGTTCGTCGATGAAGGCCTGGGCAACCGTGCGATTGCGATCGTCCGGCCATGGACGCCGATGCGCGACTTCATCGCGCCAGCGCAGCGCCTGACGATTGCACTCTTCAAGCGTCGTGAAACTGCGCGCTGCCCAGAACGCTTCGCGCACAAACCGAATCGCTCGCTCGACGCGCCCTTTTTGATTACCGGCGCGAACCTGGCACGGGCGTGGAACGAAGTGATAGTGACCTGCCAGTTCAAGCATTCGCGGATTGAAATGGATCTGACTCCCATGACGCTCAAGCACAACTGACTTCAGGTTGTCGTACAAGATGACTCGGACTGCACCATGGAACGATGCGAAGGCATGCACATGGCCGCGCAGAAAACTTTCCATCGTCTGATCGAAGAAGAACTCGATATACAGCGCTCGCGACCAGGACAAGGTCATCACGAAGCACGACAGGGTGCGCTGTGTTCGACCAATCCTCACGCTGCCGAAGTGCGCCCAATCGGCCTGGGCTTCTTCACCGGCAAAGACCTGCGTGCGCAGAAATGCCTCCTGCTGTCGTGGCCGCAGAGGCGCGACCGCACGCCGCAGTTGGCGTATGCTGCCCGTATACCCGCGATCGGTGATCATGCGATGAAGGCGCGTGGCGCACAAGCGCGGATGCGCTTCCAACGTCTCGCGCAGAAAGGGAAGGTACGGGTCGAGAAGGGATGCGCGAAGTTGCGTGCCGCTCTGGAAACGTTCCACCTCGATGGCGTGCCGCACCGTGTCGGGATGGATCTTCAACTCCGCAGCGATGGTGCCGATCTTCCAGTGCTCGGCAAAAAAGTAATGACGGATCTGTACGCGCAACTCCTGCTCAATCATCTCTGCCTCACCTGCGTGTCGAAATGCGAGGAAATGGATCCAGCAGGCGGCCCGTGCGGCCGCAGACGATGCAGCGCGGCTCAAATACAGACGGAGCATGTGCGCGTATCCGGAATCGCGACGCCGCTTGTTGCCGGATGACTCCTTCTCTCTTCGATGGTGAGGGCGAAGCGGTGTTTTGGGAACCTTGATCCGTCACGCTTTTTGCGCCGTGGCGACAGCGATACCGCTTTTGCCGGTCGCGGTGATCCAGTCGTCCTTCGCAGCTCTGCTGATGGCGGCGATTGGCGGCGCGATGCTGCCGACGCCGAGACAGATCACGACACTGTCGGCTGCAATAGCGCTGGCCCCGGTCGCAACTGGCGCAAACCGTGAACAACGCCCGGCAATCGGGACGACTGCAAAGTCGCGCTCTGAGAACAACTTCCGCATGAACCGCCATCGGTCCGCCAGGGCGGCCTTTGACAATGACAACGGCTCATGGCATCGTAGGACCATCTCAGTGGTGCCCTTCAGTCATGAAGGTTGCCAATCCGAACCCCGCTGCTCTAACAGCGGGGTTCTCTTCGCCGCCCCTCCCGGAAAATACAGCACAACTTCACGGATCGTCCAGATGATCGATGGATGGCTGCGCCTGCGGCGCGGATGATATCAAGCTTCTCTATACCGGCAATTGGTCAGATAAATACGTTTTTCCGTGGCCGCCGACAAAAGGTCGTTCAGATTGCCATTGTTGCCACTGGCATCGTAGCCAGAGCCCCCAAAAAGCCACAGATTGCCATTGCTATCAGTCCAACTGAGGGCATCGCCGCGGCTTCCAGGTACGTTGCCAGCAGCAGGCGTTCCCAGGATGCCGTAGACCCCGGCCTGACCACAATAAGAAGAGTTCTGCAAGCACGCGATCGTGCTGCTACCGCCCATCCATGTCCATTCGTTCGCTGAGAAATTGAACTCCCAAAGGTCGTTCAGACTGCCATGGTTGCCGCTGCCATCGAAACCACCTCCCCCAAATAGCCAGAGATTGCCGCTGCTGTCGATCCAGGTCGCGGAACCTCCGCGCCCTCCTGGGGTGTTTCCGGGAGCCGGAACTCCCA
>CAZNAW010000108.1:0-3807 GCA_964571165.1 uncultured Occallatibacter sp. | reverse complement strand
CCGTAGGCGGCAGCACCAACGGAAGCGTCAGGATTCCGTCGATCCATCCCTTCAGGCCCAGGGCCCGCAGGCCCCATCCCCACACTCCCCACACTCGTGCCCCGTCCTGCACCTGCGCACTGTACATCCACCACGCTGCCAGCAATCCCAGGAAGAAAGTCGCTATGGTTGCCGCACACGTCGTCGCTATGGAAATAATCAGCGGAGACGCGTCGATCGGCAGACTCACCATGCAGCTATGGTATAGCGGAACCAGAGTAGGAATACACCGGGGGTGATTCCTCCGAGTGGCTTTTCCTCAAGAAAAAGCCACCTTTAATACTCTTCGATTGGGTACCGTTACTCTGGTTCCGCTCTAAATCCATGCTTGACGAATATGGCCGTCGCCGCAGAACTCCTCAAGTACTCCACAAACAACTGGGCGGCCCCACTCTCGCGCCCCGCCCCCACTACAGCCACCGGATAGACAATCGGATCATGTGTCCCCTCCGGCGCAGTCGCCACGATACGCACTCGCGCGTCGTTCTGCGCATCCGTCGCATACACCAGGCCAGCGTCTGCGTTGCCCGTCTCCACATAGGTCAACACCTGGCGCACATCCTTCGCCAGCACAATCTTCCCCTTCACCTGGTCGTAGAGCTTCAACGCTGTCAGCGTCTGCTTACCGTATTGCCCGGCTGGAACACTCCCTGGATCGCCCAGCGCGATCTGCCTTACTCCCTGGCCTGTAAGCCCTGCAAATCCTTGCAGCCGAGAATCGCTCGGAGCGATCAGCACCATCGTGTTACGCAGCAGATTGTGCCTTGTCTCCGCCTCGATCATCCCCTTGGCCTGTAGCTCGTCCATTGGCCCGGCCGCCGCCGATAGAAACATATCCACCGGAGCGCCCTGCTCAATCTCCTTCTCCAATGTTCCCGATCCGCCAAAGTTGTTGCGAAATTCGACGTTGCCATGGGTCTGTTGGTACTGCGTCTCAATCTCGCCCATCGTCTGCGTCAGGCTCGCCGCAACCGACAGCGTCAGCGTCGTCCGCGCGCGCCCATGGCATGCGCCAAGCGCAAGCACACCCAGCGACAGTCCCACCAACACACGTTGTGTCGCATGAACCACAGACCAACTCCGTCAACCAGCATCCATCAACCAGCGACTACTTCTTGGCTGGTTTGCCTCCCGCCAGCTTGTACATCTCGCTGCCGGCCATCAGGTATCCGCCCACCCCGTAGTTCCAGCTATACCCCGGCTTGATCTGCGCCGGTCCTGAGCCGGTCTGCTGGATGTCGCCCAGCCGCCCGTCTGCGTAGATGTGCTGCAGCATTCCCGCCCATGCCTTGGTCACCACCGGCTTATACACCTTGCGATCCAGCAGGCCGGTGTTGATGCCCCATGCCATGGCGTACGTCATCAGCGCAGAGCCGGAGATCTCCGGCTGGTCATACGACGCCGGGTCCAGCATACCCGAACGCCAAAGTCCATCCGGCCCTTGGATCTTGGCCACCGCGGCAGCCATCTCCTTCAGTTGCGTCTCGTACATCGAGCGCGCTGGATCGTCCTTGGGCAGATACTGTAGCGTCCGCGCCAGTCCCGCCATTACCCACCCTTCGCCGCGCGACCAGAAAACCTTCTGCCCGTTCTTTTCCTTCGCTGTAATAAAGGTCGTATCGCGGAAATAGAGGTGCGATTCAGGGTCCCACAGCTCCTGCGATGTCTTCGCCCACTCCTCATCCAGATAGGTAATGTACTTTTTGTCTCCGGTCGCCGCATACAACCGAGCCCACGAGGGCGGGCCCATGAACAGCGCATCGCACCACCACCATGCGATTCTCTGCTGGGACCCCACCGCAACCCGCGGCCCCGCCAGGATCGCATCGTACCTCTTCTGTGTCGGCGCCAGTTCCTCGGGCTTCTTGTCCATCAGATAAAGCTCCAGGAAGGTCTGCGCCATGCTCTGTTGGTTCGCGTCTCCTTCCGTCTTGCTCAGCTCCCAGTTGTATGCCTTGCCCGTATCCCGCATGATGTTCGCGTACTTAGGATCGCCCAACGACTCCGACATCGCCATCAGTCCGCTGTACAGCGCGCCCCAAGTCCAGATCTCGCCATCGAGCTGTTTCGAGCGGTCGAATGCCGCGAAGTACTGCTGCGACTGGGCAAGCTGCCAGTCGGCCACCTTATGCATCGCTGCGGAGATCGCCTTCGGCTTTAGCTTGGGCGATAGCCCCGTGGCCAGCGGCCCAGGATCGTCCGGTGCGCTGCCAAACTTTCGCGTAACCCCGCCCGTCACCGCTCCATTCCCTCTAGCCGCGGGATTGGGCGCGGCTGCCGGTGAGCCGCCCGCCGGGGTCGTACTCGCCGGCGCAGCCTGCGGCGTTGCCGCCGGAGCTGCCTGTGGCGAAGCCGGCTGCTGTGTCCATGCCCGCTGCTGCACTGAACCAATGAAACACACACCCGCCGCTATGACTAACAACCCCAGCTTCCGCCCAAACGCCATCTTCCTACCTCGCTATATAAACCCTAATCGTTGATGAAATCCGAAGACACGGAACCATCCATGCATCCGGCAGGAGGATCATACCCGAACCATCAATCGAAAGTTAACTCCAGCGCGTATTATCGCTGTAAACGCTCTACCTCGACTAAAAGAGAGCATCTACTTCCCTTTGCCCCCACTCCCCGCCAACTTCAGCATCTCGCTGCCTGCCATCAGAAATCCGCCAACGCCATAGTTGTAACTCGCCGAAGCCTTGAAAGTCGTCGGCTCTGCCCCGGTCTGCTGGATGTCTCCCAGCCGTCCGTCCGCATAAATGTGCGTCAGCATCCCGTCCCACGCCTTGGTCACCACCGGCCCGTATGTCTTGCGGTCCAGAATCCCGTTGTTGATGCCCCACGCCATGCCGAACGTGATCAATGCCGACCCCGACAACTCCGGTTGATCGTACGCTGCCGGGTTCATCAGACCGGAGTGCCACAGCCCATCCGGCCCCTGTATCTTGGCCAGCGCCGCCGCCATCTCCTTCAATTGCGTCTCGTACTTTGCGCGAGCCGGATCATCCTTCGGCAGATACTCCAACGTCCTCGCCAGCCCGCCCATCACCCAGCCCTCGCCGCGCGACCAGAACATCTTCTGCCCGTTCTTCTCTGTCTTCGCGATATACGTCGCGTCTCGTGAGTACAGGTGCGCCTGCGGGTCGTACAACAACTGAGAGGTCTTGGCCCATTCCTCATCTAGATACGTGATGTACTTCCTGTCACCGGTCGCCGCATACATCCGCGCCCATACCGGAGGCGACATGAACAAGGCGTCGCACCACCACCATGTGATCCTGTGCTGCGGCCCCATCTCGCCGCGCGGAGCGGCCAGTATCCCGTCCAGTGCGGCCTGGATCGTCGCAATCTGCTCCGGCTTCCTGTCCTTGAAATAAAGCTCCAGATACATCTGCGCGATGCTCTGGTCGTCTCCACTGGGATTCTGTGTCGAACGCAGTCCCCATTTATAGCTCGTGCCCACCTGCTCCATCGCGTCACGGTACTTCGGTTCTTTCAGCGAATCCGCCGCAGCCATGTAGCCCGCGTACAGAACGCTCCACGTCCATATCCGCCCATCCAGGTTGCGTGTCGGGTCCATCACCGTGAAGTATTGCTGCGATTGAGCAAGCTGCCAGTCGGCCACCTTGCGCATCGCCGCGCCGACTGCAGCCGGAGTAATGGCTGGCGACAGGTCCTTAGCCAGTGGCCCGGGATCGTCCGGAGAAGACCCAAACTCGCGCGAGTTGTCCTTCGCAATCCCCGCCAGACGCATCGCCTCCGTGTTGG
>CAZNAW010000107.1:0-4198 GCA_964571165.1 uncultured Occallatibacter sp. | reverse complement strand
CCCACCAACAATTGCGGGCGATGCGGTGCGATGCCGGTCAGGATGCGTTGCCCCTTAGCGCGCCACCGTTCTGTCCGGAATCCATCAATGACATGCCGCATCATTGGCAGATGCCGGATCTTTACAGGGGAACGCCAGCACGGTCTGGGTAACGATGTGCGGCCAGTGGTCAGATCCAGGCTTTTTGCGATCCGAAAAGGGCAAGCTTCGGATGCTCCCGCGATATCGAATGTGAGAGCAAAACTGACCAGAACTTGATGGGAGCGCGGTTCATCCTCTCGATAGGAGAGAGCAACCATGCCGGAACAGATCAAGAATCCAGAAGTGACCAAGACTGAAGACGAAGCAATCTCGAATGCAGCAGCAAAGAAGCGGATTGAGCATGTTGCCGAAGAAGCCGCGGAAAAGGCTTCGCACACCGAACAGCGTTATGACCAGGATCACCAGATCTTTTCAAGATAGAAGGGTTCCGGGATCTCCAATATCCGGTGACACACCTCATCGAAGCGGCATTCCTCGGCTCTGCAACCTCAGGGCTTCGAATATCGCTGTGCATTTGCCTGCAACCGGAGGACCTCCAAGGGATGCAACGATCTGGCGTCCCGCTCTTTGCCCCGACAGCCATCTGAACACCAGCCCGAATGCCCAGATTTGCTTTTGTCTAGCCTTCATTGCCGTGACACACCAGCAATCGGAGCAAGAACTGGAGAACAATCTCAAATGGAATCGAAAACAGATAAACCTGAGCCCAAGGATGATAAGGATTCCCTAAAGACGCTCGCCATGCCCGAGTTGATGAAGAAGCTTGGCGCATCGGCTGATGGACTCACGCAAGCCCAGGCCGTGAAGCGCCAGGCGGAATATGGGCCAAACCAGATCGAGGAAAAGAAGACCAACGAGTACCTGAAGTTCCTCTCCTACTTCTGGGGTCCGATTCCATGGATGATTGAAGCCGCCGTGATCCTCTCCGGGCTTGTCCGTCACTGGCTCGATTTCTTCGTGATTCTTCTGTTGCTGTGCTCCAACGCTCTGGTTGGATTCTGGGAAGAACACCAGGCGGGGAATGCCATTGCCGCCCTGAAAGCCCGTTTGGCGATCAAGGCCAAAGTCAAGCGGGATGGCAAGTGGCAAGATCCCAAGGCGAGCGAAGTGGTACCGGGCGACGTAATTCGTCTCCGGCTGGGTGACATCGTTCCCGCGGATGCGCGATTGCTCGACGGCGATTCCATCGAGGTAGATCAGTCCGCCCTGACCGGCGAGTCGCTGCCAGTCACCGCCAAGCCCGGCGGCGCTGTGTACTCCGGCTCCATCGTCCGCCAGGGTGAGATTGACGCTATCGTCTATGCCACCGGGTCGAACACTTACTTTGGCAAGACCGCGCAACTCGTTGAACAGGCTCATACAGTCAGCCACTTCCAAAAGGCTGTGATGAAGATCGGCGACTACCTGATCATTTTGGCGGTAGCGCTGGTCGCCTTGATTCTTGTCTTCGCCCTCTTCCGCGGAGACAAGGTTCTCACCACGCTGGAATTCTGCCTGGTGCTCTTGGTGGCCGCCATCCCCGTCGCCATGCCGACTGTCCTTTCGGTGACCATGGCCGTCGGCGCTCGCCTTCTGGCGAAGAAGGAAGCGATCGTAACCCGCCTGTCGGCAATTGAAGAGCTGGCTGGCGTAGATGTTCTCTGCTCGGACAAAACCGGGACCCTCACTCAAAACAAGCTCACTCTCGGCGATCCGTTCTGCGTTGACGGAATCTCCGCTGAGATCATCGTTCTCTGGGCTGCGCTGGCCTCCCGCGCTGAAGACAAGGACACCATCGACTTGGCGGTAATTGGCGGCGTGAAGGATGACAAGGAACTGAAGAGTTGCCAGGTGATTCACTTCATGCCCTTCGACCCTGTGCATAAGCGCACAGAAGCCACCGTCAAAGGGGCTGATGGAAAGCAATTCTTTGTGGCAAAGGGAGCGCCGCAGGTCATTCTGCAGATGGCGACCAATGCCGCCGAAGTCAAGACAGCCGCAGAAAAGGCCATTCTCGATTTTGCGGGGCGCGGCTTCCGCTCTCTGGGTGTGGCCAGGGCCGAGGAGCAAGGCAAATGGAAGTTTGTCGGCATGTTGCCCTTGTCCGACCCGCCACGCACGGATGCCAAAGAGACCATTGCCAACGCCGTCCAAATGGGCGTGAAAATCAAGATGGTGACGGGCGACCAAATTGCCATTGCCCGGGAAACATCGAAAGAACTGGGCTTGGGCGCCAATATCCTGGATGCCAATGCGCTCGGCGATACAAAGAAGAAGGAGTCTCCGCAAGTAGTTGAGGAGATCGAGAAGGCCGACGGCTTCGCGCAGGTCTTCCCCGAGCACAAATTTCATATCGTGGACGTGTTGCAGACCTGCAGCCACATCGTCGGCATGACTGGCGATGGAGTGAACGATGCTCCTGCGCTGAAAAAGGCCGACTGCGGCATTGCCGTCTCCGGCGCCACCGATGCAGCCAGAGCGGCAGCTTCGATCGTCCTTCTCACTTCCGGTCTCTCCGTGATCATCGATGCGATCAAAGAGAGTCGCCGCATCTTCCAGCGCATGAACAGCTACGCCATCTATCGCATCGCGGAGACGCTGCGCGTGCTGTTCTTCATGACGCTCTCCATTCTGGTCTTCAATTTCTATCCAGTGACGGCGGTCATGATCGTGATGATCGCGCTGCTCAACGATGGGGCGATTCTGTCCATCGCCTATGACAACGTCTTGTATCGAAACAAGCCAGAATCCTGGAATATGCGACTGGTGCTGTCCATCTCCACCGTACTAGGAGTGATTGGCGTTGTCTCCGCGTTTATCTTGTTCTATCTGGGCGAGCGCGTCCTCCATATGGATCGTTTGACCGTCCAGACACTGATGTACCTCAAGCTCTCCGTGGCTGGGCATTTGACCATCTTCCTTACGCGTACTCGCGGTCCATTCTGGTCGATACGTCCAGCGAAGATTCTGTTGATTGCAGTTGTAGGCACGCAGATCATCGCGACACTCATCGCGGTGTACGGAATATTCATGGCGCCGCTCGGCTGGAAATGGGCGGGACTGGTGTGGGCATATGCTCTTGTCTGGGCCCTCATCAACGATCGTGTGAAGCTGCTTGCCTATCGCATCTTCGATCCAATCGAAAAGCCATCGGTCGAAGCCAACAGCACCTCTGTCGATGAAACACAGGCAATCTCTGCGCGGGCTTTTGAGATATACGAGCAACGAGTCAATGGCGTGAGCCAGCAGGATCAGGACTGGCTTGAAGCGGAGCGGGAGACTCGGAAGGATCGGGTGGAACATGCGAAGGCTGAGTGATCGCTCATATGAATGGTCAAACGGACCGGTTGCTCCTCTGAATCGCGCTTGCGGTCGAGAGGGCATGGCAGTAATTCGCAACCTAACTATGGAACATGGATGCTGCGTCATTCTAAAGACCGGCGAGGAAACAATATGCCGTCCAATCTGAAAGCTCTAGTCGGATCTTCCGTTGCAGCGACCGATGGCGAAATCGGATGCATCCGCACTTTTCTCTTCGATGACCAGTCCTGGAAGGTTCGCTACCTGGTGGTGGACGTAGGGAATTGGCTGAAACGGCACGATGTGGTTCTTCCGATTGCGGTGCTCGAACGGCCTGACTGGGAGAAAAGAATCTGTCACACTCGACTGACCAAGGAGCAAGTCCGCGACAGCCCTGAAGTCGATGCGGAAATGCCGGTTTCGCGTCAACAGGAAATTGCCATGCACGATTACTTTGGCCCCTTGGCAAGTTGGGTAGACAGCGAGTTTAGCCCTACGCCCATGCCGACTGGAATGAAATACCCGGTGCACACCGCGGAGGTCCTCCATCTGCGCAGTACCTCACATATGCTTGGTTATCAAGTCTGGGCAACCGACGGCGACTTTGGAATCCTTGAGGGATTTGTCATGGATGAAGCTAGCTGGCACCTCGGTTACCTCGATGTGAAAAGTGGAGACTGGCTTCAGAATCGATCGGTGCTGGTCCCCACCCATTGGGTAAAGTCCGTTTCCTGGGCCGAATTCCGCATCCATTTGCATCACACGAAGGCAGGACTCTAGGCCAAACATCAACCTCATCCCATCAGGAGTTTGCTTCGCGACTTTGACCACAACTCAACGCGCATGCCTATGGACTTTTCAAGCACCAGGCAAAGAG
>CAZNAW010000106.1:0-4217 GCA_964571165.1 uncultured Occallatibacter sp. | reverse complement strand
AGTTGAAGGTGCCATCGCCATTGCCAACCCATATATATAGCCAGTTCGGCGTGCTGGCGATTGGGCTTTGCGGATTGGAGGCGAGGTTGTGATACAGAGCCAGAATGTCGCCGTTGCCTGCGCCGTTGGCGTCGGTGACGTCCGTCAGCAGCACCGTGCTGAGTGCAAGTTGTGAACTGGCCGGCGGAGTGCCGGCAAGCGCAGACATCGCCTTAAATTTCGTCCCTGTACCATCCAACTGGTTCATATACGGGATCAGGCTCGTCCCATTCTGGAAGACCAGGTCCTCATTGACGGTTCGTCCCGTCCTGAAGTAGCCCGCTGCCACCTGGTTGAAGCTGGCGTTGCTGGGAGATGCTTGATTCAGCCCCAAGCTGAATCCCCCGCCGCTCTGCCCCAGCAGCGTGTCATTGTAGTTGCCATCGATATTCGCGATGTCGGCGTTGCTACGCGTGTCGAAGGTGCCCCCCGCGCTCTCGCCATAGAAAAGATTGCTGTTCGGTGCGTCCACACTCATCGCCACCGGAGCATGAAACGTCCCGTCTCCGTTGCTGTACTGGACGTAGAGGCCGGGAACACTGGTCGTAGCCGATGTGGGTAGCGGATACCCAGTCAGCGAGTAGGTCAGATCGGGAACTCCGTCGCCGTTGAAGTCGCCCGACAGAAGGTTCGACCATAGGCCTGCTTGGAGGCCGACGGGGCCGGCAGAGGTATTGGTGGGATTGGCGAAGGTGTTGAACGTGCCCGTACAGTTTGCTCCGCTGGCGTTGCCGGTCAACAACTGCCCCTGCACGGCGCCGGTGGCCACTGCCACGTCCAGGCAGCCGTTGGGGTTGCTCGCAATGCTCCTGAACTGTCCTTCCGTCGCCCCCAGTGCCGGAGCCAGTGCGGAGTAGGCCTGGGAGGTCATGAATCCGCCGTCCCCGTTGCCGTCTCCCTGCACAATGGCGACGCCCTCCGGTGAATCCACAGCGAAGTCGGGGAAGGGAGGATTGGTATAGAACGACGTCAGCGCGTAGGACGAGCGGCCCGGGCCGATGTTGTAGATGCCCTTCAACGTGTACGACAGGTTACCCTGGCCTTGCAGCACGCTCAGGCCGATGGGCGTGGTGGTCAGGATGTCCAGATACGGGTCGTAGCCCAGCTTGCCGATGGCAGCCAACTGCCCCCCAAAACCAGCGAGAGGATTGCCGGAACCCGTGCCGCCTTCGCTCACTTGTGCGAACGTGCCGTCCCCATTGCCGTGGAATATCTCGATGGCGCCGTTGCTGCCTTCTACCACCATATCTGGAATGCCATCTCCGTCCATGTCCTGCATGAGCATGGAGTAGACACCCTTGTCGAAGGTCAGCGGCGTTTGAGGCGTGAATGTGCCGCTGCCATTGCCCAGGTAGATCGTTGCGGTGTGATTGGTCTGGCCGTTGATGATGAAATCGGTGTAGCCGTCGTTGTTGAAGTCGCCTGTATAGATCGGGCCTGCGCCTCCGGCCAGCGATAACTTGTTTAAAAGAGTGACCCCGGGCAGTGTTGTGCCATTGCCAGAATTACCGTCGTTGGTGAAGACATACAGCTCGTTATTGGCGCTATCCTCGACCAGAAGTTGCGGTGTACTGTTGGCCGTCGTAAAGGGAAGAGCGGCGATATAGGTGAAGTTCGGCTGCTTAGCTCCCTGGGCCGGGAATGTCATGCAGCCGCTCTTGCCACCTGGGACAGGGTACAGGATGGCACTGCTCCCGATGTTGTAGGAGCTCTTCTGGCCAGGGTTATTGTAGGCAACGCCTGTGCCGTAGTAGATGCACAGGTTCGCATTAGGGACTCCGGAGATCGCGAAGGCAAAGTCGTTGATATGGTCGTTGTTGAAGTCGGCCAGCGCGGCAACGACATTCGAGGCGTTGGTAAAGAGGATATGGTTCTGTCCCAGGTCCTCGAATGCACCGCTGCTATCGTTCAGCTTGACTCCGGCCACAACGCCAGTGCCATTCGACGTGCTCGCGGAAGCGTTGATGTACAGGATGTCCGGTCCGTTGGTCGGGGACTGAATGATCCCGGTCAGGAAGCTTGTGACCCGGCCCTGTGTTGTCTCCACATCGGGCGCGCCGATGAACTGCTGCGCGGCGCAGGCAACGGACATCATGCCAATAAGGCAGATGACAGAACGCCGAAGGCTGCGAGTGGAGAGCGACATGGGAGCACCGGCCCGAGCGCGCAGGGCGTGGAAGGACATCTGCCAATCTACCACGCTCGACCCGCGGTTTACGAGGCAGACGTGAGACGGAAAGCCCCCTATTCCCATAGCGGGCGGCCCAGCCGCGAATGCGGTTGCACAAGCTTCTCGACATGTTTGTTACCGGGCAAAACTGCCTCCCCCTCCATCCGCCTTCCGGCTGTGGCAGAATGCTAGTGTCTGCTTCTGCTTGGTTTGTGCCGTGCCTCCTGCGGGATGCTCGGCCCGAACTCTGTCTGCGCAGGCCACTGAGCAGCAACCGCGCGGTGCGGCAACCCGAGGCCCATGAACCTGCCCAACTCCATCACGCTCACACGCATCGCCACCGTGCCGCTGCTGATGTGGATTCTCTCCCCGGCCTTCCCCGCCAACCCCGCGGCCCACGGCCTGCTGGGCGGACGGCAGGAAATCATCGCCTCCGGCGTCTTCATCCTGGCTTCCATCACCGACGGCCTGGACGGCTACCTGGCCCGCCGCCGCAAGCAGATCACCACCCTGGGCATGTTGCTTGACCCGCTGGCCGATAAGTTGATGGTCACCGCCGCCTACATCATCCTGGTGGCCTACAACCCACGCATCGTCCCTCCCTGGATTGCCGTCATCATCATTGGCCGGGAGTTCCTGGTCTCCGGCCTGCGCTCCATCGCCGCGTCGGAGGGATTCACCATCGACGCCTCGGAGATCGGCAAGCTGAAGACCGTGATCCAGATCGTCTCGGTGGTATCGGCCATCCTGGCCCACCACTGGGACTACTGGCTGTGGTTTCCGACAAAACAGGGGGGAGGGTTCATCGTCGCCGTGCATATGATCGCCCTGTGGGCCATCTATTGGATGACCATCGTCTCTATCATCTCGGCGGTGGATTATTTCGTCGCTTTCTGGAAGAAGATCGACCACGCCAGCGAACGGGCGCGTACCCGGCGCAGTTCGGTACTCAGCCGCCGCAAGGCCAAGCGCGCCGCAGCCAAGCTACCCTCCCAGGCCTCCTAGCGCCTCCTCGTCCGCAAAGTTCAGCCCCATCGGCCCTAAGCGGCTATCATTCTTTGTGCCGATAAGTATTGTCTTCGGGAGGACAGCAACGTAATGCGTCTGATTGCCGGTTTTGCATTTTCCGTTCTGGTGGGCCATATCGTGCTCTGGTTGTTGATCGAAAAAACCCTCTGGCCCTACGTCACAAAACGCCATCCACCCGACCCGGACCACCATAAGTCCCGCCTCAGTTGGTTGGTCGGCATCCTGGAGAGGACCATCTATACCGGCGCGTTCATGCTTCCGGGCAGCGGGATTCAACTGGTCGCCGGCTTTCTTGCGCTGAAGGTCGCGTCCCGCTGGCATAGCTCCTCCGGTCCGCGCTCTACGGTGGACAGCGATAACATCTGGATGATCGGCACATGCCTCTCGGTGTTGTTTGGTTTGATCGGAGCGTGGATTGCCCTGGGCCATATGCCCCCGCTAGCCAACATCAAGACCATCAGCCCGGTGCAGTAGAGCGCCGCTGCGCGGTGTAAAGTCATCTCATGGGGACTGACACCAGCACTACACCCAACCCAGCTCCGCCGCTGCGCAAGACTGCGCTCAACGCCACGCATCGCGCACACCGCGCCAAGATGGTCGACTTCGGCGGATGGGACATGCCGGTCGAGTACTCCGGCCTCATCGCAGAGCACATGGCAGTGCGAACCGCCGTGGGCCTCTTCGACGTCTCTCACATGGGAGACATTCAACTGCGCGGTCCGGGATCGCACGCCGCCGTGCAGCGCCTCTGTATGAACGACGCATCCAAACTCGCCACCGGACAGGCGCAATACTCGGCAATGCTCACTCCCGAGGGAACATTTGTCGACGATGTTGTGGTGCATAAGCTTAGCGACAACGACTATCTCATCGTCATCAACGCGGGTACGCGCGAAAAAGACATCTTCTGGGTGCGCAAGCAGATCGGGGCCATGCCCAGCATCCATATCAGCGACTACAGCGACTACTACACCCAGCT
>CAZNAW010000105.1:0-4261 GCA_964571165.1 uncultured Occallatibacter sp. | reverse complement strand
CGAATTCCGCGCCCTGGCCAAGCAGTACCGGGTGGAGTGAGCTCGGCGAGGACTGTCGGCGCGCATGCAAAAGTGAAGAAAAATGAACAGAGGCCGGTTGGCCCGGATGGTGGGGGAGGAGGGCTGATCCGGGCGCCGCGGTCGGTTAGCTGGGACGTGGTGGCAGGCTGACTTTGCGTCGTAGGTAATCGAGGTATGCCTGGCCCTGCGACAACGGGGTTTGGATCAGTTCCTCGATGACCGGGATGTAGTAATGCAGGGAGCGGACAGGTCCGAGCGGCATGGCATCGGGGGGCCGCTGAGCGCGCCGAGCGGTGGCCAGCAGAAGTGCCATTTCCAGGGTGTCCAAGGATACGTTACGTTCCCATAGTTGGTTTACAAGGCTCAGATCGCAGCGACTGATATGTCGCGGAGTGTCGGGTAGGCGCAGATAAATGTCCAGGATGGCTTGCCGGTAAGTGGTCAGGTCAGCGGCCATGGGGCTCCTCCTTCTTCTTGCGCTTTTCTGCCTCGATCTCGCTTTCCCTGACGCGATAGGAAGTGCCTTCGATCATGGTGATGTCGGCATGATGGGTAAGGCGATCAAGCAGGGCGGCGATGCAGGTTGCATTTGGGAAGACGGAGTTCCATTCTTTAAATGCTTTGTTGGTTGTCAGCACGGTGGCATTGTGTTCGTAACGGAGACGGACGATCTCGAAGAGCAAGTCGGCGGCATGGGAGTCATAGGCCAGATAGCCAACTTCGTCGATGCAAAGTAAAGTGGGCCGCGCGTAGAGCTGGAACCTGCGTCGGCGGAGTCCGGGAGAATCCTTATCCAGATCGGCGAGCAGATCGGCGGCGGTGCGAAACAGCACGGAGTGGCCAGCCAGGACGGCGGCGTGAGCGAGGTTTTTGGCGATCATGGTCTTGCCCAGTCCGTTGCTGCCAATCAGTACCAGGTTTCGGCTTTCGGTGAGGAATTCGAGAGTAAAGGCGCGTTCAATCAGGGCGCGGTCGATGATGCTGGGCCAGTTCCAATCGAAGTCCGCCAGAGGTTTAAAGCGTCCGAGGCGGGCCTGCACAAGGCGGCGTTGAAGGCTTCGTTGGGCGAGGTCGTCGCTTTCCGCGCGGGCGATGTGTTCGAGCAGTTGGCGTGGTCCCCAGCGTTGGGTCGTGGCTCTGGCCACAAGATCGTCCAAAGACTGCGCTGTGCGCAGTAGGCCGAGTTGTTCCAACATAGCGGCCAGATCGTCGCCGGAGTTACCGGGTTTTTTTGGATAGCTCATCATAGACCTCCAGAGAAGGATGGGGGACGCTCATGTCTTCCAGTTCGGGACGCTGCGAAAGGTGCACGGGCAGCGGAACGCTGCGTTGTAGCTGGCGATGGCGGCGGGTCAGGATAAAGGCTACGGAGCTGTATCGCGGCGTGTGCCGGTCGAGAGCCTCGCGCAAGGCCAGGGCGAGTTCCTGGGCGCCGTAGTCATCGAGGAGGCGGAGGAGTTGGGGAGCGAGGTGGGCGGTGGATTCACCGCGCTGAAAAGCTTCCTGGAGGAATGCCTGACTCTCCGGAACCAGCACCGCCAGGCGTCCGCTGGGCGTGCAGCCCAGAGCCTTGCGTTTTTGTTCGAGCACCGCCTGATGATGTTCGGGAGCTTCGACAGGTTTATGACGGTCGTAGCTACGGCGGTGGGAAGCGACCTCGGTGGTGCCGTCGAGCAAGCGAACGGTCGTGGGGGAAGCGAGCAGAGTAAGTGGGCGGCCCAGGGCCTGAGGCGGCACCGAGTAATCGTTGAGATCGAAGCGAATATAGAGAGTCTTATCTGCCTTGACGGTCTGCATCAGGTCACAGGGAAAAGGGTGAACGGGCAGAGACAGCAGGCGCGGTTTTTCTTCTGCAAATGCCTGGGCGACGGTGCGCGAGTCGTCTTCAGGCCAGGGACGCTGATCGGCGACGGACTCGCACCACTGGCG
Source organism: uncultured Occallatibacter sp. (assembly GCA_964571165.1). Classification (GTDB taxonomy): domain Bacteria; phylum Acidobacteriota; class Terriglobia; order Terriglobales; family Acidobacteriaceae; genus Telmatobacter. The sequence goes on along the minus strand of CAZNAW010000105.1, from coordinate 2,311 downwards.
GGCCTGACGATTGAAGTCGGCCAGCGTGGTGAAGGGACGGGCGGCAAAGAAGCTCCCGCGTACAAATTGAATTGCTCTCTCGACGCGTCCTTTTTCGTTCCCGCGGGCAGGACGACAGGGGTAGGCGGAGAAGTGATAGTGGGCGGAAAGTTCCAGTAGGCGGGGATGGAAGTGAATGGCGTTGCCACGACGTTCCAGGACGACAGCCTTGAGGTTGTCGTACAGGATGCTCCTTGTACAGCCGCCCCATGCGGAAAAAGCATGGACGTGGCCCAGGAGAAAGTTCTCCAGGCTCTGGTCGAAGAAGAACTCCAGCCACAAGGCGCGGCTATAGGAGAGCGTCAAGACAAAGGCGGAAAGGCGGCGGCGGGCGCGTCCGATGGTAACTTCGCCGAAGTGCGCCCAGTCGGCCTGCGCTTGCTCTCCGGCAAAGGTGCGCAGGCGGGAAAAGGCCTCGCGGCGCGGCGGGCGCAAGGGAGACACGACGCGGCGAAGCTGACTGATGCTGCCGGTATAACCGCGCGAACAGACCATTTGATAGAGGCGGGTGGCGCACAGGCGGGGATGCTGCTGCAAGGTCTCGCGGAGAAAGTCGAGATACGGATCGGCGATCTGTTCGCGGAAGCAGGGACGGCTTCGGAAGCGATCCGTTTCCAGAGCAGCCCGTACGGTATCTGGATGCAGGGCGAGATCGGCCGCGATGGTGCCGATCTTCCAGTGCTCGGCGTGAAAGAGATGGCGAATGCTGGCGATTTGTTCCTCGGAGATCATATCTCACCTCAAAAAGGGATGGACCCAGACCCCTCGGCGACCGCAGAGATGGCAGACCACGTGGCCAGCTCCCCATTCCGAGCGCAGAGAAGGGAGATTCCGCTCCGCGAGAGTGGTCTCGACAGGCTTGGGGGCCTGGGGCGCAATCATGTTCACACGCATCGGGGGGCGGGGGGAAGATTGGTACGTCACGCACGCGCGCCGGCGGCGATATGCGCGTTGCCGGTCACGGTGATCTCGGCGCCCTTCAGGACTTTTCTGATGGCGGCGGTTGGCTTCGCGACGCTGTATACGGCGCGCCTGATTCCGGCAACAGGGGCTGCAATAGCGCTGTCCGCGGTAGCAGTGGCAACAGATAAAAAACACCGTCCTGCAGGACGGAAGGGGACAGGTAAACCGGCGAAAGATCGTCGCACACGCAGTGGCCAAGGGCTCTGAAAAGGAACACTGGACAACCGGCGCCGGTCATGGCAGCATGGCTTTAGTCAAGGGTGAGTCCTCTGACCGGGACCGCCAATGAAAAGCCCCAGCTGCGCTAACAGCTGGGGTTTCCTTCTATACCTCCGCCGGACCATCCTACCAAATCTGTGTTTCCGGAACCCGCCTGCGGCGATGATGTCCTAAAGCCAAAGCCGCCTGCGGCGATGATACTGGTCTATTCACCTAACCTGACCTGAATCCAGACAAAACCAGCCTGCGGCGATGATGACGATGCATCCCTCTAATCCGGCCTCTGTTCACTTCTATTCACTTCTTCGTGCGCGCTAACACGCCCTGCAGGGCGCACTCTGCAGCAAAAGCTCCCTATTGGCGGGAGCCTCTCTCAGAACTCATATGGTGAACTAGAACAAGGTGGCCAACCTATTGTTGTACGGTTATTGTGCCTTCAAATGTCACTTGCCAAACGCCCCTAAGTGCTTTGGAATGAATGACGAGGACGACGGGGCTCGAACACGCGACATCTGCCGTGACAGAACAAAAAAACGAATCGTAACTCATTGATTCTAAAGCGCACAAGAGCACCCCATAACACCCTTCAGCACCCTCATAGCACCCTCGGAATTTCAAGAAAGCAGAGGTCAAGGGAGGGCTATTCTTGCACCGATTTCAAGCGTCGGGGAAACAAGAACCATGGTTTCTGCTGGCGGGCTCGACCCAACCTATTGTTCCCACGGACAAACGAATGCAGATTCGGCCCAGAGAGGCTGTGCTTGCCTCTCCGGACGGGTGAAGTTGTTCCCATTAGTGGACTGTCAGGATGACCGTGCCCGAACTGATCACCTGGTGAGTTGAGTTCGTCCCCGAGGAGCCAGAACTACTTCCGCCGCAGCCAGTACAAAACGCCGCCGCGGTTGCCAGCACCAGACCAAAGCACGCGGTTATCAAGACGCCCCGTGCAGCCAACTTTCTCCTCAGGAAGAAGAGTGGTAGCAGTAGGATCGGCAGCAGAATTCCTGCTGTGGCCGCGCCTGGAAGCGTTTCAGTGAAGGCTACAGTCACCTGATAGGTTCCAACAAGCGTGGTAGAGGAGGTTGCGATG
>CAZNAW010000104.1:0-4261 GCA_964571165.1 uncultured Occallatibacter sp. | reverse complement strand
GGCGCGGCTTGACGCAGGTGGACGGCTTGCTCGCAACGGCGTACCTGCATCAAGGGGCATTGCAGCCGGCATTGACTGCAATCAACGAGGCCATTGCATCCAACGAACAAATCCCCGACGAGTTGTACTTTGTCCCGCGTAATCTCGCGATCAAAGCGGAAATTATGGCTCGCCTTGGAGACAGCAAGTCCTCAATCATTCTCTACGAGAAGAGCGCCGATATGCTGGACGCCCTACTCAGCAGAGTGCCGACTCCGACTGTCGAACGCCTGTTGCTTGCCGATCTCAGCAAGGTCTATTCGGGGTATTTTGAATTCCTATCCGACCAAGGCAGAACAGCGGATGCCTTTCGTGTGATCGAGCGTGCGCGTGGCCGAGTCGAGGCGCAATCCCTGGCTCATCACGAGATCATCGCACCGCACGAATCGAATCCTGCCGAGCAGCGATTGACAAAGCTGAACATTGACTTGCTCAATACCGACGACTCGACAGCCAGAGCGCACATCCTTGACTCCATCTATGAGACGGAACTACAGCTTGATTCAGTTTCGAATGCGGGAGACAAAGCACCGGAGCCGGTTGATCTCCGCCAACTCCAGCGCGAACTTCGCTCCTCGGAGCTTTTGGTCGAGTATGTTCTCGACAATCCTCACTCCTACGCGCTCGCATTGACGCACAATACTGTTCACCGATACACGCTTGCGTCCAGTGATGAATTGGAGCAGGCGGTTACACAGTACCGTTCGGAGATTCTGAAACAGAAAACGGACCTGGCTCTCGCGCAACAGCTTTTCAATGGACTCCTGGGAGGCATTCCAGAATTCAAAGAGAAGCAGGCATTGATCGTGGTGCCAGATGGAAAGCTGCACCTGCTCCCATTCTCTGCTTTGGCAGACAACGGCCAATATGTTCTGGCCTCGCATCTTGTATCTGTGGTCCCATCAGGAACCGTGCTTCACATCCTGGAACGCCGAGCGCAGCAGACTGAATCGACGAATCTGCCGTATGTCGGGGTGGCGGCATGGACGACCAATGCGCCGCCGCACACCCTTCTCGCCAGCATCCATCGAGCTGTCTCCGGGCCTGAGAGGAGCGAACTTGTTGCGCTCCCTGAAAGCCGCCATGAGGTCGAAACGATTGGGGCGGACCTGCCCAAGCCGAGCACCATTCTCCTGGGCGCCAATGCGACAGAGACGAACTTCAAGCAGCTCCCTCTCGGACAATTCAGCGTCATCCACCTGGCCCTTCATGGATATGTCGATCCTGAAATCCCGGATCGCTCTGCTCTTGTCTTCGCTCCCCAGCCCCAACCCACAGACGACGGACTTCTGCAGATACGCGAAATCAGGAATCTTCATCTCAAAGCCGATCTCGTCACACTCTCAGCCTGCAGCACCGGCATCGGGCCAGTCGGCGAAGAAGGCGTCGCCAGTATCGTCAATGCGTTCATCGAGGCGGGTTCTCAAAGTGTCGTGTCAACCCTCTGGGAACTTGAAGACCATGCAACCGCGCATCTGATGACCACCTTCTACAACCACCTCGGCCGCCACGAGGAAAAGGCCGCGGCGTTGCGGCAGGCACAACTTGAAATGTTGAACTCTGGATCGCCTCCATACTACTGGGCAGGATTTGTTCTCGACGGCGATCCGAACGGCAGCCTCTTCCGAGCACCAGTGAACAATCTCACTGCAAGGAGTTCCAGATGACAGCGAGTTATTCTGCCAAAACAGCGCCTCCACTGCTTTCTACTAGCAACCGCCGCGCCATCCTCGACAAGGTGCTGGTCGCCCTGGACAAGCGTTTCTATAAGCCTGAAAAGTTGAATGACGATTGGCGTGCCGCTGTCGAGCACCACCGGCCTTTGATCGAAGCCGCCGATACGGCGGAAGGCTTTGAACAATCCATGAGTGATCTGCTGGCGGAGCTGCATACGTCGCACCTGGGATTCTTTCACGGCAGCGCCCGCAGAGCATCCAGCCGGGCCGCACTGAGTGCAACGTACATTGCCGACGAAACACCATTCGGGAAGCGTTGGATCTTTCAGGATGTTCACTCGGGCGGAGCCGCATCGAATGCCGGAATTGAGTCAGGGGATATTCTCCTCAGCGTAAACGGCCGGGAGATTACCCCGCCAGAACATCCGGTCTTCTCCATGGGCGAGCAGACCCGTCTTGAGATCGTTGGCAGAGACAATCAGCGGCGCGCTGTCGCGGTCGATGTGGCGCGACCCAAAGGGAAGAAACTCCACTTTGTCGAACCTAAACTGGTCGAGGCGCGGCATCTCGAAAACGGACTGGGCTATCTGAAGGTTGCCATGTTCCCTGGGATGGTTGGGGTCGAAGTGGCCAACGAAATCTCGCGTGCAGTAGAGGGATTGGGAAAGTTCGACAGTCTCATCATCGACCTACGCGGGAATACCGGAGGAGGGATCGGAGCCCTTCGTGTCATGAGCCTGCTCACGCCGGGCAGAATTCCAGTAGGGTTCGCTCTCGACAAGAAGCGCGTTACTCCCAATCTGGATTTGGAGAAGCACAGATTTCGGCGATTCCATACCATCCCCGCTTCCAAGAAGGCGCTCTGGCTGCTCACATTGAAGTTTGCGCCTGCAATGCTGGCCAAAACGCCCATCGTGCTTGAGACAGAAGGATTGGGCCGCAAGGAGTTCCACGGGAGTGTGACGCTCCTCGTGAACCGCCACACCGCGAGTGCAGCTGAAATGATTGTCGCGTTTGCGCGAGAGAACAAACTGACCAGAATCATCGGTGAGAAGACCGCCGGAAAGCTCCTCTCCGCCACTTCCGTCAAGGTGGGCCAAGGATTCCGGCTGGCGCTGCCCACCGGGGCTTACTACACATGGAACGGATCAGTTCTTGAAGGAACTCCTATTGAGCCTGACGAACTGGTCGAATTTGATTGGCGAGCAGCACGGGGAAACAAGGACAGACAACTTGTGTATGCCATTGAATCTGTGAGCGCAGGACAAAGTCATTAATCCGGCTAAATTCGTCGGTCGGGACCTTGAACGAGCGATCTGAGGCGGCCAGCTTCCTCTCCAGTGAGCTTGGCGTCCCTGGGACGATGCGGCTTCCCAACCGCAAAGAGAGAACTGGCGCACGGCTAGTGTACGCCTTTCGACCAATCTCGTAGATAAAGATTCGGTAACGGTATTTGTCCGTTTGGAGCGGGCCAAGGGTTCGGCGATCTGTCTGAGCATGATCCATGGTTGACGCCCTGCGGAGCCGCACAATCTGCTCCGGAAAGGCTTCTGGCATGTGGGGAGGTAGACACTCTCCAGCCATGGCAGTAGAATATCTACATCCAGATGACTGAGGCTACGAAGTACCAGAACCGAATTGAGCTGTTGCAGGGAACGCTGGACATGCTCGTCTTGCAGGCGCTTCTGCGCGAACCCATGCACGGATACGCTATTGCACAAGTGATCCGCAGCCGCTCCGGCGAAGTATTCACGGTGGAGACCGGATCGCTGTACCCGGCTCTGCATCGTCTCGAACGGCAGAAATGGGTTAAGTCCGAATGGAAACTAACCGAAAGCAAGCAGCGCGCAAAGTTCTATCAACTTACGGCTCTCGGGAAGAAGCAGCTCACTGCTGATCACCAGCGCTGGCTCCAGTTAGTGCGCGCAATTGGTGCTGTGATGGAGCCGGAGGTGCAGCCGTGATGCACTGGCCGTGGGAGCGAGCAAAGGAAAGCCTATCCGAAGAGCTCGAAGCTCATCTGCAAATGGCGATTGCTGAGCGTGTTGCTGATGGAGAGGACCCGGCACAGGCGCGCGCCGCCGCCCAGCGTGAACTCGGCAACGTGCCACTTATCGAGGACGTTACGCGTGAACGCTGGGGATGGATGTGGCTGGAAAATCTTCTCAGCGATGCTCGTTATGCGCTGCGCCAGCTTCGCCGCGCTCCTGCGTTTACGGCGACGGCTCTGCTCACGCTGGCCTTTGGTATCGGCGCGAATCTTGGCGTGTTTCAACTGCTCTATGCAGTAATTCTGGCCGAGTTGCCTGTTCCTCATCCTGAAGAAGTTGTCAGGATCCACGCAGCGCGCACCCCTTTCGATCAGAGTTGGACGATTTCTTATCCCGCATACCAGCGTCTGCGCGCCGCCACTCCCGATGTTCCGCTGATGGCGACTGCTTATGTTGTTGAGGATGCCCGGCTTGAGCTTCCCAACCGCGCGTCTATAAACGCTTCCTGCACACCTGTTTCTGACAACTACTTCAGTGTGCTTGGCGTTACTCCGG
>CAZNAW010000103.1:0-4394 GCA_964571165.1 uncultured Occallatibacter sp. | reverse complement strand
CACAATGCAACCATTGAGGAGGGATAGGTCCTCAAATCGGCATGTCTTCCCAGATTCCCCGGGTGATTCTGGGCTGGCTATCCTCTGAGAACATGATGTTCTCAGAGGTTGGTTTTCTGCTACTTGATCCTCAAGTGCCATCCACGTCGCAGTTCTGCCCCGGGAATCTTTTCTGCCCGCTGTATGGCTGCCCTGATCGTGTCTGTGTCCGGCCTTGATTCTTCCACTGTGCTTTCGAGCATCTTGCCAAGCTCGTCGGAAAGATTCGCAAGGACCGTTTCCCAGAGGACGCCGCCGATACGGGCATCGATCTTGCGAAAGGCGACTGGTAGCGCCGCCTCATCGGTGATCCGCACCGAGTCCTGGCTGTTCTTCTGCGCGCGCAAAGTGAACTGGTAGCCTTCAATCTTTTTGAGATCCCGGCCAAGCAGGTAGTAGAGCACCATGTTCTTGGTTCGCTCCACCTTGCCGGCTGCGGCCCGCGCTCGGTCGGTGAGCCGTGCAGACTCACTCCGGCAATACTGCTCGCGGGCTTCCATAATGCGCACAAAGCGGCCGATCCGATCAACCTTCTCGCCGTGCGCCTCGCAGAATTGCTGGAACCGAGCAACCAGGTCTTCTGAGGCCTGACATTCTGACTCAACCTGCACTTCGATCTCTTCGAGGAGTCCGTCGAGCTCCGCGTCGATTTCAAACAGCGAGCTTGCTTCCGCAATCGATGCCATCAGTGTTTCTCCTTCTCGGACGTTCTGAATTCTTCGCCGGCATTATGCCGCTACCTTCTGTTGCACACTGAGCGAGCGGGCGGCCTGATAGGCGAGAGCATCGACGCGGGTCTGGACTGGATGCCCGCTGTGGCCCCTGATCCATCGCCAGCGAATGTTCATTCGCTCGTTCAGTCGAAGTAACTCTCTCCAGAGTTGCTGGTGCTGCAACTCCATACCACGGCTGTTGCGCCATCCCTGCCTCTGCCAGCGGAAGACACGGAAGCGCATTCCATGAATCAGCAGTTCGGAGTCCGAGCGCAGTTCAACCAGCGCCCCGGCCGGAATCGACCGCAACGCCTCGACCGCTGCCAGAAGCTCCATTTCCGAGATGGTTGTCCACGAACTTGCTCCCGACATCTCCCAACTCTTGCTTCCCCGAATCAACACCGCAGCCCATCCACCCGGCCCAGGGTTCCGGATGGCTGACCCATCCGTAAAGATGTGAATTGTCTTCTCCATACTGAGTCTCCCTCGCGGCACACGAAAGCAGTCCTCCATCCCGCCGCAGCGGGAGGAGGCTGTTCGTTGGGCCTTTGGTCACAGTGAGTGTTGCCGACCACTTCAACTTGCCGGAACTATGCCGCGTGCATGGGAATGACACTGCCGAATGGCGCCTGCCTGCGCTCGGTTGACGCCCAAAGCACCGGATACCCAGGCTCAGTCTCGGGGAACGTACCGCACAGGTCTGTCAGGAAGATCAGAGTCTGCGGCCGAATCCCGTGCTCACCCAACCAGTCGAAGCACGGACCGAAGTCTGTCCCTCCTCCGCCAACGGGATTGAGATGAACTGGCTCTCCAGCAAAGTACGTCTCCGCCTTCTGCACTTCCGTGTCGAAGTACAAGACATGCACCCGTTCTGGCCGCTGGCCTTCAAGAATGGAGCGAACCTCCGCCTCAAAGAGCCGCAGTAGTCGACCACTGACCGAACCGGAACAATCGACAGCGATCGCAATCTCGCCGACACCTTCCCGTACGACTCCAGGCAGATAGAGTCCTGCCCAGATATGGCGCCTGTTCGGTCGCATCCAACTCGAATCGGCCGGGATGGTGTCCGACCAGAGCCTGCGCAGCAATTCGCGCCAATCGACCGCTGCCTCTGCCGCGCCTTCAAGAGTCCGAGCAAGTCCCGCTGGAGCTTTGCCGGCCCGCTTCGAGAGGGTGACTGCCTGGTTGACCGCAACGCTCCACTCCCGCGCCTGTTCTTCGACACTCGGAGTCTGTTCGTCCGGCAGAGGTGCATCGAGAACCTGGCCGACGCCGCCTTCGCTGACGGGAGCATGTGGCGAGTCCGGACGGTTCTGCTCTTCGGGCGCATCGTCCGGTCCTGCTCCTGCATCCTCATTCGCCCCGTCTTGACCGCCGGACCGTGGCTGCGCTTCCGTCTCGCGCAGATTGTAGATCTGCTCCGCGCTCATCCCACTGAAGCGGTGATCGACAAGAACGCCTTCAGGCAGACTGAGTCCGGCATCGAGCAGCAGTGGGTTGATGGCATAGTCGCACGCCTCATTCCACCGCCTTGGATCGCGTTTGGAACGCCGCATATGGTGCTGGAGCGCGGGGTGCATGACCTCGTGGGCCAACACCCCGGCCAACGTAGCCGAGTTCAACGTATCGACGAACTCGGGGTTGTAGTAGAGCGACACTCCATCGGTCGCCATGGTTGGAATCGACCGGCTCTCGCTGCCTTTCAGCCGAAATAGCAGAGAGCCGAAGAACGGATGATCCAACAGAAGCGTGGTGCGCGCCTTCTGGATGCGCAGCGATGCTGGTGTCTCGTGTCTCATGCCGTCGCGGGCGCCTCCATGTACGCAGACATATGAGCCAGGATGTTTTCGACCGTTGGAATCTCTTCGTTCTCCTCCGGCGCGCCGGTTTCGCGGTTGCGCAGCACGCTATCGATCTCTGCGACGATCTCCGCGGCATCCGTTGCCGCTGCCACGCGCAGTAGGTCGTGCTTCTTGAGGTCCTGAGCCGAGAAGTTGCACAGCCGCTGCCGTGCCTGTTCGGCAAAACGATTCAGTTCCGCGTCGCCATTGACGTTCAGGCGAGGGAGCAACTCCACCAGATCGAAGACGTTCGTGACCAGCGTGGCATGGAAGCGCGACTCTGGCTCGTTCAGCCGATCCACCATGTGCGAGACCACCTCCCTGAGCCGCTTCCAGAGGTCCTCGGTCCCGCGTGTCAGAGACTGGCGGACATTGGCGTCTATCTCGCGGGCAACTCGCGCCTGCTCCTCGGCAGACATCTGGACGCGGAAGTCGTTGCCGGACGGAATGGGAAGGATTTCGAGCTTGACCCCGAACTTCTTGCGCAGCTTTTCTGCTGCGGGGTAGTCTTCCTCTCGAAACAGGCCGTTCAACTCCGGCCGAACCTGCTCGATGTACTGGGGATAGACCTGAAGGAAGCTCTCGACTCCCTGCTCGAAGCTGGCCACGAACTCGCGCATCCGGGCCGTGAGATCGAAGTAGAGGTTCGATGGCAGCAAACGAAACCCCTCATCGGACCACGGCAAGGTGATCGTGTAGAAGTACTGCCGCACCTGCCCTGCCAGCGTGCGCAGTTCATCGAGTTTGTCGGCACCGCGCAACAGTTGCTTGTTGTACCGGCCAGCGCCCTGGTGTGCTCCATGCTGGTCGGCAACGTCGCGGCTGATCTTGCGGTCGTGTTTGACGGCCGTCCAGATACTGATGTGGACGGCTGCGAGCATTGCGCGTTCGGTAATCATTGAACTACCTCCCTATGTTCCACTCCGAAGCGAATGAACTCCGGTGTGTGGGTAATGGCGGTGTCCCGCGCCGCCGCGTCGCGCATCGCCATGACGCGCATTTCCGTTGGCATTCGGTCGAGGTACTTGAGTCCTCTGGCCACCGAGTTGTCAGTCATGGCACGCCCCAGCGCCGTGGCAATTGCGATCTGTGCCGAGGTTTCTGCAGGAAGCGGCGCGGTTTCAGGATTGAGCAAAATCTCGTCAATCGAGGGCAACTGACGGAAGAGCCGGAGGAATGCGAGCAGCTCCGCAGCGGCGGCAGGCCCTACCGTTCCATCCAGCAACTGCGCCTCGAACTCGCTCGCACCCGAAAGAAACGTGGTTTTCTGACGGCGAGCGATGCCGCGAAGAACATTGGAGGCCATCTCCCAGGAGCGGGGAGTGGGCCACGCATTGGCATCCGAATTCGCATCGGCGGTATGTAGCAGGTCCGGCTTGAAGCGCAGAAACGCGATGATCTCAGGCCGCACGCCCGCACCAACGGCCCACTTGCACCAGTCGTTCAAATCCGCATCGAGCGAGAGATGAACGAACCGGTTGCGCAACGGTCGCGGCATCGAGAAGTGCACGCCTCGCTCGGAGGCCGGGTTACCGGCCGCAATGACCACCCACCCTTCTGGCAGCACATATTCCCCCAACTTGCGGTCGAGCACAAGTTGATAGCAGCCAGCCTGCGTCATCTGTGGCGCGGAGGTCAGCTCATCGAGAAACAGGATGCCTTTCCCAGTGGTGGGAAGGAACTTGGGCGGCACCCATTCGGTCTGGTCTGCTTTGATCCGGGGCAGCCCTCGCAGATCAACAGGATCGAGTTGCACGGCGCGAACGTCAAGGAACTCATAGTCGAGATCGTCCGCGACCTG
>CAZNAW010000102.1:0-4449 GCA_964571165.1 uncultured Occallatibacter sp. | reverse complement strand
AGGAACAGTCCTGCGTTCCGGTCCGCCAAGCCGAGACAGCCGCCGGAACCTGTGAATCAACATTACCGATATTCTATTTTTTTCATGCACATCAAGCCCAATCATGCGCGTTGGTTGCATGTGAATGGGACCCAAGAGGCGGCGTTCATGTTGTAGATTTTACAGCTCGCTCAGGAGCACCAATACGCCCGGCATCCCAGCAGATGCCATCTATTAAGAGACATTTGCAAGACCTGCGCTTGGCCACCTACTAAATAGAATCAAAATCTCAGCACACACAATCAAACATAAAAATATGTCACAGAGCCTGTTTGCAATTCATAGACCAGTGTTTACGTGGCCGTAAGATCAGTTCGCTCACGGATCAAAGCGTCTATGTTAGGTGGCTTTGGATTCCATTCTGTTGGAGGTTGTTTGATGAGTGGCACGGTATGCCGTCTTCTCTCCGCGGGCCTAATCCTTTCTCTTGGACTTGCAACAGGATGCGGTAGCATCGGAGGTGGCGGCGGGCAAACCCCGATCGTTACCATCTCGCCCAGCACCGCGCAGACCATGGATCAGGGCCAGACCCTCCCCCTGACGGCTACCGTGCAGCATGACAATGGCGCGGGCACATCGTGGTCGGTCAGCGGCGGCGGCACGCTCACCAATGTCAGCATCACCAGCGCCACCTACAACACTCCGACTACGGTCACATCACCGATCACAGCCAATGTAACGGCGACCTCCATTGCGCAATCATCCGTGTCAGCCTCCGTCCTAATCACGGTAAATCCCGCGCCGGCGATCAGCACAACGACACTCCCTCCCGGCCTGGTTGGCTCGGCCTACAACACCACACTCAACTCAACAGGGGGAACCGGCACGATCACTTGGAGCCTTGCTGCCGGTGGTGCTCTTCCTGCTGGCCTCACGCTCTCCAGCACCGGAGTTATCTCTGGCACGCCCACTGCATCCGGGGTGTCGACGATTACGCTGAAGATCACGGACAACTCCCCGATCGCTCCAGTCACGGCTACCTCAGCCAGTTTGACGCTCACGGTCAATTCCCCACCGCTCAGCGTCACAGCGCCGACTCTGTCCAGCGCCGTCGTAGGCAAGGCATATACCTCGTTGAGCTTTACGGCTGCCGGTGGCACCGCGCCGATCACATGGAGCGCGACCGGCCTGCCGTCCGGCCTGGCGATCAATAGCAACACCGGCATCATCAGTGGCACGCCGACGGCCTCTGGGACGTTCAGCAATGTGATTGTCACCGCGACGGATGCTGGCGTTGGCGCAGTGCAGCAGACCAAGTCCACCAGCGCTCTCACAATCAATGTCCGCGCCGCGCTGAGCATTACCACCAGTTCACTTACCGCCGGCAGCACTGGTGTGGCCTACAACACCACGCTGACTGCAAGTGGCGGACTCTCTCCCTATAATTGGTCGGCGACTGGGCTTCCTACAGGACTCACTCTCTCCGCCGTAGGTGTGTTAAGCGGAACGCCTACTACGACGACCGGCAGCCCATTTACGGTTGCTGTGACGGCGACGGACTCCGACACAACGAACCAGCAAACAGCGAACGCCAATCTCAGTCTCGCCATCAACCCTGGCCCACCCATTATCACCACTACTTCGCTGAGTGGCGGCACGGTGGGAACTGCCTACAGTCAGACTCCTGCCTACATTTACGGTAACGGCGGCACCGTGAGCTGGGCAGTTACCGGTGGAGCACTGCCATCCGGACTCTCGATCAATGCTGCCACCGGCGTCATCAGCGGTACGCCCGCCGTAGGCAGCAACGGTACGGCCAGCTTTACGATTACTGTAACCGTCGGCGGCGTGGCCTCCACCGGCCAAGCGCTCAGTATCGTCGTTTCCCCGGCAGCGACGCCCGTTATCACCACCAGCAGCTTGCCCAGTGCGACCGTCAGCAGCGCCTACAGCCAGCAATTAACCTGCACCAGTTGCACTAATACGCTATCGTGGGTAGCCACACCGTCCTCAGGTTCTGGCTCATTGGCCGCGGTCGGCCTTACTCTTAACGCCTCAAGTGGGATCATCTCGGGAACGCCATCCTCTACGGGCACAGTCAATATCAGCGTTACGGTTACTGCTAACGGGCAAACCTCGCTCCCAGTGCCTTTGAATTTCACCGTCAATCCCTCTGGTGTCCCGCTCGCCATCGCCGCCGGTGCCGGCACCACCCTTACCGGCGAAGTGGGCCTGCCCTTTGGCATCGTCATCACCGCAACCGGTGGCGTGCCCCCTTACAGTTGGAGCGTCAGCTCCGGCACGCTGCCCAGCCCACTGGCCATTAGTAACAGCTCTGCCCTCAATGCCAACATCGCAGGGCTCATCTCCGGTACGCCCACAGCCACTGCCAGCGGCACCACCGTCACGGTGAAGGTCACAGACCACAGCAGCAATACCGCCACCCAAACCTACACGATCAACATCAACGCCAACACCAATCGCACGGGATCGAACGCCGAACTTACTGGGCAGTATGCGTTCTATGTGAGCGGCTTTGACGCCGCTGGCAATCCCTTGGCGCGCGTCGGCAGCTTCACCGCCAACGGCTCCGGTTCCATCACTACCGGCAGCTTTGACTCCAATGGCACCGGCACCTCCACTCCTGCGCTCAATATCGCCATGACCGGTGGCAGCTACTCGGTCGGCTCCAACGGCAGCGGTATGCTCACTACTACCTCCGCCAGTGGCTCCAGCGTCTATGTCATCTCCGTGGACAAGATCAGCGGCGGCGTTGCTACCGGCGGATACATGACCCTGTTCAACGCCAGCGGCGCCAGCCAGACCGGGCGCTTCCAACTACAGTCCAGTAGCGCCTTCAATACGGCGTCTGTCAGCGGCGGATATGCCATCGGCCTGCAGGGCTTCAAGGGCGGAAGCACCGCCACTAATATGACGCATTCCGGTGTTATTGGTGAGTTGCAGTTGAGCAACGGCAGCATTACTAGCGGCCAACTGCTTGCTAGTGATTCGGGAATCACTACGCCAACCTCGATCAATAGCGGTGGAACCTACACGATCAGCAGCGCCACCGGCAGTGCAAACGGCCGAGGCACGATGACCTTCAGCATTCCCGCTGGGAGCAATACACAGACCGTGGATGTGGTTTTCTATATCGTCGATGGCACCAAGGCCTTCTTTATGGGTAGCGATCCCACCAACTCCAGCTCGGGGAGCGATCTACTCTCTGGCCAGGTGGCGCAGCAGACCGTTGCCGATGGCAGCTTTACCGTGGCCAACCTTACTGGAGCCACCATCCTGCACGCCTCCGGTCTGGTCTCCAGCCCCGGCTTCGGTTCCACCGCCGAGCTTGGCGTCCTCACATGGAGCGGCATAGGTACTGTCAGCTACTCGCTGGACACCAACAGCGAGGGCACGTCCGACGGCGTAACCAGCGGCGGGTCTGGTCCGTGGACTCCCAACTCGGGCTCCGGCGTACCCTATACCGTATCTACACACGGCCTGGCGACAATTGGCTCCGGCACCAGTGGCACCTACATCTACCTCGCTGGTACCAATAGCGGATTCTCGATGGACTTCAGTGGCAATGTTTACACCGGCGGCATCGAATCACAGACCAGTACCACCTTCCCCAGTGGCTCATTTTCCGCCGGTACCTTCGATCCCGTGGCCCAGAACACGGCTTATTACGTTATGGAAGTCAACAACAACAGCGGCACCCTCACCATCAATGAGGACTCAAACCAGTTCGCCTACCTCCAACCTGATATAGCCTTGAGCACCACCTCATTCACCACAGCCGCCAACGGTCGTGTCGTCCTGACAACAGGCAGTGGTGCTCCCGTACTTTTTTACGTTGTAGGCAACAACAAGTTCTACCTGCTCAGTCTCTCCAGCGGCAACCCAGTGCTTACCGAGTTCACTCATCAATAACAGTTCGCCCTGCAAAATCATGGTGGATCGGAATAAGGATTGCCGGACATGAGACGTTCGAGCACGGAGCTTCCGTTCGGTTGCATCCCGTGTTGAGATCTCAAAAGGTGTACGCTTCAATCAAGGGTAAAGGCAAATGCAGTGCAAGATTTGTATGCAGTTGGAAGAGGCAGTGGCCTCGTCAGTGAGACCAGACCCACCGAGTATCTTGCTCGGGCTGAATGAACCTGGCATACGCAACCGCGCCCGACAGAAGGAAGAACGGCAACTCAAGGCAAAGATGGTCCTTGAAAAGCACTAGCGATCCTTTCACAAGAATGCAGACAGTGCGGCGTCTTGATTGGAACCTGGACGGATTGCGAGTGGTTCCCGGCGCAAAAAATAGGCTCCCTTGTTGCGGGAGCCTGATCGGGTTTGATTGTACTTGTCCCGACGGTAGCCCCGCCACGGCAGGAATACTGTCTCAAATTGCTCACCGATTCTCAGGTTCCGTCTACTGTCTGGGGTTGGTGGATTTGAACGCCAAGGTGTTCCTAA
>CAZNAW010000101.1:0-4499 GCA_964571165.1 uncultured Occallatibacter sp. | reverse complement strand
CGGATAGAAGAACGGCTCGTAGTCCTGCACTGTCTTCACATGCGGCTTCCGCTGCTTGTGGAAGAAGACCGAGTTGAAGAGGCTCACCGTAGTATGGTTCAGCGCAAAGCCCGGCAGGTCGAAGGGAAACACCAGCTTTGGCTCCGGCGATGGCTTCAATTCGCCGGGAACCTTGGAGTGCTCGCCCAGCATGAAGATTCCGCGCGCAAAATTCCTGCCCGTCGATGTGCAATCCACCCAGCTCACGGTGTACTCCACGTTCTGGTAGCGCTGCTTGAGGTCGAGGAACTCGTCGATACCGTGAAACTGTATCCCCTCGTAGTCGATCTTGCGCGAGACGATCGGCCGCAGCTTCAACTGCGCCCAGGTAATGACGCCGGTCAGGCCCATCCCGCCGATCGTCGTGGCGTACCACTCGGAATTTTCGGTGGGCGAACAGAGTCGGCGGCTGCCGTCCGAGCGCACCAACTCGAAGCTGGGAACGTGGTTGCCGAACGATCCTGCGACCTCGTGGTTCTTGCCGTGGATGTCGTTGGCAATCGCGCCGCCGAGCGTTACATACTTTGTCCCTGGAGTCACCGGCAGAAAGAAGCCGCGCGGCACCGCGAAGTCCAGCACCTTGGCCAGCGATACACCAGACTCTGCGGTCAGGATTCCCGTCTGCGGGTTGAAGTCGAGCAGGCGGTCCATACCTGTGGTCTGTAGCAGATTGCCACCCTTCAGCAGACACACATCGCCATAGCTGCGGCCCAGTCCCACCGGCAATGCGCCACCACGCAGCCCGGCCATCACACCGGGAAAATCACTCTGCCAGTTCAGGGGAACGATCCTCGCGTCGTACCTGGGATACCGCCCCCATGACTCGAACGCGGGAGGCGCGGTCGTTGCTGCATACGAATCGACAGCAGAGCGAGGCATGGCTACAGGATACAACCTGCACAGAAGCAGAATGGTGGTACGCGCATTCTCCCAGTATTGCCCTTGGCCAGAATCACTGGGAGACAGGCGTGCGACGAATCTGCCCCGGATCGACCAGGTCGGGCGACGCAGGCTGCACCGGCTGGTTGGCGCCGGGATCGACGTAGCCCGGACGCTGGCTCAGCCACTGCTTGCGCAGATCGGCGGTGGCAATCTCAACCTTGGGATGAAACGCCGTGCTCGCCATGTAATCCAGGATCGAGCGGCGCAGTGATAAAGTTCCTTTGCGCGCAGCATTTAGATCGATGCTGCAAACCATCAGCTTGCCCGGGCCTACAAAACATTCGTAGAGCAGTCCTAGCTTGAAGTTGCGGTTCCAGTCATCGATGGGCTGAACGATAGGCTGCAGTGTCAACGACAGCCCATCCAGGTTCAATGCGCGCGCGTCGCCAACAAGGTCAATCCATTGCCAGTCGCAGTTCGCCTCAGTCGGGAATCCCGCCAGTGCTGGATGTTTCGCGTCGTTCCACAATCCAAGGAATGTCGTCCCGGTTGGGTTCATCAGATGGTTCCAGAAGATCGGGACGGTAGATAGTTTGGGGTCTGTGGAGTCGAGGTCTGCGGCCCGCGGCAGGAAGAGAACTTTGCCACCAGAAGCCAGTCGCGCCTCCGCCTCCGGCCAGACGCTTGTAATCAGCACATCCGCTGGAACCGTTGTATCGACCTTCGCCGGATAGAGCCAGAAGTTCCATTCGTTGCGGAAGGTGGCCGCTCCATGCAGCTCAACCGCCAGCGTGTATCGCGCTGGTGCGGTTAGTTTGGAAAGATCGGCGGAGATTGCGCCGAGTGGAATGTTCTTGCCACGTGGCACATCGCGCGCGGGCCAACTACCATTGGCAACAATCTTCCCTGCGGCGCTGACGATTTGCCACCGTGATGTTGCATTCGCAATCGGCGCAGGCCCATAGTGCGCGACTTCTGCATCGGCCTTCAGTGTGTCCGCGGTTGTGTAGACGCGATCCTTCAGCCGAGCGAGCGGAACCGTCGCATTGCAGTACTGGCGGAACTCTGCTGGCCCAACGTAGCTCTTCGGCTCCCAAAAGGCATCGAGCATCCCCATCAGCGCGCCGCCCTGGCCCAGGTAGTCGTGCAGGTCGAGCAACTCGTAGCCGCTGTAGCTCGGTGTGCGCAGGCTGGCCTCGATCTCCTCCTTGTAGCAAGCAACCTGGAAGCGGCCTGAAGCATGAGCAATCTCCTTGTTCTTCGCTAACACCCCGTGCGCTTCTGCCGAATCGCGCCAGATCCTGTAGTTACCGGGAATCATGTACGGCTGTTTTACCGGCTCCGGTGCGCCGGCGAAGGTGGTAGCCTGGCCGCTGAACTTCTTGATGACATCGAAGTCTGGGTAAGCGCACCACTGACCAACTTCGTGGCCAACGCAAGGAATCGCAGCCCCGCGCAACATCATCTGCAGCGAGCTCTCGTAGTCGGCGCCGAACCAGCCACGCGGGCCGCGTGCTCCCGGAGTAACAAGGAAGTCCGCTGCATAGGGCGTTCCGGGGCCTCCTGGGGGTGGTGCGAAACGGCCCGTGCCGTCGGAGTATAGACGTCGCGGATCGGCGTCATGCCACTTCTTGTCCCACGTCGGAAGCTGCTCCGCATAATGCCCCGCAGGCTCATTGGTCGCATTCAGCAACACCAGCGAAGGATGATTGCCGTAGGCCTTCAGTAGCCGGGCGGTCTCATCGTTCAATACATCCAGCATCTTTTTGTCTGGATCGAACGAATTCCACATGCCGCACTCCGGCTGAAAGTAGAACCCCAGTTCGTCCGCTGCCGTGAACGCAGCCTCCGGCGGACACCAGGAGTGGAATCGCATGCCGTTCAGCCCCCATGTCTTGCAGATTCCGATGATGCGCTTCCACGTGGCAACGTCCGTCGCCGGATAGCCTGTGAGCGGAAATCCGCCGCCGTCGTGCGTGGCGCGGAAGTTGAAGAGCTCGCCGTTCAGCAGGATGTGCTTGCCATCGGCCTTGATCTCACGCAGTCCGAAAGTAAGATCGCGGTGGTCGTCCGCCGAAGGCCCACTTAGTTTCAGTGTCAGATGCTGTAGAACGGGCGTGAACTCGCTCCACGGCGTGGCATTGGGTAGCGACACATTAATCGTTGCGTCCCCGCCGGTCGCGTCCCAGTTTACGGACGCGGTGGTGTTGCCAACAATAAGCTTTCCCGATCCGGTGTTCCCGGTCGCGTTGCCGATGCGCACTTTGATCTGCGCGGATTTATCCTCCACATTTGGAAACACCTGCGCATCTTCGATCCATATCGGACCGGTGGCGGCGAGCTCGATGCGGCCTACAATGCCGTTCCATGTCCCCCCTTCACCGTCCGAGACCGAATGGCCATCTGGCCGGTAAACCAGAATCATGCGGTTGTCGATGCGAATGGAAAGCCGGTGCTTGCCTGGCGCGACCACGCCAAGATCGTACTCGTGCGGCGCAACCAGCGAGTGGCAACTGCCAATCTCTTTCTCGTCGAGGTAGACATCGGTCTGCCAGCGTGTGCGCTCCAGGGTGAGGTTGACCCGTTTGCCGCGCCACGCCGCCGGTATGTCGATCTCGCGCCGATACCACGCAACGCCCAGATAGTGCTTCACCGGCTGTGAGAGATAGGGCACCTCAACATAGCCCGGCTTGGTGTAAGCGGCGTACTGAGGCAGCTTGTACCAGGCCATATCGCGGGGCAGCGCCGCGACAAACTGCGTGTCAGCGGTAATGTCGTCGCCATAACCCTGCGTCTGCAGAATCCCGGGCAGGTCGATCATGCTACTGGTAGGAAGATCGCGGGAGAACCAGCCCTCCTTGACACCAGCGTCTGTGCGGTCCAAAGCGCAGTGCCACTCCCCGGCCAGCGACAGGGTCCCGGGGCGCGCCGGAGATGGAGTTGTGGAAATGGCATAGCGTGTAGTTGCGGGGACAGCGGCTTGGGCCGCAACCGCACCGCTCAGAGCGAGAAACCTGCGGCGGGAGAGACGAGTAAAACTGGACATGATGCCTCGTGGTATTTGTAGCGGGTAAGCTGCATTCCAATCCATGGCAGCTTCACCCGACGTGGGCTTCCGGCCCATGCTTGTCAGTCGTACCTTAGTAATGCGTGTGGTTGGCGATGAGTTTGCGGCACTCTGCGTTGCACGGCTTCGGGTGGGGTGTAATGCCGGAGTAGCCATAGACCCGCAGGGTTTGAGTACCACCTCCGCCAGGACCTCCGCCACCACCCTCCAGCGTGATTACCTGGTCCGCCCCCGTATGCTCGAAGTCGAACATGTGATACGCCTCGCCCTTGAAGTAAAGCGTCGCGTTGCCATCCGGTTCAAGCTTGAAGCGGTACCAGAAATAGGTCCGTTTGCCTGTGCCGTACCAGTCGCCGCGCACAAAGTTGGGATTGCCGCCCAGCGGTTGCGCAGGCCACTTTTCCAACAGCCTCCCTTGATTGTCGAACCAGTAAAGCTGTGCGCTTAGACCGTTGGTGTATGTCCTTCCATTGGTGACCACCTGAGGCGTCTTGGAATCGCCCAGGATGTA
>CAZNAW010000100.1:0-4638 GCA_964571165.1 uncultured Occallatibacter sp. | reverse complement strand
AATGTTCAAGAAGCAGTTGGACGAAGGCATGGCGGGCGACAACGCGGGCATTCTGCTGCGCGGCATTCCCAAGGAAGACGTGGAGCGGGGAATGGTACTGGCCAAGCCGGGGTCGATAACGCCGCACACCAACTTCAAGGGTTCGGTGTACGTGCTGAGCAAGGAAGAAGGCGGCCGTCACACACCGTTCTTCAAGGGCTATCGTCCTCAGTTCTACTTCCGCACGACGGACGTGACGGGAGTGGCGGAGCTGCCCGAAGGCGTAGAGATGGTGATGCCGGGCGACAACGTGGAGTTGACGGTGGAGCTGATTACGCCGGTGGCCCTGGAAAAGGGACTTCGGTTCGCGATCCGCGAAGGCGGGCGCACGGTGGGCGCGGGCACGGTCTCGGAGATTTTGAAGTAGCAAGGATGAGCGAGCAGTACGGATTGCGCGAATGGGGAGCCTTCGGGCTCCGCCTTCGCGGGGAAGATGGACAGGCATGGTAGGACAGAGGATTCGCATCCGGTTGAAGGCATACGACTATCGCGTGCTGGACACCTCGACCGGCGAGATTGTGGAGACGGCCAAGCGCACCGGGGCAACGGTGGCCGGCCCGATTCCCTTGCCGACGATGAAGAACAAGTATTGCGTGCTGCGTTCGCCGCACGTGGACAAGAAGTCGCGCGAGGCCTTCGAGATCCGCACGCACAAGCGGCTGATCGATATTCTCGAACCGACCCAGCAGACGGTGGACGCGCTGATGAAGCTCGACCTGCCGGCTGGTGTCGATGTCGAGATCAAGGCCTTTGAAAAGTAGCTTTCAGCCACTAGCTTCTAGCTCCTAGCTCGTAGGGTGTGGGGCAAGGTTGGAAAGCGAATTGGAAGTTTCGTTGAACTTGAGGAGCTGGCAGCTGGAAGCTCATCAAAGATGTCCGGCAGTGCGATGCATTCAATGTCGCATGATGAGGTGAGGAAGACATGGCAGTTACAGGAATTTTAGGTAAAAAGATCGGCATGACGCAGGTCTTCGACGAAAAGGGCGACGTGCACCCCATTACGGTGCTGCAGGCCGGCCCCTGCGTGATTACGCAGTTGAAGACGCTGGCCAAGGATGGCTACGAGGCAGCGCAGATCGGCCTGGTGGAATTCGTCAAGGCCAAGAACGTGACCAAGCCGCAGGCTGGCCACTTCGCCAAGACGGAAGCTCCGCCGGTGAAAGTGATCAAGGAAGTTGCTCTTGAGCTTGACGCCGATGGCGCCGAGGCTACCAAGGCAGGCGACCGCGTGCTGGTGGACATCTTCGCCGACGCCAAGTTTGTGGACGTGATCGGCACCTCCAAGGGCCGGGGATTTGCGGGCGTCGTACGCCGGCACGGTTTCGGGGGCGGTCTGGCGAGCCACGGGCATATGTTCCAGGTGCAGGGCTCGATCGGGGCTTCCAGCTATCCTTCGCGCGTGTTTCCAGGGCAGCGTATGCCCGGCCACATGGGCGCGGAGCAGGTGACGGTGCGCAATCTGCGCATTCGCGGAATCGATCTGGAAGAGAACCTGTTGATGGTCGAGGGAGCGGTGCCTGGATCGCGTGAAGGTTATGTGCTGATCTCGAAGGCCAAGATTCCGCCGCGCGAGCGTCGTGGATTTGCAGGATCCGGCACGGTCGATCCGTTGAAGGCATCGAAGAAGGCTGGCGGCAAGCGCAAGTAGCACCTCCGGTGCGGGTGATCGCGCCTTGCGGCGCACGAGAGATTCAGACCAGGGAAGTCCCTGGCGGAAGAAGAAGACGATGGCAAACGTGGATGTATTGAATTTGAACGGGGACAAGGTGGGCTCGATCGAGCTGGCCGACGCGCTGTTTGCGCCCGACCAGGTGAACGAGGCTCTGCTGTGGGAGGCGGTGAAGCACTACCGCGCCTCGCTGCGCCAGGGCACGGCCGCCACCAAGAGCCGCACGCAGGTATCCGGTTCCGGCAAGAAGCTGTGGAAGCAGAAGGGCACGGGCCGCGCTCGCATCGGTTCCGTACGCTCTGCACTGTGGCGCCACGGCTACACGGTGCATGGACCTCAACCGCGCAGCTACGATTACGCCTTCCCGCGCAAAAAGCTTCTGGGTGCGTTGCGCTCGGCTCTGGCCGCGAAGCTGGCGGACGGCAAGCTGACGGTGGTGGATACGCTGGAGATCAAAGAAGCCAAGACCAAGCTCTATCGCGCGGCGCTGGACAAGCTGGCCGTCACGCGCACGGCTCTGCTGGTGGAGAACGTCAAGACGCTGACCCAGGGACTGCTTCTGGGCGCGCGCAATCTCGCCGGCGTGGAACTGGTGCTGAACAACGAGGTGCACCCCTACGATCTGCTGCGCTATGAGCGGGCCATCTTTTCCAAGGCCGCCTTCGAGCAACTGGTCGAGGTGCTTGTGAAAACGGCGTCGAAGCGCAAGCTGGCCGCCGAAACGGAGGCCGCATAATGCCGACTCTCTATACCGTGATTCGCCGCCCGCTGATTACCGAAAAGGGGTTGGGCGTGAAGGAGACCGAGGGGACGCTGGTGTTTGACGTAGCGCCCGAGGCCACTAAGACCGAGGTTAAGCAAGCGGTCGAGAACCTCTTCAAAGTGAAGGTGTCCGCGGTCCGCACGGCCAATGTGATTGGCAAAGAGCGCCGCCGCGGCAAGTTTGCAGGCTTCCGCGCGGACTGGAAGAAGGCTTACGTCCGGCTGAAGGCCGGCGAGAAGCTGCCCGAGTACGTGAGCAACCTGTAAGAAGTAGCTTCGAGCTGCCAGTTCTTAGCTTCTTGCTGATCCATTGCGGGAGCAAAGTCAGCAGCGGGACGCGAAAGTTTGATAAGCAAGACGAGCTGGAAGCTGGCAGTTAAAAAGCTGAAAGCTGGTCAAGGACAAAGACGATGGCAATCAAGACATATAGACCGGTAACGCCGACGCTGCGCTTCCAGACCACGCAGGTCAACGACGACCTGACGACGGATACGCCGCACAAGCCGCTTTTGGCGGTGAAGCAGCGCACGGGCGGCCGCCGCAACAAGGGCGACTTGACGATGCGTCACCAGGGCGGCGGCCACAAGCAGATGCTGCGGCTGATCGACTTCAAGCGGGAGAAGTACGGGGTGCCGGGGCGCGTGGCGACCATTGAGTACGATCCGAACCGCTCGGCGCGCATCGCGCTGGTGCACTACGCCGACGGCGAGAAGCGCTACATCCTGCAGCCGGTAGGGCTGAAGGTGGGCGCGACCGTAAGTTCGGGACCCGATGCCGACATTCTGGTGGGCAACGCGCTGCCGCTGAAGAACATTCCCTCCGGCACTACGGTGCATGCCATCGAATTGCGGCCGGGCAAGGGCGCGCAGATGGCGCGTTCGGCCGGAACGCAGGCCCAGCTGGTAGCCAAAGAGGGCGATTACGCCCTGCTGAAGCTGCCCTCGGGCGAGACCCGCAAGGTGCTTGTCGAGTGCCTGGCGACGATTGGCCAGGTGGGCAATACGGATCATGAGAATGTGTCGATCGGCAAAGCGGGACGCAACCGCTGGAAGGGCATCCGCCCTGCCAATCGCGGCGTCGTAATGAATCCCGTGGATCACCCGCACGGCGGCGGCGAGGGCAAAACCTCGGGCGGCCGTCATCCGGTGACCCCGTGGGGCCAGCCAACACGCGGCTACAAGACACGCAACAACAAGCGGACCGACGCCTTCATCGTCAGCCGCCGGGCGAAGTAGAGGAGCGGAAGATTTATGGCACGTTCGACAAAGAAGGGCCCGTTCGTGGATGCGCACCTGACCGTAAAGATCGAGGTGCTCAACCAGGCCAACGACAAGAAAGTGGTGAAGACCTGGTCGCGGCGCTCGACGATCTTTCCTGAGTTTGTGGGCCACACCATCGCCGTTCACAACGGCAAGAAGTTTGTACCGGTGTACGTGACCGAGAACATGGTGGGTCACAAACTGGGTGAGTTCGCGCCCACGCGCATCTTCAAGGGGCACACCGGGGGCAGCAAGGCCGCCGAGGCCGGGGCCAAGCCGCGGTAGAGACAGGGACTAGGGACCAGGGACTGCAAGACAGAACCATCCCCTGGCGGAGATTGAGGAAGACACAATGGCAGTCGAGACAAAGGAATACCGGGCCGAGGCCAAGTTCCAGCGCGTGTCGCCGCAAAAGGCGCGGCTGGTGCTCGACCTGATCAAGGGCCGGGGGGTTCAGGAGGCGCTGGAGACGGCGGCCTTCACCAAGAAGCGCATCGCCCCGGTGATTCACAAGCTGTTGACCTCGGCGGTGGACAACGCCAAGTACGTGTCCGGCGAGCAGGGCATCGATCTGGACGTGGACAACCTCTACGTCAAGCTGGCGCTGGCCAACGATGGACCGCGCATGAAGCGCATCCGCCCCGCACCCATGGGCCGCGCATTTCGCTACCAGCGCAGGTTGACGCACATTGTGCTTTCAGTGGCCGAGCGCGAAGCAGCCGCAGGTCTGGTGACCAAGGTGGACGAGCCGAAGCCGGTGACCAAGGCAACCAAGGCGAAGGTCGAGGAGCCGAAGGCGGCCGTCAAGACGGCTGGGGCAACCAAGAAACGGGCCAGCAAGAAGGCCTAGAGGGTTTGAGAGGAAAAGCATGGGACAGAAAGTCCATCCTTACGGATTCCGGCTGGGAG
>CAZNAW010000099.1:0-4817 GCA_964571165.1 uncultured Occallatibacter sp. | reverse complement strand
TTTCTGCGCCGATTCAACTGAATTATGCGAAAATCACGCTTGATTCAGGACTAGGTCGCATACGACCACATATGATGTCTGGAAACGGACCATGGTTGTCCAGGCCGGCAGTGTCAACGGCGCCGCCTTTGCCTACGACGGCCGTGACCGCCGGAAGACCTATATCAGCGGCAGCCTCTCCGAGACGCGGGAGTTCTACTTCACAAGCAATTGGCAGGACATTGAGGAGCAGGTCAACAGCGGATATCGATCGGCATCAGTACGTATACGCCGAGAATTCCAACCCAACGGCCGCAGGACAATGACACTTGTCGGGGGTTGGAATTGCGCGACTCCGTTGTAGAATATTGACACTGAGGAGAAACTATGGCGACAGCGGTATATATGACTGACCGGTGGTGTTCACGTGGCCACTTTAATACTGACCAAGCGGACAAATACGAGGAATTGTGCCAGAAGGTTCGTCCGCGGTACGCCTTGGAGACGGGATTTTGCACAGGCCGCTCAGCAGCGTGTGTGCTCCAATACGCGGAGCCATGGTTGCGTTCGATGATTTCCGTCGAGGAGTCGCTCGACCGAAAAGCTGGACGCGGACGCGCGATGGCATCGCGACTTGAGGCTCGATTTCCAGTCTTCCGCGTTATCGAATGTCCTTCTAAAAAGGTGTTGACGCCCGAATTCTTTCGATCGCAATTTCCCGAGGGGATTGACTTCGCAACCGTCGATGGCGACCACACCTTTGACGGATGCATGTTCGACCTCACATCTATCGCACCATATTTGACGAAGCACGGAAGAATCGTTGTCGACGACTATCGATCCGCACCGCCGAACGGCGTGCGGATTCCGAGTGTGACCGAATGTGTTGACAACTTTCTATCGCAGAACGTCGGTCGCTTCGATGGCGAGTGCTGGCACCGGGAGGGAAAGGGATTCTGCATCATCCGCAGGAGAGAATGATTGAATGCAGGCGTGATGTGTGGCCACAGGTCGTCCACACCCTTCCGGGCAAGCTCGGGATAGGTTACGGCATGATGTTACTCAGACGGGCATATAGGGTGGCCTCATTCAACAGATACTGAGGCGCGTGTATGTCGACCGTGGCCGCATCATCGGTGGGCTTACGGCGTGTTATAAGGCGCAGCGAATGTGCTTCTGAACAGTCAAGAATCGGCTGAAAGGAATGCCATGCGAAACAATGCATCGCGATTGTCGATCTGTGCGGTGTCCCAATGAGCGGGCCGACACCGAGCCACATAGCGTGCGTGCATGCCCAACCAAGCGGGCGGCGTGGCGTCATGCAATGCGACCTGGGCCTCTTTGGAGGACGCCCATATATTGCCCTGTGCGCCAAATGCGCCCGGCGGGTCGCGCCGCAAGACGATCCGTCTGGTGCTTTGCAGATTGCGTCCTCGCCGGTTGTCGCGGAAGATGATGAGGCAGGTGGCCTGGATTCGATTCAACAGGGAACTGACGAAACCTCTGCCGCCATTGCAAGTTCGGCTGCGTCGGCAAGAAGGCGCCAACGCAAAACCAAGATGCGGGCTGATCGTTCCCAAGCAATTGACCGACACGACGATCAACAGGCCCGCTGGGGTAGGCAACGGGATGAGGGCTTCCGCGTCGGGCGATTTCTGCAGCCGGCACCGTTGTTGTTTACTGCTGACCATCACCCACTGTGGCTCGGAGACATGTATCGGGGGCGCTCGGCCTTTCTGGTCTGCGGCGGCCCGAGTTTTAAGCTAGTTGATCATGCCCGGCTACGTCAGCCCGGTATTTTGACGATGGGTCTCAACAATTCCGCGAAGACATTTCGTCCAACGTTGTGGGTTAGCGTGGATTCTCCCGATCATTTTCTCCGCTCGGTCTGGTTGGACCCGACGATCCTGAAATTCGCGCCGATCTGCCACACGGGAAAGCGCCTTTTTGACAGCGACTCGTGGCGATGGATGACAACCACCGTTCGCGATTGTCCATCGGTCTTTTACTACAAACGCAACGAACATTTCCAGGCAAAGCAGTTCCTTTGGGAGGATACTATTAATTGGGGTAACCATACGAGATTTGGCGGTGGTCGATCTGTGATGCTACCGGCGATCAGGTTGCTGTTTTATCTGGGGGTTCGGTGCATCTATCTGCTCGGCGCGGACTTTAGCATGGATAGCCAGCATAGATACCATTTTGAGCAGGATCGCGCCCACGGCGCCATTTCAGGCAATAATGATACCTACCGAAAACTGAACGTGTGGTTCAAAGAATTGCGGGAGCTTTTCGAGGCAGAACAATTCTTTATCTTCAATTGCAACGGGGAAAGCCGTCTCGAGGCCTTCGACTTCGTAAGTGTCGACGCGGCGATGACTCGAGTTTCTAGTGAATGGGGACATATCGATCTCGCTCGCGAGCGTACTGCGGGGCTCTACGATTCAGAAAAGGGAAAACCATGAGAGCGGGCGTGGTCTATTTCAATACTGGCGAACGGTGTTTGGTCCGACTCTGTGTCAGCTTGAAATCGCTGCGAACTGTGTACGAAGGCCCGGTTACATTGCTGGCCTTGGAATCTCTTCCGCCGTGGGCTAATACGTTTGCCAGAGAGTTGGACGTCGAGGTGCGGCACATCGCCGGAGAGAACGATGTGTCCTCTCGCACGATGAAGGCAAGCCTGTGGCGCCACGTAGACTTTGATGTGTCATTATTTCTCGACGCGGACACCTTTGTTCGGCGGAGTCCATCGCCGCTGTTCGGTGCGATTGAAACGGCTGAATTTCTTGTCACGCGATTTGCCGGATGGATAACGCGCGGCAGGATCATGTCCAAGCGGATCCGGGAATGGTCTTGCCTCCTAAACGACGCGGATCTGTCCGCGGCATTGGCCTATGGGCCGGCCATCAACACGGGGGTATTTGGGTGGCGCAAGGGCGCTCAAATACTGTCTGAATGGGAGCGGATGGCGCGGGCCGGCTGGCAGCATGGATGCACACGCCGTATGATAGACGAGGTTGCTTGTCAGGTATTGCTGCCGAGGTTTCGGCATATCGTCGTTGGCGACGAGTGGAACACGTCTGCGTGTTTTCCGACCGGCGTGGATCCAGCGATTATTCACTATCATGGCAATCGCCATGTCGGAGCCCGCGAATTGACCAAATACTGGAAGGCGGGCTATTGGAATTTGCGCCAGAATAGGCGATTGGCGCGTTATCTATGCATTCCACACGGCGACCGCGGTCTTCGCGACTACTTGAGAAATGCCAGCCAAAAGGAGGTTTCAGTGGTCACAGTAGTCAATTCCGCCTATCAGGAGAAGCTAAAGCGAAATTGGCCATTATGGATGCAAATGACGGGGCTTCGCGAACAGCAGTTCTTGATCTTCGCCGTCGGTGAGCCGGACTTGACCTTTTTGGACGGTCTGTCGAACGTAGCGATCATTCCCTGGAATCAGTACGGAGATACGAGAGAGGCCTGTCTGTCGGCCTTTGTGTTCGGGGTTGCTGCGCACGTGCGGAGACCTTTCTGGATGAAACTTGATTGCGATGTACGTCCGGTGTCTTCGAGATTTGAATGGCCCAAGTATGGTGATGCAACGATTACTGCCCATCGTTGGGGCTACACTCGCGTGAAAGGAGATCCCGGCGCCACTCGGCATTGGCTCAATACGTTGGACGAGTGGTGGGGCGGAGAGCCGCTCTTTTCGCCTGGGTTGGATGTGCACCGTCGACATCCACACCGGCGATTCACGTCTTTCTGTGCCATCGAGAAGACGTTGTTTACGCACCGATTGGCTGAAAGATGTGGCCGGCGGCTTCCGGTTCCAAGCCAAGATACGACGTCGTGGTATGCCGCGACGAGATGGAGCGAGCCGATACGATTGGTTAATATGCGAAGATTTTTTCGGCAGTGAAATCAGGATGAGGGTCAACTCGTGAGCACACCTCCACAGCTGGCGTCGAATTGTTTTGTGACGATTTGTGTACAGTGCCACAACTTCCAAAAGCGGCTATGTTGGATGCTCAGTTCGCTAAAGCAGCAGACATTGCGGTATTTCGTGGTCGACGTGGCGCACATGGTAGGAAATGGACGCCCCAGCACGGAGTCAATAATCGAGTTCTTTCTGGAGCAGGGTTTGCTCATAATTGCAAGGCCATACGTTGATCCTCATCGATTCGAGCGGCGTGGCTATACGCGCAACGATCAGTTGGCAGGCGCGCGCACACCGTGGGTGTGGTTTGCTGATTGCGATCATGTCTATCATCCTGCGTTTATGGCCAGACTCAATGATGCTTTGGAGTTGCAAAGTGGCGAGGAAATGCGCGTCCTTTCGGCGGGCCGCAGAAGCTCCAACGTCGGGACTACAAGTTATATGGTCGATGCGTCTATTGGTGAGTCTCCAGTTTGTGTTTGCGATGTATTCGCCAAGGCAAAGTCACTGGCTCCGCTGGGTCGGCGACGAATGTGCGGCGCTGGTCACACGCAGATCGTAAGGCGACATGGCATCCATAACGGAGTATACGTTCCCGAGGGCAAATCCCGGGATTGGGCGTGGTCAACGACGAAATGTTACAAGACTCCTTCCGACGTAGCCTTCCGCAGAAGGTGCGGGGGCGTCGTTGGTCTCGGACGGTGGTTTGCGCGCAATCAGATACACCTGAATCATGTTCGCGACTCCGATGTTGGCTGGCATATTGACGACCAGCGATAGTTGTGCTTGGAACCCAGGTCAGGCATCGGCCAAGTCGTGGAGCGTGGCGCAGATAAGTTGACAACGCGTTTAGCGTGCAGGCATGTAGACAACGGACAATGGGACTGGATGGGGTTGGCGTGAT
>CAZNAW010000098.1:0-4938 GCA_964571165.1 uncultured Occallatibacter sp. | reverse complement strand
GGTAGACCTGCCAGAGGAATCCAACGACAAGAATGACGTAGCCCACGTTCTGCATTCCTGACGTGATGCTGGTCGAGTCGATCCCTGAGACAGCCTGCGTCAGAAATTGCTCAAAGAGATTCAGTTGCGACGAATCGATCAACGCAAGCGAGATCACGCCGGGATGGAGAACGGAAAGCATCATCGAAGATCACCTGTTCGTCAAAACACCATTGATTACGCCGTTGCTGTTTGTCGAGTCCGTTGCCGCCAACTTCGACGCCTTGCTCTGATTGGCAATATCGATTCCGCGCGTGCGCATCAGCTCGGCAAGAGCCGACTGCGTGTACGCGTTCGCTCGCACAACCCAGACATCTGCTTCGGCTTCGATAATCGGTGCGCTCCCCGGAGCCGCGGCGGAAATCTGCTGGCCCATTTTGTCCGCTTCAGCCAACTCAGCATCCGCCAGTGCATCAATCTGGATGGCGCGCTTCATCGCGTCCTGCGCCTGCGCATCCGTCATGTCGGTCATGTTGCGAATCTGCGGCGATGCGGCATTCTGCGCCATGACCACCCCGTACACGTTTTGAAACTGCGGCGAAACGGTTGAAACATTCGCCGCATTGCGGGAGAGCAGAATCGATTCAAGATTCCGCGACTGCGGCAGCGTTGCGCTCGATACGTTGCCCTTGAACAAGGTGCTTACCTGGCTGAATTGGCTCTCGAACTGGGTGACTGAGTTCTTGGCCTGGTTGATCGCTGCGATCGGGTAGACAACCTCCTGCTCATACTTAGCGACAGTCTGCTGTGTCTGATTGATCGTCTTGAGCGGCGCAGCCACATACGTGCTCATCAAGGACTCAACCTTCGACAACGCCGCCATGATTGCGGCGAGATCGATTCCGAATTGCCCGTTGGCGCGGCCCGGAGTGAGCATCAGAGCAATCACCGCCACGGCGACCGCATTCCATACGGTTGGCCGATACCATGGATGATCCTTGGGCTGATCGGTTTCTGTGCTCTGCGCCAGCCGCACTGTTTCAGCGGCGATTGGCTCTCTGCGGCGCCAGAAGAAAGGCTTCCGCACCTTGGTCGTCTTGTTATTCATGTCTGCCATCGAGGTGTCTCCTTACCGGCTAAGTGTGCCGGTGACAAGACTGTTGATTGCACTCGCCGCCGTCGCCTTCCGCTTTACCAGCACATTGTCATGCGCAATGCGGCCGGCTTCCTGACGCAGTTCCGCTGCAAGCATCTTTTGCATGAATGCCTGGCAACGAAGGTTGGCAACCTGGGCCTGCGCGGTTATGAAGGGCGTTGACCCTGGAGTGCTGACCGCCGCCTGATTCTCCATCTGGTTGGCGGTCGCAAGAATGACGTTTTGGCCCTGGTCCGAAATGAGTGTGGTCTTCAGGGTTTCCTGCCCCAGAGCATCGTCAATGTCCATCATCACGCGATCCTGCGGAGAGGCAGTGTTCACCGGCGGAACCGTCCCATAGTTCGTCGCGAAGCTCGCCTGAAGAGCCGGAATCTGTGCCGACTGCCGGCTGTGCAGAATCGTCTCCAGTTGCTGAGGACCAGCAAGGGTCGCACTGGGCGAAGACAGACTGAAGACCTGCGTCATGTAGCTGCGATAGCTCGTGATCGAACTCGACACAAAGCCGCGCGCCTGGTTTACCAGCGCCAAGGGCCACACTGTTTGCTGGTACAACTGCTGTACCTCTTGGGTCACCTGATTGATTTCGCTGAGCGCCGACCCCATGTCGTTCTGAATGGTGCCGAAGAGTTCATCGAAGATGTCGAGGATGCCTGCATGGGCCCGCGATGGAAGCGTCAGCGCCACAGCCAGCGCCAGGGTTCCTCCGACCAGCCACTTCCACCGTTTGCTCTGATAGATCGATTCATGTCCAGCCCGATAGGGCACACCATTCAGCAAAGAGTCGTCTTGGGATTCGAGATTTGTGCTGTTCATTGCGTCACTACCTCCTGAACTTCGCCTGAAAGTTCTTCCGGGAGCGGAGCCAACTCCGCCAATCCGCGCGGATACCGCGTGGCAAGCGCCTCGTAGGCCGCAATCAGCGGAATGCCCGCGCGCCTGGCCAGCCACCACCTGCGATAGGTCCGCTCACGGGGATATGTGGTTGTGATCCAGTAGTCGACCGGGCTCGGCACAATGCGGATCGCGTGTGTTGACTCGGCCTTTTCGCCGATAGCGATTAGGAACTCGGCGCTGTGCCCTTTCTTCGGATGGGCGAACGTCCTGATCTGGTTCAATGCCGTCTCGTTCAGATGGAGGTGATCTCTGAGCGCTCGCATATCGCCCGGCTGCTTCCCGATGATCTTGGTCGTAGCGTTCTTGACGATGCCCGCGCCATGCTCGTTCGGCTTGTCGGGAGTGCCAACGAAATCCTCCGGCGTCTGGCTGATTCCCCAAACGCTGGCATTGCGCTTGCGGGCTGTGCGGAAGAGTTGCACGACAACAGAGGCCAGGATCGGCGACTCCAGAAGCGCCCAGCACTCATCGAGCAGAACGATGCTCGGCTGCCCGGTCCAACCGGAAGCCCGGTGCGTAGCCGTATGCGCGATCAACAGGCTCATTGCGCGCTCAAGCCGCGGATCGTCCTTCAGCTTCTCGACATTGAAGTAGAGCCATGGGTTGTCGAGCTGAATCGTCGTCGGCCGGTCGAAAAGCTTTGCATACGGCCCTTCGTCCACCCAGGCCCGCAGCTTGGTCGAGGCCATCTGTGCCATGGCGTTGATCTTCTGATTCCGGTCCCGATCCTGCCAGTGCGCCAACTCCGCGGCCAGATCCCCAAACAATGGAATCGGGTTCGAGCTTTTGGCGCCGCACCGCTTGTAGGTGGCCGCAATCGCTTCGAGCAGCACACTGTCCAAGAGATCAATGTCGAGGTCGGGCGGCGTATTCTCGCCCAGCATGTGCCGCGTCAGATTCTTCAGAAACGAAAGTTGGTCGTTCGATGGCTTTTCTTCATTCTTGGGCAGATCCCAAGGATTGATCGTCTGATCGCTGTCGAGCGACATCTGAATCATTTCGCCGCCCATCAGCTCGACCAACGGCTGATAGGAGTCCCCGCGCTCCAGGATCGAGATCAACGCATTCGCGCGGGCGGCCATCAAAAGCATCTGTTGCGCGGCCAGCGTCTTGCCGCCTCCGCTCTTGGCCATTAGCAGGCCATTCGCATCCGAGAGATCGGGATCGAACATCGAATAGGGAATCAGTTGCCGGTAAGGTGTCTCGAAGAGAATCAGCGGACTCTTGCGAGTGCCCGTCCAGGGCATCTCGACGGGGATAAGGTCGGCGGCGTTCGGTGTGAGCATGTCCTGCTCGCGTTTGTCGCTCTCACCCATTCCCGGCAGCGTCCCGATAAAGATGCGGCGCTTGGCAATCGTTTCGACGACGGCCTTTGCGCCATTCATATGGGTGAAGGCGTTCAAAACTTCCTGGGTACGATTGGCCAGATCGCGCTCCGCCCGTTCAAGATCCCCGAAGGTCACCGCCGGCTGAGAGGTGCGCACAACAACCGACAGGCTCAGTTTCGCGGTCTTGAGCGAACTCGAAATGATGTCCCGCTGTACCTGCATCAACTGAGCCTGCGCCACCTCGGCCTCTGGATTCGATTTGAAGTTGCCGTTTGCGTCCTTCTGAGCGGCAATCATCTTCTGCAGGCGCTTCTTGTACCCCTTGAGCACCTTCACCTGGTCGGGGACAACCACCTGCGCACTGATGACTACCGGGAAACCCAACGTCGAGAATCTTTGCAGCACCCCTGGAAATGTCGCGTCGGGCAGCTCCTTGAGGCTCACCACTGAATAGAGATATCCATCGACGTTCAGGTACGTTTCCGTCTCGTTCAGGATGCTCGCCTCTATAGCCTGCTCGCGTGCGGAGCGGTACTGGATCAGATCCTCGCCTGGATAGTAAGGGCGTCGATCGCGCCGCGTCGGGTGCTGCGCGTGCTTCAGTTCCTCGAAGAGTTCCTGCGTCGCGAGCCTACGCGGTGAGAGGTTGGCTGTCTCCATCGAGCTTTCAATGCCACGCAGAATCGATTCCAACTCGGCGAGATAGGTATCGTGTTCCTTGCGCGTCCGCTGGATCGCCTTCTTCTGGCTGAGCGCGAAGCCGCCAAGGCGCCGATTCTGCTGCGCTGAGTGATAGAGCTTGGCATGGACGCGCGGATCCCAGATGAAGTACACATGGAGGCGGTTCTCAAAGTAGAATCCGCTCTGTTCCTTTCGCTGCCACATCCTGAGCCGGTGCGTGTCGAGCGCCATGACCTCTGATTGTTGCGTGCGCTGCTGATTCACATAGTCATCGAACAGGAAGCCAAGGTGCTCTGATATCTCGTACCGAAACTGAATCCGCATGCTCACATCGGGCACTCCGCGGATCAGCGCCTCCAGCATCGACTTTGCTTGATTCCTGTCCTCATCCGTGGCGAAGTAGGAGAGCACGCCCTTCAATTCATAGCCAGCGACAAAGGCGCCATTCGTGCGCACCATGACGTTGTCGCCCTGGGGCAGGTCGCGCAGCGGCAACAGTTCGCACACGGCCGGAACCTTCATCTTCTTGTCGTGTTCCGCATAAGTCATTGGCATAGGGCATCCCTTTCACCGGCGTTGCGCTTCTCTCGACTCAATCCTTCCTCTGCGACCTTGGCGAGCGGAGCAAAGTCTTTGTGAAACTTTGCCGCAAAGACGACGCTCGCAAAGACGGCCCGTGCGGCTTCTCCATCCAAATTGAGAACAACCGTTCCATCGTTGTGCGTTTTGAACGATACCCGCATAGAATCACTCCTCGTCCTCGACGATGTAAGGCTGCACCAACTCCGAATCTCGCTCAAGTGCGCACCAGGCGTGCGGCGCAATCAAAGACTTGATAAGGTCCATCAAATAGCCGCGCGGCTTGCCATACTTGAACAAGATCAGGAAGGGCACTGCAAG
>CAZNAW010000097.1:0-5029 GCA_964571165.1 uncultured Occallatibacter sp. | reverse complement strand
GCCCCGCCAGAAGGCCAATGCGGTTTTCATGACTCTCTCTCCTGGACGCGGCTGCTCGGGGCATCCGTGTCAGGAGAGAACTTGAGGCCTAATCGAAACTCGGTCAACCTGGCCGGCTAATCTTGATCGGCATCGCTATATATAAGGTTGCAGATTGGGAGAATGGGAATTCATTCTGAATGCAGTTGTGCGGCCATATCCAGTCACACAAATTCGGGACATCGAGCCGAAGGTCTGACAGAGAGCGGCTCGCTAGTCGCAAATGCTAACCAAATTCCCGCGATGCCAAGAGGAAGCCTCGCAGGCAATCGAATCTTCCGTCGCTGAAACGCCGAAGGCGTCATGCGGAAATATGTCAAACGCACAACGACATATCGGGACCGTTTATTGGTTAAACGCACATTGACATAGTGGGACCGATCTTTAGTCAAACGCACATTGACATATCGGGAACGATGATTCGTCATCCTCGAATCGAGGAATGATATTGGGGCCAAGCGCAGGTACAAGATTTGTGGACTCTGGCCGAACAGGATGCTCGTCTGGCGCAACCTATTGAAAATAAACAGCGTGCCGTGATCTATGTACTGTTGGTCTCCAATGGTTCTTGATAAATCTTGTCTGGTTCTACCCATCATGTATCAATATCCGCGCAAATAGCGGATATTGATAAATATACGAGACTTGCCGTGTGTTGACATCTCCGCAAACTATGCGGATAATCCGACATGAGGCATTATGGGCGCTGAACTCTCCTCTCACCTGTCAGAACTGCTTGCACGCGGCGAGGTCTTCTTCTCCAGTGAGAAGGCTGAGCAGAGCCTTGGACTCGGCCATGGTGCATTCCTGGATGCTGCGGAACGCCTCCAAAAGCAGAAGAAACTTGTTCGGCTCCGGCGCGGCAATTACGTGGTTGTCCCGCCGCAATTCGGTCCGTGGGGCGCGCCTCCGCCATCCTGGTACATTGATGCCCTGATGCGGCATGAGTCGTCTCCCTACTATGTTGGCTTGCTGAAAGCCGCAGAAATCCACGGTGCAACCCATCAGGCAGTGCTGGAATTCCAAATCGTTGCTGAAAAGCGAGTGCCAAATATGCAGGTTGGCCGCTCGTTGCTGTCCTTCTACTATCGAAAGCAGCTTGCTCCTATCTCGCAAGCAATAGCGGACCACAAGACGGACACGGGATCGATGAAAGTCTCTTCTGTCGAACTAACCTCATTGGACTTATTGCGGTACCCGTACGCAAGCGCAGGTCTCGACAATATCGTCACGGTTCTTGCCGACCTTGGAGAAAAGATCGATCCTGAAAAGCTGGCATCTGTGTCGGTGTCGTTTCCAAAATCTGTTGTTCAGCGCCTGGGGCATCTGTTGGATCAACTTGGCTATGCGGACGCTACGCAACCGATGCTGCGCGAACTCCTCCGCGAGCAACTGCCTCCCTGGGTTGAACTCGATCCAGAAGAAGTTGCCGAGCCTCAACTTGCGCCAAAATGCATTGAGAGAGATAAACGATGGAACATCGTCGTTCGCCGCAAGCCGGAGGTTGATGAATGATTCCGATGATGAACATCATTGCCTGGAGCCATCGAGCACCTTGGCCAGAGATGCGTCAGGTAGAGCAGGATTTGATCATTAGTAGGGCCATCGTGGCGATCTTCTCCGACCAGCATCTTCAGAAACAACTTCGCTTTCGTGGTGGCACGGCCCTCAACAAATTGCACTTTCCTGAGCCCTTTCGCTATTCCGAAGATATTGATCTCGTTCGCACTGAGTCCGGCCCCATTGGCCAAGTCCTTGACCGCATACGCGATGTGCTGGAGCCTTGGCTCGGCAGAGCGAACTTCGATCAGAGTCCTGTTGCGCCGAAGCTGAGGTTCAAGGTTGCGGCGGAAGATACTGCTTCTACTGCACAGATACGTCTCAAACTCGAGATCAACACTGCGGAAACGACAGCCTATGATCCGCCCCGCAGCGCACCGTTTCGCGTCGAGAACCCCTGGTTCACCGGCGCGGCAGAGGTCATGACGTTTACAACGGAAGAAATGCTGGCGACGAAACTTCGTGCACTGTTACAGAGGGAAAAAGGGCGCGACCTGTTCGATCTTGCCCATGCGCTGGACGTGTTCAAAGACCTGAATCGGGTACGCCTGCTCGAATGCTTCAACCTCTATCTGGAGAGGTCCAACGTGAAGATCCTGCGGGCTGAAGCAGAACAAAGAATGTTGGCAAAGTTGCGACGGCCGCGCTTCCTCGATGACATGAAGCCTCTGTTGCCGGCCACTGCGCTGAATCAATTCGGAGACGAATCGACGCAACAAGCCTTCTTGAAAGTATTCCACCAGCTCGTAGTAAAGCTTCCAGGAGAACCGTGGGCGAGAACGGATGAGTTTCTAAAACAATATGGAATGCTTTAGGATCGTCATCCTCAGCGGACCGCGTCCACTTCAACAGGCGGCGGCCCCGTTATTGATCCAATCCATCCCGGCAAATTCGCACGATGTTGTGTCAAACGCACATCGACATATCGGGGCCGATTATTAGTCAACCGCACATTGACATAATGGGACCGATTATCGGTCAAACGCACAACGACACAACGGGAACGATTCTATGTCAAGCATTGACCTGCGATCGCGCAGATGGGACTGCTGTTTGGACCCTGAGACTTGTTGGGCACGGCATACGGCTGTTGGCTCGTAGCTGTCTCAGCACACAACCGCTCCAATCCATGAGCAGGCAAAGAAATGCCCCGGCTCTGACGCCGGGGCATTTCAGACGGATGTTGCGCGTCTATTGGCCTGCCACTCGATGCAACCCCGCCTGACTCTCTTCATGCTTGGTAAAGACGATATAGATCTTCGTATCGGCCGGGACCGAGACGATCACCCGGCTGATAGCATTCAGGCTCATCAGTTCGGAGTCGCCAGCGTTGCCGACGTTCTCCGCAACTTGTCCGCGTAGGAGATCTCCTTCAGAGAACGCGGCGCTGGAGTTGTTGCCGACCAGCATCGCGGCCAACGAACCAACACCAGACGCCGCCTTAATCAAGAAGTTCTTCCCCGTGTTCTTCCCGTACACGGTTCCTTTAATAGGGCCGAGATCAAGCCCCGTCCCGATCGCCTCAATCTTCTCCCGTTGCCCGTCCAACAACTCAATCTCATCGAACTTCACGCCAACAAATCCGGACCTGTCCGCCTGCTGCAACTGCCCGTAGACGCGAGCGCCGGCCGGAACTACGATGCGGTCCCCAATGGCGTAGGTGTACTCGACAACGGCGACAACCGGAGCCTCCACCGCACTCGAAATCTGCGTTTCGAGCTTCGCCTCAATCCGCGAGCCAGGCGTCATCTCCAGCACCGGAGCAGCATCCAACGGTGCGCGAGTCGCAGTGTTTGAAGGCTGTGACTGGGCCGGAACGCGTACAAAGACCAGCGATGACTCCTTCAACGCATTTTGCGATTGTTGCGTCTGTGCAGAAGGAGCGTGGTTGGATTCACCATATGGCTTTGGCTCTTCCCACGTCTGCTGCGTATCGGAAAACGATGGAATGTCGCCCAAGGAATTGACGCCCGTTGTGTTGGACCTCGCTGCGCTTCCTGCGCGAGCCTTTCCAAGCAACGCTGGTCCCGCACTTTCCCCTGTACCCGACGCCGGAGTACTGGTGCGCTTGATGTCTCCCGGATGCACCTGCCCACTCGTGTCCTCCTGAACGTCGGTGTGGACGGTCTCCATCAGTGGAGTGACACTACCCTTGGGTTGGCTTGGCGCTGACTGCAGTACCGAATGGCTTGGCTGTTTATCGGCCGTCTTCTTCGATGTAGAAGAGTGGTTGACGAGGCTGGTCAAGGCAAAGAAGAGCACGGCAACCAGTAGCCCGCCGCCCAGCAGAATCAGCTTGCTCTTTTCAATGCCAGGCTTGCCGTTGAGAGCTTCCCTCGTTGCACGGCCTTCGGCTTGTTGTACATCGGCATGGTCTTCAATCAACGTGGGTTCAGTTGGAAGCGGAGGGCGCGGACGCGGCAGTTCCGCGGGTTGCTCTTCCGTAGACTCGTCGATGCTTACAGGGACGAGTCGTGACCCATTGCTTTCGTTGCTATTCATGGCGTCTCCTTTCTACTGTGTCCCACCAGCGATGGGCGGTGTGAATGGCAAGCGGATCAGTACGGGCCGGTCCACCTGGTCGGCCTGCGCAATTTGGAGGAAGAGTTTCTCTGTCGATTGCTTGAAGTTCGGACGGTCAAAGACGACGACTCCATCGGCGCGCGCACCCGCTTCGATCCTAGTCTCGCTCAAGCGGTAGTCGCGAATCTGAAGCTGATCGGCGGTTAGGCTCTTACCTTCCTTCTTTTTCTTCTTCTTGACCGCGCGTCCGCTGATCTGGATCTGCGGCGGCACAACCTCTACCGGCTGATCGGATGCATTAAAGATCGAGAACGAAACCACCGTCTCATTGCTCCATTGCCGGACGTCGCCGAGTGAGGTCTCGATCTGCCTGCCCTCCCATTTCGTCCAACCCGGAGCGTTGATGCGCACCTGCTGTTCATACTCTTCGTCGACCGCTGAGAGCGGCTTCGCTGTTGCGGGAATTCGTGGCAAAGCAGGAGAGGTCGCGGTTCCTGTGACCTCGAGTCTCGCGTGCTCCATTGCGGCGCTGGCAGGGATCAGAAAACTCCTCGGCATGCGGTATTCAATCAAGAAGTCGACCGGCAGAGCAGCCCCGCTCCCACCGGCGCCATCGCTGATCAATTCAAGCGTCACGTGCTGGCCGGATTTGGTCGCGATCAAAAGATTCGACTCGGCAGCCTCTCGCGTGATCGGCTTGACGTAAACGTACTCCGGCTCACCTTCGTTATGTTCCGCCTTGAAGGAACCTGGACTACCGAGAATCACCGACGTGATCTCTTCCGGCATATGAATCACCGACTCGAACTCCGGTCGCAGGTGCAATGTCGTCACCTCCGAAGGGTTGATGGGGATCGTCGCAACGCGCGGCT
Organism: uncultured Occallatibacter sp.; assembly: GCA_964571165.1. Lineage (GTDB taxonomy): Bacteria > Acidobacteriota > Terriglobia > Terriglobales > Acidobacteriaceae > Telmatobacter. Next base: position 35 of record CAZNAW010000097.1, on the reverse strand, counting down.
TGACGGCGTTATCGGCAGCGAACAGACGCAGTGGA
>CAZNAW010000096.1:2365-5155 GCA_964571165.1 uncultured Occallatibacter sp. | reverse complement strand
TTAGCGTGCAGGCATGTAGACAACGGACAATGGGACTGGATGGGGTTGGCGTGATTGAAGAGTTTTGTTGCCAATGGTCGTCGCCGTGGATAGAATGTGGCGGTCGCCGTCGCGGGGTCAGGTGTTGATCCGGGGACGGGCTGTGGGCATCGGGTCGGGCCCGCGGTTGGACGGGATTGGGAATCGGTGACAAGCGTGATGCCCTGGCGGGGCAAGGGGACGAGTCATGGCGTCGAGTTCTTCGAGTTCCTTGTCGTCGCTGTCCTCACTGTCGTCGGTATCGTCGCTGGGTTCTGAATCGTCCCAGTCATCGCAATCCTCGTTGTCGTCGGCGGTTCCGCCATCTTCCTCCTCCTCTTCCTCAAGTTCGTCCTCGTCCAGTTCGTCGTCCAGTTCCTCGTCCTCGTCTTCTTCCTCCAGTTCGTCCTCTTCCAGTTCCTCGTCGTCGTCGTCGAGTTCTTCGTCGTCCAGTTCCTCGTCCTCATCTTCCTCCAGTTCCTCTTCGTCGTCCCACGAACACTCGACGCCCTGGAAGAGCGGTCCGACTAATTGGTGCGTCTGTGCGACGTGTTGCGGATGGGCTGGTGGCAATCCCGGTGATCCGTATGGCGGGCAGGGTGGACCGGCAACAACGACGGCTCCGATCCGTTACACCAACGGCGCGGTGGTTCTGGCGGCGACGGAGGTCTCCTCGCCGTTGCGCGGGGGATTCTTCGGACATCGGCGTTCGTACAACAACCAGACGGCCACGGATTTCGACGGTCCCAACGGGTGGAATTGGTTCCTCTTCAATCTTCCCTACGCGGCAACGGATGGAACGGACGTGGCGATCGTGTTCGATCCGAACAGCGCGGCCTGGTTCCAGCCGACCGGTGGCGGGGGCTACAGCGCCATGTACGGACTTCGCGACGTGGCGTTGTCGGACAATACCGGTAGCCACCTGTTCACGTTCACCTCGACGCAGGGCGGACAGACGACGACGGTGGTGTTGAACGACGGCGGCGCGACCAGCCGGCCGTGGCAGTTTGTCAGCCGCACCGATCCCAACGAAGCCCAGACAACGATCAAGAGCCTCAGTGGAGATGAGGTCCAGGAGTTGCAGCGGCACTACACGGTGGGAGGGACGACGACGTACGAGTCGCTGCTGTATACGTTTTACACCAGCGGGGTCAACACCGGGAAGATCGAGTCGGTGACATATCGGCGGGGAAGCTCAAGCAGCGGTCCCTGGACCAACGTGATGCAGGTCTCCTACACGTATTATGGCACCGGCAGTTCCAACGGAAGCCTCAACGACCTCGAGACGGCGACGCAGCAGAACTGGAACGGGAGCGGTTGGGACAGCGTAGGGGTCAGCTTCTATCGCTACTATCTCTCGGGGGCGACCAAGGGGTTCGCGCACGCCTTGAAGCTGGCCCTGGGTCCGTCGGCGTACCAGGCGGCGTTCAACGCCGGCGTGAACTTCGCGACGGACGCCGATTCGGTGCTGGAGACGTATGCCGATTACTACTTCGAGTACGACCCTTCAAGCCGGGCGGTGACCAAGGAAGTGTCATCGGTCTGCTCAAGCTGCCCGGGAGGCGGAGCGACGACGGACACGTTCGTCTATACGAGCCACACGCCGGCCACCAGCGGCGATTACAACGCCTGGACAACCAAAGCGGTGCAGACGCTGCCGGACAACTCGACGATCACGGTGTACAGCAACTTTGCCGGGTACACGATGCTGTACGTGAACCGGGATCCGCTGGGGGCCAACCAGTGGTGCACGTTCTCCCGGTACGACGCCAACGGCCATGTCATCTGGACGGCCCACCCGTCGGCGGTGCTGGGATACGACGAGACCTGCGACGACCTGCTCAATTACAACAACGGGACGGGCCTGTACCAGTACCTGAGCAACACGAGCGGCCTGATCGAGGTGACCAACTATTACACGACCACCGGCAGCGGGGCCGTGACGGGATATGTGCAGAACCAGCAGGTGCAACAGGGCCAGAGCGGCACGCCGGTGACGATCGGTTCGTACACCTACACCTCGCACACCGATGGAAACGGCAACATCATCTACCTGGCGGCGACGTCGGTGACCTATCCCACCACGAGTTTAACTCCGACGATCACGACGAGTTACAGTTACACGTTCTGGACGGTCTCCGGGTTTCTGACCAATCAGCTCTCGTCGATGACGACGACGCTGCCGGTGATCTCCTCCGGACAGAACGGGTCGGGTTCGACATACACGACGGTGCAGAACTACGACATCTACGGGAACGTGACCAGCGCCACGGACGAGAACGGGGTGGTGAACAACTACACCTTCGATCCGGTGACGGGACTGATGACCGAGCAGGTTCTGAACTATGTGTCGGGAGGAACCAGTCCGGGCCAGAACATGACCACGGACTACACCTACGACAGCCTGGACCGCCTGATTCAGACCCTGGGTCCGAGCCATACGGCGGTGATCAACGGGACGGCGACGACGGTGCGGACCGGATCGCAGACGGCGTACGTGCTGTCAACTCTTCCCGGTTCGGCGCCGTGGCCCAACGATCAGACACAGACGAGCCAGGGGTACGCGACGGGAAGCGGCCCGTACACATTCAACGTCGTCAATCCGGTGTCGATCACGTTCACGGACAAGAGCGGGCGGGTGACGGACCAGGTGACCAGCAACGCCCCGGGCAATTCGGTGGGCTTCCCGGTGAACATCAGCGGGCCGGGCACGTACATCCAGACATTGACCGGCTCGGGCACGATGACGTTCGCGGTGGCAGGATCGTTCAC
>CAZNAW010000096.1:0-2265 GCA_964571165.1 uncultured Occallatibacter sp. | reverse complement strand
CGGCTCCAACGCCAGCGGCTCGACCGGCGGAGCCGGGGGCAACGACGGCAGCGGCGGGTCCGGCGGCGGCACAGGGGGCAACAATACAGCGGGCGGTGGCAGCGCCACCAATGGAGGAGGCGGTGGCGGTGGTCATGGCAACCACCCCAACGGCACGGGCATCCAGACCGGCGGACCGGGCGCGCCCAACGGATCGATGACCATCATTTTCAGCGCCAGTTCCAATCCCTATCCGCAGACCGACTGGCAGACCTGGGCCAGCACGCAGTACAACGACAGCGGCCAGACCATCTCGACGCGGGTATACTTCAATATCCCCTCTTCGGGTACCGGTACCTCCGGCACCAACTACCTCCAGACCGACTACGGCTACGATGCCCTGGAGCGGCAGAACTACGTCAAGACCCCCGACGGGACGATCACCCGCACCGTCTGGACCACTCCCCAGCGCGTGGCCTCCGTCTGGGTCGGCACCAATGACACCGGCGCCACCGATTCCGATCCCACCGGCGGCGGCGCGGCCGGCAACAACATGGTGATCGTGTCGGAGAACATCTACGATAACGGCTCCAGCGGCGGGGACGGCAACATCACCCAGACAACGCAATACGCCTCGATCGGCGTGCCCCGCGTCACCAGCTCCGCCTACGACTTCCGCAACCGCAAGGTCTCCATGACCGGGGAGATCAACGTCTATCAGGCCTACATCTACGACAACATGAGCCGCCTGACGGAGACCGACCGCTACGACACCAGTTCCAGCGGGAACCTGATCGGCAAGTCGGTGACCAACTACGACGACCTGAGTCGCGCCTACCAGACCCTCACCTACGCGGTTGACCCCAGTACGGGAACAGTCGGGAATGCCCTGACGAGCAATTCCTGGTACGACCCGCACGGGAACCTGCTCCAGCAGATCGGCCAGGGCGCCGGCACCGTCTTCACCAAGAGCAGCTACAACGGCATGAACTGGGTGACCGCCAGCTACACCGGCTACAACACCAGCGGCACCAGTTGGACCCAGGCCGGCACCGTCAGCGGGGATATCATCCTCAACCAGTCGATCCCCACCTACGATTACGCCGGCAATGTCATCAGTTCGGCCAGTTATGACCGTCTCAACGACGCAACGGGAACCGGCGCGTTGAATCCCGTATCCTCCATGACGCAGCCCGAGGCGAGGGTCTCGTACACGGCCAATTGGTTCGACGGCGTCAACCGGACCATCGCCAGCGCCAACTACGGAGCGGCGGCCAGCTTCAGCCCGCCAAGTACCCCGCCGGTATCCAATTCGAGCGTCCTGGTGAACTCGATGGTCTACGACAACGCCGGCCGGGCCTTCCAGGCCACCGACCCCAACGGCAACATCACCCAGACGATGTACGACAACGCCGGCCGAAAGACGCAGGTACTGGAGGCCCTGGCCAGCAGCGTCCAGCGTGAGACGGATTACACATACACTCCCGCCAACCAGATCGCCACGCTCACGGCCGTCAATCCCACCACGGGCAACCAGACCACCACCTACACCTACGGCACGACGCTCAGTACCTCCGGCGTGGCCAGAAACGACCTTCTGGCCAGCGTCACGTACCCGGATTCGGGGATCGTCAGCTACACCTACAACCGCCTGGGCCAGCAGACCACCATCACCGACCAGCGCGGGACGATACGCACGATGTTCTACGACCTGCTGGGCCGGCTGACCGATGACGCCGTCACCACTGTCGGCTCCGGCACGGACAGCACCGTCCTGCGCATCAGCTCCACCTACGAAGTCCGCGGCATGGTCCAGAGCGTCACCAGCTATAACAACGCCACCCCCGGCAGCGGCACGGTCCTCAACCAGACCTACCTCACCTATAACACCTTCGGCCAGCTCACCAAGGAACAGCAGGCCCACTCCGGGGCTGTAGGCGGTGGATCGCCCAACGTCCAGTACGGATACGACACGGGAGGTTCAAGTTCCAACGAGATCAGACCCAACTCCCTGACCTACCCCAACGGCCGGGTCATCACCTACGTCTACGGCTCCGGCATGGACTCCACCCTCAACCGCGTCACCACCATCCATGACGCCACGGGAGCCGGCCAGGACCTCGCGAGCTACACATACCTGGGCCTGGGCACGGCCGTCCGTATCACCTACCCGCAGCCCTCCGTCTGGCTCGACCTCTGGGGCGGAACCAGCGGAACCTTCAACGGCATCGACCTCTTCGGCCGGATCGTGGATCAGCGCTGGCAGAACAGCATCACCGGCACCCC
>CAZNAW010000095.1:0-5192 GCA_964571165.1 uncultured Occallatibacter sp. | reverse complement strand
CAGTCCTGCGATGTGGGCGATTCCCTCTTGCTTACTATCAGCGCGCAACCCAAGGTCCGGGATGATGCCATGTCGAGGCAAACTCGCGCTTTTCTGCAACGGCCTCCAAAACTGGCACCGCGAAACCCGCCACGGCTGCTATCACATCGGCAAACGTGGCCGGGGCACCGGCCAACCTGGAGTTGCGTACGAACGCATTCCATTGAGCAGTCTTGGCAGGGTTTTGGGCAAAAGCCGTCGCGAAACACACAGGTGAAACGTCAACCGGGGTGTGACGACGACCAAACGTGCCGGTGACGGCCTGCGTCAGCACGCTGCCCTCGAAGTCATAACTGCGGGCCAGAAGCCATACGTCAAAGAAGTCCTTCATGCGGCTGTTGAGTTCGCCGAGTGACACCATGGCCTCAAGTTTCTCGGCGACGGCGGTTTCGCGGTTGTAGGCCAGCAGGTGCGGAGCCGGTTGATCCAAGATCACCGGATAGATGACGGCAATGGGCGCTGGCGTGATCACATCGCTAAACCCGATGTCGATCTGCATGGCGACGCGGGCGTTTCCCAGCCGGCCCTGGAAGCTGGCGCGGACGCCTTCGTAATCGGCATCCTCGGCAATCCGATCCGTCTTGACACTGGCAGGGTCGAAGACAATCCCATCATCAGCAACCGTCTGCTGGCACATTTCGGCCATCAGGCCGCGGATAGCTTCCAGGTCGTTGGCAGTGCGCCCCAGCAGGTCGATGTCGCGCGTGGGGCGTGTCACCGGTGTCTGCCACACCAATAACGTCAGAGCACCTTTAAGTACGAACCTTTCGGCATACCGCGATATCGAAAGGCGGTAAAGGAAGCGTTCAATAGCGTAATACACCAACAGTTCATTGAACGGTCGTCCGCCGGCTCTTGCCAGATTCAGCAGTCGTTGGTGAACCGAGGCCGCGATATTGGTTGTGCCGCGTTTGGTCATGCCAGAGCCTCAAGGTACGGTCTCATAAGCCGCTCCACACGGCAGATTCTGGCGTACTTCAGGATGTGTTGGAATCGCGGATGATGACGACGGTAGGTGCGAATCGCTTCGAGAACCACGTCCATGCCGATTTTGCTGCGATACTTGAAACAGTCCGCCAGCGTCTTTTCGGGGCTGTAGACCCGAACCGAGATTCCGTCCATGGTTTGCTTTTCGATGCCGGCCTCAAACGCCGCAATGGAAAATCGGTAGACGCGCAGCGGGGGGAATGCCAGGCGCGGACGGCGTGCGGTTCGAGTAATTGCCACATGAACCTCATGGGGAATCTGCGTGGTCAGTTCGTGGAATGCCAGCGCGGAAATCAGGCAGATCACCCCGTTGGGGATACGCTTGGCAACTGTGGCCAGGTCGAGATTTGCCAGGGGCGGGAGACTCGCAAGGCGATAGACACCCCGAGCGAGGGCTTCAATCTCGCCCGTGCTCCTCATCGCGTAGAGCGTGCGCCGATGGATGCCGGCGGCCAGCGCCTCGGTGGTGCGCATGGCTCCGCCGTGGGCGTTGAAGGCGTCTCGGGCTTGTTCGGTCGGCGTGGTCATGGTCAACCTCCGGCAATGGACAATTACGCAATCACATCATACTAAGTGTGTGCATTATTGTCCATCGGCAATGCGGTACGCCAACCAAAGCCAAATTTGCCAGCGCCGCAAATCCTGAGACTGCCCTATGCGGTAATTTCCGACCAAACCGACGTGAATTGAGCTGGCTCAGGCGGCCATCTCCATCGTCGTGATCATCTTCATGCCCAGCTTGCTCATTTCTGCCAAGAATGCCCTATGTGATTCATTGGCACCTGGAGTAGCACTGGTCGCATCGGTCAGCAGCACCATCTTTTTAATCGTCTCGGGACGGACCAAATCCAGCACGTCGCGAATCGTATTGGCAACAGCAAGGTTAGCTGGCTCGCCAGTCCGCCGATCAGCATTATCGACTGACTCGCTGATGCGGAGCTCGACGGCGTTCCCTCAATCCCGCTCCTCCTTGCGCCCGTCAGCCTCCAGATGCTCGAAATTGGGATACTTTGCGATCTCTGAAATCAGCGTCTTCGCATCATGCCCAAGTAATTCCAGCGTGTCCTTCATCTTCCCGAACAGCCCAGCGATCATCTCGTTCCACTCGCCGATCTCTTTCACCAGTTCAACGGCATTTCGCTTCTCGAAGTATCCGCTTTCGTCCTTCACCTCAGCAAGGATCTTCAGGTCGGCGGCGTAATCAAGCAGCTTCACCACTCCCAAGTGGCATCGGATGAAATTGTCCAATCCGCCGCAATCGGGATTGCTGGCATACTGGGTTTTGCAAAAGGAACTCCACCGCCAACCGTCGAGCCTCGTCCGCACTCGTTTGCCGTTGTTGATGATGGTCTTGGGGTATCGGCAAAGTCCTATGTTGGCTTGTTCACAGCCGTCGCCGGGATAAATCGAGAATGCAATCAGGTGTTCCGGGGCGATCCTCCCCCAGAACTCGTCGCCCTTGACCATGTACTTGAACACGTTGCAACCCTGGGTCTTGAGCCATCGGTACGGATCATCGTGGTCGAGGTGGTCCGGGTCGTAAGCGGGCTTCCCCTGGACTTCGATAATTTGCCCAACCTCAGCAAACGGAAGATCTCGGGCACGATTACGCAGCTTTTCCAGCAATGCGCGGGCGTCTTCTGGACTGGCGGCGGCGGATGCGAGGGAGTAGTGGATGGTCAGTCCCATTGAATGTCCTATGGTATCGCCGGGAGTCCGAAGCTCAACGCGGTTTATCGCTTTTCCGGCCCGGATTCATCGAACAGATCAATCGTCAGCCGCTCGCCGCAGTGCCTGCAATAATTTGCATCCCTCGCGTTCCTTGCCCCACACGAGTGTCTGCTCATCGCCAACGGCGGACGCCTTGAATGTCGGCGACGCCAGCTCAATAACGCCAGCACAGCGATCAGCCCCCCAAGTGCGACCCATATCATGGCTCCGTCCTCGGCTTCCGCAGCATATGCCCATCCGTGACGCATCGGGAGAAACTGCGCGGGAAGCATCTGGCGAACAAGTTGATCGACCACGAACACGCCTTCCGCTCGCTGCTGCCAAAGCGAAAGTGGGCGAACTCGTGGAGATAGGTCACAACGCTCAGACGACCGCGAAGGATGATCGTGTTTGAGCCGGGGACGTAGCAGGACGAGCCGCTGTCCTGGGCTTCGTCGTTCTCAAAGACCAGCGTCGGCGGCGTGACGCCGTATGCAGCCCCAAGTGCTGTATTGAGCGTCTGATACTTTGCTTGCCGCTCTGCCAGTGTCCCTTGCCAAGCCTTTGACGTCCGGAACGCTTTGACGGCTTGCAGGACTGCTGGCGGGTATTTCCTGTTGGGGTCCAGAACTTCATCGACGCTGTTTGGGTAATCGCTGCTCATACGCCTACCGCGATCCGCTTCTCAAAAAGTGGCTCAAAACCAAGGCACTTCCTGAAGAACACTACCGGGGCGACTATGACCAGCCGCCAATTCCAAAAAATCCTCAACGGGTGCCGCCAGAATGGCAAATTATTGAAGTCCCGACTCCTCGCGCTGCCCGACGACACGAAGTTTGCCTTGGTCGCCCATATCGTTCGGTCGCGAGGTCCAGTGCTGATTGAACTCATCCCAGCCCACTGGCCGGATGGCTTCAATCGGGACTGGCTGAATGCCTGCGGATATCTCTACCAGACAAAGGGCAAAACGAGCGGGTTTGAGTTCATCCACACGTGCGAGCACGACATCAAATAGATTGCCGGTCTTGCCCGGTTGCCCATGCGAGCCACTTTCACGTGCAAGCCGATACTATGGGTGAACCCAAACAGCGCGACAGGCGCAGGAGCAGAGCAAATGAGTAAGCACGGAATTCAACGCTTTCAGAAGATGATCGAAGCGGCATACGCGGAAAACGGCGACTACCACGACGACTTGGTTGACCTGTTGACCGACGCCCGTCACTGGGCGGACGATAAGCGGATCGACTTCCATGAGGCGGCGGATAAATCCTACGCGAACTATTGCGAGGACCAGAACGAGAAAAGGGCCGCCAGCATCGACAGCGTAGCCAGCGACACGATCAATTTCGCCGACATCGAATTGGTCCAATGCGATGATTTGAACACAGAAGGAATCAGCGACGAAAGCTACCGCGTGGACCTGACCAAAGAACCAGGCGGCATTTACGCCCAGGTTCGACTCACCGCCGACCGGCCCAAAGGTGAATCACGGGACATCAACGAGACCGTCTACCGCACTGATTTCAAGACCGGCATCACCAGCGAAACCGAGCGGCACGGCGACGTGGTGTGGACGCGAATCCGGACGGCCGGTCAATGGATGGACGATCCGGGCACGCAAGCGGAGATCGACAAGTTGTTCGATGCCGAACGGAAGGTGCTGATTGAGCATTTGACCAAGCTGGGGCTGACCGTGACGGGGAAACCCGGCGAGTCGTAAGAACAAATAATTCCCACCGCAGGCACTTTTCGGAAAACAGTGCGGACGGCATCATCCGGGAGAGCAAATATGCCAACACACCTGACCGCAGCCGCAATCTCGCTGCTGACTCTGACAGTCAGCAAAAAGTCGGATGGGCAATGGCAGACGGATACCGGCGTAGCCTTCGCCGAACCCCCAGACTCGATCATCATCGAAGGGCAAAGATTCGCATTCAGCGACCAGGAGGACAGCGAAAATGGCGGGATTCGTTTTTGGAATTATTTCCGACCGTAACGGAGACCAGAGCGCACAGATGCGTTTCTGGGAACGACCTGACTGGATAATTTGCCAAGGCAGACCATCCACACGTTGTCAGCAACGACGACAGATTGATGTCATTGTGGCAAAGTATCCAGCGTGAACCGTTGGCGGCCGGCGATGCCGTTGTGGCAAATTATTCCGCCAACAGCGTTCACGCCTGCGACTATTTCTTCCCGCCCGCCATCCTCTCCAGAATGAGCGCGGCGAACTCAGCCCGGATTTCGGCGGGGTACAGACCCATGACGGCGGCCTGGACCATCTCGTTCTGTTCCGAAAACCACTCCGACATGCGTGACAGGGCGGCAAACTGTTTCATTCCGACACGATTGCAGCAGCCTTCCAGTCGCTCTTTTGCACCAAGGGTAAGCTCAACCCTAAACCTTAAACAAGCGAATCCCCCGATAGTCTGAATCGGTGGTAGTGCGGACGCAGC
>CAZNAW010000094.1:0-5460 GCA_964571165.1 uncultured Occallatibacter sp. | reverse complement strand
TCGAGATCGAGGTAGTTGGTGGGCTCGTCGAGGAGCAGGGCTTCGGGCTTGCCGAAAAGCGCCTGCGCCAACAGGACGCGGACCTTCTGGCCGCCCTGGAGTTCGCCCATCTTGCGCTCGTGCACTTCCTCGGGAATATCCAGGCCATCGAGGAGCACGGCGGCGTCGCTCTCGGCGGTATAGCCATCCTCGTCGCCGATGATGCCTTCGAGCTCGCCCAGACGCATGCCGTCGGCGTCGGATAGCTCGGGCTTCTCGTAGATGCGGTCGCGCTCTTCAAGGGCGGCCCACAGGGGCTTGTTGCCCATGATGACGGTGTCAATGACGCGATAGGCGTCAAAGGCGAACTGGTCCTGACGGAGAACTCCGAACTTGCGCGGGCGGACGACGGTGCCCTTCTGCGCCTCCAACTCGCCGGTGAGAATCTTCATGAAGGTGGACTTGCCGGAGCCATTGGGTCCGGTGAGGCCGTAGCGGCGGCCGGGAACAAAGCTTACGCTGACATCCTCGAAGAGGACCTTCGATCCGTAGCGCATGGCGACATTGCTGACACTGAGCATTCTTTTTCTGGTTCCTATATGCGGGCCGCAGCGGGGTAACGGCGCCGGCGGCCGAATGAAGCTGGGTTGAATCGAGGTTTTGGGGCGCAAACACAGGGGCAGCCCCGGAGAAATGTTCACTGCTGCTCTTTCAGTTTCTCATAAGCGGTCTGACACAAGACGGCTTCTTGAAACACGGTGCAGAGAAGCGTGTATTTATTTTGGTTCAGCTCTACCCGAAGATGGCCATGACCACGTGGTTGACGACGAAGGCTGCACCATAGGCCAGAGCCAGCATATAGAGGAACTGGACGGCCGGCCACTTCCAACTGTTGGTTTCGCGGCGGACTACGGCCATGGTGGAGGTGCACTGCATGGCGAAAGCGAAGAAGATCATGAGGGCCAATGCGCCGCCCAGGGTCATGTCGGTATGGAGAGCGGTTTGCAGGTGCATGGTCTGGGTTTCGGGGTCGGAGCCGTAGAGAGTGCCCATGGTGCTGACCATGACCTCGCGGGCGAGGACGCTGGAGAGCAGGCCGATGCCGATCTTCCAGTTGAAGCCGAGGGGGGCAATGGCGGGCTCGATGAAATGGCCCATGCGGCCGATGAGCGAGTCAGCCAGCTCGGGGGTGGCGTAGGAGCCGTTTTGCAGGTGAAGGACGGGCAGGTGCGCCATTACCCACAAAGCCATGGTGACGCAGAGGATGATGGTGCCGGCCTTGCGCAGAAAGATGTTGGCGCGGTCCATCAGACGCAGGGCCAGGGAGCGCAAGGTGGGCATGCGGTACTGGGGCAGCTCAAGGATGAAGGGGGTTTCGCTGGACTTGAGGATGGAGCTTTTGAGCAGCCATGCGGTGGTCATGGCGCCCACAAAACCGGCCAGATAAAGGCTGAGCATGACGATGGTGCGCAGACCGAGAAAGCCGTGCAGATAAACGATGTTGGGCACGAAGGCGGCAATGAGGAGCATGTAAACCGGCAGACGCGCCGAGCAGGTCATGAACGGGGTAACGAGGATTGTGGCCAGACGGTCGCGGCGGTTCTCAATGGTGCGCGTGGCCATGATGGCTGGGACGGCGCAGGCGTAGGCGGAGAGCAGGGGAATGAAGGCCTTGCCGTTGAGTCCAATGGAGCGCATGACGCGGTCGGCGATGAGGGCGGCGCGGGCCAGGTAGCCGGAGTCTTCCAGAATGCCAATGAAGAGAAAGAGAAGCAGGATCTGGGGCAGAAAGACGAGAATCGAGGAGATGCCCTTCCAGACTCCATCGAGGAGGAGCGACTGAATCCAGCCGGCGGGCAGGAAGGGGCGCACCAGGCCGCCGAGCCGTGCCAGGATATCGCCAAAGCCGTCAGAGAGCGGCTGCCCGATCGAGAAGACCACCTCAAAGACGCCGACCACCACAACCAGAAAAAGCAACGGCCCCCAGACGCGGTGAAGCAGGACGTTATCGATTCTGCGGGTTCCCTCGACCGAGAGGGGAGCCTGATAGCCGGTGCGTCGGCTGACCTGGGCAGCCCAGGCGTGGGCGCTGGCCGCGTTCCCAAGAACGGGCAGCGTAAGCGGCTTGGCGGCGGCCAGGCCGGCTTGCTGGTTGAGGAAGAGCGGCACGGCTTCCAGGCCGGTACCATGGACAGCGCTGATCTGGGCCACGGGCGCGCCCAGCTCGCGGGCCAGCTTGAGCGTGTCGACGTGGCCGTTGCGGGACTCCATCAGGTCGCTCATGTTGAGCAGCACCAGGGTGGGCAGACCCAGCGCCAGAACCGGAGCGGCCAGCATCAGCTGACGCGTGAGGTGCAGAGAGTCGAGGACAAGCAGCACGGCGTCGGGCTTGGGCGTGCCGGGCATCTTGCCTTTCAGCACATCGACGGCGACACGCGCGTCCTCAGAGTAAGGAGTGAGCGAATAGATACCGGGCAGATCGATGAGGGTGAGGTCGTCGCGACCCACTCCGGCCATCAGGCCCATGTGCTGCTCGACGGTAACGCCGGGGTAATTGGCGACCTTTTGCCGCAGGCCGGTTAAGCGATTGAAGAGAGTGGACTTGCCGGAGTTTGGCGGTCCGATCAGAACGACGGTGCTGAGCGCTCCGGCAGAGGATGGAGCGTCAGGCGGCGAGAAATCTGGCGGGGCGCAACAACTGCTCATCGTGCGGCCTCAATCAACTCAGAGACTTCTTCGGTTTCGAGGTCTTGTGCGTCTTCCGCCTCAGGCACTCGAACCCGGATGGCCTCAGCGGTTTCGTGGCGCAAGGCGATTTCCATGCCGTCAACGCCGTAGACGGTGGGATCGCCGGCCGGGGCGCGACGCAGCGCCGTGACCAGCGCATCGGGGACAAAACCCATATGCATCAGATGGTTCTGCACGGATTCGGGCAGGTCGAGGGCAACCAGGACACCGCTCTCTCCGACCTTCAACTCACTCAACTCGCTCAACTGCCGTACTCCTACGGGCTTCAGGGGAAACAGCAACTTTACCCAAAAACGGATGTAAAACTACGACCAGAATGGTCGTAGTTTCAGTATACGACCATTTCGGACAGAGTCGCAAACATTGGCTTGCAATTCCTGCTCAGGATGCATAAGCGCGGTCTGACTTCCGGAAAAAGGGGGTGGCGTCACTCGCCAGCGCACTCCCAACCCCTGGCGAACCCGTCTGCTGATTTTCATCGAACGACCTCTTCATTTTTATCAGCAATCGTGAACAATGAATGTGATTTATATCACTTTTTGTGTGGTTTTATTCGGTTGCGAGAGAGGCGAAATGAATGATAGAAGACCGTCATGAAGGTTGAGAATTTTCGTGCTTCGGTGGCAGGCGAAGAGCCGCCGGAAGGACTGTCAGCTCCGCTCAAGGCGCTATGGTGGGACGCAAAGGGGGATTGGCCGCGCGCCCATGCGCTGGTGGACGCTCTGGAGAGTCTTGAAGGTATGGCCGTTCACGCCTATTTGCACCGCAAGGAGGGCGAGGCGTGGAATGCCGGCTACTGGTATGTGCGGGCCGGACGCAGGTTCCATCGGGCCACGCTTGATGCGGAGTGGGAGGCGCTAGTGGACGGGCTAATCGCCTAGCTGGATTCCGCCGCGCGAAGCAGGGTGGAACGCCATCCGTTGCAGTAGTGTGAACAGGCTCAGGTATCAGCACCGACCCCAGATGTTCGAGAGTAAAATCCAGTTTGGAAGTTGAGAAAGAGAATGCCGCCATGCAGTATCGCCGTTTTGGAAAGCTAGATTGGAAGGGTTCGGCTCTGGGTTTTGGCTGTATGCGCTTTCCCACCCTGGATGGCCGGCAAACCAGCCCGAATATCGACGAGGCAGAAGCGCTTCGCATGATTCATCACGCCATCGACCATGGAGTGAATTATCTCGATACCGCTTACCCCTATCACGAAGGCCAGAGCGAGATTGTTGTGGGCAAGGCGCTCGCCGGCGGGTATCGGGAAAAGGTGAAGCTGGCCACCAAGCTTCCGGTCTGGATGATTGATGGTCCGGCGGATTTTGACAGATTGCTCAACGAACAGCTCAAGAAGCTTCAGACCAGCCACATTGACTTTTACCTTTTGCACTCACTGAACCTGAGCCGCTGGCGGGATATCGTTCTGAAGCACGATCTGCTGGCGAAGGCTGCCACGGCGCTGGCAGATGGTCGCATCGGGCATCTTGGTTTCTCAATGCACGACGATTATGCGTGCTTCGAAGAGATCGTCAACGGTAGCGATCTGTGGAGCTTTTGCCAGATTCAATACAACTACATGGATACGGAGAACCAGGCGGGGACTCGTGGCCTGAAACTGGCGGCAAGCAAAGGCCTGGCCGTGGTTGTGATGGAACCGTTATTGGGCGGCAGGCTGGTTAATCCGCCCCTGGGCATTCGCGAGGACATGGAGCGCTTTCCTGTCAGGCGATCTCCGGCGGAATGGGCGCTCGATTGGCTCTGGGATCAGCCTGAAGTGTCAGTGGTTTTGAGCGGCATGAGCGCCATGACGCAGGTAGAAGAGAATCTGCAGTTTGCCGAAGCATCGCACATTCATGCATTTGGCGAGGCGGAGCAGGCGCTGATCGCGCGAGTCAGGGACCAGTATCGTACGCGAACCGTGATTCCCTGTACCAAATGCAGTTATTGCATGCCGTGTCCCAATGGCGTGAACATCCCCGGCAACTTCGACTTCTTCAATTACGCGCACCTGTTCGACGATGTTGCGGGCGCCCGCTTCAAGTACCAGGTGTTTCTCACCGAGGAGCAGCGCTCCAGCTCCTGCATCGACTGCGGTATTTGCGAAGACCTTTGCCCGCAGAAGATTCCGATCAGCGAGTGGATGCCCAAGGTATCAGCGCTTCTGGCCTGAGAGAAACGGGCATTTTGCGAGCGTGCAGGTATCGCAAGACAGGACGAAACTGGTTCCAGAATTTGCCTGATTTTGTGTGCGGGCATTCGTTGCACTATATGAATTTAATTTCATAATACGGGATTCACTGTCCACCCTGTGTCTCTCATCACAGCGGCTCCACCCCCCAGCGATGAGACTCAACCTAGCGGTTGAGTTTCCGCAGGCCGCGCTATGAGGCAAAGCGAATGAGTGAACAGAAAATGGTAATCCTGGATGGGAACGAAGCGGCTGCTTCGGTTGCCTATCGTCTCTCCGAAGTTGTCGCCATCTACCCAATTACCCCCTCGTCGCCGATGGCCGAGTGGGCGGATCAGTGGCGCTCGGAGGGAAAGAAGAATATCTGGGGCGCGTTGCCCATTGTGGAAGAGCTTCAGAGCGAGGGCGGTGCATCCGGCGCGCTGCACGGCGCGTTGCAGGCAGGGGCTTTTGGGACCACGTTTACGGCCTCGCAGGGCCTGCTGCTGATGATTCCGAACATGTTTAAGATTGCCGGTGAGCTGACCCCGGCGACGATGCACGTGACGGCCCGCACGCTG
>CAZNAW010000093.1:0-5476 GCA_964571165.1 uncultured Occallatibacter sp. | reverse complement strand
GGCTGCTGATGACCGGCTATGTGAACTACTTCAGCGCGACTTCGCTCTATGCCGCGTGGCAGGCGGGCGTGAAGCCGGTTTCGCCGTACGCCGAGGCGCAGTTACCCGATGGCACATGGAAGCGGATCGCGGACGACGTTGGCTTTCCCGCGGGCCTGGAGCGAACCATTGTGGTGGACCTGACAGGCAAGGTACCCGCGGAGGCGCGGCGAATTCGGCTCGTGACCAATTTGCAGATCTATTGGGACCAGGTTCTGGTGGACCAGAGTGCGGATGCGCAGGCGCGTACCGAAGAGGTTCCGCTCGCCGCTGCCACGCTGCATTTCCGCGGATACCCGAAGCAGATGGAAGGCGCAAGCCCTGGGGACCTGGACTACGACTATAACCGCGTAAGTTTGACCGGACCGTTTCAGCATCAGCGCGGGAACTACACGCGCATGGGCGACGTGACCGCGCTGGTGAAGGGCGTCGACGACCGGTTCGCGATCTTCGGCAGCGGTGAAGAGATTGCTACGGAGTTCGATGCGACGAAGTTGCCCACGCTACCCGCGCACTGGCGGCGCGATTACTTCTTCTATGCCAACGGATTTGTGAAGGATATGGACTGGTGGGATGCATCCCCGTTTACGGTGGCGCAACTGCCGTTCCACGGGATGAGTACCTATCCATATCCGGCGAACGAGAAATTCCCAGACGATGCGGATGCGCTGGACTACCAGTTGAACTGGAACGATCGCTTTGATTCAGGTGAGCCGGTGCGGTCATATCGGTTCGACTATCAGACGAAGCCATCGTCTCCGCAAGAGGATCAGGCGCCAACACCAGAGGCTCAGCCATGAACGAGGTAGTGCTTGAACCGGCGGTGCGGCAACTGGAGATGCTGCGTGCCAGCGAGCTTTCCGTGGTGGAGTTGGCTGAGGCGCATATACGCCAGATCGAGCGGCTGAATCCCAAGCTCAACGCGTTTGCCGACTTCGACGCGGATCGTGTGCGCGAGCGGGCACGGAAGCACGATGCGTGGCGTGGTACCCGGTCTCGCAGGCCGTTGTTCGGATTGCCGGTGACGGTGAAGTCATCGATCGCCACAAGGGGCTTCAAGTGCGAGATTGGCAGTTTGTTGCACGAGGGCGACGTACCGCGCGAAGACGCAGTGGTTGTGGCGCGGCTGCGGGCAGCCGGAGCGCTGATTCTGGGCACGACCAACTGTCCGGAGTTCCTGATGGCGTATGAGACGGCGAATCGGCTGCATGGGCACACGCGGAATCCGTGGGACCTGGAGCGCACGCCGGGCGGGTCAAGTGGTGGCGAAGCCGCGGCGATTGCGGCGGGGCTTTCAGCGGGGGGCCTGGGCAGCGATAGTGGCGGGTCGGTTCGCGTTCCGGCGCACTTTACCGGGATTTGTTCCCTCAAGCCAACGCCGGGACGGATTCCTGGGCGCGGACACCTGCCTCCATGCGTGGGTCCGTTTTCAATTCTGGGCACCATAGGCCCCTTGGCGCGCAGCATGGCCGATGTGGCGCTGCTCTTCCGCACGCTGTGCGGCCAGGACCCGCTCGATCCGGTAAGCCCGCCGGTGGCGCTGCGCGAGCCCAGCCTGGATGAGCTGCGCATAAATACCATCGGCTTTTTTGAGGACGACGGGCTGGTTCCGGTTACGCCCGAGACGCGGGCGGCGGTGAACGCTGCCGCGGCTTCACTGCGGGACGCGGGGTTTCGCGTGGAGCCGTTCAGGCCGCGCACTCTTGAGTCGGTGCGGCAGATATGGTGGAAGTTTTTTGTGCAGTGCGGAGCCATGTTTTATGCGCCCGAGATCCGCGGCAAAGAGCATCAACTGAGTCCCATTTTCAGCGAGTTTCTTGGCATTGCCGCCAGTGCGCCGCCGCTCACGGCCGCCGGGTTGCTGGATGCGTGGGCGCAGTTGGACCTGCTGCGCGCAAAAACGCTCGCGGAGATGCGCGAGGTTCCGGTGCTGTTGTGCCCGGTGGCCAGCATTCCCGCATTCCGGCACGGCGAGCGGACGTGGACCGTGGAGGACCGGACAGTGGAGTATCTCGATGCCGTGCGGCACACGCAATGGTTCAATGCGCTGGCAATGCCGGCGGCGGTGGTGCCCGTGGGACGCTCCCCCGAGGGACTGCCGATTGGCGTGCAGATTGTCGCGCGGCCTTTTCAGGACGAAACGGCTCTGGGGATTGCGGCCGTTGTGGATGCGGCATTCGGCTATCGTCCACCGCCGATGGTGTACGCGGAATAGCCGTTTTCCCAGTCAAGTTCACCCGTCACAGACAAGTGTTTATTGTCGCGCTGGAAACAGGCTGGCGGGTGGGGTGAAAACCCTTCCGCGGGTCCGCCGCGCCTCCACCTTTGGGTGGAGGCGCGGCGCACCGAATCGCGGTACTCTGACGCTTCCCCGGATTGGAGCGCACAGGGTGCGCGAAACTTGGCAGGAACGATTTGCTGAAACCCCCGATGTTCTGAGGAGCGCTGAACGCCAACAGACTGTGGTGCCGGTGCTTGACCTTGAAATCGGCGGGGACGAATTCATCACCATGGCTGGGCCCTGCTCGGTTGAGACGGAGTTCCAGTTGATGGCCACCGCCCACCATGTCCGCCGCGCCGGCGCACGCATCCTTCGCGGAGGCGCGTTCAAGCCGCGCAGTTCTCCTTACGCATTTCAAGGGCTCGGCCTGGAAGGTCTGAAGATACTGGCCCGCGCACGGGAAGAGAGCGGCTTGGCCATCGTGACTGAAGTCATGTCGGAAGAAGACGTCCCGATGGTGGCCGAATACGCTGACATCTTGCAGATTGGAACGCGCAACATGGAGAACTACTCGCTGCTTGAAGCGGCGGCGCGCTCCGGGCGGCCGGTGCTGCTGAAGCGCGGCATGGTGGCCACTATTGCCGATCTCCTGCGCTCGGCGCAGTTGATTCTCGACAGCGGGAACCCCAATGTCATCCTTTGCGAGCGCGGCATCCGCACCTTTGAAACGGCGATGCGGAACACGTTCGATGTGGCGGCGATTGCACTGCTGAAGCAGATTTCACATCTGCCCGTCATCGCCGATCCGAGCCATGCATCGGGGCATCGCGACCTGGTTCCGGCGCTGGCTCGCATCGCTGTTGCCGGTGGCGCGGATGGGTTGCTGGTGGAGGTGCATCCCAATCCGGACAAGGCCTGGAGCGACGGCGAACAGTCGCTGGACTTTGACGGATTTGACGAGATGATGGATGGGATCGAGCCCTGGCTGGCGGTGCGGCGGCTGCAGTTGGAACGGCGCGAGGCGGCGGGCGCCCGGCTCATGGAGGCGGTGGGATGAGAGCCGCTGAAAAGGTGCTGGCGATTGCCGCATCGGCTGCACTGCTGATTCCCATTTGTGGATTCGGACCGGACGCGGCGAAGAACTCCATTCCGGATATTGGCGCGGATATCATCGTTACCGCCGCGCCCGCGTATCAGCCGCTGGCGGCACTGCGCGGCCAGGAGAGATTTCCCAGGGGCGCGCAATTGTTGTTGGTGCACGACGGCAAGGCGCAGCCGCTGGTGACGGGGTTTGCGGCCAGCGCGGACGCCAATGTTTCTTTCGATGCAAAGAGGGTGCTGTTCGCGGGCAAGCAGGCGGCGACCGATCCGTGGCAGATATGGGAATTGACGCTGGCAGACGGCTCTCTGCGTAAGTTGATCGCGGGCGCGAGCGATGCGATCCGCCCTCTTTATCTGCCGGCCGGGCGAGTGGTTTATGCACAACGGACCGCGCTCGGTTTTCAACTGGAGGCCGCGGGGAAAGATGGCCTGGCGGTGTCTGCGCCGGTGGATTCGGCGGCTGGTTCGGCGGTGCTTCCGCTCACTTACATGCCCGCCAGCGCCATCCCCGCGGATGTACTTGAGGATGGGCGCATTCTGTTTGAAGCCGGCTTCCCGCTGGGCTCGGGATCGACCCCGGAGCTGTTTCTGGTGTACTCAGACGGCTCTGGGGTTGAGTCTTACCGCTGCGATCATGGCGCTGCACGCTGGGGCGGAAAGCAGTTGGCCTCGGGCGATGTGGTGTTTACGCACGGAGCTTCGTTGGCGCGGTTTACGTCGCCTTTGGCAGCCGAGGCGCACATTGTTGCGCCGCGCGCCGAGTACGCAGGTGCGATTGCCGAGGCAGCCTCGGGCGCCTGGCTGGTGAGCGCGCGCGCAGGAGCCGGAACCCATTACGCTCTCAAGGTGTGGCAGCCGGGTGTGGCGGCGCTCGAAGGGATGCTGGCTGAGAGCGGCGAGGACCTTGTCGAGCCGGTTCTGTTAGCCCCGCGAACCAGGCCCAAGCGTCATCCCTCGGGGCTGCACCCCTGGGACTACGCCAACATGCTTGCCCTCGATGCGCGCCAGTCGCGCGCGGGCGATCTCAAAGTCACGCCTGCATCGGTGCGGCTGGAGACACTGGATGCCCAAGGCCACGTGGTCAATAACGGAACGGCGCCAGTCGAGGCAGATGGTTCATTCTTTGTAAAGACTCCGGCAGACAAGCCCATACGCTTTGCGCTGCTCGATGAAAAGGGCGCAGTCCTGCGCCAGGAGCACGGATGGTTCTGGATACGGCGCGGCGAGCAACGAATCTGTGTGGGCTGCCACACGGGACCGGAGCGCTCCTCGGAAAACCGGGTGCCGGCTGTGCTGCTGCGCACGACAACACCAACGGATTTGACCGGCGCGCGTGCTGCTGATTCCGAAAATCGTGCTACGCGCGGAGGGAACTGAAAATCATGATTCGTTTTCTTCTTTTATTTGGCGCCGTTTCAATGGCCGCGGCGCAAAGTGCTCCGCCAACGCAAACTGCCCCGCCCATTCAAGCTGCTTCACCGGTTACTGCTGCGCCTGACGCACAATCCGCGCCGGCGACTGAGCCCAAGCCTGCGGCCGCGCACGGTTCTGTGATTCGGTTTGAAGATGCGAGCGATAAAGCGGGCATCGACTTTACGCACAGCTTTGGGTCGAGCCAATTGGGTTCGCTGCTCGAAGGAACAGGCGCAGGCTGCATCTGGTTTGACTACAACAACTCCGGCCTGCCCTCACTCTACGTGGTGAATGGACGGCCGCTCGACGACTCCATGCATCCCTATCCGTTGAAGGTGAAGCCCAACCCTCCGCCGCACAACCATCTCTATCGCAACGACGGCAACGGGCATTTCACCGACGTTACGGAGAAGTCCGGATTGGATCCGAATATGTACTCTGTTGCTGTGACGGCCGCGGACTATGACAACGATGGCTTTGTCGATCTGCTGGTTACCGGATACGGCAAGACCATTCTCTATCACAACGACGGCAACGGGCATTTTACTGATGTGACTGAGAAGGCCGGCATCAAGGTCGATGGCTGGGCCATCAGTTCCACCTGGCTGGATTACGACAAGGACGGCTGCGTAGATTTGTTTGTGGGCCGCTATGTGAAGTTCGATCCCAAGTATCGCGCCTTCTACGCGGCGGACAACTATC
>CAZNAW010000092.1:0-5596 GCA_964571165.1 uncultured Occallatibacter sp. | reverse complement strand
CGACTGCATCGTCTGCGAGGAATGGTGCCCGGTCTCGCCCAAGGCCATCTACGTTGAAGAAGCCCAGGTGGTCGACTCCGCCGGCAACACCAAAACCCTCAAGCAGCCGCGCGTCGATCCCAGCCGCTGCGTGGGCTGCGGCGCCTGCGAGTATGCCTGCCCGCTCCAGGAGCATCCAGCCGTTTACGTTACCAGCATCGGCGAGAGCCGCTCGCCCGCCAGTCAGATTCTGTTAAACCGCAAATAAGGAGACCGCTCCGTGATTTATCGCTTAAAGAGTTTCGTGGTCGCAGCCGCAGTGCTCTGCATGGTAGGCGCGGCCGCAGGCACAGGATGTAAGAAGGCCAAAGTCGATCCGTTCCCGGCATCGGGCGCAATCGCAGGTTGGCAGAAGACCAGCGATACCCGCGTTTTTGCAGCCAAAGACCTTTGGCAGTACATCGACGGCGACGCTGAGCAGTACATCTCCGCCGGCGTAGTGTCCACCTCCACCTCCGACTACAAGTACCAGGGCCAGTTGGAAGCCGTTGTGGACGTGTACACCATGGGTGACGCGGCGGGCACAGGTAAAATTCTCTCCACCGGCCAGACCAAAGACGCCAAAACCGTGCAAATCGGAGATGCGGGCATCGCATACGCGCAGAGCGTGATCTTCCGCAAAGGTCCTTATCTGGTTCGCATCGTTGCTTATGAGTCCACGCCCGATACGCCGCAAGCCCTGGTCGCCCTGGCGCACGGCGTGGAAGCGAAACTGTAATCTTCTTGTACTGCGATTGAAATGCGGGCGCTCTATCCTTTGCAGCCTCTCGAAGGAAAAATGCGAAGGATGGCAAGAGAACAACAATAAGTGAGGATTGCGATGAAAAACCGCCGGGAATTTCTCAAGACGACAGCCACCGGAGCCCTCTTGCTGGGCTCCTCCGCCGCAGCGGAAAGATTAGGGCTGGCGGCTATGCTTGACCAGCACGCCCAGCATGCCGGGACCGCCAAGTCCAAAGTCGTGGTGGCCAAGGATCCGGCGCTCCACGGCCAGAACAGCCAGCTCGATGAAAAGCGTGTCCTCGATCTGCTTGACCGCGCCATCGCCGCTTACACCGGGCGCGACCATCCGGTCGAGGCCTGGAAACGTATCGTGCCCCAGGGAAAGGTTATCGGCCTCAAGACCAACGGCTTGGGCGGCAAGGGAATTTGCACCCATCTGGCGCTGGTGCTGGCCATCTCTGAGCGTCTGCAGCAGGCCGGCGTTCCCGCCGGTAACATCCTGGTCTGGGACCGCAACGCCCGCGACCTTGAGGTATGCGGCCTCACCATCAACACTGACCCGAGCCGCGTCCGTTGTTACGGCTCCGATGTGGCCGGCTACGAGGACCAGCCGGTGGCCTTCGGCTCTGCGGTCAACGTCAAGCTCTCCAAAATCCTCACTCGCCAGTGCGATATGGTCATCGGCCTGCCCATTCTCAAGGACCACGAGTTGTCCGGCGTCACCTTCGCCATGAAGAACATGTACGGCGTGGTCCAGCGCCCCTACGAACTCCATGCCAACGGCTGCAACCCTGGCGTGGCCGACCTGAATCGCATTCCGGCCATTCGCGAGAAGGTTCGCTTTACCATTGGCGACGCCATGACCTCCGTCTGTCAGGGTGGACCCGGCTTCCACCCCGAGCACCTCTGGTATCCCAATGCCCTCATCGTCGGTGAAGACCGGGTGGCCGTGGATCACACCGCGTGGCAGATGATCGAGCGCAGGCGTGCCGAGGTGGGCCTGCCCACGCTGGAAGCCGCCAACCGTCCGCCGCGCTATATCGCCACCGCAGCCGACCAGGACCACCAGTTGGGCGTAAACGATCCGCAACGCATCCATCTCATGGAAGTCTGATCGCACCACCAATCACCCGGAGGAACACCATGACTGGAGAAACCGATCCGACGAAAGACATAAAACAGGTCCAGCCGCCGGCTCTCACACGCCGCGAAGCCATGCTCCAACTGCTCCGTGTCGGGGGTGTTGCCGCAGGCGCCGCGGGCGCGGCTGTGTGGCTTAGCCGGCACAGTTTCCGCCCGGTCCCGGCCCGCGCCGAACAGGCTCGCCGCGACCATCGCGTCAGCTCCAGCACCGGGACCGACCCGCAACTACCCCATCTGACCGTGGTGCAGGGCGGAGAGCCGCGCGAACTGGTTCAGCGGGCGCTCCAGGACCTGGGCGGCATCCGCCGCTTCATCAGCCGCCAGGATGTGGTTGTCCTCAAGCCCAACATCGCCTGGGACCGCACCCCGGAGCAGGCCGCCAACACCAACCCTGAAGTCGTCGCCGAAGTCGTCCGCCAGTGCTGGCAAGCCGGCGCCAAGCGCGTCATTGTTACCGACGTCAGTTGCAACGAGGCCCGCCGCTGCTTCCAGCGCTCCGGCATTCAGGCCGCGGCACGCGCCGAGGGTGCTGAAGTCCTTCTTCCCGATCCCGAGCTTTACCGCGAAGTGGATCTCGGCGGCGTGGTCCTCAAGTCCTGGCCCGTCTTCACGCCTTTCCTTGAAGCCGACAAGATCATCAACCTGCCCATCGCCAAGCATCATGGGCTCGTCGGCGTCACCCTCGGCATGAAGAACTGGTACGGTATCCTCGGCGGCCAGCGCAACCGGCTGCACCAGCAGATTCACCAGAGCCTCGCCGACCTGGCCAACTTCATGCTGCCCACGGTCACCCTGCTCGACGGTTACCGCATCCTGCTCCGCAACGGCCCCACCGGCGGCAATCTGGAAGATGTGGCCATCAAGAAAACCATGGTCGCCGGAACAGATCCGGTGGCCCTCGACGCCTACGTCGCTAAAGCCTGGTGGGACCTCGACGCCGAGCACCTGCCCTATCTCCAGATGGCCGCCGCCCGTGGTCTCGGCACCGTGGACTTTGATAAGTTGCCGGTCAAGTTCAGCCCGTTGGGATAGCAGGGAAAGAGTCCAAATCTCCGACGATCCGGGGCATTGCCGGGTGCCCTACCATCGCCAAAGGGGAACCGCCATGACCCAGTCTCGCAGAACGTTTCTGAAAACCAGCGCGGCTATGGCCGCTGCATCCCTGGCCGGGCCTCGAAGCACATTCGCGGCGCTTGCGGGTGAACCTGCGATTGCGCCTCCACTCAACCAGTTTGGCTACAGCGACGTTGAGTTGCTCGAGGGTCCACTTCGCCAGCAATTCCAAACCAATCACGCTTTCTATCTGGCTCTGAATGAAGATAGCCTGCTCAAGCCCTTCCGCCAGCGCGCCGGGCTCCCCGCTCCCGGCGATGATATGGGTGGATGGTATGACTGGGTGGAGGGAATTCACCTCCAAGACAATCACGGCTTCGCTCCTTGCCACAGCTTTGGGCAAATGCTCTCCGGATTGGCGCGCGACTATGCCGCCACCGGCTCCAAACCCACGCAGGAAAAGGTGCAGCGGCTGGTCCGCGGCTATGCGGCCGCTATCTCACCCAAGTTCAACGAGGGCAATCGCTTTCCGGGTTACACCTATGACAAAGTCTCCATTGGCCTGCTCGACGCGCACCAGTTAGCCGGCGATCCCACCGCGCTCCACGTCCTCGATGCCGCGCTCGACGCCGTTCTTCCTTATCTGCCGCCCAAAGCTCTTTCCCGTGCCGAGCAGTATGCCCGGCCCCACGCCGACGAGTCTTTCTGCTGGGACGAGTTTTACACCCTTCCGGAGAATTTCTTTCTCGCCTACCAGCGCGGCGCGGGCAGCCGCTATCGCGACTTGGGCGCCCGCTTCCTGGCCGACGACTGGTACTTCGACCCGTTGGCCGCAGGGCAGAACGTCTTACCCGGCAAGCACGCTTACAGCCACGTAAACGCCATGAGCAGCGCGGCGCAGGCGTATCTCACGCTGGGCAGCGAAAAGCATCTGCGCGCGGCGCGGAACGGCTTCGATTTCCTGCGCGCCACGCAGAGCTTTGCTACCGGAGGCTGGGGCCCGGATGAGACATTTCGCGATCCGGCCAGCGGCGAAATGGGCGAAAGCCTTTCCAAGAGCCATTCCAGCTTCGAAACCCCTTGCGGCTCCTATGCCCACTTCAAGATCACGCGCTATCTTCTGCGCGTAACCCGCGACAGCCGCTACGGCGACAGCATGGAGAAGGTCCTCTATAACACCATCCTGGGCGCCAAGCCCATTCGCAGGGATGGTTACGGTTTCTATTACTCCGACTATAACAACGATGGCTCCAAGTTTTACCGCATGGAAAAGTGGACCTGCTGCACCGGAAGCTTTGCCCAGATCACTGCGGACTACGGCATAAGTTCCTACTTCCGCGACTCGGAAGGTATCTACGTCAACCTATATGTGCCGTCGCGCGTAACATGGGCGCGAGGCGGGGAACGCATCTCGCTGACCCAGCAGACAAACTATCCTCATCATCCGACCACCCAGATCGCGATCTCGACTGAAACGCCAGCCGCCTTTCCTGTTTTCCTGCGTATTCCCGCCTGGGCCGGTCCGAAGACCGCGATCACGGTCAACGGGAAGCATGCCCTCGCCAGTCCAGCTTCGGGCCAGTTTGCCCGCCTGGACCGCACCTGGAAGAACGGTGACCGCATCGAAGTCGAATTCGACATGCCCACTGTGCTGGAACCCGTAGACCCGCAGCACCCCGACCTGCTGGCGCCCGTCCACGGTCCACTGGCGCTTTTCACCGTCGGCGCCATTCCTGAAAGAATCGGCAGGCAGGAGCTTCTCGCGGCCAGCCAGGTCTCCGGCGGGTCAACCGACTGGCAGGCAAAGACCGCTGCGGGCAACATGACCCTGCGCCCGTTCGCCGCAATCCAGGACGAGCACTATCGCCTTTACCTGAAGGTCCAGAGCTGAGCCGAAGAGGATGCATCACCTGCCAGATTGTGGGAAAGAACGGAATCGATCAAATACACAGTCTCGCAGGCCCTTCGACTCCGCGCACTTCGCTCAGGATGACAGCCTTTTTGGTAGTTGAAACTGTGGGCATGTAAGCATATATGCACAAAGGCCGCTCCCGAGAGGGAACGGCCTTTGTGGTTAATTGACGCAAGGTAGGAAGGAATTAGTCTCCGGCCACCGGCTCGGCTTCCTTCTGCTCGACCGGCTTGGCCGGGGCGATCGAGTCCAGGGTGACCAGGCCCTCGACTGGTTTCTCGCCCAGGATGTGCTCGCGGTAGAGCTTGGCCATGCGGGCGTTTTCGGCGGCGTCGAGTTGCTTGTGGTCGCGGGCGCGGAGCTTCTCTTCGCGGGCGTTCTTGGCGATGCCCAGTTCGTCCAGCGTATGGTTGGCCTCGGAGTTGACGTGCGCCATGTTGAGCTGGAGCTTGTGGCCCACCTCGGTCATACCCACCTTCTTGCCGCCGGCGAAGATCTCGTGGCGGCCGTGCTCCTCGTACCACTTGGTCAGCGTGGCCGTCATGTGCATCTTCTCGATGATGTTGCGCCAGCCGATGCCCGTGTTGTAGGCGCAGAAGCTGATTTCGCCTTCCTGCGTGGCGTAGGGAATGATGCACTGCTCGGTGCGGCGGAAGTCGTAGTTGAACAGGTCCTGGAACCACATGCCGGCGATGAACAGGAAGTTCCAGCGGTCGGCGCGGCGCT
>CAZNAW010000091.1:0-5790 GCA_964571165.1 uncultured Occallatibacter sp. | reverse complement strand
GGCAACTGACAACCTGCAACCTGCCTCTACTGAACCCGGCAGATCAGGCACTTCAAGTAGCTCGTCTCAGGCAGGGTCACAATTGCCGGATGGTCCGGCGCAGCCCCGCGCATCTCCAGCATCTGCACCCGGCGCCCCGCATCTGCCGCCGCCGCCCGCACCACTTCGATGAACTCCTCCACCCCCATATGGTGCGAGCAGGAGCAGGTCACCAGCGTGCCACCCTTCGCCAACATTTTTATCGCTCTTAAATTGAGTTCCTTGTAACCCCGCATTGCGCCTTCCGCCGCGCGCTTCGACTTGGCAAACGCTGGAGGATCGAGCACAATTGTGTGGAACTGTTCGTCTGCTTCCGAATAATCGCGCAACAGCTCGAACGCATCCGCCTCAATCCAATTCACCGCAGCCGCAATCCCAGGATTCAGCGCCAGGTTCCGGTCTGCAACCTCCAGCGCGGAACGACTCGCATCCACGCCCGTAACCTGCTCGCACACGCGCGCCAGATGCAGCGCAAAACCGCCTTGATAAGTGCATACATCGAGCGCCCGGCCCGTATTTCCTGTGCCGGCCCATCGTGCCGCAGCCGCATAGTTCAGCCTTTGATCCAGAAACGCTCCCGTCTTCTGCCCTGCTGCTGCATCGAAGTGGAATCGCATTCCATTGATGCTGAAGATCGTCTTCAACGCCGCCTGGCAGCCCTCGCGCACATACAGCGGCTTCTCCGGCGCTGGCCCCAGATGCTCCAGTTCGCGCACGCGCACGTCCGGCCTTTCTACAATCGTTCGCACCCAGTCCTGCTCTGCCAACGTCTCGGCCAACACGGCGCGTACATCTTCCTGCGCGGTTCCCTGCATCAGCAACTGCACCACCACCAGCTCGCCATAGCGGTCCACCACGATTCCAGGCAACTCGTCCGCCTCGGAGAAGACCAGTCGGCAAGCGTCCGTCTCACCGCTTCCTGAGAAGGCCTCCGCGGCCACTCGCTTACGCAGCCGGATCGCGGCACGCACTCGGTCCCTCACCTCTTCCAGATACTCTGCACGACTCAGTCCCGCCTGCCGTGAAACCACCCGTAGCGCGATCTCCGACGCATCGCTATACAGGGCCGTCCCAAGCGGTTCCCCCCGCCCATCCAGCACGCTCACCAGGGCCCCGCCGGCAACCTGCTCGCCCGCGCCCGCCATAAGCCGCTCTACATCCGACCTGTACACCCAGAGATGTCCTGCCAGCAGCCGCTGGGCCGCGCGCCGCGATATCCGCGCAACAGCTTCCCTCCCACTCGCCTCGAAGGTCATACCTCATCCTCGCACAGCGAAAGAATAGTGGGGGACGAGCAGAGTCATGCGCCGCAATTCTGCAAACTTCCACGGTACAAATAGCAAACCCGCGTCGAGTATGTCGGTGCGGGCATCGGACACAATGAATTTTTCGTTACGCTGACGTTCCACTACAGAGCTGCTGCTAAGCCTTGCCGTACTTGCGGCGCATGATGGCAACCGCACCTATCATACCGGTTCCCATCAGGATCAGGCTGGTCGGTTCAGGGGTGGCTGCGGGAGGCTGAGGATCGGTCATCAATATCTGGGGCTCGCCATAGCCGGCGGTTTGGGTGCCATCAATGGGGACAAACATATTGTCATTCGCATAGTAACTGGAGGGAAGCGTAGGAGCGACGGCAAGGGCTGTTGCTGCCAGAGCCGCTGCATTGGGGGTGAAGGCACCATTGCCAACCACTCCAGCGTGATCCATGACACTCCATATCGCCCACTGTATGTCGGAGATCTGGTACCCGTCGCTGGCACTGGCAAACTGGTTGAAAAGATATGCGTCAGCAAGAATGTCTAACCCCGACTCACCATCGATTTCGCTGCTGACTGTGACTGTCGAGACGTTGATGTCGTAGGCTTGCCAGCTCTCTCCGTAGTTGATGTCGCGATCTACATTGAGACAGCCCATTGCAACCATGGGGGTGGTGCCACCTGGGCCAGTGTCCGTCAAGTAGTAGGGATAGACAACCTCGCCGCCAGATGTTTCGCCTCCCGAATTGGTCAGCGTAAGCGTGTCGGCGAAACTCACCCGAGGTATTAGACAGACCAGGGAAAGAATCAATGCAACTATGATAGTTTTTAATCGCATGGTGGAACTCCTGGACAACGCATAGCAACCATATTCAGTGCATCAATGGTCTAAAGGGCCTTGTTCTCTCTGCGCATCCTGGGCATCTCTGCTCGACATTTGTGCCGTCTCGCGTCAGTCGTGCGATCCATCATAACCTGCATTCGGGAACGCTTTATTCCGTACTACTAACTATAGAGAAATCGCTGCCAATTCCAAACAATAAATGGTAATCAAAACCATTTTGTTGCGAATGTGCTTGAAACGGTTACCCGCGGACAACGATCCAAGTTACCTTCGATCAATCTCGTCTGGCACCGATCCACAACCGCGCCTTCAGGCTGGAGTTGTCAGTTTAAACCCTGTAACGCAGCCCAAGTTGTGTATTAATCAATAGTTTATGATGAGAGCATGGGCTAAAAAGTTTCGCTTCGATCAAAATAATTTTCTACAGCCTTCCGTATCCGGTTGCTGCAGTTTGATCGCGATCCGACCGCCTGCCGTCAGTCGTTGATCCGTATGCCGTATGGTTTCAGCCGCCTATCTCGCCACGAAGGTCATTCCTCAACCCGGCAGATCTGTATGTTCCGGAGGGCAATGAAAAGTGCCATGCTCCACAATTCTGCAATCTTGCTCGGCTAAACATCTGACCCGTATCGATTTGTCAGCGCTGACTCGTGTGGATAACCAATCTCTTCAGTCCCCGTCTTCCTAATGTTACGCGTACGCCTTCACCGGTCTGCGGCGTAGAGTCCCGACCGCTCCAAGCAGTCCGGTGCCCAGCAGAAGCAGGCTGGTTGGCTCAGGGGTAACTGCGGAAGGAAGCGGGTCTGCCATAAACTCCTGCGGCTCGCCGCTGGTATAAGTGCCACTTGGGGTAAACAAATAGTCATTCTTGAATTGACTGGTGTTAAGGTTGGAGCTGTTCGCCACGGCAAGGGCCGCAGTAGCCAAAGACTGCGCATTGGAGTCGAAGCCGCTCTCACCGTTGACCCCGGAGGGATCCATTATGTCCCAGATGGCGAACTGAATGTCGGAAGTTAGTTGGGCGTTGGCACCGGCATACTGGTTATAAAGGTACGCGTCGGCAAGGATGTCGACCCCTGACTCGCCGTCGATCGTAGCGCTGGGAGCAATGCCCGCCACACTGTAGACGTTCACATTCCATTGCTGCCCAACGGTCACTTCACGATTGAAGTTTAGGCAGGACATAGGGACGAGCGTGTTGGTGCCGCCCGGGCCTGTAACCGTCATAGTGTAAGGGTAGACGTACACGTTATCAACCTGTTGCCCGGGAGTAGCGGTCAATTGCAGTGTGTCGGCAAAGCTTACCCGTGGAACCAGACAGACCAGGGAGAGGGTCAGTACAGCTACAATCGTCTTCAATCGCATAGGATAATTCCTGGGAAAGCCTTACAGCCAAGCATGCCAAGCAATGTTGTATCGAATGTCTCTTGCAAACTTGGGGTTATACGACATCTACTGCTGTTTGCAGAACCGATTCGCTGGATTATCCGCGATCGTTCAACACCGTCATAACGGAATTTCAATTGTCCCGTTCAATTCAATATAGATTTTTGCTCGTCTCTTTGATAGCACTAAATGGTAATCAAACCATTATGTTGCAGTCTTCTTGGAACAGGTTACTGGTGGTCGAGAATCGTAGTTACCTTTGATTCCGCATGGTCCTGACCGGGCGGCAGCCACCAGCGCAAGTTCTACTGTGCAGGGCGCATGTAGCCATAAATCCACAGTCCGCCACCGTTCCGTCACCTTCCGGTACGGTTGACCGAAATATATCCTTCAACGTGCGGTTGATTTTGAATGATGCAGTATAAATCGTGCAAGCCAAGCGGATTGCATGTCCGCAAGAACACTCGCGTTCGCATCAGCGGAGTCGGAGTGCAGGCTCTTGCGTCCGGGCCCGCATCAAGCTGGAAAATTATTCAACAGCGGTCGCGTCCTTTCAGAGCGCCTTCCCGTCTGTATCTATAGATTATATACAAACTTGAGTTGAGGCGGAAGGGCAGGCAATGAAAGGTTTTTTCCCGGATCAGCGTGGTTGTGACAGCAGTGTTTACTGCTGACTTCGGGATCGTGAATGCAGGCCCAGAGGGGCGCTGTTGACTTTTGCTCCAGACCTCTAAATCAACACACCATGCGCGCCACAATAATGCACGGATATTGATTTGATGGACCAGCAGAATAATTGCTATGTCTCAGAAGTTTGCAGTGCTTGTTTCGCTTGATAACGAAGATCTCCAACATGGATGTGGATGGCCGATGGTTCGCAGTAGGTTGCTTATCCTTTAGTTCTGATATGGGAGCGTGTTTTGTGCGGCGAGTAAATGCAATGAAACGGTATGTGATGGCGGCAATGTGTGCGGCGATGCTGATCGGCACCGGTGTTTTTTGCGTGACCAACCTGGCCCAGACGGAGCAGCCGGCAACCCAGGCTCCGGCTGCTTCCGCGGCACAGGTCCCGCCGTCAGCCCCTGCTGCGGCGACTCCAGTCGTTCCAGTTGCGGCGACGCCCGATACTACCGAATCAGCCCCGGTTGAGGCCTCCATGCCGCAGGGTGGAAACATCAAGGGCACGGTAACGGCCAGCGGAGTTCCCCTGCCCGGCGTCGGGGTCACTGCCACGAACTCGGTGACCGGCAAAAAATATGCGACCACGACAGAAATCGATGGCTCCTTCCATCTGGCGGTTCCCACCAACGCTCGCTACGTCGTCTCCACCGACCTTACCGGATTTGCCCCCGTGACCCAGGAGACGGTGGTGAGCGACACCGACCAGAACGGCGGGCTTGTAATACAGACGCTTCAGTTCAAGATGGACCTCGCCTCGCGTGTCGCTCCAGCGCCTGTTCAAGCGGCCCCAGCGACTGCTGCTACAGCCGTTGCGGCCACAGGTCAAACCCCCGCGGCCACAGGTAAACCCGCTGCACCCGCGAGTCAACCTGCCGCAGCCGCGGCTAGAACCACACCTGGTGCGGTGCAAAGGCAGGGGCGTGGCACACAGGTGTTGACCATGCAGAACAGTGCGGGCCAGGACCTGACAGACGCAAGTGCAGTCGCGCAAAGCACAGACTCGCTTCTGCCATCTCTGGCTAGCTCGGCGACCGATAGTTCATCGGCAATGGCAAATGAATCCATTGCCGTGACCGGAGTGCAGGGCCAGATTAACGGGCTGGCAACCTTCAGCCAGGATGATCTACAGAACCGCATTGGCGACATGCAACGCAATGGCTTTAACAATGGCGACATCGCCAGCACACTCAGCGGAGTGATGCAGACTGGCACCTTCCCTGCCGGCCCCGGCGGACCAGGCGGAGGCGGTCCCGGTGATGGTGGCCCAGGTGGGGGAGGCTTTGGTGGTGGTCCTGGCGGCGGTGGCGGATTCGGCGGCGGTGGTGGTGGAGGCGGCGGATTCGGTGGTGGCGGCGGTCGTGGCGGATTCGGCGGCGGCGGTGGAGGATTTGGTGGAGGCGGTGGACGCGGTGGAGGCTTCGGCGGATTCCGCGGACAGAACCCCAATGCCTGGCACGGTACCGTCACCTATACCGGATCGGACAGCGATCTCAATGCAACCCAACGTATCTTCACAGGAACATCACTCGCCAAACCGACGTCGGACCGCAACACGCTGACTGCCAGCGTTACCGGCACACC
>CAZNAW010000090.1:0-6501 GCA_964571165.1 uncultured Occallatibacter sp. | reverse complement strand
TCCTAAGACGGTGGAGCTCTCCGCGGTTCATTAGGCATTCCGGACTGGCGGACACGGCACACAGAACCGATTGTCGAGTTGAGCCCCTGTTCATTGAATGTTGGTTCAACCAGCGTTGACCACCCACCTGCTTTGCAGGCCGGCTTCTATTGCGGATACTATGGGTCCGCACCAGGAATTACAAGTCTTGTGCAAGGTGGGCGCGATGTGCTACGTTTTTCCCCCGCCCATTTTGGTGGCCTCCTGCCCAAATCGGCGCGGTGCTGAATACAACGAATTCTGCCACCCGGTACAGTCTTAAGTTGCCAGTCAGTACACTGGGATCCTGCCGCGGGAAGTCCAGAGGACTGAACAGCATCATCCACGCCGAAGGCGTGCGCGGATGTTTACTGGGTGGTAACTGACGGCTTGGCGGTTGTCATGAGCACATAATATGTCCGGTGTTTTTAGCAAGTGAAGTGTCCGCTGTACCGGGCGGCAACTGAGGAATGAACCGGGACGGCCTCATGTGGCAGCATGGGACTGTATCCAGCACGCGGCCCCATCTCCTGCTAGTTCGCGCCTTCGGGAGCTTTCCCGGCCGCAACCGGCTCACCTGGCTGGGTACGGCGGGCTTAGTTTGCGGAGTAGTCTCGGGAGTTTGCGCCCCGCAAAACGCAATCGATCCCATCAACGCGAATAGACAGGCAAGCCAACTTACGAGCCCACGGATGGCGTCTCCAGAAAACCTCTCACTATACCCTGGGATCTTTATCGGCTTGCTAAGAAAGTCAGGACCCGGTCTTGCGCCCGTCTTCCAGCACTTCGTCCAGCAATCCGCGAAGGCTCGCGGCGCGCGCATGGCCCAGCCGCGCATCGGCGCCAACAGACTGGGACAGTTCGTCAGCCAGATTGAGCGCGGCCAGCACAGCCACGCGCAGCGAGTCCACGGTGCGGCCCTGCGCAGCTACGGCGCGCATCTTGGCGTCAACCCGCGCGGCCAGTTCGCGAATGTGATCCGCGTTCTGGCCGGAAAGATGATAGGTCTGGTCGTAGATTTCAACGGTCACATAGCCGGCGGCATTGCCGCGCTGTTCCTCAGCCATGTCTCGCCTCACAATTCCAGTGCGTCGAGTTGAGCCAACAACCGCTCCACCCGCTGTCGCACATGGTCGCGCTCGGCACGCAGCGCGTTCACTTCCTTCTGCAGATGCTCAACCAGCGGCGCCTGTTCGTGCAGCTGGACCTCGGCCTGGGCAGCGTGCTCCTCGGCCGCGGCGCGGATCAACCGCTCCCGTTTCACAAGCTCCACCGCCCGCAGAATCCGCTCTTCCAGCGCCGAAAAATCGTCCACGCTCAGGGCCAGGTTTCCTGCCTGCGGCCCCGGCTCACCGGCCTGCTGTTCGGGCTTTGCCTCTTCCACGGTTTCGGACTCCCAGAAAGACTGCGACATCAAAAAACCTCCGCGGAATTCTACCCGCATTCGAAGAAGTATAGCTCCAATTCGGTCTGCTCCCGCGCCTAACTCCGCAGCCGCGCCCCAGCCTTGCCAACAGCTTCCACCACCCGAGCCTGGAAGTCCTGCAGCTCTTCTTCGCGCAGCGTGCGGTCCGGCGCCTGAAAGGTTGCGCCCATCAGCAGCGAGTACTCTCCCGCACCCAGCCGCGCATCGCGAAACACCTCCCGCGCCCGCCACTCCACCAACTCGGGAATCTGCAATCCGGCCAGCGCCTCATCAATCTTCTCCCACGCAATGCTGTCGTCCAAAACCAGAGAAAAGTCGCGCCGCACCGGCTGGAATCGCGAAATCTCCCGTGCAATCGGCTTGCGCAGCGACAGCTTGTACAGCCGGTCCAGATACAACTCACCCAACAGTACCGGCTCCTTCAGCTTGCGCGCCGCGGCCTCGCGCGGATGCAGTTGCCCGAACCACCCCACCGTAGCGCCGTCCGCCACCACGCGCGCCGCGCGGTAGGGATGCAGCCATTCGGGCATGAGACCAGCCTCGACCGGAAAACGATCAAAGTAAACCGCGCGCGTCTGGAACCGCGCCAGCACCTGCTCCACTGCGCCCTTCACATCATGGAAATCGATAGCCCGCGCCGGATGCAGGGATGCTTGTTCCGGCAGACTGCCCACAGCGCCAAAGGCCACCGCCGGCCGCTCCTCCACTTTCTCCGTGGTCCCGCTAAACACCGTGCCCAGTTCGAACAACCGCACATCGCTCACGTCCCGATGCAGGTTACCGGCAATCATGTCCAGCATCCCCGGCACCAGCGACGGCCGCAGGACGCCAGCCTCCTCGCTCAGTGGATTGCCCAGCGGCACCACCAGCCCCGGTTGCGGCACTGTCAGCGCAGCCTCAGCCGCCGAGCAGAAGGTGCTTCCAATCGCCTCATGAAATCCAGCCGCCAGCAGCGTCTGCCGCACAGCCGCTTCGCTCTCCGCCCAGGGCAGCGCGCGCACCCCTTCGCCAAACGCCGGCAGCGTGTTGGCAAAGCGGTTGTACCCATAGACCCGAGCAACCTCCTCGATCAGGTCGATCTCCCGCTCCAAATCCAGCCGCCAACTGGGCAAAGTCACCAGCCAGGCCGCATCCTCCTCACTCGCTTCTTTGCCGGCTTGCTGATTCGTCAGCGCGCACCCCAGCGCACTCAGCACACTCTCGACTGTCTCCGCGGTAATCCCTTCCTCGTCCACCGTCGTGCCCAGAATGCGCCGCACCTGACTGAGCGCCAGAGCCACCGGCTTGCGGTTGGCTGTTCGCGCTTCGAGGTCCGCTACCCGCACGTCTACCAGCTCGCCCTCAAGCGACCCTCCGTTGACCAGCAGAATCCTGCTCACCAGCGCCGAAGCCACCGGCGCGGCGTTAAAGTCCGCGCCGCGCTCAAAGCGATGGCTGGCGTCCGTGTGCAGTCCATGCCGCCGCGCCGTCCGCCGCACCGCCATCGGTTCGAACCACGCCGCTTCCACCAGCACATTCGTCGTCGCCGGGGTAATCATCGTGTCCCAGCCGCCCATCACCCCGGCCAGCCCCAGCGCCTTGACTTCGTCGGCCACCACCAGGTCCTCGGGATCGAGCGTGCGCTCCACGCCGTCCAGCGTCTTCAGCCGCTCGCCCTTGCGCGCGCGCCGCACCACAATGCCGCCCTCGATCTTGTCCAGATCGAAGACGTGCGTCGGCTGACCCATCGCCAGCCAGGCAAAATTCGTCGCGTCTACGGCGTTCGAGATCTGCTTCTGTTCCAGCAGTCCAAAGTAGGTGGCCACTTCCGCGCCCGGGAACCAGTCCCGCGAGTCGCCAATGACAACGTCGCGCAACACCCGAGCCGTAAACCGCCCGCACGCGTCCTCAGCCTCAATCCGCACCGGAAACAGCTCCGCCGTCTCGCGCACGGAGGGCAGTGCCACATCAAGCCCCGGCAACGCCAGTCCATAGATCGCCGCCGCCTCCCGCGCCACTCCATAGTGGTTCATCGCATCCACGCGGTTCGTCGTAATGTCCATCTCAAAGAGCGATCCATTCCCGTCGCCGAGATCGTAAATCCCCTCAACGGCAATGCCGCGCAGCGTCAGGTCTTCGGCAAGCTGCGCATCGTCCACCGGCAGTCCATGCAGGTACGCTCTAAGCCATTTCGTAAGTATCTTCATTGGCATTCCTCTTTTAGCAAGTCAGCGGGTTAGCAAGTCAGCAGCGAAGCGGCTATGCCGCTCCCAAGGCTGCAAGCAATCCATTAGTGAGTCGCGCAACCTCTTCGCATTGCTTCATCAATTCATCGACTCTTGTTTGATTGAGGAACTTCAAACCGCCGGCGAGTTCCAGTTGCGTTTACAACTCAAAAAGTGAACCACGGGAAATTGCCAGAAACTGGCGAAAGTGCCCGTCATTGAGCCTACCGTGACCTTCGGCAATATTACTGGGAATGGAAACAGCGGCTCTGCGCATCTGCGACTGAAGGCCGAACGTCTCGCTCGTCGGAAGCGCCTGCGTCTCGCGATAAACCGCTCTCGTCAGATCCATGGCCTTCTGCCAAACCAGCAAATCGCGATAATGCCGCGTTATTCCGCCGGCAGGCAAACCATCCTCTCTCTCCATTTATGCATCCCTCAGCTGACTCGTTGACTCGCTATGCAAACTGCCCCAGAAACCTCATATCTCCAGCGTAAAATTGCCCAATCTCGCTGATGCCATACTTCATCATGGCAATGCGCTCCACGCCCATGCCGAAGGCAAAGCCGGAGATCTTTTTCGGGTCGTAGGCGGGCTGTTTTTCCGCCGCGAAGGCGAACACCGCCGGGTCCACCATGCCGCAGCCCAGCAGCTCAATCCAGCCCGACTGCTTGCACTTGCGGCAGCCCTTGCCGCCGCAGAAGATGCAACTGATCTGCACATCCGCGCTCGGCTCGGTAAACGGAAAAAACGAGGGGAAGAAGCGCGTCTTGACCGCCGACCCGAACAGCGCCTTCATGGCGTAGTCCAGCGTCCCCTTCAAATCACTGAACGTGATGTTCGTGTCCACGCAGAGGCCCTCGACCTGGTGAAAGATCGGCGAGTGCGTTGCGTCGGCCGCGTCGTTGCGGTGTACCTTGCCGGGAATCACGATCCGCACCGGCGGCGGCTGCATCTCCATGGTCCGCATCTGCACCGGCGAGGTATGCGTGCGCAGCAGCAGACGGTCCCGCTGCGGGCGCCGCTCCTGGTTGGCGACGACCAGCGTGTCCTGCGTATCCCGCGCAGGATGTCCGGGTGGAAAATTCATGCACTCGAAGTTGTAATAGTCGGTTTCGACCTCTGGCCCCACTCCGACCGAGTAGCCCAGCGCGGCAAACACGCTTGTAATCTCGTTCAGAGTGCGCGTAATCGGATGCTCGGCCCCGGTCAGCCGCCGCGTGCCGGGCAGCGTAATGTCGATCGCCTCGCCGGCAAGCGCCTCGTCGTTCGGCCCCGCGCCCAGCGCGTTGTCCAGCAGGCCCTCCACCACCGCCTTCAAGGCGTTGAACCGCAGCCCCAGCGCCTTTTTGGCCTCTTTGGGAGCGGCCTTCAGCCACAGCCCGGAGACCTCGTTGAGCCGTCCCTGCTTGCGCCCCAGCCATTGCAGGCGAAAGGCTTCCACAGCCTCTTCGCCGTTAAGCGCGCCAGCCGCGTCACGCGCCTGTTTCTCCAGCGCGCCAAACGCCGCGTCCAGCGCGGCCTCATCGAATGCCGTCAGATTGGGTATCTCTTCATTCATCATGCGTAAAGAGCAGGATAAACCACCTGCGACTCGAAGTTCTTGTATGCTGGTTGCCATGAAGCTTCTGCGACTGGTTTTTGCTCTCTTTTTTGCAGCGGCAACGGCCGCCTTCTCCATTCCGTCCGCCGCCCAAACCGCTCCCGCCGTCTTGTCGCAGCAGGAGGGATTCGTCGACGCCCACGGCGTGCTTATCTACTACAAGTCGCTCGGAGCAGGCTCGCCTCTGGTGGTCGTCCACGGCGGTCCCGGCGCCGATCACAGCTACTTCCTGCCCTGGCTGCTCCCCCTGGCCCGCACACACCGCCTCGTCTTCATTGACGAGCGCGGTTCCGGCCGCTCCCAGCGCCTCCAGGACACCAGCCTCTACACCGTCGAGGCCATGGTCGAAGACATTGAAGATGTGCGGGTGGCCCTCCACCTGGGCAAGATATCGCTCCTCGGCCACAGTTGCGGCGGTGTCCTGGCCCAGGCCTACGCCCTCAAATATCAGCAGAATCTCTCCCACCTGATCCTCAACAGCACCTTCCCCTCCACCCGCCAGATGAACGAGGTGCTGGCTCGCGAAAAGGCCCAGATGCCCGCGGAAAAGCTGAAACGCCTGAATGAGTTGGAACAGGCGGGCTTGTTCGGGAAGGGCGAAATCTGGGAGCATGGCCGCTACCCGGCCGAATACGAGACGCTCGCCTGGGGTCCCGGCTATTTCCCCTTCCTCTACGGCGCGCGCCCTGACTCTGCTTACGATCCCGCCGTCAACGCCCCCGGCAACTGGGAGCTCTACCGCGTCATGTGGGGTGAGCACGGCGAGTTCGTCATCGACGGCAACCTCAAGTCCGTCGAGTATGTTGACCGGCTCCCCTCCATCCACGTCTCCACGCTGGTCCTGGTGGGCGACCACGACGAGTGCGACCCCAGCCTGAGCAAAGAGATGCACGAAAAAATCGCCGGTTCAAAGCTGGTTATTCTGCCCAACAGCGGCCACATGAACTTTGTCGACCAGCCGGACCTCTGGCAGAAAGCGGTAGAGAGCTTTCTGAGCGACAAGTAGACCACCCAAACGCAAAGCGGCCCGGAATCGTGCAGATTCCGGGCCGCTTGATCTTTCTGCAACAACCGGCTTACGCTGCCTTCTTCTCCGCGGCCAGCGCAGCCTTGGCCTTCTCCACTAGAGCGGTGAAGCCAGCCGCATCCTTCACGGCAATGTCGGCCAGAATCTTCCGGTCCAGCTCGATGCCGGCCTTCTTCAGCCCGTTGATGAGCTGCGAGTAGCTGAAGTGGTTCAGCTTGGCCG
>CAZNAW010000089.1:0-6581 GCA_964571165.1 uncultured Occallatibacter sp. | reverse complement strand
GAAATTGCTGTAAGCTATTGATTTATTGGCTCCTCAGGTAGGACTCGAACCTACAACCCTTCGGTTAACAGCCATCGAATTTGCCGACCCTCCTGCTGCCATAGATTGCTATAAGCCACTATACAAGATACGTTTACGCGCAGGACGAAAATCGCGGATTGCTATCTATACAGCCAAGATTATGACCGATATTGAATGAGCATGGGCACAAAAATGGACACAGTCCATATCGTGGTTATCGGGCAACCGGACGGCAGGCCTTAAGTTCCGTCGACCTTTCCTCAGCCGAAAATGCGCGTGCAAAGCTCCCAGCGGCGGAAACCAGAAGTCAGCGTGGTGCCTGGTATTCCGGACTCGAGCTGGCAATCTAGATCACAGAGGTTGCCTTTCACAAGATCGGACGGCTTCGGAAATTGACTGGAGGTTTGAGGGAGCCTCGACCTGCTACGACTACCTTGCGGATCTTACCGCCGCTCTAATTCGCTTTTGAAGTCGTCATCTTCTCCGGACGCAAATACTGGTCGAACTCTTCCTCCGTGAGGTATCCGAGCTCACGATTCGCTTCGCGCAACGAGAGTCCCTTCTGGTGCGCTGTCTTGGCTAGCTTCGCGGCCTTGTCGTAGCCAATGTGCGGATTGAGTGCGGTCACGAGCATCAGGCACTTGTCCACGTTCTCGCTGATGCGTTGCAGGTTGGCTTCGATACCTTCCACACAGAACTCAACAAACATGTGGCAAGTGTCAGCCAACAGTCGCGTCGAGTGCATGAAGTTGTAGATCATGACTGGCTTAAAGACGTTGAGCTCGAGGTTGCCCTGGCTGCCGCCGAATGCGATTGCCGCGTTATTGCCATGTACTTGTACGGCGACCATCGTCATCGCCTCGCTCTGCGTGGGATTCACTTTGCCCGGCATAATCGAGCTACCCGGTTCATTTTCTGGCAGAGTGAGTTCGCCCAATCCGCAGCGCGGCCCGGAACTCAGCCAGCGAATGTCATTGGCGATCTTCATCAGGGATGCCGAGAGCGTCACGAGCGCGCCGCTCGCAAAAACGAGCTCATCGTGGGCCGAGAGCGCCGCAAACTTATTGGGATGCGAGCGGAACGGCAACCCTGTCAACTCTGCAATCTTAGCTGACGCGCGAACCGCGAACTCTGGATGTGTGTTCAGTCCAGTGCCGACGGCGGTGCCACCGATTGCCAACTCATAGAGGCCATCGAGCGTCGATTCCATGCGGACAATATCGCGCTCGAGCAGGTTCGCCCAGCCGCCGATTTCCTGTCCCAATGTGAGTGGTGTTGCATCCTGCAGGTGCGTGCGCCCGATCTTGACGACCTGCTCAAACTGCTTCGCCTTCGCCG
Organism: uncultured Occallatibacter sp.; assembly: GCA_964571165.1. GTDB lineage: Bacteria > Acidobacteriota > Terriglobia > Terriglobales > Acidobacteriaceae > Telmatobacter. The sequence goes on along the minus strand of CAZNAW010000089.1, from coordinate 5,222 downwards.
CAATTGCATCGTGGAGACGCTGCACTGCCGGAATCAGCCGCTCCTTCACTTCGATTGCTGCAGCAATGTACATAGCAGTAGGGAACGTGTCGTTCGACGACTGAGACATGTTCACGTGATCGTTCGGGTGAATGGGCTTCTTGCTTCCCATCTCGCCGCCAGCAATTTCGATCGCGCGGTTCGAGATCACCTCATTGACATTCATATTGGTCTGCGTACCCGAACCCGTCTGCCAGATACGCAAGGGAAACTCGGCTTCGTGCTTGCCCGCAATCACCTCGTCGGCTGCGCGGACGATCAACTCCATCTTGTCATTCGGGAGCTTACCCAGATCATGATTTACCAGCGCGGCTGCCTTCTTCAGAAGGGCGAATGCACGGATCAACTCGGGCGGCATGCGGTCTTCGCCAATGGCGAAGTGGTGCAGTGAGCGCTCCGTCTGCGCTCCCCAATAATGGTTGGACGGAACTTCTATCTGCCCCATGCTATCGGACTCGATACGCGCACCCGAATTGCTCTCCTGGATCTTTTCCACTGTTGGCATCGCCACATCCATTCACACCATTGGCCGGACTCTCCATCTTGCTTTCCGGCCCCGCGCCAGTATAACCCCAGTCGTCCTGACCACGTCTCGATTCCATCCCACAGTCGGGATCAGATCGGAAAGCGCCCTTTTAAGGCAAGAGCCGAGTATGGCCTTGCTGTCGGACATTTTTCAGACGGCTCTTCGTTGTTCTAATCGCAGCCTAGGCATGGGCATGGCGATGTTCCTGGCCGCCGAGGCGTACGCTCAACACCTTAGAGACTCCTGGCTCCTGCATAGTCACTCCGTAGATCATGTCCGCGAACTGCATCATGCGCTTCGAGTGGGTGACCACAATGAACTGCGTGTCCTTGCTCAAGACTTGCATCAGGTCGCCGAACCGGCTCACGTTGGTCTCATCCAGCGGCGCGTCCACCTCGTCGAGCACACAGAAGGGGCTGGGCCGGAACTGGAAGATGGCGACAAGCAGGGCCAACGCTGTCAGTGCCTTTTCCCCGCCTGAGAGCAGCAGCACATTTTGCAGCTTTTTCCCCGGCGGCGAGGCCACGATATCGAGGCCGCTCTCGGCCTGGTTTTCTGTGTCGGTGACGCGCATGAAGGCCTGCCCGCCCTGGAACAGATCGGCGAAAACGAGGGCGAAATTCTCGTTTATCTTGGCCAAGGCCTCCTCGAACTTGGTGCGCGAGATCAAATCGATCTCCTTGATCGTCTCTTGTGTATTTGCAATCGACTCCATCAGGTCTCTGCGCTGGGCTTCAAGGAACCCGTGGCGCCCGGCCGTTTCTCGGTACTCGTCAAGGGCCATCATGTTCACAGGCCCCATCTGTTCGATGCGCTGGCGAAGCGCCTGACAGCTCTCCTCTTCGGCTGCCAGAGCCTCTTCGGCCAGGTGCGCGATCTCCGTATCGGCGCGCAGGGCGGCAGCCTCGACATTCATTTCGGTCAGGCAACTGACCTCCAGATGCTCAAGATCTGAGCGCAGCTTGGCCACCTCGCTCGACCGGCTGGCGCGCACTTCGCGCAATTGCTCAAGCGAGGCCCGCCCAGTCTTCAATTGCGTCTCCAAGACTGCCAACTGCTGGCGAAGGGTCTGCGCCTGGTCAGCAGACATCTGCACCAGAGCCAGGGTCTCAACACGGACGGCTGCCAATTCCTGCTCGCGCTGAACCAACTCGACGTTTTCGCGGATGCGCTGCGCGCGCTCAGCCTCGGCCGCGGTTCGCTGCTGCTCGATGACTAGGACACGACGATCCAGGTCGCAATGGAGCCGGTCGATGCGTTGGAAGGCCGCCTCTGCGCCACGTCGCCGCTCCTCCAGTCCAGCCAACTCCGCTGTTACTTGCGCAGCTTCCTGTTGCAGGCCTTCGCGGTTCTGACGCAGCGTGACCAGTTGTCCTTGCAATGCGTCGAGACCGGCTTCAGCCACCGCGTGCTCCGCTTCCAGGTGACAGGTCTCCTCACGTTTCTCAACTATAGTGCTGTTCTTGCTCTCGTATGCGTCCTTGTTCCGGGCGGCCTGCGCCGTCCACTCCTGCAGCCTCCGCTTGACGCGCTGGGTCTCAGCATCTATCTGCTTCAGCGCCGCGCCCTGGTCCGCGGCATCGCGCTCGGCCAACCGCCGCTCTTCGATGCGCGCATCCAGTTGCGCGGTCATTTCTTCAAGGGCCTCGGTTAGCGCCGCCGCATCTGTCTCCGCCTGAGCCAGGCTCTTCTCCAACACGGCAAGCCGGTTCTCCGTCTCACGGAGTTCGCGTTTGAGCGCCAGCGGACCTTCGCTGGCAGGTTTGCCACCAGTCACCGTCGAGTTGTGGAAGCACTCGCCCCCCGGCGTGAGGAAAAAGGCATACGCGTATTGCGCGGCCAAACCTTTTGCTTCGCCGGTGTCCTTCACCAGATAACCGTTCTTGAGCTTGGGAAGGATGAATTCCAGCGTCCGCCCAAACCCATTCAAAACGCGAATCGAGTCCTTGAGCGGGGTCAAACCGAGTCCACTGATTGAGTCGGCCGGCTCTTCAAAAAGTGTGCTTTGCTCAGCAGGATGAATCAGGAATGTGGCCCGGCCATCCATGCCGGACTTGAGTAGTTTGACGCCTCGCTCGGCGGCCGGCCAGCCCTCGACCACAACATAGTTCAGTTCCTCGCGGAGAAATTCGTCCACTACTCCTTCGTGCTCTCCGCTTACCTCCAGGAAGTCCGCCAGCGTGCCTACGGGCGCCGCTCCCTGCCCGAGTGCGCCGGGCTTCAGTAGTTGTCGTACCGTATCCGTGGAGTAGGCATGGTTGCGAATCAGCGCTTCCAGCGAATTGCGCCGGCCGGCCATGGTAGCCTGTTCAGTACGTAGTTGGTTTGCAGTCGCGTGGAGTGCATTTTCCTCGGCGCGGCGAGTTTGAAGAGACTCGCGGAGCGACACAATCTCGCCCTCCAGCCTTTGGAGCGTCCCGGTAGCGGAATCAAAGCGCTGCCTGGACTGCCCGCTCTGCGCGCCCAGGTTCTCCAACTCGATTCGCGCCTGGCCCATCTCGGTTTCAAGCCGCTGGGCCTCGCGCTCCAGAGCGGCCAGGCTTTCCTCGCCCTGGGCAATGGAGTTGCGGGCGTTTCCGGCCTGGGTCAGCAGATGCATCGCGTGGCGGCGGCTGGTTTCCAGTTCCCGCTCTGCAATGAAAACCTCTTCGGCCGCCGTGCGCGCCTCCTGCTGGCGCGCATCCACCTGCTGGCGATAGGCCTTCGCTTCGCCTGCCGCAGTCTCAAGAAACGTGTGTTGCTGCGTTCGCTCCTCGACGATCGAACCCAACTGCGTCCGTGTAACCACCAACTCTGCGGCAGCCGAGTCGATCCGCGTCTCCAATTCGCTTATGCGCTCGGTGTTGGCACGCTCACGCGCCGCCGCCCGTTCCAGTTCGACGGCAACTTCGTTGGCCCGGCTCTGCGCCTCCTGGCCCTCGCGGTCCAACTCATAGCCCTTCTCGGTCAGCGAGTGCTGGTTCGTTTCCAACTCGTTAATCTCGGCTGCCGCGCCGTTGATCCGCTCGGTAAGGCCGGCAATCTCCATGTCCAGTCGGGCCTGATCGGAATCCATCACCGCTAAGCGGCTGGCCAGCACGACGCGCAACCGTCCGCCCAGTTCGTCGCGTACGGCAGCAAACCGTTCCGCCTTGGCCGCCTGGCGCTTCAGGCTGTTCATCTGCCGCGTGACCTCTTCGAAAATGTCGTCCGCGCGGGACAGATTCTGTTTGGCGCTCTCCAGGCGCAACTCGGCGAGCCGCTTCTTGGTTTTGAAACACGTGATTCCCGCCGCCTCCTCGATCATGGCCCGCCTGTCGTACGGTTTGGAGCTAAGCAGTTGCCCGATCTGTTCCTGCCCGATGATGGCGTAGCTGTCAGGCCCCAGCCCGGTACCCATGAAGATGTCCTGAATATCCCGAAGCCTGCACAGCTTTCCATTCAGCAGGTACTCGCTCTCCCCGGTGCGGAAGAGTCGCCGAGTGATTACGACCTCACCCTTCTCCGGCGTGCGCTGGAACTTGCGTCGGCGAATCTTGAGCACCACGGCTTGCGGCCCTTCGACTGCGGCTGCGGGTTGCCGCAGGTTCTGCATATCCTCGTCGATGACCTGGCCCGGTTGCTCGGCGGCAACGATCTCCTCGGTTTCGACGGCCCGCTCGCGGCGCAGTTCGTCCTCATCCCAGTCTGCCGGGCTCTCATGATCAACCACCACATCCGGCTCCACGGGGACGGGCCCTTCGTAGGCCGCAGGATCGACCAGGGTCAGCGTCACCTCGGCCATGCCCAGCGCCTTGCGGTCCCGCGTTCCGGCAAAGATCACGTCCTGCATTTGCGTGCCGCGCAAGGTTTTAGCGCTTTGCTCGCCCAGGACCCAACTCATCCCGTCAAGAATGTTCGACTTGCCACACCCATTCGGCCCCACTACGACCGCAATACCCGTTCCAGGCACGGTCAACTCGGTGCGGTCGCAAAAGCTCTTGAAGCCGAGAATATGTATCTTCCTCAGACTCAGCATTTGTCAGTCCGCTCGAAGTTCCCTGGAAAGGATCTACTGGACGCGGCCCGGCGATTGCTTTGACCCGGTAGCAACCTTAAATTAGCCAAATTGACGCGAACTTGGGAAGCGACGACCATCTTCATGAAACCTCCAGCTAGTGACACAAGGGCCGTAACGTCCGGCCCGTGTCAACCCAGAATCTGCAGAGGAATTCGTGGGGGCAGGAGACTCCCCGACGAATTTCTCGTCAGGGGTCATCATCCGCCCACCCAATTGATCAGGATGGAACAGCGTTTTGGGCGAACCCCTTCGCCCCGTGCATCAAGTTTTGCCGATGCACAGAAAAGATTATCAGCTATTCCACTCGAAGAGCTTGTTGGAAATCTTGGCGAAATAGTGGATTTCGGGGCTCTATTCGGAGACACTCGACTCCATTCCGCTCTTCGCTATTAGGCAGCCAATCGCCGGTGGACCTGGACAAGAACCGGAAAAGCGGCAAGCTCAATCAGGACGCAGAAGGCAAACACCGCTGGTGGATCACCAACCCTGCCATTCACCCGCATGCCGCCCGCACATTTTGGCTGGAAATCGCTCATCGAGGCGCACAGATGACGTATTCCGCTCGGGCGCACGTCGGATTTGAGGGATGAAGTCAAGCTGCAACCTTGAATTGATCTG
>CAZNAW010000088.1:0-6649 GCA_964571165.1 uncultured Occallatibacter sp. | reverse complement strand
CCGCACTACCACCGATTCAGACTATCGGGGGATTCGCTTGTTTAAGGCCTAGTGGAGGTATTGAGTTGCGGGAAGCTCGTCGTGTTGCCGACCGCGTTGTAAGCCGACCTTGTCCACCGTCGGCCGCTGGCGGCGGTGCGGTATAGGATCAGGCCTGTGCCACTGGGGTCTTCGTGGAAGTCGCTCCAGTTGCCGGTGGCATCCAAGTTCCACGGCTGGGCAAACGACTCCAGGCACGTGGCCAGCGTCAAGGGGTTGCGCATGTCGTAAGTATAGGTCTCATACAGGCGGGCGTTGAGGGTGGTCGTCGTCCGTCCGGTTTGAGTAGCTGAAGTACTTCTCGTAGGTGTACTGGTATCGGTCCATGTCCACCCCATCGGTCGAGCCGCTGTAGTTCCGCCAGTGCTTGTCAGCGGCAGTGTGAAAGTGCGGTAATTCAACCGGCCTGAAAATGCGGGCGGTTTGGGGCGGCGGATTGGATGGATCTCGCCGTGATCGCGCGGTGTTTTCGCGGGCGCCGCCTTTGGCCAGACGCCCCCTCCGCTTGCACGGCGGTGGGTGCCCCCGCCGGCCCACGCGCATCGGAGCCTCGTCTTGCGCATGTGATCCCCCGACAACCTGGCGTTACCTCCTTCCAGGCTCAATAGCGGCTTGGGGTAAAGGGATAGTTTGCGCCAGGGCCGGCACCACCCCAGCCCGAACAACCACAAACGCCTTAGAGCCGAGCAATATCATGCTACAATCGGACACCGACAGGAGTCATAAATAGGACGGGTTAAGAAAGACACACCCTTGGAGCGTGCTCGATCACTGCGCCAAAGCACTATCGACAATGCGCGCGCCACGCGTCACGATCTCAACAAGCCGACAGAACTCCGCTCCCACCGACTCGGCTGTCAGCCGGATCCGCAACGAAGCCGCTATTCTACTTACTTCCATATAATAGTCGACTGTCAACCAACTCGAATCTGTGGGCTCTGGCACGGCCAGTCCCAATTGCCGAAAATATCGCACCGGCCCGCTTGGGTTCATGGCGAGTGGGATCCCGGAGCAAACAAACTGCTGCGCTTTGGTCGGCGGTTTCATCAGTTGATTGAAATCGCTGCCTTTGATATCGATCGCCGCTTTGGCCTGACACATCATTTCGGCCTGCAGCTGTGGACTCCAGACGAATGCATCAAGCCCATTGATCTGATGATCTCGGAAATCCATTTCAATTCCAAGCGATTTAGCCTGCTCAATCGCGATCTTTCTGCCAAGACCATTATCGCGGTCCGTCAGCAACCTTATTGCAATCGGTACCCGGTTGGACCGTAAATAGAGCAAGAGAAATGGCAGATGTTGAACTGCGCCAATCCAAAGCGCATAACCAGACTCCTTGAAAGCAGATATCTCGGGAAGGAAGAATCTCCCATGATGGTCAACTGAGGTTGTAACCGAAAAGCGACGGAAATATGGTAGCAGATCGGGCGAATGCACAGCAATAAGATCACATAGACGCAGCCGCCGCCCAGACCGCGCGATGTGCAGGCGTGATCTAAAATGATCAATCGGCAAATAGATTACGCGAGATCCCTGCTCCTTTAATCTGCGAAAATGGTCGATAGACGGCAGCGCCTTAATATAGATGATCACCTGTGCGCGAGGGAGAGCGTCAGTATTGAATTCGCAGACTGCATAGCGTTTTCGGAGTTCTTTGGCCATGTCCTGCCCTATCCACCGCCACGACGGCGAGTCCTTTTCCGGACCAATTGCCACGGTTATAGCCATAATGAAGCCTTCCTACGACTCGTAATAGGGGACTGTTTACGTGGATCTTCGAAGAGAAATCTCCAAAAAGCCCTTGGCACCACGACATTTTGTAATGACCTGATAGGGAGGTCTGCATGTGCTGACGCGAATCGCCTCAGATCTTTGTCGCGGATGTCATCGTGGGCAAACTGGACAGCAAATGCACGCCAATCCGGCCGAGCCGACTCGACGCCGCCATCAACCAGGAATGGCCGGGCAAGCCCGCGCGGGCCACGTATCGCAACCCCGATGGCAGCGCCGCAGGCGCGATGATGGTCAGGATCGTCCTGTTGCAAAGTGTGTTCGGAGTGTTGGTCCCGCAGGCCGAAAAGCAACCCAGCCACCGCATCAGCTTTCGCCGCTTCACCGGTCTGCGCTGGGACGGAACCGCGCCGGATAAAACCACTCTGGTGAAAGTCCGCGCCCGCCTGTGCGAGACGAACCTGGATCGCTGGGTTTTCGATAGCGTCGGCCGCTCGATCGAGCGACACAGCCTTGAGGATGCGTCGGGCGACGACCTCACCACAGGCAATCCGGACGCCTCGTTCACGCAGTAAGACGGGCGGAGCTATCACAGCGACAAGGGGCACGTCGCCGCCAAGGGTAGCGGCATGGTGTCGAATTTCGCGTTCTCGACCCGAGGCCATCATGACAGCCGGCATATTGGGTAACTGACGGTGAAGAGGTTGTCTGCGATCGCCAACGAAGATCGAGGTGGGCATCTGAGGAGCCGGGGCGTTACGGACGGTATCGCACACAACCATCAGCGGGTCCAGAAGGAACTGCCGCCGCCGCGGAAGATGAATTCTGCCATCGCATCGATCCACATCGGGGTGGAACATGCGACGGCGGGTCTGCGCAAATGCGGCGCGGCCCGCGCCCGTTACCCTGGCGAGCGCCGCAATCGACGCGATTTCGCCATGACATACCACAAACTCCAACGAGCGACGTGCCGTGCCTGCGCATGAGGGCCGGGTGAGCAGTGCGCGCCCACATCGGCAACCGCGGCCCCGCGGCGGCCGGAATCCGACAAAACACGACGCTTTCGGGCGGTTTGCGAACATGGAATCAATCGGCAAAAGCCCTAAGTTCGGCGGCCAGAGGTTCCGAGATTCTCCGTTTCAGTATGCGTCCGCACCTTCGAATCATCGCTGGTCCAATAAATGTACCTTAGCGTCACTGTCTCGTTTATGGTTGAGATGGATTTGATTCCTTGAAAACCATTCCGGCAAAGTGACATGGCCGCCACAGCGACGGCGAAATTGGATATCCGACTGAGCCTTCTGAAATCTCGTGCTCCAAGGCCAATCCAGAGAACGACCTTCAAGGACATATGTCCGCTGGTGAATGCCGTCTACCCGCGTTATCTGCGTGTGGCCTGCACCGCACGATCTTCGTGGAACCAGCGAGCCAAGGTGCCACGCTGTTGAAAACGCTTCGGGAATATATGCTGGCTGCGTCAGTACAGTGTTGTTGACGGCTGGAGTTGCGGTTGATGGGTCCAAACTCATGCGGCCCGCGGAAAAAAGCCGACTTTCGGACGGATGGCGGGCCAACTCGTCGACGAGCCTCTCCACAAATTCCGGGTGAAGAACATGATCGCTGTCTGCAAACCAGATCCATTCGGTCGTCACCGCCCTCAATTGGTCCGTTCGGGTGTAGCCGCGACGCTCAAATCGGCTGAAATCGGAATAAGGACGGCCCCTTACTGCCACGCCGATCTTGGAGAAGAAGTCGATCACTGAAAGCGTGTTGGGAGTGCCATTATCCTTCAGGTACGCGACATCAACTTCGAACGTACATTTGGTTTGTTGGGACAGAGAACTCAGCATCCAGCATAGTCTCCGCTGAAAGTTGTGGCACTGTATACAGATCGTAACAAATGGGACAGGGAGAGAGTGCCCGTTCATGGGAAAGCGGAATTAGTTGGCGCGTCCAACTGGGCCGGGCGTTGATGAGCCTTTCGGCGGCGTCGCGCAGTCGAGCTCGGTCCTCATGCCCATATACTCAAAACGGTGCCGGCTTGGGATACGCTTTTTCATCTATGCAGCTAGATTAGTAGCCAAACCGTGCAGCGTGCTCGTTGTACCTGAGAAGAATGATACCATTTCGGATCCATTGAGTCTACGTGAGGCTCAAATCGATAGGTCAACCATCAAGGCCAATGCGTCTTCTTCGATCCATATGAGCTGACACACTGCAATCGCGGTTTCGCGATCGGATGGCAGTTAACCCGCATATTTCACGCTTTTTCGTGATATGCCTTCAACGCAATGGCCTTACCGCCTGTAAGTTCGGGAGTTACCAAACATCCGAACTCGCACGGAGGCAAGGCCATCACATGACGCAGTGTAACACCACAGGCATCGAATTTTCCAGCCTCGGCCGCCGTCCTGTTGTCGCGGATTTCTGCGGCGGCGCCATCACCTCCGACGCCGGAGCCCTGCTCCTGCGCGAGGTCGATCGCAAGCTCGGCCTGATCGAGCGGCTCGACGCCGTCATTCCCGATCCGCGCAACCAGGCGTTGATCACCCACCAGCAGAAGACCATGCTTCGCCAGCGCATCCTCGCCATCGCCATGGGATACGAGGACGGCAACGATCATCAGACCCTGCGCGACGATCCGCTCATGCAACTGCTCACCGAACGCGGCATCGATCCCGACCAGCCGCTGGCGTCGCCGCCGACACTGTGCCGGCTGGAGAATCGCGTGTCACGCCGCACACTGGCGGAGATGGCCAAGGTCTTCGTCGAGGTATTCATCGCCTCTCACAAGACACCGCCCAAGGAACTGATACTCGACTTCGACGCCACCGACGACCCGATCCACGGCCATCAGGTCAATCGCTTCTTCCACGGCTATTACGACCAGTATTGCTTCCTGCCGCTGTATGTCTTCTGCGGCGATCATCTGCTGGCGGCGTATCTTCGTCCGGCCAACATCGACGGGGCAACGCACACCTGGGCGATCCTCTCGCTGCTGGTCAAACGCTTCCGCCAGGTCTGGCCCGGCGTGAAGATCATCTTCCGCGGCGACAGCGGGTTTTGCCGTTGGAAGATGCTGCGTTGGTGCGAGAAACGCGGCGTGTACTACATTGTCGGTCTGGCCAAGAACTCCCGGCTCAACGCCATGTCCCAGCTCTACATGGATCAGGCCCGCCACCTCTTTGGGCAACAGGGAAACGCCGACCCGCAGCGCGTCTTTGCCGATCTCCACTACGCGGCCCACACCTGGGACAAGGAGCGTCGCGTCATCGCCAAGGCCGAATACCTCGGCGGCACCGACGCGAACGACCGCAAGGAAAACTTCCGCTTCGTCCTGACCAATATCGACGGTCCGGCCCAGACGCTGTACGAAGAGGTGTATTGCCAGCGTGGAGAGGTCGAGAACCGGATCAAGGAACAGCAACTGGGACTCTTCGCCGATCGGACCAGTTGTCACGAATTCGTGCCCAACCAGTTGCGCGTCCTGCTCAGCGCCGCGGCGTATGTCCTGCTGCGGCACCTTCGCCAGCAAGCCCTGGCCGGCACGGAACTGGCCCAGGCCCAGGTGAGCACCATCCGCCTGAAGCTGCTGAAGATCGGCGGGCTGGTCGTCCGCTCGGCCCGCCGCGTGGTACTCCACCTCTCGGGCGGCTGTCCGATTCAGGAGTTGTTCCGCGTGATCGCGCGGCGGCTGATCTCCCTTCCACAACCCACCTGACCCCCGGCAACCCGACGCGGACCAGCCCCCAACGGTTGTGGGGGTAAGGGGGTGGTTTGCGCCGACGCAGCCGGTTTACCCTCATGAACGGTCATCCACGCCACGGCGCCGACCGATGGCGGTAGCGTGAAATATGCGGGTTAACTATGCGCGACTCAAACTCGGTTTCCAGATGGGCACCTGCATGGAGTACGGAAGATGCAAACCCCCAGCAATCGCGGACAATCGTGAGAACGTAAGTTTGACGTGGCCCCGATTGGGGCTATTCTTTGACAAACATCTAGCCCACGATTCGATTCCATTTCCAAAGATCAATAAACACTGCAACGCCCGTTCTCTTCGAACCCAGAGCTTGCCCCGACTGTCCCGAACGAGGTCGATGCGTAGCCCGGCTAGAAGTTCAAATTCGGCGGCTTTAGGAAAGTCGATAGGCATTGAATCGCTTGGACAAGACGTCACGCCGCTGCGCCCTCGTGCGGACTGAACAAGACCGACCCAAGCGGCCGCGACGCGGCGTGAATAGGCAGCGCGCAGTGCCAAGCGAGCCATGCGACGGTAAGGAATATTAGCAAACCAAAGATCGCCGCGGTTATCGCGCGGCGTGACGCCCGCCGGTGCCGACCGGCGGCTATCGCCAGACGCAAGATCTCCCGATAGCGAAGCCGACCAGCGTCGGAAAGCGGCTTAGCAGAGTTGTCCTCCTCAATCATCGAATGCTCTTCACGTCAAGTGCCGGGGATGTCGATGGTAACACATACAGAGCAATGGCCATCAAGTCCAGCTTCCGCGTCCAGCTTCCGCGACTGCCGGGATTATTTTTCTGGTTCAGCTTCGGTGCAACACCTTTTCTTTCGCCCATCCCCCCTTTTGGCCGAGGGCGTTGGGCTGGGTGCATAGATTAACCCCCGAGCCCGGACTCGAGTGGGCCACCCTGGCACAATCAACATAGAGTGGATGATATGTCACACGGATGCGGCCGCATGCGTGGCGTCGGTCTGCGCTGTTACTCAGCGGTCGTCTTAACCCAAGTTACGCTATGAACTGCGTTCAGAGTGCTCCAAGCGGGTTTTTGGCCCACTTTTTTCACTACACGCCAACGCGGATCATGGGTGTCTTGGCCTCCAATCGGTAACGCCTGATATGGTTGGGCAGGTC
>CAZNAW010000087.1:0-6735 GCA_964571165.1 uncultured Occallatibacter sp. | reverse complement strand
ATCCACGCGATAGCCAGCGTAGACCTCTTCGCCCGCGTCAGCGCCTGAAGTGCCCAGATCTCGAATAGACCGCCACGTCGCCAAGCTCGCCAAGTCCAATCCAACCCGATCCATTTCTTCCCATTGCGGCCTTGGCGTCTTGGCGTGAAATTTGTCCCAACTCGCTATCTGAACAAGGCTTACGCCACAAATGGGCGTTCATCGCATCCAAACCGACCCCCGTTTTCAGCCGGATATCGCGGTTTCACCTCCCAACTGCGTCGAAAAAACGCTCAAGAAGTGGCCAAAAAGTTCGAACTTGGCCTGTAGAAGTCTGAACTTGGCGCGCCCAAGGCACATTTCATACAGCCCGTGTCGTGTCATTTTGGCAGTTTCCCAACCCAACCCCACCTCCGGCACCATCTCCCCCGCTCCCCGGCTCCCCCTCTCCCCCGCTTCTTGAATGTCCCCAATGTCCCCGAACGTCCCGCAGGGGGGGTGGGGGGTAGGGGTGACAAGGTGACCTGGTGACAGGGTGACAAGGTGACGGAAGGTCTCCGCCTCATGGTCTCCGTTCTCCTCTCGACCAGCGCCGCGACTCCTCTCTCGCCCCGGCGTGTGCCCCCGAATGCAACAGAATGCAACAGAGGGGGGGTGGGGGGCGGCCTTCGGCCGAGAGGGTAGAAAGTGGAAAGTAGACAGTAGAGTGACGATCCGCCGGCTGCTCATTGTCCACCGTCCATTATCCATTCTGAATTGCCCGACCTCCATTATCCATTGTCCACTGTGCATTGTGCATTGCCACCCAGAACAATACCCTAACAGACGGTTCTTTGCAACGGAAAAATGGGAAATTTCCGCTAAGTTCCCACCACGGATTGCACTGATAGGAATCCCGGATAATGGTGCAATTCGGGCAAGAGAGCCGGATTCTCAGCCACAGAGGTCACAGAGAACACCGAGAGGAAGAACCCGGCAAAGACAGGAATAAACCGCCGCTCGCCCGCCTCTGTGGCCTCTGTGTGGTCTGTGGCTGGATTCTTCATTTTCGCCAATCCGACCCACCACGGAGCCCCTCGTCGTCGGCGGCCCAGTTCTCCCCGCCCGAAATCTTTCGTCAAAGCCTCCACTTTCTTGTTGCATTGGCATCCACGAATCAGGATAATCCGATGATAACCATTTGCCAGGGTGCCCGGCCGGGTCCGCAGTTTGGCGGTTTGTACGCCGGAACCACAATCCCCGGGCAAGTGGTCGATCGCACGTTCTTGAGCGGCATTTCAGACAGACGCATATCGCCTGATGCCGGTCAAAGGGAGGGGCAAATGGGAAGGGAGTTAACAACGTGAGTAACAGGTCGGGGCAATCGTGGTGCCATGCATCCAGTCAAGCGGCGGGAAGCGAGAAAAAGCCGATGCGTGGACCTTCACATTCAAATGGCGGCAAGAGAAAATCCACGGGTTATTACGCGCGGCGATGCATTGCCGAACTTCTGGAGCCACGCGCCTACCTCTCGGGTTACACGCTGAATTCCGTTGAGTCGTTTGTGCCGCCGCCGAATGGAGCATTCCCTGAAAGCTGTGTGACCATCGACTCCAGCGGCGACGTTTTCGGGACGGCCTCGCAGGGCGGGGCCAACAACGACGGCACCGTCTTCGAGATCGCCCATGGGTCGACTTCGATCACGACCCTCGCCAGCTTCAACAGCGCCAATGGAGCCTCCCCCGAAGGCAGTGTGGCGCTCGACTCCAGCGGCAACCTCTTCGGGGCAACAGAGTATGGCGGGCCCAGCAACGACGGTACGGTTTTCGAGATCGCCCATGGGACGACCTCCATTACAATGCTCGCCAGCTTCTACAACAACCAGACGATTGGCGAATATCCGTATGCCGGCGTGACCATCGACTCCAGCGGCAACCTCTTCGGGTCGACTTCGCAGGGCGGCATGAACAGCGACGGCACCGTCTTCGAGATCGCCCATGGGACGACGGCCATCACAACCCTCGCCAGCTTCAACAACACGAATGGGGCCAACCCCGAATCCGGCTTGACCCTGGACTCCAGCGGCAGCCTCTTGGGAACGACTTGCCAAGGCGGCGCCAACAGCGACGGCACGGTCTTCAAGATCGCCCACGGGACGACCTCCATCACGACCCTCGCCAGTTTCAACGATGCGAATGGGGCCTGGCCCGCAGCCAGCGTGACCCTCGATTCCAGCGGCAACCTCTTCGGCACGGCCAGCAATGGTGGCGCCAACAGCGACGGTACGGTTTTCGAGATCGCCCACGGGACGACTTCCATTACGGCAGTCGCCAGCTTCAATGGGACCAACGGCGAATATCCATCTGCGGGCGTGGTGCTCGACTCCAGCGGCAACCTGTTTGGAACGGCTCCGGAAGCCGGCGCGAATGGCGACGGCACGGTCTTCGAGATCGCCCACGGGACGACGTCCATCACGGCGGTCGCCAGTTTCAACGGGACCAACGGCTCCTGGCCCGCGGGCGGCGTGACCCTCGACTCCAGCGGCGACCTATGGGGAACAGCTCCCGACGGCGGGACGAACAATTACGGAACCGTCTTCGAAATTGCCCATGGGAGCAGTTCAATCTCCACAGTGGCCAGTTTCAACGGAACCAGCGGTTGGGAGCCCCAGTCCAGCGTGACCCCCGACTCCAGCGGCGACTTATTCGGAACGACCTCCTTAGGCGGCACATATGGCCTGGGCACCGTCTTCGAAATCGCCCACGGGACGACGGCCATCACCACTCTCGCCAGCTTCAACAACACCAATGGGGCCTGGCCCGAAGCCAGCGTGACCCTCGACTCCAGCGGCGACCTATTCGGAACGACCAGCGGGGGCGGGGCCAACAACGTCGGTACCGTCTTCGAGAACGCTCACGGGACGACCTCCGTTACGACCCTCGGCAACTTTAGCTTTGCCAGCGACAATTCTCCCAGCGCATTCGTGAGCCTTGACTCCAGCGGCAACATCTTCGGAACAACGGAGGCCGACGGTGCCAACGGTGATGGCACTGTTTTCGAAATCGCCCACGGCACAACCTCCATGACAACCCTGGCCAGCTTCAACGATGCGACCGGCGAGTCTCCCTCGGCCGGCGTGACCCTCGATTCCAGCGGCGACCTCTTCGGGACAACAGAGTCTGGCGGGGCTTACTACTCTGACCAGGTCTATTACTATATCTATGACGGGACGGTCTTCGAGATCGCCCATGGGACCACTTCCATTTCGGTGGTTGCAGGCTTCGCGACGAGCAGCGTGAACACGACGGGCGGATGTCCAATTGCCGCCGTGACCATCGACTCCAGCGGCGACCTCTTCGGCACGACGTCGCAAGGCGGCGCGAGCGGATATGGCACCGTCTTCGAGGTTCCGCACGGGAAGACCTACGTTACGACCGTCGCCAGCTTCAACAACTCGAACGGCGGCAATGGCGGCGTCGCCGTCGACTCCAGCGGCAACCTCCTGGGGACAACAACGTCGGGCGGGACTAACAACGATGGCATGGTCTTCGAGATCACTCATGGCACGACGTCCATTACCGCCGTTGCGAACTTCAACGGGATCAGCGGCGAATCTCCCGCAGGCGGCCTCACCCCCGACTCCAGCGGCAACTTCTTCGGGACGACTTCCGCAGGCGGCACGGGTAATGCAGGCTTGGTCTTCGAATTATCCCCCCTGACAACCGCAACCGCCGTCACCTCCAACAACAACTCGGCCGTCTACGGGCAGGCCGTGACCTTCACGGCAACCGTGACGCCCAACATCGGCAGTGGTGAAACCGGCACGGTGCAATTCCAGATCGACGGCAGCAACGTGGGCAGCCCGGTGATTCTGAGCGGCAATACCGCCACGTATACCACCTGGACGTTGAACGCCGGCAGCCATTCCGTCGTGGCTGTCTATAGTGGGGACAGCAACTTCGCCACCAGTACCAGCCCGGCCATCGCGCAGAACGTCGCCAAATTCGTGCGGGCCATACAGACCCTGGCCGCGTTTGACTTCGACGTCACTATTTACAATGAAAGTCCTGAAGCCGCCGTCGTCCTGGACTCCTCCGGCAACCTCTTCGGCACGACCGAGACGGGCGGGGCCAACGACAGCGGCACGATTTTCGAGATCGCCCACGGAGGCTATGTCATCACGACGCTGGCCTCGTTTAACTGGTACAACGGGTATTGGCCAAGCAGCGTGGTCTTGGACTCCTCCGGTAACATTTTCGGCACGGCCGAGGAGGGCGGTGCCAACCTCGACGGCACGGTCTTTGAGATCGCCCACGGAAGCGGCGTTATCACCGCGTTGGCCTCGTTCAACGGCGCAAACGGGGCATGGCCTGCCGCCGGCGTTGCCCTGGACTCCTCTGGGAACCTCTTTGGCGCGGCTGGGCAGGGCGGCGCCAACAGCGACGGCACGGTTTTCGAGATCGCTCACGGAAGCGGTGTCATCACCATTCTGGCCTCATTCAACGGCGCCAACGGACAACGTCCGTCCGGCGTGGTCCTGGACTCCTCCGGTAACCTCTTCGGCACGACCGAGGAGGGCGGTGCCAACGGCGAGGGCACGGTTTTCGAGATCGCCAACGGAAACCTTGTCGTCACCACGCTGGCCCCGTTTAACGGAACGAGCGGGGAATACCCTCAAGCCGGCGTGGTCCTGGACTCCTCCGGCAACCTCTTCGGCACGACCCCATTCGGCGGCAATTTCACGGTAGACAACGAACTTGGCAGTGGTACGGTCTTCGAGGTCGCCCATGGAAGCGCCGCAATCACCGCGCTGGCCGCGTTCAACGGTATCAACGGTGCATGCGCCTACGACGGTGTGGATCTGGACTCCACAGGTAACCTCTTCGGCACGACCTACGGGGGCGGCCCTGGCGGCTATGGTACAGTCTTCGAGATCGCCCGTGGAAGCGCGGTCATCACCACTCAGGCCTTGTTTAACCTCGCCAACGGGGCCTTTCCCAACGCTGGCTCAGTGCTGGACTCCTCCGGCGACCTCTTTGGCGCGACTTGGGCGGGCGGCGCCGACGGCTACGGCACGGTCTTCGAATTAGGGCCGGGCTACACCGTCACTTCCAACAACGCCTCGCCCGTCTATGGGCAGCCGGTCACCTTTACGGCGACGGTGCCTAATGTCGGCGTCGGGCCGACGGGTACCGTGCAGTTCCGGATCGATAGCAGCAATGTAGGCAGCCCGGTGGCCCTCAGCGGCAACAGCGCCTGCTATACCACCTCGGCACTCAGCGCCGGTACCCATTCCATTGTGGCCGTCTACAGTGGCGACGCCAATTTTGCGGGCATGACCAGCCCTGCCTTCACGCAGAATGTCCGCCAGTCAGTCATGCATATCCTGTCCGCCAGCAGCCACATCATGCTCGATCCCAGCGGGCAGAACATGGATGTCTGGAACAGCATCGCGACCAACGGTACGCCCGATCAATGCGTGGCCTGCTCCAACATCTGCGGTGTCAATTACACCGGCCCGGACGGCGGTGACACGTTCGTTCTCGACTACTCCAACGGTGATCCTCTGCCGGCCGGCGGCATTGCCCTCACCGGCGGGGCGGGCCAGAACACGCTGGAAATCCTCGGTGATCCCGGAAGCCCCAGCGATATTCTGGCTATCAACGGCGGAACGTTTACGATTCCGGCCAACGCGCCGGCCGCTGGACCGCTGGATTACACAGTCGGCACCTTGTCAGTCGCGACCGGGGCTGAATTGGCGCTGGCTCAATCCGTTTCGCAGTCGGCTCAGACCATTTTGAACGTCAATAATCTGTCCGTTTCCGGCGTGCTTCAGCTCAATGGGGGTACAACCGCGATCGTCGGCGATGCGATGACCGGAACCGGCAGCGTGATCGTGGGAAACAGCACCACAGCGGCCCTTCTGCAACTGGCCCAGGGTTCGCCCGGCACGACAAGCACACTCGGATCGCTGACCATCAACACGGGCGGCGCACTCGACCTTACCAACAACACTTTGCTCATCAACGAGACGAATGTCTCCCTGCCAGCGATAACGACATGGGTGCAAAGCAAGGTTGTCACAAGCTCACTGGTCGCCGGTCCACACGCCATCGCCAGCCGCGCGGTCGGCTATGGCGACCACAGCGCTGACCCAATAACCATTCCGGCCGGCGATGTGGAAGTGAAATACGTGCCTACCGGCGACACGAACCTGGATGCTTATGTGGACATCACGGACGTGACGCGGGCAATAAACAACCTGGGCCAGTCGCCGGGGTATTACGGCGGGGATGTGCTCAATCAGGGCATCGTGAACATCACGGATATCGCGGCGATCATCAACGATCTGGGCGGAAACCTGACGTCCAGCGGCGACAGTACGGGTGTGGCGTCTGTCGCGGTGCGGTCATCGGCGGGTGCTGTGATTCCGGCGGCTTTGGCGCATGCGGCGGTAACGCCGCCGTCGGGGGGCGGGTTGGTCGGGTCGCTCTTCTCGGATACGCGGATTGCGGGTGATTGGCTGGAATCTCCGGGGTCGGTGCTGGAGGGGGAGTAGAACAGTAGAGCAGTGGAGTAGTAGAACAGTAGAGCAGTGGAGCAGTGGAGCAGTAGAGCAGTGGAGTAGTAGAACAGTAGAGCAGTAGAGCAGTAGAGCAGTTGAGCAGGGGAGCAGGGGAGCAGTGGAGCAGTGGAGCAGTGGAGCAAGCTGCCTACCTTGCCTGGGGAGTACCGGCGGAGGAGAAAAGGGCGGGCCGTGCGGCGATTTGGGACGGC
>CAZNAW010000086.1:0-7106 GCA_964571165.1 uncultured Occallatibacter sp. | reverse complement strand
GCCCGCTGATAGTTGACCTGCTCGTCAAACTCCGAGCCCACCCAGTTGGGCTTGTCGAAGATCTCAAAACCCATCCGTCCGCTCTTGACCCCACCCTTGGCGGCGGTCAAAAGGCGGGCCTTGTCCAGTTGTGCGGCCGGAACCCGGATGCCCGTTCCGCTAGCCGTGGGCTCAAACGGAATCTGCGCTTGCGTGAGGGTCTGGCTCATCTGGCGCGCGTCTTCCGGGTCGAGGTCGGCATACAGCGTGCGCCAGTCAGTGCGCAGAGCGAACCACAGCACACCGCCCGCCAGAACAGCAAGCAGGATTGCGGCCAACAGAGCCCAACTGCGCTGTGCGGGCTGCATCTCCGCCCAGCGGACCCTCGTCCACCCCCACACTGCGGCAAGCCGATCGGCCAACTGGGGCTGTCCGGGCTTAGCCGCTGCGCTCTTCTCCAACTGTGTCCCGGTGGCCATAGTTCCCGTGTCCCGCCGTTATCGTGCGTCGTACTCCTAGAACTGCATTCCGATCACCTGCTGGTAGGCCTGGACGGCTTTGTTGCGCACCGCCAGCGCCAGTTCGAAGGCCATGCTCGCCTTCTGCGTAGCGATCATCGCTTGATGCACGTCCACGCCGGAACCAGTCATCAATCCGGTCACGGCGGCGTGGGCCTGATCGTCGAGCTGGGTCACCTGGCCTACAGCGTCGGTGAACAGGTCCGCAAACGGAGTCGGCGCGTTGGCTTGGCCGCCTGGTGACACCGTGCCCTGGGGCGAGCCGGAACCGGACAGACTGGATAACGCCGGAGCTGTGGTGTCAATGGGGTTCATTGCAAATTGCATCGGTCCTCCCTGCGTTTCCCGTTCCTCGGCTTATCCGCCCCAAGGCCGCGATGCCATCACCAAGCCCTACGACTTGGCAATCTCCAAGGCTGCGGTGATCATGCCCTTCTCGGCCTGTACGGCGGAACCATTCAGACCATATGCACGTGTCGCCCCCATCAGGTCCACCATCTCTGTGAGGGGATTAATGTCCGGATAGGAGACATACCCATCGGGTCCGGCGTCGGGATGACCGGGATCGTAGCGCTTGAGCGAGGGCGACGGGTCTTCCACCACTCCGGCGATTCGCACGCCCGGAGCCACGGGTTCCCCGCCAGCCGGATTGACTGGGAGCAAAGCGCCAGAGGCAAGCGGCCCAGAGGTCATGCCTCCTGAAGCTGCGGTCATCGAGTCGAGAAATCCTGAATCACCCTGAGTGGCGGCAAAGACCACATGCTGGCGGTGGTAAGGGCCACCCGAAGGGGTTCGCGTGGTTTCCGCGTTGGCCATGTTAGCCGCCACCACCTCGGCGCGCATGCGTTCGGCTTGCATGGCGCCGCCCGAAGCCTCCATCAATCCAAACAGATTCATCGTGGCTGCTCCTTCCTGCTTCTTGTTCCACCGGCTTCACTCTGTCGCTTTAGTCACTGTCCCACACTGGCTACTTCCCGTCCGCGTGGATGGCGTCCATTACCCGCTGATTCTCCCCGCGCAACAGTGCCACGCCGGCCTTGAACCTGAGTTGCGCCTCGGCCAGATTCAGGCTCTCGCGGTCCATGGAGACATCGTTGCCGTCGGGGCGGGCGATCAGCCCATCCACAGCCTTGACCCGCACTTGTCGCGGAGCGCGTCCCTGGTCCACGTCGTCCATCGCTTCCCGCATCTCGGCTTCGAAGTCCATGCCTACGGCGTGGTAGCCGGGCGTATCGATGTTGGCCATATTGGCCGCCGTCAGCTTGGCTTCATCCGCGGCCAGGTCCAGATACCGGGCCAGTTGGTCGCTCAACCGGGTTTCGATCTGCATGCTCATTGCATCTTCCCCAGAGTGGATCGCTCAGTTTACCGTCAGTCCAAAGTCGATCTCTCGCGCGGTAATCACTGATTCTTCGCCGGCCAGAATTGCGCCCCGCTCCAGAACGTGTTCCAGTTCGCGGACATTGCCGGGCCAGTCGTGCGCGGCGAGTTTGCTCAAGGCTCCCGGGTCGACGCGTTTGACCGGCTCCCCGCGGCCCATCCGCTCCATGAAGTGGTCCACCAGCAGGGGGAGATCCTGCGCGTGCTCAGCCAGCGACGGAGTGCGGATGAGGAAGACCGCCAGCCGGTAGTAAAGGTCGGAGCGGAAGCTGCCCGTTTGCGTGAGCTGGGCGAGTGGCCGGTGGGTGGCGGCCACGATCCGAACATCCACCTTTGCGGTTTCATTGTCACCCACCCGCTGCAGTTCGCCGCACTCCACAAAGCGCAGGAGCTTGGCTTGCAGGGCGAGCGGCATCTCGCCGATTTCGTCCAGAAACAACGTGCCGCCGTCTGCTGCCTCGATCCGTCCGACGCGACCTTGCACTGCGCCCGTGAATGCGCCGCGCGTGTGGCCGAACAGCTCGGCTTCGAGCAGCGCTTCTGGAATAGCCGCGCAGTTGATCGCCACAAAAGGCTTCCGGTTTCTGGTCGACAGCCGGTGCAAGGCCTCGGCAACCAGTTCCTTGCCGGAACCGGTAGGCCCTTCGATGAGCACCGGCGTTAAGCGTGGAGCCACGAGGCGGATGCGGCGGCTGATCTCGAGCATGCACGGGGCGTTGCCGATCAGTTCCGGAAGACGTTCCGTGGCCTCCGGCTCACTCGCGTGCAAGTACGAATCCGTCCGGACCAGTACGGCCGGCAGAGGCAACAGCTTCTTATCCGTCATCGAATTCACAGGATCCTGAGCAGCAGAGGTTGCCGGAGCAGCAGCAGAATCAGCAGAGGCCGGGCATGCATCCACGGCAATCCTGCCGCAAGCGGGGTTTGGCTTGATGAGCGCAGGCGCCGTGTTCCATACCGCTGTATCCGTGTCCTGGCTGCGCCGCAGGGCATAGAGCAACTCCTGCCGATAAGGCCCACGGGGACTCTCCTGTCCCGGAAAACTGCCTGTGGTCACCAAGTCCACCTGCGGAAAAGATCCACGGAAGTCCTTGAGGAATTCAGTTAGATCGAGATCGGGCAACCATGAGTCGACGATGATTGCCTCTGGGGAAGAGACTTCTGCTTCGGCCCAAGCCTGGGCGCCACCCTCAGCCTCGCGCACCTGCCAGCGCAGGCCGGTCAGGATCTCTGAGAGCCGCTGGCGGAAGCTGCGGTCGGCGCTGGCCACCAGCGCGGTGCGCGGCCGGGGGCGGAGGATAGGGGGAAGAACGGAAATCGGAACAGGTTGCATGGATATTCTCCTAGCCATCAAGCGGGTTTAAGAAAGCAATTGCACTTCAGTTACCTGGCCGGCTGCTGTCTGTCTGGCTGGGAACTCGGGGAGAGTCAGCGACGCGTCAAGAGCCAGATTGGCCTCCGAGGGAACTGTGTAGCCTTGTCCGCGCACTGTCCGAATCAGTTTGCCGGGGGGCGGATCCTGGAGCTTGCGGCGAAGGTAGTTGACGTAGACATCCACGATGTTCGTGGTCTGCGCCGGTTCCAGATTCCATACTGCCTCCAGCAGTTCCACCCGCGACACGCACTGTCCGCGGTTGAGCATCAAATGTTCGAGCAGCGCAAATTCCTTGTTGGTGAGCACGATCTGGCGGCCTCCGCGACGGGCAGTATGCTCCAGTCGATCCAGTTCCAGGTCTCCGGCGCGCAACAAGAGCCGCGTTTCCCTCTTACGCCGCAGGAGCGCTCGGCAGCGTGCCCTTAGCTCATGCAAGCTGAACGGTTTGATCATCAGGTCATCGGCCCCGCGGTCGAGGCAGCGGACGCGCGTGTCCACCTCCTGACGCGCGGTCAGTACCAGTACGGGCAGGTCGGCGTCGAGAGAACGAACCTCATCGAGCACCTGTTCGCCGTCCTTGACCGGCATGTTCAGATCAAGAATGGTCAGATCGGGCATCTCTTGGCGAAAGGCCTCCACAGCGGCCCCTCCGTCGAGCGCCACGCGAACGTGATGCCCGTCGGCCTCCAGACCGCACCGCAGAAACGATCCCAGCGCCTTGTCGTCTTCGGCGATCAATAACCTCATGACAGCCTTTCTCTTCGGCAGCGTTCTCAACCCGCAACGTCTGCTTCTTCCAGATACTTCAGTCATCAGCGGGCCGGCTTAGCATGCGCTAACCATTGGCTCTCCTTCACCACCTTCACGCGGGGCGGAGAGGAACTCAAGATTGGAAAGAAGAAAGATTGTGGGACGATTCCAGGATCGGCACAGTCAAAGGCAGTGTCCCAAAATGGGGCGGACAATTTGAGTCCCACGACCATGGCAGCATGCGCCGCAACGGCCTCTGCTGCGCTCGGCCCTCAAGGGCCGCCTGAAAGGCAGGGCTATCGCTTCGAGCCGTTCCCTGCCGCGTGCGAAGCTGCTTTGTTTTGGTACATCGCGGCATCGGCCCGGTCGAGCACTGCCTTCATCGTTTCGCCTGGTATGTGTTCGGCCAAACCGATGGAAGCGTCGACTCTCAGTTTCATGGTGCCGGAGTTTCCCTGGACTTTGTAGCTTCCGCAGACCCACTCCCTCAGGCGATCGGTTCGTGAGGTTGCCTCTCGAATATCGCAATCCAGCAGCACGATAAATTCGTCGCCGCCCCAGCGCGCGATCACATCGGTTGTGCGGCAGGCTGAGCGGAGTTCCGTGGCAAACAGTTTCAGCAATTCATCGCCGATCAGGTGTCCATGCTCGTCGTTTACCGCTTTGAACCCATCAATGTCGATGATGGCGACGCAATACGGGACCCCGGCAGCCATCCGGCGCTCGATCTGGCTCTCTGCATAAAGGCGGCTTCGAACTCCGGTAAGCGCATCGCGGGAAGCCATCAATTCGGCTTCTTCCAGTTTGGCCTGATACGTCGAGACTTCCGCCCGAAGCTTCTCGATGGCGGCCTTGCCTTCGGCGGCCATTCTATCTACGGATGTCTTGAGTTCCGCGGCGCTCTTTTTAATGGAGGTACGAATCTGCGACAGGTCTTCCAGGCTCGCGATGCTCTCCAGGCGCGTCGTGACCTCGCTGATCTGTCCGGCGCAACGCTGATCTCGCTCGCCCACCGATTCAGCCGTGTGGGCCATCACAATCAGCAACTCCTTCACCTCGCCGGTCTGTTGCCGATAATGCCTGGCGGTGCGTCTGCCCCAATCCTGCAATTCCTGCTGAACGCTTCTTTCCACGGCTTCGACTGCCTCGGAACCCATGTCAGTGGAGAGATTCTCGCCCAGCCTGCCGAGACTGCGTTTCAGTTCTTCTCCCAGAGCCGGACAGGCATCCACGCTGCAACTCCCCATTTCCTGCAAGGCGGAGCGGTACGCTGCAATGGCCGCTGGGAGAATATCAGTCTCATCCGGCTCGCCATGCATGGTTGAGCCGTACGGTATGGAATCGAGGTATTTCTTCAGCGAGATCATCGGCAGTCAGGGTTACTTTGCCCGCAACGGGGATGGCGCGCGGACACTCACATGTAAGTATCGGCAATCTCTCTCGTTTTCTTCAGCTTGCCTCCCGGTTTGCCATATCGCAATCTGCTTGCCTCTGCGTCGCAGGCATCCCCGGTCGACGGGGTGAGCTGTATTTCCGTCCCACGAACGCAAGGAGGGTTCCTTATGGCAACGTTCGGTTGCATCTTTCCCATCATGATCTTTGCCATCGAGAGAAAGGCGAAGGCGACCTCAAAAAGAGTTGTTGCAATTCGCTTTTTATTCGCTATAATGCGCGCATGGCTGTTACTCGAAGGCAAAAAGAGGTACTCGACTTCCTGGAGTCATTTGTGACCCGCAACGGGTACTCCCCGTCGTTTGAGGAGATTGCGCGCGGGATGGGGCTGAAGAGCCTGGCGACCGTGCACAAGCACATCACCAACCTGGAAAAGAAGGGTCTGTTGGACCGCGTGCACAACCGCAGCCGCTCCATCGATGTTCTGCCTCCGGGCACTCGCACCCGCACAAGCGACAGACTGCCGCTGGCGGGGCGAATAGCTGCCGGACTTCCCGTTGAAACCACAGAGGTGCCGGAGAGCATTTCCTTGCATGACGTCGTGGGCAACCGGGACGTATTTGCGCTCGAGGTGCGTGGCGATTCGATGCGCGACGAGCACATCATCAGCGGAGATTACGTGCTGGTGGAACGGACGCGGACAGCCCGCCAGGGCGAAATCGTTGTGGCCCTGGTACATGGCGCCGAGACCACGCTAAAGCGCTTCTATACCGAGGGGAACGTAGTTCGGCTGCAACCAGCCAACATGGAGATGGAGCCCATTTACGTTCCGGCTGCGCAGGTGGCCATTCAGGGCCGTGTGCTGGGTGTGCTGCGCAAGTATCGCTAAAGGACGGAAGGTATGTGCGCGATCCTGCGTCTCGAGAAGGAACCTGACGAACAGCCATCTCTTGTGTTTCTCTCGTGCCATCGTTTCGGTGCCAGTGCCGTCACAGCTCTGCGAAGCGCCTGTTTCGAGGCTGATCTCTGAGATAGCAAAGGCCCGGCGCTCGCCGGGCCTATCACGTGCAAATCCACAAATCGAAGCGACGCGTTTTACGCCAACAGGCGTTTGACCTTCTCTTCAATCACATCCTGGGGAACGAAGCCCACAACCTGATCGGCCACCTTGCCGCCCTTGAAGAACAGCAGCGCAGGTATACCGCGAATGCCGTAGCGCGACGGGGTTGCGCCATTCTGGTCCACATTCACCTTGGTGACCTTCAACCTGCCCGCGTAGGCAGCGGCTACACCATCCACGATAGGGCCGATTGCCTTGCACGGACCGCACCAACCTGCCCAGAAATCCACCAAAACCGGCTGCTCGCTTTGCAGCACTTCCTGGTCGAACGTTGCATCGCTTACTTCCAAGACTCCCAAACCAGACATGATCCTCCTTGCGGCACCCGCTCCTCTTCCAGTGTAACGGAACCCGCGCTTTCATGGGATGCGGCAGCCAGCGGGAAAGTCGCAAACCGTTCCTGATCGGTCAACAGAAACTGGATCAGACGCATCGCATTTTGGAGGCAACAGCAGGTCGATTGGAGATCTTTTCAGGATGCGGTTTTGCAGTGCTCTTGCCAAGCCTCGAACCAACGAAAAGCGCCCGGATCCCAAGAGGATCACGGGCGCTAGAGCAGCCCTCCCCCAGAACTGCCCACGGTGAGAATTTA
>CAZNAW010000085.1:0-7549 GCA_964571165.1 uncultured Occallatibacter sp. | reverse complement strand
AGGCCGTCGAAAAGGGCATCAAGAAGGTGGTCTTCGATCGCGGCGGCTACCTCTATCACGGGCGCATCAAGGCGCTGGCCGACGCGGCCCGCGAGGCGGGTCTGGAATTCTGAGCTCCGCTCTTTAGCGTTTTGGTTGAGTGCATACAAAGGTTTTCCGAGGGCGCGCACGGTATGAGCCGCCCGGAAGGACAGACGAGAGAGCAATGACGATCTTGAAGAAGAAACTCGATGCCAACCAGTACAACCTGAAGGATCAGGTGGTGGCCATCAATCGCGTGACCAAGGTGGTAAAAGGCGGCAAGAATATGTCGTTTGCCGCGCTGGTGGTGGTGGGGGACGCCGCCTCGGGTGTGGTGGGTTACGGTTCGGGCAAGGCCAAGGAGGTTCCCCAGGCGATTCGCAAGGGGATCGAGTCGGCCAAGAAGAACCTGTTCCGGATCAACCTGACCGAAACCACGATTCCGCACCAGGTGCTGGGCCGCTACGGCTCAGGCCAGGTGCTGCTGAAGCCGGCTCCCGAGGGCACAGGCGTAATCGCCGGGGGCGCGGTGCGTGCGGTCATGACCTCGGCCGGGGTGCAGAACGTGCTCACCAAGAGCCTGGGTTCTCCCAATCCCCACAACGTCGTCAAGGCCACATTTGACGCACTCGCGCAGTTGCGCGACCGGGCTGAAGTGGCCAGCATGCGCGGCAAGACCGTGGAGGAGATGTAGACCATGGCGGAACCGAAGAAGATTCGCATTCAGTACTACCGCTCGTCCATCTCCACGCCCACCAAGCAAAGGCTGGTGCTGAAGGGTCTTGGCTTTACACGGCTCAACCAGATTGTCGAGCGCGTGGATAATGAGTCGGTCCGCGGCATGGTCAAGGCGATACCGCACCTGGTCCGCATCCTCGAAAGCTAGAGGCGGCTGGACCCCTTTCAAGCCCGCCCGGGCGGCAAATCCCGGAGAACGCGAGTCGGCAGAATTTCAATCTCTGCCGGCGCTACAGCGAGGAAATCATGGCAAAGAATCTATCAGATTTGCGCGCGCCCAAAAAAGCCAATACCGGGCGCAAGCGTGTGGGCCGGGGTATGGGATCCGGCATGGGCAAGACCTCGACCCGCGGCCACAAAGGCCAGGGTTCGCGCTCCGGCTTCAGCCTGATGCGTGGTTTTGAGGGCGGCCAGATGCCGTTGCACCGCCGTCTGCCCAAGCGCGGCTTTACCAACATTTTCCGCACCGAGTACACGGTGGTGAACCTGGACCGGCTCGTGGAACAGATCGAGGGCAAGGCCATCACTGAAATCGGTCTGGACGACTACAAGAAGCTGGGCCTGGCCTCGAGTAAGAAGGCACTCATCAAGATTCTCGGTTCGGGCGAGTTGACCTCGGCCATTACCATCCAGGCGCACAAGTTTTCCAAGTCGGCGGTCGAGAAGATCGAAAAGGCCGGCGGCAAGGCCGTGGTCCTGGGTGGTCCGGCGGCTCCGGCGGCGGCCTAGGTGGTTTTGCTCTGAGATGGCAGGTATGGAAGGGGATGTGCATTCCAGTCAGCCCTTCCATCGACTTCAGTCCCTTGGGCCGGTCCTGAATGAACAGGTGTGACCGGCCGCATAGGCGGCATTTCCAGCTTCCAGTATGCTAACCCGGAATCGGGGAATGCTCTAAGATGGAGTAGACAAAAGATTCAAGTGGCGTGAAACGCCCTGAAGCGGATAACCCAAAATGCTTGAGAAGTTTCTCAATATCTTCCGGATTCCTGACCTGCGCAAGCGGGTGCTTTTCACGCTCGGCATACTGGCCGTCTACCGGCTGGGCGCGCATATTCCCACGCCCGGCGTGAATGGCCAGCAGTTGGAGTTGCTCTTCAGCCAGCAGACCGGATCGGCCCTGGGGCTGATGGACCTGTTTGGCGGCGGCAACCTGCGTCGCATGACCGTATTTGCACTGGGCATCATGCCCTACATCACGGCTTCGATCATCTTCCAGCTTCTCACCGTGGTCTACGAGCCCCTGGCGCGCATTCAAAAAGAAGGCGAACTGGGCCGACGGAAGATTACGCAGTGGACCCGCTATATGACGGTGATTCTGGGAGCCCTGCAGTCGATCGGCATCGCGGCCATCCTCACTAAGCAGCCGGGTCTGGTGCTGAATCCGGGCATCGGTTTCACCCTCATGACCGTCCTCACGCTCACCACCGGCACGGCCTTCATCATGTGGCTGGGCGAGCAGATTACCGATCGCGGCATCGGCAACGGCATGAGCCTGCTGATTTTTGCCGGCATTGTCGCCGGACTGCCGCGCGGCGTGGGCGAACTGGTGCAGAAAGTTCAGACCAGCGCATGGGGCACGTTCACCATTCTCGTGGTGATGATCCTGCTGGTGGCCATGGTGGCGGTGGTGGCCTTTATCGTCTTCGTCGAACGGAGCGAGCGGCGCATTCCCATCCAGAGCGCGCGGCGCATCGTCGGCCGCCGCATGATGGGCGGGCAATCCAGTCATCTGCCCCTCAAGGTGAACTCCGGCGGCGTGATGCCGGTCATCTTCGCCAGTTCCATCCTCTCGGCGCCCATGCTGTTCGCCAATGTGGATTGGGTGGCGAACAACCGCTTTCTCCAGCCCATTGTTCAAGCGCTCGCGCCCGGCTATCCGTGGTACGTGATCCTCAATATGCTGGGCATCATCTTTTTCGCCTACTTCTACATCTCCATCGTGATGAAGCCGGACGACATCGCCGATAACTTTCGCAAGTCGGGCTCGTTTATTCCCGGCATCCGTCCCGGCAAGCGTACCTCGGACTTCATCAACGACATTCTCACCCGCCTGACCCTGGTGGGCGCGCTTTATCTGATCGTGATCACACTGGTGCCCACGTTTATGATTTCGGGCATCCGGTTCGACAAGTTGTGGCTCATCGGCCGGTTCTTCGAGAGCCTGCCGGCGTGGACGACACACGGTATGGGGGTCAACTTCTACTTTGGCGGCACCTCTCTGCTCATCGTGGTGGGTGTGGCCATGGATACGGTCAACCAGATCGAATCGCAGCTGATCATGAGGCACTATGACGGCTTTTCCCCGCGCTCCGGTCGCATTCGCGGAAGGAAAACCTGGTAATGTCTTCATTTGCAAGTGTGGCGGAAAGCGGCCGGGCAGCGGGGCTGAAGACCGTTCCCGGCCCGATTCTTTTGTTGGGTGCGCCGGGTGCGGGTAAAGGAACCCAAGCCAAGGAACTGGTGAAACTGTGGGGAATTCCGCAGATCTCGACCGGTGACCTGTTGCGCGGCAATGTGGCCCAGGGTACGCAACTGGGCAAGGTCGCCAAGGAAATCATGGGGCGCGGCGAACTGGTCCCCGATTCGCTGGTCAATGAGATGGTCGCGGTGCGCCTCAAGCAGTCGGACACCGCCAACGGCTACATCCTGGACGGTTTTCCACGCACGTTGCCGCAGGCGGGCTGGCTGGATGGCCGTGTGGCCGGCGAGGCGAACGCGATGCCGGTGGTTGCCGTCAGTATCCATGTGGATTATAATCAGTTATTGCGCCGAATTACCGGGCGCAGGAACTGTCCTGTCTGCCAGACCATCTACAACATCTACGTGAATCCGCCCAAACGGGATGGATTCTGTGATGTTGAGGGCGCGGCGCTGGTCCAGCGAGCCGATGATACGGAGCCGGTCTTCCATGAGCGCATGCGCGCTTACGAAGCGATGACCGCGCCTGTCGTCGAGCACTACCGGGGCCTGGGACGTTTTGCGGAAGTGGATGGAGACCGGGCGATCGACGTGATCGCAGCCGGAATCGTTGCCGCCGTCGAGCGGTTACGCAAATAGCGTAGCCGGACGGCGTGTTTGTGCGCGTATGGGCGCAGGAAAAGCTGGTTGCCAGTCGTCAGCCGTCCGTCTGAAGAGACGGCGGCTCATTGCTGACGGATAGCATTCGATAACGGAAAGCTGGTTTGCCAGGTGGCAGTGGTACTGAAGTCGTCCCAGGAGATCGAAAAGATGCGTCGCGCGGGCCAGGTGGTTCGCGAGGTGCTGGAGATGCTGCGCAGCCGCGTGAAGCCGGGCGCTACAACGCTCGATCTGGAGAATGCCGCCGAGGCCCGGCTCAAGGAGTTGGGCGTCAAGGCCGCCTTCAAGGGGTACCACGGATTTCCTTGTGTGCTGTGTGCCTCAGTCAACAGCGAAGTGGTGCATGGCATACCGTCACCCAAGCGGGTCCTGAACGAAGGGGATATTGTCTCCCTCGACTTCGGGGTATTTGTTGATGGTTACTGCGGCGACGCGGCCATCACCGTGCCGGTGGGCAAGATCGATCCGGAAGCCGAACGGCTTTTGAAGGTGACGGAAGCATCCCTGCATGCGGGCATTGCGGCGGTACGGCCGGGGGCAACCCTGGGCGATGTCGGAGCCGCTGTGCAAAGGGTGGTCGAGGCCGAGGGGTTTTCGGTAGTCCGGGAATTTGTGGGCCATGGGATCGGGGTCCACATGCACGAGGATCCGCAGGTGCCGAACTTTGGCCAGGCGGGCCGCGGCATGAAGCTGCGCAAGGGAATGGTGATCGCCATTGAGCCCATGGTGAACGCCGGCAAGCCGGAGGTTCAGGTATTGGACGATGGATGGACGGCGGTTGCCAAGGACGGAAGTATGAGCGCTCATTTTGAGCACACGGTTGCGGTGACCGACACCGGCGCAAGAGTTTTAACCGATTAGCCAACTCGGGATAACAGGCCGAAAGCGCAAAGGCGCACCGGCGGAATTGGAAACAGTTTGTCGAAGGAAGACGCGATTGAGGTAATGGCGGTGGTCATCGAGACATTGCCCAATGCCATGTTCAAGGTCAAGCTCGAGAACAATCACGAGGTGCTGACCCATGTCTCGGGACGGATGCGCAAGAACTTCATCCGTATCCTGCCCGGTGACCGCGTTGCGGTGGAGTTGAGCCCCTACGACCTGAATCGCGGTCGCATCGTTTACCGCTATAAGTAGGTTTCTCTTTATTACCCGCGCATGGATTTTGAGCGTGGAGAAGGGCAGCAGCAATGAAAGTCCGTGCATCGGTCAAAAAGATTTGCGTCAAGTGCAAGGTCATCACCCGCCGTGGGGTGGTCAGGGTGATCTGCGAGAACGCAAAGCACAAACAGCGCCAGGGCTAGTTGGCCTGGCAGTACGCGGAATCTCCACGGTACGAGGCTAGTTAGCCTGAGTCAAGGCTTGCGATGAACCTCAGGAGACGCTCCGCACACACCGTGCGAACCGGTTGAGGCCGGGGGCACACAACCCGAAGCAGCAAAGGAATTCGAATGGCACGTATAGCTGGCGTCGATCTGCCCCGCAACAAGCAGGCCCGGATCGCGCTCACTTACATCTTCGGCATCGGCGATCCGCGCGCGCTGAAGATTCTGGAGAAGGCGAATGTTGATCCCTTCAAGAAGATCCAGGATCTGGGCGAGGACGAGGTCAACCGCATCCGCCAGGTGATCGAGGACGAAGGAAACGTCGAGGGCGACCTGCGCAAGGACGTCCAGATGCACATCAAGCGTCTTATCGACATTCAGAGCTATCGGGGCACGCGGCACCGGCGGGGTTTGCCGGTTCGCGGCCAGCGCACCCACACCAATGCCCGCACCCGCAAGGGCCCGCGCAAGGGCACAGTTGCCGGCAAGAAGAAAGCGACGGGTAAAACCTAATGGCGAAACCAGAGCAGAAGGCTGGAGCCGGCAAGGCTGGCAAGAACAAGAAGTTCAAAAAGCGCGAGCGCAAGAATGTGCCGTTCGGCATTGCGCATATTCAAGCCTCGTTCAACAACACCATCGTCACCATCACTGACCAGGTGGGCAATACGCTGAGCTGGAAAAGTTCGGGTTCGCTGGGCTTCCGCGGCTCGCGCAAGGGAACGCCCTTCGCGGCGCAGCAGGCTGCATCGAACGCCGCCAGCATGGCTCGGGATCACGGCCTGCGCGCGGTCGATGTCCGGGTTGCCGGTCCGGGTTCGGGCCGCGAGTCGGCCATTCGCGCCCTGGCTGCCGCCGGCATTGAAGTGCGCTCCATTCGCGACGTGACGCCGGTTCCGCATAACGGCTGCCGTCCGCCCAAGCGGCGCAGAGTGTAAGAGAAGCAGGGAATAGGGATCAGGGAACCGGCTGAGATTCACGGCCTGTTTCCTGTTTCCTCGTATCAACCGGGCCGGGACGAAGTCCGCCGCAGTGGACGTAAACCGGCCGTCATCCGAAGTCAGGAGAAGAAATGGCTCGTTATACCGGAGCAGTCTGCCGCCTTTGCCGTCGCGAAGGCACCAAGCTCTTTTTGAAGGGCACCAAATGTACCTCCGACCGCTGCCCGCTGGAGAAGCGCAACTTTCCTCCCGGCCAGCACGGTAAG
Organism: uncultured Occallatibacter sp.; assembly: GCA_964571165.1. Lineage (GTDB taxonomy): Bacteria > Acidobacteriota > Terriglobia > Terriglobales > Acidobacteriaceae > Telmatobacter. Next base: position 1,183 of record CAZNAW010000085.1, on the reverse strand, counting down.
GACCGCAGGGCCAAGATCGTGGGCTACGGCCTGCAACTGCACGAAAAGCAGAAGGCCAAGCGCATGTACTTCACCCTCGAAGGCCAGTTCCGCGAGTACTATGAGAAGGCTAACCGCGCCAGCGGCGTCACCGGCGAGTTGCTTATCCAGCAGTTGGAGCGCCGTCTGGACAATGTGGCCTTCCGCCTGGGATTTGCCATCTCGCGCCGTCAGGCCCGGCAGGTGGTCCGTCACGGCCACGTCACAGTCAACGGACGCAAGGTGAACATTCCTTCTTACCAGGTGAACGCGGGCGACGAGATCGCCATCCGCGAAAGCGCCAGGAAGCTGCTGATTGTGGAACAGGGAACGCAGTTTGCTGCGCAAAACCCTCTTCCCACATGGCTTGAGATGAACTTCGAGACCCTGACCGGCCGCGTGCTCTCTCTGCCAAGGCGCAAGGATGTGAACTTGCCGATCAACGAGCAGCTCATCGTCGAACTGTACAGCAAGTAGAGATCAAGGGTCAGAGATCAGGCTTGGGCCGATGCGATTCGAACCGCATCGGCCTAGAACTGAGTTTGATCGCTGCGAACTGAGGGGTTTCAAGCACCAAGCGGGGGTTGGAGCACGGCGGTCAGCATTTGCAGGATGAAGCTGATCTCTGGTCTCTGGCCTCTGACAACTCAACAAGAAGGAGAACTTGCGCGGCCGCCGCAAAATGCATCGCGACGCATCCGCCGCGCGGGAAACGAGAGACACATATGCTTTGGAGAGGATTTCAAAAACCGAAGCGCCTGGCAGTGGATGCCGAGACGCTCACCGACAAATTCGGCAAGTTCAGTGCTCAGCCCTTTGAGCGCGGATTTGGCACCACGATTGGCAACGCCCTGCGCCGCACCCTGCTCAGTTCCATCGAGGGCGCCGCGGTCACCGCGATTCGCATCGAGGGCGTGCTCCACGAGTTCCAGTCCATCAGCGGCGTGGTCGAGGATGCCACCGACATCATCCTGAACCTCAAGCAGGTTCCCTTCAAGCTCGCGGGCGACGGTCCCAAGGCGCTGTATCTGCGCGCCGACCAGCCCGGCGTGGTCACCTCCGGCATGATCGAAGCCGATGGCGACGTGGAGATTCTGGACAGGAACGTGTATATTGCCACCCTCTCGGAAGGCGGCAAGCTGGATATGGAGATGCGCCTCAAGCG
>CAZNAW010000084.1:0-7850 GCA_964571165.1 uncultured Occallatibacter sp. | reverse complement strand
AGTTTCAGTTTGCTCATTGCGCTTCCCTCATGAGGTTCAGGTAAGGCAGAAAATCCGGGTGCTTGGGATGATCGGAACCGACTTTGCCTTTTTCGAAAAGGGCTCCGGTGGGGCAAACCTGCACGCACTTGCCGCAGCGAGTGCAACTGGAGCTTCCCCAGTCCTCGTGCAGATCGGAGATGATCAGCGAGTCGATGCCGCGGCCCATCACATCCCACACGTGTGCGCCTTCGATCTCAGCGCAGACGCGTACGCACCGCGTGCACAGGATGCAGCGGTTGTGGTCGGCGGTAAACCGCTCGTGCGAGGCGTCGACACTCAGTTCGGGGTTGCGGTAAGGCAGCCGAACATGGGTGACGCCCTGCTCCTGACCAAGCGCCTGCAGCTCGCAGTGGCCGTTGGCCACGCAGACCGAGCAAATGTGGTTGCGCTCGGCAAAGAGCAGCTCAAGGATGGTGCGGCGGTGCTTCTTGAGGCGCTCAGTGGAAGTGCTGACTTCCATGCCTTCCTCGACGGTGGCCACACAGGCGGGCAACAGCTTATTGAGGCCCTTGATCTCCACCAGGCAAAGGCGGCAGGCGCCTACATCGCTCAGGCCATCCAGATGACAGAGGGTGGGGATGTCGATGTTGTTTTCCCGCGCAACTTCCAGGATGGTCTGGCCGGCGCGGGCGCTTACGTTCTGGCCATCGATTACGAGTGTCTTGACGTCGACGGTGGTAGTCATGCCAACACCTTTCCTGAATCAGCTAAGGGCGCAGGAGCTTCAATATTGCAGACACCGGCGGGACAGCGCTTGTGCACGATGTGCTCGATGTACTCGTGCTTGAAGTACCGCAGCGTGCTCAGCACCGGATTCGGCGAGGTCATTCCCAGCCCGCAGAGGCTGGCTTCCTTGATTGTGCCGCAGAGGTCGACCAGCAGGTCAAGGTCGGCCATGGTTCCTTTGCCTTCGCAGATGCGAGTGAGTAGCGTGAACATCTGCGCCGTGCCGGCGCGGCAGGGAATGCACTTGCCGCAGGATTCGGTCATGCAGAACTCGACGAAGAAGCGGGCTACGTTGACCATGCAGGACGTATCGTCCATGACGATCATGCCGCCTGAGCCCATCATGGAGCCGGCCTGGATCAGCGATTCATAGCTGACCTGCAGGTCAAGGAGTTCATTGGGGATGCAGCCGCCGGAAGGACCGCCGGTTTGCACCGCCTTGAAGGTGTGGCCATCTGGCACGCCGCCACCGATGCCTTCAATGATCTGCCGCAGGCTCATGCCCATGGGGACTTCCACCAGGCCGGTGTTCGTGATTTTGCCGGTGATGGCAAACACTTTGGTTCCCTTGCTCTTTTCGGTGCCCATCTTGGCAAACCACTTGCCACCGTTGCGAATGATGGGAGCAACGTTGGCAAAGGTCTCAACGTTATTGATCAGCGTAGGCTTGCCCCACAAGCCGCTTACCGCCGGATACGGGGGCCTCGGCTTGGGCGTTCCACGCTTGCCTTCGATGGAGCCGATCAGCGCCGTTTCCTCGCCGCAGACAAAAGCACCAGCGCCAAGGCGGATTTCAACGTCGAAATTGAAGGGCGTGTTGCAGATGTTGTTGCCAAGCAGGCCGCGGCGTCGCGCATCGCGCAAGCAGGCGGTTAGACGGGCCACTGCCAGCGGATACTCGGCGCGAACATAGACGTAGCCCTTGCTTGCGCCCACCGCATAGGCCGCGATGGACATGCCTTCGAGCACGCGTTGCGGGTCGCTCTCGAGAACGCTGCGATCCATGAACGCGCCAGGGTCGCCCTCGTCGCCGTTGCAGATAACATATTTGAGGTCGCCCACAGCCTTGGCCACCGTGCCCCACTTGAGGCCGGTGGGATAGCCGCCACCTCCGCGACCCCGAAGACCGGCCTCGGTGATCTGGTGGATCACTTCGCTGGGCGTCATTTCAGTCAGCGCCTTTACAAGCGCCTGATAGCCGTCGCGGGCAATGTAATCGTCAATCTTTTCCGGATCGATGTGGCCGGAGTTTTCCAGCACCACATGAACCTGCTGGTCGAAGTGCTCGCGCAGGTCGCACTGCAGGGCCGCTACGGGTTCGCTATCCAGGCTGGCGGCGATTTCTTCGGCGTGGGAAGCGTTCACATGCTGATAGAGTGTCTCTTCCGGATCAACAAGCACCAGCGGACCGGCGGCGCACAATCCCATGCAGCCGGTGCGGCGGACGAAGGCGTTCTTGCCTTGCGTCTCGACCGCTTTGATCAGCGCGTCCTTCAGTTTGTCAGAGTGCTGGCTGAGGCATCCGGTACCCATGCAGACATTGATCTCGTGGTCGAATTTCGCATTCTCCGCACGCACGGATTCCGCAATTTGATCGAGCTCTTCGATGGTCATTCCGCTGCCCACCTTTCCAGTTGATCCAGCATCTGCTCGCCGGTCATCTGGCCCACCAGTTCGCCGTCAGTCAGCACCACCGGCGCGCGGCCGCATGCGCCCACGCAGCGAGCGGTCATGAGGCTGATCTTGCCGTCTTTGGTTGTCTGGCCTTGCGGGATGCTCAGGCGTTTTTCTGCCGCGGCCACCAGCTTGTCAGTGCCCTTGATGTAACAGGCCGTGCCGGTGCAGATCGTCATGGTGTGCTTGCCCGGCGGCTTGAGGCTGAAGTGGTGATAAAACGTCACTACCCCGTAGGCCTGGCTGAGCGGCACCCGCAGAGAACGGGCTACGAAACGGATGGCATCGTCGTCCAGGTAGCCGAATGAGGACTGCACGGTGTGGAGCGTTTCAATGAGCGCGTGGCGGGCAAACCCATTCTTGCGCATGGTGCCGTTCACGATCTTCCAACGTTTGTCGTCGCTTGGCAGCGGCGGAGGTGTGAAAGCTGGCACGATTCCTCCTGAATGGAATCCCAAGATACAGAGCGATTGTGCTGAGCCGCTCGGTTTCCTGTCTACTTAATTTCTACAGGCTGGACCTTCGCCGAGCCGTGACACCGGTCACGGGGTGCGAGAACGCATCTCACCCTGTGGCACGACCGGCTTCTATGTTGCGCTTGGCACGGAGGTTATCCGCTGCAAAGAGTTTGTTCGCGGCGCTGAAAACCGTGCTCGCGCAACAAGACATTATTGGCAGGATCAACAAGTCCAGAGTTGAACTTTATAAGGCAATGATGCGCCGTCCGTAAAGCGTGGAGAACATGGCCGTACGGATCGGCAGCCCAAGGCCATTCTGCGCGAAGGATGGATGCCACGGAGGCTAGTATAAAGAAGAAGCGGTCCGATCGGCGTGGCGGCTGTCACCGGTGCGATCTCTACCCAGGGCAAGCGGTCCATGGTTCCAGGATGAGGCGCGCAAATGGGAGGGTGCGGGAGAGTCGGTTCTGTCAATCCCCCGAAACGGTAGAGCGGTGCAAAGGATTCCACACAGAGATTCCCTGATCGATCGCCGCCCAATCCGGGAAGATTGGCTTGAAGTGGGTCAATTTAAGCTTTAGTCTTTTCTCGTGCTATTACACTTACATTGAGTCCCAACGGGAACGAGTCCCATTTTATGCCGATGTTGCAGCCAAGATTAGGCTTGAAAGTCTCGCAACGCCAGGTTCTGACTCCGGGCCTGATGCAGATGGTGAGCGTTCTTGCACTGAATAAGCTGGAATTGAAGGAGATGATCGATGCCGAGATGGTGGAGAATCCCGTCCTGGAGGAGATCGATGAATCGGTTCCGATGCTGGATCAGGTCGCGGGTCGCGAGGAACGGCTGGAGCGCGGCGTCGAGGAACCGCCGGCTCCGCCCAAGGACTCCTTTGAAGAGATCGACTTTGGATCGTACTTCCAGGAATATCTGGACCCTGGCTACCGCACACAGCCGGAGTTTGAAGAGAGCGAAAAACCCTCGTTTGAATACTTTCTCTCACAGCCTACGACCTTGTCCGATCACCTGGCGTGGCAGTTGGGAGCACTGACCCTCGAGCCCGGCCTGCATGAGGCGGCCGAATTCGTAATCGGCAATCTCGACGAGGACGGCTACCTGGCTGCCAGCGAGGACGAACTGGCGGCGGCCTTCAGCGATTCCTCAGAAGAGCCTTCCCATGAAAACGAGCCCCACGAAGACCAATCCCCGGAGAACGGCCACGTTCCGGAGGTAGACGCGACCCATGAGCTGCTGCGGCGCGCCATTGGCCTGGTGCAGAGTCTCGATCCCGCAGGAGTGGGAGCCAGTGACCTTCGCGAGTGCCTGCTGATCCAGATCGCGGCCCAGCAGAACGAGTTCAGCCAGGTGTATGCCCGACATGCGGCCGAACCGGACGAGGATCCGCATCGCGGCTTTCGCGCCGAGGCCGAGGCACAACTGGAGGAACGGCGCCGCAGCATGGAGATTGCGGCGTTGATTGTGGACCGGCACTTGCAACTATTGCAAAAAAGGGATGTGAAAGATCTGGCGCGGGCAGCGCATATCACTCCCGCCGAGGCCCATGCCGGAGTGGAGTTCATTCGCACCCTGGATCCCCGGCCAGGCCGCCTCTACAACCGCGAGCAAACGCGGCTGATTGAACCCGACGTCGTGTTTGCGAAGCGAGGCGGCGAGTGGACAGTCTCAATGAACGAGGAGGACTTGCCCAGTCTGCGCCTGAGCCAGCGATACCGTCGCATGCTGGCCTCAGAAGGCACCGAAAAAGAGGTCAAGGACTACGTGAAGGAGCGGTTCCGCTCCGCGTTGCAACTGATGCGTAACATCGCACAGCGCAAAAGTACAATTCTGCGTACCTGCGAGGTGATTGTGCGGCGGCAGCAGGACTTTCTCGAACAGGGCGTCGAGGGCCTGCGACCGATGATGATCAAGGAAGTGGCGGAAGAGATTGGAGTTCACCCCTCGACGGTGAGCCGCGCGGTGGCCAACAAATATGCGCACACTCCGCAGGGGGTGCTGGAGCTGCGGTTCTTCTTCTCAGAGGGCTCGAACGGGCCGGAGGGCGCCGACACCCCGTTGCTGGTGCTCAAGCGCAAGGTGCGCAAGCTTATCGAGGAGGAGGACGCCAGCCATCCGCTGACCGATGACCGGCTTGCCGCCCTGCTCCAGGCGCAGGGGATCGAACTCACCCGCCGCACCGTGGCGAAATACCGTGAGGACATGAATATTCCCTCCACCCACCAGCGCCGCCGCCGCGACGGGTAGTGCGGGACCGACAGTAGCTTTCTCTCCGCGCATAGCCGGCGCTCAGCCTCTACTGGTGCGGGGCAGCCTGAGCGCGCCACTTGGCGGTGAGTTGCTTATCGGACAGAGCCTTGATGAAGACGCCGCCAACCACGCTGCGCGCTTGAAAGCCAACCTGCTTTCCGGTTTTAGTGTCATACCAGTCGGTCAGAGGAACACGGGTGGGTGTCTCATTTGTCCAGCGATCAATGGGGTCGATGATGGCGCTGAACTGCTCCGGGGTCGATGCGAGCGTGGCAGTCCAGATGGACCAATCGAGTTTGGTGTAGTCAGCGCGGCTGTCGAGTGGGAGACCGTAGCGATTCAGATGTTTCGTGTAAAAGGCTACTTCGGTTTCGCGGACACGCTTCGGGAACAAGTTGTAATCAAGGACCTGGTCCCACACAAGGTTATATTTCTGGCTCCAGGTGCCGGGGCTGTTGAACGCAAGCTTGTAGTGGTCCCCTTCAACAGCCATATCGACCCACCTTCCCGCCATGGTCTTTGCCATGATGGTGTATTCCTTCGCAACGTCTTCGTGGTGAAGCAGATGCGCGAGGTCAGCATAGGCAGCCAGCGCATCGATCGCCTTGATAGAAAGATTGGCGTTGTGGGCAACGTGACCGGCGAAGTCATCGGTAGTTAGTTGATTCTCCGGGTCAAGCCCTTTCTCTCTCAAATATTGAGCCCACTGCGTAAGCTGCGGCCAATAGCGCTCCGCAAGCTGCGCGCTGCCCTCAGCCCGCGCCAGGGCGTCGACGAGGATGAGCATGTTACCGCTCTCCTCGACTGGCATCTGATCCTCCTCGGTCTTTTCTCCACCACCGTAAACCTGCCCATTGGCCAGCGGATATTGACCGAGGTCGTGAGGGGAGAATGGGAACCGCCAACGGGCAAGGGAGGCGTATTCGAGCACAGGAAGCAGTTGAGCCTCAAGCAGCCTGGGCTGGAAGAACAGAAACAATGGCGCTGACGGGTAAAGTACATCGACCGTGGCGATACAGCCGTTTGAAAAGTTTTCCTTGGCAAAGAGCATCGGATCGCCATTGGCGTCGGCTACGAGTTTGTGAGCGGCTATGGCCTGGCGATATGCCAGGATCGCGATCGCCGCATAATGTTCCCCGCCGGCTTTGGTCAAATCGGCGGCCAGCTCCGCATCGAATGTCTTACCGCGGGTATCAAGCGCGGTGTATTCCCTTTCGGCGGAATCGAGCATTTCCTCGACGGGCATATTGTTGCGCTGCCAGTAGGGCCGCATGTTCCGCTGCAGATACTGGATGGCATAGCCCTCGGTATACGAAACGAGGAGGTGGCGCGTAACAGGCTGCGCGCCGACTGAGCCGAAATCGAGGATAGCGGCGAGGTGAGGGCTTGCCCAATCGGCAGGTCGAGGCATGTCTATCGAGTCACTCGCCGGGAGCTTACCGAAAGCCGTGAAGGACTTGGCGGGATGGGGCGTGATTGCCGTGGTCGAGTCCTCATCCTTCGGAACCGCGAGATGGAAGTAACCCCAGTCGATGCGAAGATCGTCGCCGGAGCGGTTGAGAATGTTCTGATCGCGCGATCCAACAGAAAGGACGTTGAGCAAGGAAGTCTGATTGCGGGATGACATAACCTGCTGGCTGCGATCGTTGACCGCGATCACCGGGTCAACATCGAGGAGAACCGAAACCTGATGCGCCGCTCCATCGGTGGCTTGAGCACTCCAGGTCAGGTACGTGACCGGACGCGAAAGCAGATCGAGATCGCTCATGATAGCCGGCGTGAAGAAAGATAGCTCCAGCGTCAGGCCGTTTTGGCGAAACTCGTAACGAGTGTGCGTAGGCATGATCGAGCTGCCGGTTTGCCGCATTGCGGGGATGGCCTCGGGGTTGCGCCCCATGAAGCGATACGCCTTGCCGTCGATGCGCGCGATACCAGCGATGGGTTGAGGGCTGCCCGTCCAATGGGTTGTGTCAGAGTCAGTGAGATTGTCGGTTGCAGACCATATGCTGAAATACGGGTCGTGGGTGATGAGCGGTGTCGCAGGCGCTCTCTGCTGGGAGATGGCGGGGCCGACGCCAAGGCAAAAGGCGACAGAACAAGCAAAAAGCGATGGGAAAGTTTTCATTGGACATTCTCCTGATAGCAAGCGCTTCTGGCTGTCTCGCCGACCGAGCCATCGGCACGCAACATTGAAGACTGCTTGCGGTAACCGCTAGAGTGCAGTGTTTCGTGGGCGCAGCACCCATACTAAATCTTTCCCGCCAGGGGCCAATCGCCGCGGGGACGGTATGCCGGTTCCGGCGGCTATCACGCCGATACTGCAGGGCGCAGACCTCTTCGCTGGGTCTGCTCACCGCCATTCACGATGGCCCATTCCAGGCGGCGCTGCCCGTTCCTGATCGCCGCCGGGAAGAGTTTCCGCCCGCCGTTGCCCCTGGCAGCTTTCAACTTGTTGACTCTCGGCATATACTGTCCTCTCTCAATCCCGGAATTTCATAGCCGGTTTGGTGATCCGACATTCGGGGGTTGAGGGACGGTATGACCAGATGTAATACGTAAGTGGATGAAAACAAACGACGGATGCAGAATCCGGAGTTCTGCAGGCAAAAGGACCGAACTGCAAACAACCAGAAGCGGAGGCTGACCATGGAAGTGGAGTTTACCGCCAGGCAAGTGAAGATCTCCAA
>CAZNAW010000083.1:0-7864 GCA_964571165.1 uncultured Occallatibacter sp. | reverse complement strand
TGGACCGCAAGTCGAACCAGTTGCACTTTGAGCCGATGACCCGCGAGGCGATGGCATAGAAACGCGGGGTGCCCCTCGACCTTATCGAGGGGCACCCAGTTTTTATGGATAGTCGGAGGTGAGTCACCCGCCCGGCTCAGTTGTCACACCTGCATCACTTCGATTTCCTTCTTGCGGGAAAGCTCTTCCATGCGGCGGATTTCTTCGTCGGTCATCTTCTGGACTTCTTCAAGAGCGCGCTTCTCCTCGTCCTCGCTGATCTTCTTATCCTTGGCCAGTTTCTTGAGGGCTTCGTTGCCGTCGCGGCGGACGTTGCGGATGGCGGTGCGATGCTCCTCGAGCACTTTATTCAAATGCTTGACTACGTCGCGGCGGCGCTCCTCGGTCATGGGCGGAACGGGGACGCGGATGACCTTGCCGTCAGTCTGCGGATTGAAGCCGAGATCGGAGGTGCGAAGGGCCTTGTCAATCTCCTTCACGATCGAAGGGTCGTAGGGCGAGATCAGAATCAACTGCGCCTCAGGCGTGGAAACCTGGGCAAGCTGAGTGATGGGCATGTGCGTGCCGTAGCACTCCACCTTCACCTGATCGAGCATGTGCACGCTGGCGCGGCCCGTGCGCGTGGAGGCCAGGCTGGCCTGGAATGTTGCCACTGCCTGATCCATCCGCCGCTTCAGGTCACTGGAGAGTTCTTTGAGCGCCGGGATACCGGCCATTGTCGAAGCTGCCATCTTTCGTCCTCACTCCATTCAAAACACTATATTAGCGAATTCCCGCCGTGGGAAGATGCGATCGGCGGAACGGGTAGACGGTCGTTTTGAAGAATCTTTACCTCAGGGGATCCATGGGCGGTTTGAAACCCCCGCCTTCCTCCGGGTCGCTATTTCCGCAACCCCTTAAAGCCCGCACCCTTCAAACAGATCCGCTGTCGCGGCACGAAGCGCCTTGGGCTGGGTGGTGGCAGGGCTACACCGCGACCGCGAGCCCCGTGGATGCCGCCTGCTCATGCGCGTGATAGCTTGACCGCACCAACGGGCCGGACTCGACGTGGCGGAAGCCCATCCTGAGCGCCTCGGTCTTGAGCTCGGCAAACTCGCGCGGGGTGTAGAGCCGGGCCATGGGCAGGTGGTCGCGCGAAGGGCGCAGATATTGCCCGATGGTGAGAATGTCGCAATGGACGGCGGCCAGGTCGCGGAAGACCTGGAGCAGCTCGACCGTCTCCTCGCCCAAGCCCACCATGACGCCGGACTTGGTGAGCCCTGTGGGCCGCAGCTCTTTGGAATAGCGCAGCAACTCAAGGGAGCGCTCATAGCGGGCGCCCGAGCGCACCACGCGGTAAAGCCGCGGCACCGACTCAGTGTTGTGGTTCAGCACCTCGGGCCGGGCTTCCACAACAGTACGGATGGCCTCAGGGTTGCCCTGGAAGTCGGGGATGAGCACCTCGACCCGGCAGCCGGGAGCCTGGCGGCGAATCTCCTCGATGACCAGCGCGAAGGCGCGCGCTCCGCCCAACAGGTCGTCGTCCCGGTTCACGCTGGTGATGACGGCGTACTCCAGCCTCAACGCAGCCACGGCCTCGGCCACGCGGCGCGGCTCATCAAAATCGATGGGGGCGGGACGGCCTTTGGGCACGGCACAAAAGCCGCAGCGGCGCGTGCACAGGTTGCCCAGCATCATGAAGGTTGCGGTTTTGTGATGCCAGCACTCGCCGATGTTGGGGCAGTGCGCGCTCTCGCACACGGTGTTGAGGCCCAGCGACCGCGCCAGATGCTTGAGCGAGTGATAGTTTTCGCCCACCGGGGCACGCGCCTTGAGCCACTCGGGTTTGGGCGCCAGAGGCTTGCGGGCCGGTTCAATCTGTACTAATTCCGTCACGCATTCATTGTACCGGCAGCGGAAACCGGCAATTGTGCGGGACGAAATTCGGTGGGGCCTTTGGATTTGGGAATGGACTGATCGGAAGCGATTTCGCTGGGGGACGGCCGTCAGCCAGGCGCCCGGTTTCGGCAAGCACATGTCGTACATTTGGCTTGAGCCCGTTAGACGCCTGTCCGTCGCCTGTAAGACAACGTAAGACACGGCGATTTTGGGTCCAAGACTCGCGCGGTACAGCGTCTTACTGTCTTACCGTGGCCACAAACGGGTTCGCGCTGGAATCTGGCAACCGCCTACCGCAGCCGGACGCGCACCTCGGTCCGCACCAGGTAGAGAAAGAACACGAGATTGAGCAGCCCTTGAACCAAGGCGGGCGCCTGATGCAGACTGGCGAAGATCCACAGGTTGTAGACGGCCAGCAATAGAACCGCCGCCAGGGCCAGCGCCCAGGCCCAGCGTTGGAGCCGCAGCAACCCGGCGCTGGCGGCCATGAAGCCTGCCGAAAAGACGAGAAACAGCGGCGGATAATGGCGACCGCTGACGACGCCGAATACGATGACTCCGGCAAGCACCAGCAGGTAAAGGCTGATGGCCGCCAGACCGGGCAACGGAAGCAACTCTTGCCGCGGCGGCGGTGATTCGTCCTTTTTGTCTTCGCTGGTCATAGTGTGTGCAGATAGGCCAACAGGTCAGAAAGCTGGTCGTCGGTGAGTTGCGTGGCGGGCATCATTTGCCGACCGTGGAGGATTACCTGCGTCAAGCGCTCGTCAGTGGGCGGCGCGCCTGAGGGCATGGCCTTCACTTTGGTGAGCGCCTGCAATCCGGGTCCATGCAGCGCATGCGTGGTGGTGGGATAGTGGCACCGGGCACACTTCTGGTGGAACACCTGGGCCCCTCTTCCCTCCTCCATCGTCCACAGCGCCTCGGGCTTGGAAGCCGGCAGCGAACGGCAACCGGACAGCGCGGCCACGAGGCCAATCACACAGCTCAAGCAGACAAGAGAATAAGCAAGGAAACGAGTGCGCATCTGGCTTCGATCATACAGGCTTACTCTGCCGCGGCTATTGCTTCCGCAATGCGGTCAATGGCGTGAAGCTCGGCTTCACTGCCCGGACGGTGGCCGTTCACAAGGATTGAAAACGCCAGTGTTTTTCCGCTGGCCGCGGTGAGATAGCCGGAGAGGGCGTTGGCTTCGCTGTGAGTGCCGGTTTTGGCCCACAGGCGGCCTTTCAAGGGGGAGTCTTTGAAGCGCCCGGCCAGGGTGCCGTCCACGCCGGCCACGGGCAGCGTATCGTGCCAGGCAGTTCCCCAGGGCTGCCGGGAGGCGAATGCCAACAGTTGTGTGCAGGCACGCGGGGCGATGCGGTCATTCAGGCTCATGCCCGAGCCGTCGTAGAGGAAAAAGTCTCCATCGCTCACACCGGCGTTGGCGAGAAACTGGCGGACCACGCGTGTGCCTTGCTCGAAGCTGCCGTCTGCCCCAAGGACCTTGCCGAGAAGACGCAAGAGCAATTCGGCGTGGAGGTTCTGGCTGATCTTGTTGGTTATCACGATGTCCTGGATCACCGGGACAGAGGTGTGCGTTGCCAGGACCTTGCGGCCCTCAGTGGGGGCGGCGATCGAGGGCAAGCTGGCGGGGGCCAGATTGAGCGGCTGGGCGCGCTCGCCGGCAAAATCCCCCGTTCCAATTGGGTACTTGTGGCGCGATGCGGGCCCGGCGGCCACCTTGACGCCACGGCTCCGGAGAGCCTGGTTGAAGGCTGCGGCGGTGAACTCCGCCGGGTCTTCCACGGCCAGGGCGGCATGGAAGCCGCTGGCGGGCACCGTGCCCCAGGAGCGCACCAGCCTGCTGCCGGGCCGGCGGTCGAGACCTGGATGAGCAGCCTCGCCAGTGGGCGCGGGCGTCATGGAGTTGTCCACGGTGTAGAAGTCCACGTCCGGCGTCCAATTGGCGACAGTCGCGCCGGGTTTCTCAGGATCAGGCGCGACGGCCAGTTCCACGGTGTTTTCATTGAAGCTGAGCGCGGAGACGGGAACGCCATCGCTCCATTGCAGATCGTCCCAAGCCCAGGACTGGCCATAGGGCTCATCGAGGAAGAAGCTGTCATCGCCGACGACGCTGCCTTCCACAGTGCGCACACCAGCCTGCTCGACTTGTTCTGCCAACAGCTCCAGCACTTCCATGGCGCGCGGGGGCTTCTCCGGCTCGGTGGCCGCGGATGGAGCAGCGGAAGGAGTTGCGGCTGCCAGGGCCGGCGAGCGATAGGGGTAGCGGCGCGGGCTGAGGGTGGGATCGCCCGCACCCAGGAGGATCAGGTCGCCATGGAGCACGCCCTGGCTGTCGATTTCGCCGCCGGCTACCACATTGGTGGTCCAGGTGAGTGTGTTTACGGGCAAGAGGGCAAAGGCAGCAGCGGTGGTGGCGAGCTTGACGTTGGAGGCGGGGATAAAGAGGCGGCCTTCGTTCAAGCCGTAGATGGATTGGCCGTCCAAGGCGGTTACGCTGATGCCAAACGTGGCATGACTCAGCGCGGGATCAGAGAGGATGCCTTGAATCCGGTCAGCGAGTTGGCCATTGGGTGTGGCGGTGTGGGTGGGGGGTCCGGCGGTGTGCTTGCGAGCTTGGGAGTGGAAACTGGCAGGGAGGAGAGCGGTTGCCAGGAGAAGCGCCAGAATTCGCGGAAAGGCCTTCATGGAGGCAGTTTAACAGGGCAGCGTACCATTCAGGGAGAAGAGGCTGAGGGGTTTTGGCCCATGGGCACCGGGTGTGCCGGATGAGGGTGAAGTGACAGAAACAAATGCAATTAAGCGAACGATCAGGGCATGGAAGCTGCGCAGCCGGACACTGGAACTGGGGCGGCGGACGCTCATTATGGGCATTGTGAACATTACGCCGGATTCATTCAGCGACGGCGGGCGGTATTTCGATTCCGAGGCGGCTATCGCGCATGGAATCAGGCTGTTGGACGACGGCGCGGATTTGCTTGATCTGGGCGCGGAGAGCACCCGGCCGGGGTCGCGGGCGGGTAGTCCAGATGGTCTGGCCGGTTCCGGGCTGGGACCGGCGGTAAGCGCTGAAGAGGAGCAGAACCGGCTGCTGCCGGTACTCGAAGGGATCCTTGCCGTGCGACCGGAAGCCATTCTTTCTGTGGATACTTACAAAGCGGAGACGGCGCGGGCTGCGTGCGCGGCTGGGGCGGAGATTGTGAACGATGTGAGCGGGTTTTTCTGGGATTTTGGACTGGCCGCGGTGTGCTCGGAAGCCGGATGCGGGGTGGTGCTGACGCACACGCGAGGACGGCCGGAAGAGTGGCGGACGCAGACTGAACTCGATCCGAATGAACTACTTGCAACGGTGCGGATGGGGCTGGAAGCGAGCCTGGACAGGGCTGCCGAAGCGGGGATTGCGCCGGAGGCGATTGTGCTGGACCCAGGGTACGGGTTTGGGAAGCGGTTCGACGAGAATTTCGCCTTGTTGGCGCGGCAGGAGGCGCTGCTGGAGCTGGGATGGCCGCTGCTGGCGGGGGTAAGCCGCAAGTCATTCCTGGGCAGGGCGTTAGCGTCTCTGCACGGAAGGCAGGATGCGCCGGTGGCGGCTCGCGAAACGGCCAGTGTGGCGGCGCTGGTGGCGGCCATTCTGCACGGAGCGTCGGTGGTTCGGGTACACCAGGCGCGGCCGGCGGTGGAGGCGGCGCTGGTGGCAGATGCGGTGGTGGGGATGCAGGGAACGGGGATCAGGGAACCGAGACCAGAGACGGGGCTGTGAGGCGGTAGAGAACGTGACGGCGCAGAGGGTGACCTACGGGCAGGTTCGGATGGTCGAAGTCTCCGGTTTCGTCTCGCACCATGCCGATGTTTTCCATGACGCGACGGGAACGCGTGTTTTGGGGAACAGTGAAGGAAACAAGGCTGGGGAGCTGGAGGGTCTGGAAGGCGTGGCGGACCACGGCACGAGCACCTTCGGTAGCCAGGCCCTGGCCCCAGTAATCCGCTGACAGGCGCCAACCGATTTCTACTACTCCCCACGGACGAGGACCTGTCCGTGGGGACCCCGATGCGTACATGAAGGGGACTTCAAAGGTGGGAATGTTGAGGCCGATATAGCCGAGGAAGGTTTTTTGCTCGATGAGCTCGGCGGCGTAGAGGCCGAAGCCATGATGGGCGAAGTGCTGCTCGATGCGGGCGATGAAGTCGTTGGACTCCTGCGGGGTGAGCGGGACGGGCATGAATTCCATGACGCGGGGGTCGGCGTTGAGGGCTTGGAAAGGCTGACGGTCAGAGGGGCGCCAGCGCCGAAGTTGGAGACGGGCGGTGGTGAGGGTTTCCGTCATGGGCAAAGGCTATAACATTTTCGGAATTGGTGTAGACCTAAAATGCTGTAGCAGAAGGAAGCACCAAGCTCGTACCCGCTCCATGGGATTCAGTGAGTCCGCAACTTAGTGGGAGTGGGAAGAGATGGAGGCGCAAGCCGTGGTGGACATCGATTGCGACGTGTGGTTGCCGAAGGTGTCGTAGTTCCAGCAGCCCATCACAGAGTCATTGTAGCTGGTGACATTGCTGTCCACGTCGTAGGTCGGATAGTAGCTGTAGACCGGCTGCCAGCTCCCCGAACTCGAATTCTCTCCCCCTCCCAGGTTCCCGCCGCAGTAACCTTCAGCAACTTCGCAGCAACCCGCGCGGGGTGACGTGTCCCTATACTCCCGGTGCAAAGCACCGTGCTCTTCGGGAGGCTGGACGGGACGAGGATTCCAAGGCTGCCACAGACAGCAAAGCCGCCCCGGAGGACGGCTTGCTGCGTTGACATTAACGACACAACTCCATTCGAAAGCGATGAAGGGCAGATGGGTCACGATCATTCAACGCATCATAAAATCCATCTTCCTTAACCAAACGCTCTGGACCCCAGACAGCCTGAACTCCGAATTCGTTGTCGGGATAGTATTTGAAAAACCAGTTGTCGGGAACCGTGTCATCTACTACTTTGAAAACTTCTGCCGGATACCAACTCGGAATTTCATCTCCATCCATCACTAGGAAAGACACGATTGAGCGCCAGACTGAGGTTCCGTAAACCTCGTAAACCTGCCCAACTTTGAGAGCAATGACAGTTTCCGCTGTATAGCCTAGCGCGCTGTAATGCGTGGGCAACAGGGCACCGTTGGTGATGACACATTCTGCCTTCATGAGTCCTACTTCAGCTTGAAGTCGGCGGCTTCGCCGGTAATCGTGTTTCTTACCCAATGAACCACGACTCCACCGGGCGATCTGCTTTCCATTTTCACCCAGCCCTGAGACGCTGGCCATCTTGCATCCTTAAGGGTTGTTTGCAGCACCTTACCTGCTGCTGGATTCGATTCGGCAGCTTCGATTGCCAATCTCTCAGCAACTGTCGTTGCAGCTTTAGTTCCTGTAATACCAAGTCCTATTGCCCTCGATCCAGAAGCAACTGCTTCTTCAGCGCCAGCAGCAGGGTCTACAATCCCCATGACCAAAAAACCGCCAATCATTTGTTTGCTGCCCATGGCGGCACTCGACATGTATTCAAACCCCGCTCGGTCTGCCAGAATAACTTCCTGGTTGCTACCCTTGGCAGCTTCCGCAGGTGATTTGCCATTGATGGTGAAGCCTTTCCACCCGGCCATCTCCTTTCGATCGGCATCCGCCTCTTTCTGCAACGCAGCATCAAGTCCGGCGTTGTTGACGTAATGGCCCCACTTCCAGAGATTGGCCATTTCCTCCCAAAAGTGACCGTCTGCATCGGCCCTGGCCAAGGGATTGTTCCCTGCATAGGCGTACAGATTCAAGCTCTGGGGATCTTCCAGATTCGCATAGGGAACAGGCTCCGCTTTCGCCGCCCAATCGGGCGACATGAACCGGCCCATGCTGCTGCTGTAGTACCTGGCCTCGAAGTAGTCATTGCCTGATTCGGTATCTCGTTCTTTGCCGGTAAACAGCTGTTCGGTGGGCATCGGGATGCAGCTTTCCTGGT
>CAZNAW010000082.1:0-8354 GCA_964571165.1 uncultured Occallatibacter sp. | reverse complement strand
CAGCTTCTCCGGTCCTGATCGAATGGACAACCTCTTGAAAAATCACAGGTGCCCCATCCTTGACGCAGTCTTATCGCGGCAAGGGTGGGAGGGCGCAAACCTCCTGGCGCGTGGTCCACGTCCCAAAATCTTAACTCGAACAAGCCGAAGGGTGCCCGGGTCCGGAATCGCAGACCTGGGCGGGATCGCACCCCTCCAACCCATTTTGCGCAGAATTACCCTCCATTGGCGCACACTGGCAAATAGATGAGAAGTGCGCAAAGCCCCTCTTCGGCCGGGGAACCTACCCCCTACCCCCCCCTACCCCCCCTACAAATGTTGTTTTTTGATTGTGAAACTGCGGACGCATCATTAAATGTATTGTAATCAACAAGTTAATGCGTTAAAATTTGCGGATACACTTGAATTGTGGTTCTGTGAAACTGTGGCTTGCTGGCGCGCTACTTGAAGATCGGCCCGATCGATCCCACGTTATCTCCCAATTGCGGGTCCACGCGAAAGTCCCACACCGACTGGTTGATATCCGAAGCGGAGAGAATCTCCACCAGGGCATACTCGCCGATGGTCAGCTTCTGTTGCGCCTGGATGCGCAGCCAGTGTTTGCCCGGCAGCACCTCCACTTTGGCTGGAATCACGTCCTCGTTCTGGGTCACCGTGCCGGTTACGCTCATGTGGATGGCGCCCACGATGCGCACCGCCCGGCGCTCGTCCACGCGCACAATGGCAAACCCCGACGTGGCCGAATGTGCGCCATGTTTGCGGCTGGCCACGTCCTTTGCGCCGCCTGTCTTTACCGTCATGGCATGGGAGAGGACTTCCTCGGCATCGTCCCGCGCGTTCAGCGACAGATAGATTGCCGGATCGTTCACATGCAGGTGAATCTTGGCGTGCGCGCCTTCCAGTTCCAGGTTGGCATTGGCGCCGGCCATGGGGTTCAGCGTGCTCAGCCCGTGTTTGGTCTTCGTATTCGCATTCAGCTCCGTGGGCAATAGTTCCACCAGCTCCGGCGTGCCCTCATAGGTGTCCAGCGCAAACACCCCGTCTTCATCGGGCAACTCCAGCCCCTTGGCCACCTCGGGCATGCGCGCCTTTTGCGCGTCGCGCTCCGCGGCTTCTTCCTTGTCGATGTCCGCGGCCTCTTTCATGGCCGGCGAGGCCCCTTCCACCGAAGCGGCGTGGTCTCGCTCCCATTTGCGCGTGGCTTCCCAGTCCACCAGGTCCACCGGCAACTCCTCCCAGTCGCCGCCGCGCTCCAGGGAGATATAGCGCACCCTGTCGCCCACAATTTCGTATCGGCGCACCAACTGGTAGGTCCCGTCCTTCAAGATCAGGCGATGGTTAGTGGCCATGCCGGGGACGTCAGGCTTCAGTGGAAGAGGCGTCTGATTCTGCGCCGCCGCGTCCGTCGCCGCCAGCAGCACGATCGCAAGCAAGCACGTCAGAAAGCGCCGCAAATGAGGAAATTGGTTCATCCGCCTGGTCCGCACACAGTTTAGACGAACGGGATGAGGACGCGTTGGCCCTCCCAATGGCGCAAAAACCACCTTCAGCCCGTAACCCCGGCCAATTCTTTTGCATCCAAATTTGTGTATCCTTAAGGCAGGGGTTGTTTGTTGACCGGATTTTGGGCACATCGCCGCGGGGAACGTCGCGCAGAGCCAGGCGCTTTGCCGACAGTGATCGCGCTGTGTGTTGTTCTGCTGGCGCTGCTGGCCGTGGTCCAGGTGGCGCACATCCACTCGCTTGACAGCGACGCCGACCACTGCCCGCTGTGTATTGTGATGCACACGGCTGCGCCCGTCGCGGTTACCGCGGCCGTGGTCGTGCTGGTCCAGATCCAGTCCTCCGCCCCGGTTTTTGAGCCGCGGACGATCGTCCGTCACTGGCATCCCAAGCTCTTTACACGCCCTCCTCCCGCCGGCTGCTAGGGCAGCCTTTCCGATGTTTCGCGTTCCTGCCTGATTTCCGCTTCTCGTTGCCCCTTCCGGCAGCAGGTTTCGGATGCATTTTCACAGGCGGACTCGCCGACGGAAAGCAGCCCCCAATGCACAAAGGATGCCGCGGCTCTTTACACCGTGGCTTACTTCTCGCATCCCACAGCCATTTCTAAGGAGCCTTCTTATGCCGTCCACTCGCGGCGCAATTCTTCGCATTCTTCCCGCCCTCGTGCTGTTCTTTGCGGCGCTTTCCGCACCTGCGCAAAGCGGCAACGCCGGCGCTGTCCGCGGAACGGTCACGGATCCCACCGGCGCCGTGATTCCTGGCGCCACGGTGCACCTGACCAATGTAAGCAGCGGCCTTGACCGAACCGTCTCCACCGACGCCACCGGCCAGTTTGCGTTCGACAACGTCCCCTTCAACCCTTACCGGATAGCGGTCTCGGCCGACGGCTTTGCCTCGTTGAACCGGAATATCGAAATCCGCTCAGTGGTTGGAATCAGCCTTAAATTAGTGCTGCAAATCGCCGGCGCCAGCCAAACCGTTACTGTGGAGGCCTCAGGTGATCTGGTTGAGACTGACCCGACCTTCCACACCGACGTGGACCGCGATCTGTTTACCAAGGTGCCGCTGGAGAGTGAGTCCTCTTCCCTCAGTTCCCTGGTCACGGAATCCACTCCGGGCGTGGCGGCCGACTCGAACGGCCTCTTCCACGGCCTCGGCGACCACGCCTCCAATTCGTTCTCGGTGGACGGCCAGTCGATCACCGACCAGCAGAGCAAGGTTTTTTCCAACCAGATCCCGTCCAACTCGATTCAGTCCATTGAGGTCATCTCCGGCGCGCCGCCTGCCGAGTACGGCGGCAAGACCAGCCTGGTCATTGTGGCCACCACTCGCTCCGGGCAAGGCGTCACCAAACCCACGGGCAGTATCAACAGCTCTTATGGTGCCTTCGGCTCTGCTACAGCCGGCTTCGACCTAGCCTATGGCGGCAAAAAATGGGGTAATTTTGCCGAAGCGGACGGCCTGAACTCCGGGCGGTTTCTTGATCCCCCTGAGTTTCAAGTCTTCCACGACAAAGGCAACGAGCAGAATGTCTTTGATCGCGTGGACTACAACTTTACCTCGGTCGACTCGATTCACCTGGATGTGAACTACAGCCGCTCCTGGTTCCAGACGCCCAACTCTTACGACAACCTGAATGTACAGAACGTGGTCAGCGGCGGTACGAGTGCCAGCCCCGTCTTCGCCAATGTGGGCAACACCGACCAGCACTCCAAGATCGGGACGATCAATATCTCACCGACGTACACCCGGATCATCGGCGATAACTCGGTCTTCAATCTGGGCGCTTTTGTCCGCAGGGACGACTATAACTACTATCCCAGCGGCAATCCCCTGGCCGACTTGGGACCTCCCAACCTGCAAACGTCCTCGATCTCCCAGAACCGCACCCTCACCAATTCCGCGGTCCACTCGGATTTCTCTTACTCCAAAGGAATCCATACGTTCAAGGCAGGCGCGCAGTATGGCCAGACCTTCCTGAACGAGAATGACAGCTTGGGCATCGTCGACTCTACCTATACATTTAGCGCACCCTGCATCGACGCCGGCGGCAATCCCTTGCCGGGCTACTCCAATCCCTCCCAGTGCGCGATCGGCGTGAATCCTGCCTATCTCCCGGTGCTTGCGCCCTACGATCTTACCCGCGGTGGCGTCTTTTACAACCTCACAGGCCATACCGACATCAAGGAACTGGGCCTGTTCATTGAAGACCAGATCAAGGCCGGTAACTGGCTCTTCAATCTGGGATTGCGCGAGGACGTTTACAACGGCCTAACCGATGCCAACCAGACGCAGCCTCGCTTGGGCGTCGCATACAACATCAAGCCGTCCTCGACTGTCCTCCGCATTTCCTACGCGCGCACGCTGGAAACGCCGTTCAACGAGAATCTCGTGCTCTCCAGTACCGGGTGCTCGAATGCTGTACTGGCCCCGCTGCTCGCGTGCACTTCCGGCGTATCGGGAACGCTCGACCCGGGCTTTCGCAACGAGTTTCATGCGGGATTACAACAGGCCTTAGGCAAGCGCGTTGTCGTCAGCGGCGAGTATATCTGGAAGTACACCCACAACGCCTTCGACTTCAGCGTGTTGGGCAACACGCCCATTACCTTCCCGATTGACTGGCATAGCTCAAAGATTCCCGGCTATGCGCTGCATGTGGAAGTACCTCAATACCACAACGTCAGCGCATACGTCATCATGTCTTCGGTTGCGGCTCGCTTCTATCCGCCGCAGGTAGCCGGAGCAGGCGCCACCGTGGGCCATACCGGTTTGCCTTTCCGCATCGACCATGACGAGAAGTTCAACCAGACCACGCACATCCAGTACACGTTCTCGCGCGGCAAGGTGCTGAACGGCTTGTGGGGCGGCTTCAACTGGCGCTACGACAGCGGTCTGGTGGCCGGGTCAACACCTTGCTATAGCCTTACCGACCCAAACACTGCCTGCGCGAACAGTTCAACAACGCTGAATGGCCAGCCTGGCGTGGCGATGGTGGACAACAACATACCGCCCTCCATTAACTCCGTAACTGGAGCGAATGTATACTTTCCCCTGACTGCGGACGAAGAATTTCAAGCTGGATTCGCATGCAACGGAGTCAAGGCCACGCCCACGAATCCGCTGCCCGCGGTCTGCCCGGCCTCGGAATTCACCTCGAACCTGATAAAAATTCCCGCCCCCGGCACCGGGGACAACGACCATAACCCGCCCCGCATCCAGCCTCGCGATCTCTTCGACGCGTCGCTCGGCAAAGAAAACATCTTTCATGGCGATCGCTACAAAGTGAACCTTGACCTGACGGCCATCAACGTTGCCGACAAGTACGCTCTGTATAACTTCCTCTCTACCTTCAGCGGCACGCACTATGTAACTCCGCGTGCGCTTACGGCGGCAATTACATTGAACTTCTGACGCTTCGTGAGAACAGGGGCGGGCTAACTGCCCCTGCGTGAACCTTTGATTCAATGCGGATAGTTCTACTGGTGCGGTCAGTCCTTGGGGTTGCGCAACGGGCTTCCTTCATTGAGGAGCACGTTACCTGTCGTACGATTGCTGGTATATTGATCGGGAGGTTCGGCCGCGCCGCGGGGCCCGGACTGGTCGAAAGCCGAATGGATCTGCCGTCTAATCGATCCGTGAGCAGGGCGCCGCCGGATCTACCCGGAGTTGGAGAAGAATGGAAACTGTGGGTCGAGCTATCCTGTTTGGCGGGACGGGCTTTATTGGAACTCATCTGACCCAGCATCTGTTGCGCGAGAGTCTTGCAGATAAAATTACCCTGGTGGACATGTTGCCGCCGCGGAATGAGCCTTACACCGCTGCGCTGCAAGAAGGCCTGCAATCCGGGAAGGTCGAGTTTATCCAATGGGATGTGCGTAAACCCATTCCGGCATCGCTCTTTCCGGCTCACGCGGATGTCGTATTCAATCTTGCCGCCGTTCACAGAGAGCCCGGTCATCGGCCTGCCGAGTATTTTGAAACCAATATTTACGGAGCGCGGAATGTCTGCGCGTATGCTGCCGCCGCGGAATGTCCAAGGATGGTATTTACCAGCAGTATCGCGCCCTACGGGATATCCGAGGAGCCGAGAGACGAAACTTCTCTTCCGGTTCCTGAAACTCCTTATGGAAGCTCAAAACTTGTCGCGGAGACCATCCATTCCGCCTGGCAGACAGCAAGCCCGGAGAGAAAGCTTCTCATCCTTCGTCCGGGAGTCGTGTTTGGCCCCGGAGAAATGGGCAATGTAACTCGCTTGATAAGGAGCGTCGTCAAAGGATACTTCGTTTACCTGGGCAACAAGCAGACCCGCAAGGCCGGAGGGTATGTGAAGGAATTGTGCTCGGTCATCCAGTTCGGGCTTAAGTATCAGGATACGAGCGGCGAAGCCAATACACTACTCAACTTTTCCCTGAACCCGCCTGCCACCATGGAGACATATGTCGAGACCATCCGGAAGGTCGCCGGGATCCGGGGCGTTCCGCTTACGGTTCCACGGTTCCTGTTGCTCGGCGCATCCTATGTTATCGATGGCGTTGCCAAGACTTTTCGCATCAAGCAACCGGTGAGCCCGGTGAGAGTGCGCAAAATGTTCCGGTCGACGTATGCCGATCCAAGGCGTCTGCGAGAACTTGGTTATCAATGGAAATACAGCATGGAGGATGCTTTCCGCAATTGGAAGCAGGATCTTCCCGAGGATTTTCTCAAGTAAGATCGATGTTCGCTTGCTGAAGCTGTCCCACGGACCGCCGATAAGACGCATAGACCGATGGATCGAAACACGCGAAGATCACCTTTTCAATTGCGTCGCTTCCGCTCAGTTGCGTGATGGTTTCGCGCATGGCAATCTCGACAGCTAAATCGACAGGGAATCGGTAGACGCCGCAACTGATGGCCGGGAAGGCAAGACTTCGCAAGCCATGCTTCCGTGCAACGTCAAAACAGGAAACATAGCAACTGGCGAGTAACTCCGGCTCTCCGTTCTCTCCACCGTTCCATACCGGGCCGACGGTGTGAATAACATATCTGGCGGGAAGATGATAGCCTTTTGTGAGTTTTGCCTGGCCGGTTTCACAGCCGCCGAGCAGACGGCACTCGTTGAGAAGCTCCGGGCCGGCTGCGCGATGGATTGCCCCGTCAACACCTCCGCCGCCGAGGAGCGACCTGTTTGCGGCGTTGACAATCGCATCCACGGCCAGCGTCGTGATGTCCGTCCTCACAATCGCGATTCTTTCCGTCATCGGCTCTGTGTCCTGGCTATTTTTCGCTGTCAAGGTCCCGCATCTGCATCGCGTCGTAGCGGGTCCCAGCCACGGCTTCAGCCGGAACCGCCGCTTCAATCTCCACAATTTCCTCCGCGGAAAGTTTTACTTCGAGCGCGGCCAGGCTCTCGGCCAGTTGCGCCCGTGTACGCGCTCCAATCACCGGCACGATCGAGCGGCTCTTGGCGAGCGCCCAGGCGATGGCCAACTGCACCTGCGTAATGCCTTTGCCGCCGGCAATCTCCTTGAGTCGTGCCACAAGCTGCTGATTCCTCGCCAGATTGTCTCCCTTGAACCGCGGCAGCCAGGCGCGAAAGTCTTCGGCCGCGGCTGGCTGCGAGTTCGACAGCAACCCCCGCGACAACGTCCCATAGGTCGTTGCTCCGATACCCAGCTCAGCAAGCACGGGAAAGATTTTCGCCTCAGGACCGCGGCTGACCAGCGAGTATTCAATCTGCACGTCCGCAATCGGATGCACGGCGGCGGCCCGCCGGATGGTTTCGGGCCCCACTTCCGAGAGGCCGATGTGACGGACGTAGCCGGCCTCCACCATCTGTGCGATGGCGCCGATCGTATCTTCGATGGGCACTGTGGGGTCCAGCCGCGCAGGCCGGTAAATATCGATGTAGTCCACATTCAGCCGTTTCAGGGAGTAGGCTAGCGCGGTCTTCAGCGCCGCGGGCCGTCCGTCGAACCCCAGCCACGCTCCGTTCGGCGCCCTTTGCGCACCAAACTTTACTGAAATCAGCACCTCGTCGCGTCCGAAGCGCAGCGCCCGCGCGATCAGCATCTCGTTGTGGCCCATGCCGTAGAAATCGCCCGTGTCCAGCAGGTTGACGCCTGCATCCACGGCCGCATGGATGGTGGCGATCGACTCCGCATCGTCGCTTGCGCCGTACATCCCGCTCATGCCCATGCAGCCCAGGGCGATGGGAAACACCTCGGGTCCGGTCTGGCCCAGTTTGCGCGCCGGCTTGATTGCTGTCGTCATCGATGGGCTCCTTCCAGAGAGCATCCTAGCCTTGCCGCACCCGCGGAGCAAGTTCCACTTTGCCCCATGCAAATTTCCCGGCCACCGCGACCACTGCAGGGGACTCCGGATCGGCCCGGACATCGGCGGCAACGGCTGCAAACTCATGAAGTCACATCGGTTGCGCCCGGTATTTTCCACGTTTTCATCAGCCCTGACAATTTTCTGTTTCCTTCAAGTCCCAACTCTGCCATACTTGATTGTGCCCACCTGGTACGTCCAATCCCAAGAATCCAATCAAGAGGTTGCATCGATGTCGGCAAAGTATGTCTTTGTGACGGGCGGAGTTGTGTCCAGTTTAGGTAAGGGTCTGGCGGCGGCTTCCATCGGCTGCCTGCTTGAGAGCCGCGGTCTGCGCGTGAACCTGATGAAGTTTGACCCCTACCTCAATGTTGATCCGGGGACCATGTCGCCCTTTCAGCACGGCGAGGTCTTTGTCACCGACGACGGTGCTGAGACTGACCTCGACCTGGGTCACTACGAGCGCTTCACCCACGCGCCGCTCTCTCGCGACAACAATCTGACCACCGGCCGCATCTACGAGCAGATCATCCTCAAGGAGC
>CAZNAW010000081.1:0-8873 GCA_964571165.1 uncultured Occallatibacter sp. | reverse complement strand
CTGCCTTACCTGAACCTCATGAGGGAAGCGCAATGAGCAAACTGAAACTGGCAACGGTCTGGCTGGACGGATGTTCCGGCTGTCACATGTCTTTCCTTGACATGGACGAACGCCTCATCGACCTGGCCGAGCTTGTCGATGTGGTCTACAGCCCCATCGTAGACACCAAAGACTTCCCCGACGAAGTGGACATCGCGCTCGTCGAGGGAGCCGTAGCCTCGGTGGACGACGAGAAGAAGATCAAGAAGATTCGCGCCCACTCCAAACTCCTGGTCGCCATGGGTGACTGCGCCGTCGCGGGCAATGTCCCTTCGATGCGCAATCCCATCGGCCCGGAGGCCATCCTTGACCGGGCGTACATCGAGAACGCCACCGCGCAGCAGCAAATTCCCTGCGTTGTGGTGCCCAAGCTGCTCCAGGTCGTTCGTCCCATCCACGAGTTTGTGAAGGTGGACGTCTTCCTGCCCGGCTGCCCGCCCTCGGCCGATACTTTCCACACAGCGCTCACTGCGCTGGTAACCGGTGCACCGCTGGATATTCCGGCCCTCACCCGTTTTGGAGCCTGAGCCATGAGCCAGACCATCACTATCGATCCCGTAACCCGCCTCGAAGGGCACGGCAAGATCACCATCCAACTCAACGGTCAGGGTGAAGTGGAGGACGCGCACTTTCACGTCACGCAAGTGCGCGGATTTGAAAGATTCTCCCAGGGCCGGCCATTCTATGAAATGCCCAGCCTGATGGCGCGCATCTGCGGCATCTGTCCCGTCTCCCATCTGATTGCCTCGGCCAAGGCCTGTGAAGCCATCATGTCGGTTCGGATTCCGCATACCGCCGCGCAACTGCGCCGCATGTTGAATCTCGCGCAGATGGTCCAGTCTCACGCGTTGAGCTTCTTCTATCTCTCCTCACCCGATCTTTTGTTGGGCATGGAGTCTGACCCCAAGGCGCGCCACATCTTCGGCGTTGTCGCCGCAAAGCCTCAACTGGGGCGCGCCGGCGTGGCTCTTCGCCGTTTCGGCCAGCACATCATTGAACTGCTGGGCGACAAGCGCATCCATCCCGGATGGGTCGTCCCTGGCGGCGTAACCGAGCCCTTGTCTCCAGCCAAGCGCGATGAAATCCTGGCCATGCTCCCCGAAGCCTACGCCAACATCGGTCTCGCGCTGGCCGCGTACAAGCAGATCGCCGACACCTTCAAGCCGGAGATCGATGTCTTCGCCAACTTCCCATCCAACTACCTGGGCCTCATCAACGAAGACGAGTCGGTGGAGTTCACCGACGGCGCGCTGCGCTTGATCGACGCCAAGGGAAATATCATCGAAGACGGCATAACCGCTTCCAAATTCAGTGAAGTTGTCGGCGAAGCTGTTGAGCCTTACAGCTACACCAAATTCGCCTATTACAAGCCGCTCGGCTATCCCGAGGGCAGCTATCGCGTTGGCCCCTTGGCCCGGCTGAACATCGCCAAGACCATGGGCACCCCGCAGGCGGACAAGGAATTGGTTGAGTTCAAGCAGCTTGCAGTCGGCCCCGTGCAGAGTTCCTTCCACTACCATCACGCGCGGCTCATTGACATGCTCTACGGCATCGAGAAGATTGAACAGATCCTCACCGATCCGCTCATCCTCGACAAGCATGTGCGCGCCAGCGCCGGCGTCAACCGGCTCGAGGGCGCCGGCCAGGCCGAGGCTCCGCGCGGCACCTTGAATCACCATTACAAGGTCGACGAGAATGGTCTCATTACCTGGGCCAACCTTGTCATCGCCACCGGACAAAACAACAACGCCATGAACAAGGGCGTGTTGCAGGCCGCAAAGCATTATGTGAAGGACGGCAAGTTCACTGAAGGCATTCTCAACCGTGTCGAGGCCGTGATTCGCACCTTCGATCCATGCCTCAGTTGCTCCACGCACGCCTTCGGCCAAATGCCTCTGGCCCTCTCGCTGCTCTCGGCCGAGGGAGATGTTGTTGATCAGGTCATACGCTAAACGGCGGTGCCTGAATGAACAAGAGTCCGGCCCGGTGCCTCATCCTCGCCTGCGGCAATACGCTGCGCGGGGATGATGGCGTGGGGCCTTGGCTTGCCGATTGGGCTGAGAAGCAATTCAAAGCCGATGGGCGAGTGTGCGTCCTGATCCGTCAGCAGTGGACGCCCGAACTGACCGAAGAGATCGCCCACACAGAATCTGTTCTCTTTATCGACTGTTCAGCGGAGTCAGCTCCCGGATCGGTGCGGATTCTGAATGTCCAGCCGTCCGCTGCCACGCAAGCGCTGGCCACCCACCACCTGGGCGCACCCGAACTGCTCGCGCTTGGATGCGAACTCTACGATTCCCTGCCCTTGAACGCCCTGTTACTCACCGTCGGCGCAGGCTCAATGGAACTGGGCGAAGAGTTCAGCCATCCAGTAAAAGCCGCTCTGCCTGAAGCGTGCCGCCTGCTGGCGGAAACAGTCTTGCGCCTGCTCGACGGCCAGGAACTCCAGGCATAACATCTTGTGGAGCCGCTCTAGCTTGCTTGCTTTGCTGGCGACAGGTTCGCCAACAAAGCATCCACTGCCTCAACGAGGGACGGAAAGCGCAGATCTGCCAATTCGGCGGCTGCTTCCGCGCCAGGCTTCTGCCTCTCTGTGTCGCCTGCAATAAAAATCGCCAGCATTCCCAGCCGATGGCCGAATTCAATATCGGAGAGCGAGTCGCCGATCATGGCGCTGGTTTCTGCCCTGATCTCCGGAAACTCCGCTACCGCCTGTTCGAAGAGGCCGGGCAGCGGTTTGCGGCAGTTGCATTGCTCCTTGTCGTGAGGGCAAAAGTAAAAGCCGTCCACGTGTGCATTGTGCGTCTTCAGGAGGTTTTGCAGCCCTGAGTGGACTGCCTGCACATCTGCGCCCGTATAAAGTCCCAGAGCAATGCCGCGCTGATTCGAAACCACCACCACGCGCAACCCTGCCCGGTTGAGCCGCCCGATTGCCTCCGCCACTCCCGCCAGCAGATCAAATTCGCTCCACGACGTGACATAGCGGCTTTCCGGCTTCTTTTCGTTCAGAACTCCGTCGCGGTCGAGGAAAACCGTACCCAGGACACGCGGCAAAGTTCTGTTTGCGGAGTTGACCACCTCGTTATGATAGCAATAGTCGTGCGTGCGTCTGGCGTAGAGCCTGGTTCTGAAATCAAGCGCGCCGAATGCGGGGGATCCATGTCGGGCAGTTTCGATCGCAAGTATCTCCAGCAAGGCGATTGCGGAGCACTTTAAGGTGGCACGCCAGGTGGAAGCGCAACCGCCCGTTCTTGAGGCCATTGCGGTGGCCATGGCAGCAGCTTTGCGCGCCGGAGCCCGCTCCGAGGTGCCACGATGATCGAGCAACTGCACCCGCTCATCCAGCAGATCGAGCACGAATGGTCCAGCAAGCGCCTGCTTGTGGTGGGCGACGTCATGCTCGACAAGTATGTCTGGGGAGAAGTTGGGCGCATCTCCCCTGAGGCGCCGGTGCCCGTGGTTCGTGCCACCCATCAGAGCCAGCAGCCGGGTGGCGCAGCCAACGTGGCCATGAACCTCTCCCGTCTGGGCGCGCAAACGCAGGTCATCGGCTTTACCGGCGCTGACGACAACGAGCGCTTGCTGGCCGAGAGCCTGCTTTCCAATGGAATCACTCCCCGGTTCGTCGTCTCCCAGGGCTTTCCCACCATCACCAAACTGCGCATTCTGGGCGGACGGCAGCAGATGCTCCGCCTCGACAACGAGCGCCTCGGCGCAAGATCTCAGGACGACTATGACCGCCTCGTCCAGACCGCGCTCACTCATCTGCCCGGCTGTCATGCCTTGGTCCTCTGCGATTACGCCAAGGGAACATTCACGCCTGAGGTTTGCCAGGCTATGATTCAGGCCGCTCGAAAGCTCAGTATTCCTGTGCTTGTGGACCCCAAGAGCCCCGATTTTGCCCGCTATCGCGGCGCTACCACCGTTTGCCCTAACCTGGCCGAGATCGCCGCGGCGGCGCATCTCGGCGCCTGCGATCCCGACCGCGATCTCGACACCCTGCTCCAGGCGGCCGAGGACATGGTGCTGGCCCTCGATCTTGAATTCCTCACGGCAACCCTCAGTGAAAAAGGCATTGCGCTGGTCTGGCGCGATCGCCGCTTCGTGGCTCCCGCTCTCGCACGCCAGGTCTTCGATGTCTCCGGCGCCGGAGACACGGTCATCGCCGTCATGGCTCTCTGCCTGGCCACTGGACTCAATCCGCAAACCGCTGCGGAATTGGCCAACATTGCTGCCGGCATCGTGGTCGGCAAAGTGGGCACGGTGCCCGTAGAAAAGTACGAACTGCTCGCTGCGTTGACTCCTGAGATTACCCTCCACGCTGAAGATAAGGTAATGACCCGCTCTGAGCTGGCTGGATGCGTAGCGCGGTGGAAGGCCAACGGCGAGCGCGTGGTGTTTGCCAACGGCTGCTTCGACCTGCTCCATGTCGGCCATATCACCCTGCTGGAGCAGGCTCGCCGCTTTGGTGACCGCCTGATCGTGGCCATCAACACCGACGCATCTGTCCGCGGATTGAAGGGCTCCAGCCGTCCCATCGTCGGTGAGCGCGAACGCGCCCGCGTGCTGGCCGCGCTGGCCGCCGTGGATGCGGTAGTCCTCTTTGCCGAACCCGACCCGCTTGACCTCATCGTCGCCACGCAGCCTGACGTGATCGTCAAAGGCGGCAATTGGAACCTTGACACCGTGGTTGGCGCCCGCGAAGTGCTTTCCTGGGGCGGCCAGATCAAGATCGTCCCCATCGTTGAAGGCTTCTCCACATCCCGTCTCATCGAAAAGGGTGTGGGCAAGTAGAGCCCCCAACCCTTGGCCGACGCATACCAGATTCCGGGCAGTTTGAGCAGGTTGAGAGAGATGCGGTTGGATTCAGGCGCAGTGCCGTCTCCAACAGGATCGACGGTAGGAGCTTCGCAGCGGAGTCAAGACAATCTGGTAAAGTGAAGACCGATACTTGCCGCAAGCAGTTGCGGCAACAGATTCCGGGTTGCTCTCTTGGATACGCACTGGACCGTAATTGGATCATCGCCCCGCGATGACATCAGACCGTTGTGACTGGAGCTGGATGAGACCTCTGGCAAGGAAACTGTTGAGTATTTCGGCAGCCGCTGCGGTGGGTCTCGAACGTTTGGTGCGGCCGGCAACAAAGCCTGGGCTTAGCCCGGTTAAGAGCGTTCTCGTCCTCGAATACAACATCCCATTGGGGAGTTGTGTGCACATGACGCCGCTCTTCGAGGCCATCAAGCGTGCGCGCCCTGAAACGACGGTTACGGTCGCAACCTGGGGAATCGGCGCTTCCGTGCTGCGCAACTCCCCCTATGTCGACCATCTGATCGAGACACCGGACATGCTGAAGGACTTCCGCGGCGCCGTGACCTCGCTCAGGCGGCAGCTCAAGGCGCGTGGATTGAAACCGGAGTGTTGCCTTACCGGCGCATACGATCGGCGAACCAGGGGTGGTGTGTTCGCTGCCATGGTTTGCAACGGATGGCGCGGCGGGCTGACGCTGCTGCCGGCTCTTTATCATCGGCCTTTGACCTACGACCGAAGCATCAGCTTGATCGCCAACAATCTGCGGCTCGCGAATCTGATCGGAATATCGAGTGAACTGCTGGAACCGAAAGTCTTTTACTCGTCGGAGGACGCGGCTTTGGCGCGCAAGCTGGTTGAGACCGCGCGAGCTGACGGCCATCCCGTTCTGGTGGTCATCTCTCGTAACAGCGGGGGGCTGCCAACAGCGTGGCACGAAGAACGCTGGGCTGAGACCATTTGTTTTGCGCACCGCGTGCTGGGATACAACGTCCTCTACGTGGGCACCGCGGCAGATGCGCCTGCCCTTGCGGCTCTTAAGGCGCTGTCCGGCGATATCGGTACTTCCCTGGCCGGGTCCACCACCGTAAACCAACTCGCGGCCTTGATTGCCCTCAGTGACATGGTCATCTCCATCGCCACCGGGGGATTGCACGTAACGCGGGCGGTCGGTACGCCTATGGTGGTTCTCGGCCTGGCCTGGGAGAAGCCCCTCGAGTGGCTGATTGAGGGCCGGGCAAACATGCGGATTCTACGCGGCCCGGATGTGGAGAAGCCTCCCGCTGGCTACCGCCTGGACGATATATCGGTGGAGTGGGCGACGGCGGAGCTTGCGGACATGACCAGGCTGTTTCCCGCTGGCGAAGCAGCGCGCGAGACCAGGTTGAAGGCCAGTCTATCGGATATCGACCTCTTGCGCAGATAGAATCGCTCCACATACGCCGTAACTCTGCCTTGAAAACTTCGGGAGACGGCGATCGATGCCGGAATAGCTGGCAATCTGAATGTACTTCACCGTGACTTACGAATCATCGCAGTCCCCGACTTATCCGGCCAGAGCATAACATGCTCACCGGTCGCCTTATAAAACTCATCGATTGCCTGCGTTGCACCCGACCAATATCCTGAAGAATAGTCGTGAAGAATCATCATCCCGCCTTTTGGCATGCGCGGGTAGAAGAATTCCAAAGCAGCGCTAATCGGCTTGTAAAGATCACAATCGATATGAACAAGCGCGAACTTTCGTTCCGCAACTTCCGGTGTAATGGAATCCGGAAAGAAACCCTTTAAATAAGTGGTAATTTCATCGTGGCCGATCGTCTTTCGAGCGAAATCGATCGAGGTATCCGCGAAATCTCCTTTTCTCGCCCTGTCTTCCCCCATCAGGTCGCGTCCGTCGAAGCCTGAGAATGTATCGAAAAGGAAGAGTCTCTTCCCCGACTCCGCCGCATAGGCTGCCAATATTGCCGCGGAATTTCCCCTCCAAACGCCAAGTTCCGCGAAATCGCCATCGATCTCTTCTTTGAGGAGCTGCCGGAGATTTAGCATCAAACCCATGAATCGCGACGCGTCTCCGTTGTTGTTTACTTTATTTCCGCGGATCCAACGACGAAACCAATCAATCCGGTCGGGGAAGGTGACCACGGAAGCTGGATAGTAAGCAAGGAAACAGGGCGTAGACCCTTTCGGCGCCCACGAAACGATACCGAAAAGAGCACTGTTAATCCATGCATGCACAAGCCTGGAAACTTCTCTCCGTATAGCCGAAATCATCTCGGGCGGAGTTTTCTTCAACAGCTTCCTGATCCTGCTCTGTGATTCGCTCATCTCCACTAGTCACCTTCGTCGCAGGTTGGAATCGTGCTACCGGCTCTATTGAGCCAGGTGTTCTATAAGCCAACGGCGGCCGCACCGTAGTGCGTCCGCCGCCAGTTCCTAGGAAGATCGTTTTTTCTTATCTGCTCTGTTCTTATCTTGTTCTATCGTTAGAACGCGGCCACCGTCTGACGCAGGCTGTATGAGCTCAGCGTCTTGATGTAGTTGCCGCGGTCGAAGGGCGAGGTGTCGGGCACGGAGCGGCGGCTAAGACATCCGCGCGTCTCCCAAAGCGAGGCATATTCGCGCTTCTCCAGCCAGTAGCGCAGATCCGCCAAGACCCTGCCGATGTGCTCGATGCCGTGAATGTGAAGCGCGGAAGCCATCATGGTAATACCGGCTCCGGCCATGATCCCCTTCAGAACATCCTCGGCGGAGTGGACTCCGCCAGTGATCGCAAGGTCGATGTTCAGGTGTCCGTAAAGAATTGCCGCCCAGTGCAGCCGGGGAAGCAACTCGGAGGGCGTCGAGAAGTGCAGCGTGGGCCGCACCTCCAGCGTCTCAATATCGAAGTCGGGCTGGTAGAAGCGGTTGAAGAGCACCACGCCGCGCGCGCCCGCATCCTCCAGCCGTGCCGCCAGGTGCGGCAGGCTGGTAAATGACTGCGACAGCTTCACGGCCACCGGAATCTTGACCGCGCCGGTAACGGCGGTCACCAGTTCGAGCAGTTGCAGCTCCAGTTCCGACGAGGTCTGGCTCTTATCCGTGGCCAGTGCGTAGGTGTTCAACTCGATGGCGTCTGCTCCGGCCTGCTCCATCTCCTTGGCAAACCGTACCCAGCCGCCCGGCGTGGCCCCGTTCAGGCTGGCCATGATCGGAATGGCCACCGCTTGCTTGGCGCGCCGCAAATGCTCCAGGTATACCTCGTGCGTCATGCGGTAGTCGTCAAGGTCGGGCAGATAATCGAGTGACTCGGCAAAGGACTCGGTGCCCCGCGAAAGGTCCTCGTCCAAAGCCCGCGATTCAAGCGCCAACTGCTCCTCAAACAGCGACGTGAGCACAATCGCCGCCGCGCCGGCATCTTCCATGCGGCGAATGTTATCGATCGACTCCGAAAGCGGAGTGGACGACACCACGATAGGGCCACTTAGTTTCAGCCCCAGGTACTGTGTTGAAAAATCGATCATTTTGTTCCTCCGGCACTTCCCGCCGCCAGTTTCTCCTCAGTCTTCTCTTCGGGAGCGATGTGGGGCGTCTCGCCACGGCCCGGCATTGCCGCGCGTGCGGAGTAAACGCGCCACTGACGCTCGACATCGTCCTGCGCTTCCACGAGCAGCTTTGCAGCCAGATCCGGATTGCTGCGCGCCAGCATAGTGTAACGCGCCTCGCGGTAGGTGTACTCCTTGAGCCGGATTGCCGGGGCCTTCGAGTCGAGCTGGAAGGGATTTTTGCCCGATTCGCGCAGGTCGGGGTTATAGCGCATCAGCGGCCAGTAGCCGGACTGGACGGCCAGCTTCTGCTGCTCCAGGCCGTGCACCAGATCGTAACCGTGCGCGATGCAGCTGGCATAGGCGATGATGATCGACGGACCCTCGTGGGCTTCAGCTTCCTGGAAGGCCTTGGCTACATGGGTGTCGTTACCGCCCAACGCCACTCTCGCCACATACACCGAACCGTAGCTGACCGCTTCCATGGCCAGATCCTTCTTGCTG
>CAZNAW010000080.1:0-9244 GCA_964571165.1 uncultured Occallatibacter sp. | reverse complement strand
CTTCTGCCATAAAGCCGCATGAAGCGGGGGCACTTAAACGAAGAAGAAATTCGGTCCACTTCCGAATTGCTTTAGCTTGTAGGGAGGGGCGTTGCGGGGACGGAATAATGCTGGTTACGATCGGAACCAGGACGGAACGCCGGCGTTGGGTACCTCTGGCCCGCTATACTTTATGACGAATCTATCGCAGATCTTTGGGCTAACCCTCTGGCACGCCTTAATCGTGGCGCCCTGATCGTGTCAATTGGGCTGCCCGCCATGAGGAGCCGATGTTGGAACGAGGAATCCCAGTATTTGAATCTGCAGGCAACGCCACATCAACAATTGATGTGCGAATCAGCAACCGCATCGTGGAACTCTTCTCTGAGGGACTGTACTCCAGCCCCAATAAGGCGATCGAGGAACTGGTGTCCAATTCTTTCGACGCGGGCGCGAGAAATGTACAGGTTCTCCTGTCCCCCGATTTAGGTGCTGAGGATGCGACGATCACGGTGATCGACGATGGCACTGGAATGGACGAGGCAGGTCTTCGACAGCATTGGGTTATCGGTGTAAGCAGCAAGCGCAAACGGGGAACAGATGCGCCGCTAGGCCGCAAACCCATCGGCAAATTTGGCATCGGCAAACTTGCGACGTATGTTCTGGCGAATAAGCTGACGCACGTGACAAAGGTGAATGGGCGGTTCTTCGCAGTCACTATGGATTACACGCAGGTGCACGCCGCCGGGGCTGATGAGGTGTTTTCTGATGCAAAGGTGAAGTTGCCCTTACGGGAATTAACAGAAACGGAGGCCCAGCAGGCAGTCGATCCGTGGCGGTTTGGAACTCGTCCGGGCTTCCAAGCAATGAGACTGTTCGGGGATGGGGCATCGGGTTCCTGGACGGTGGCGATTCTCTCCGATCTGAAGGATATGGCCACCGACCTGAAAGTTGGACAGCTTCGGTGGATTCTGCGAACAGCGATGCCGCTCCGGGATGATTTCCATCTATATGTTGATGGGGAAGCAATCCTGCCGTCCAAGTTGCAAAGCAAGCAAATCCAGCGGTGGGTAATCGGGAAAGACATTACTCAGATTTCGCGGGTCGACGATTTGCAGATAACAGAGGATTCACAGGTTGCGCCGGATTCTCCTCTTCGTTTCGGATTGACACATCCAAAACTTGGCAGGATTACCGGATATGCAGAGCTCTATGAAGATCTGCTTACGACCGGAAAGTCTGCCAGCATTGAGCGAAGCCACGGCTTCTTTGTCTACGTTCGCGATCGGCTGGTAAATCTTACTGACGAGTCTTTTGGAATCGATCGAAACCTTTTGCGGCATGGAACGTTTTCCCGATTCCGCGCAGTGGTGTATATCGATCGTCTTGATGATGAATTGCGATCTTCACGGGAAACGATTCGTGAAGGTGTACTGACTGAAATCGCCCGCGACATTCTGCGCGGGATTTTTAACCTAGCCCGCTTGAAGCTTGAGGCGCACGAAGCCGCCCTCCAGGCAGGGACAAAACTTTCAAATCGAGTCGCGGATACGCCTGCAAGCCTGACTCGACAGCCGATTCTCGGTCTCCTTACGTCGGCCTTCGATAAGAGAATCACGCCGCGATATACAACTTACCCGACTTATGTCGCGCCCGAGGAGAAAGAGACTTTCCTTCAAATAGTCCGAGATCGGGCCGAGAGCGAGATGGGACTCGTTACTGGAGTAGAGCGTGTCGATCTCTCCCAGGACCTCGGGATTGCCTTGTATAACAGTCAGACGGGCGTTCTCCAAATCAACACGCTTCATCCTTTTGTAGCGTATTTCCTAGATGAGTTCGAGGATGGCAAACGCAATCTTCCCCTTGAATTATTGGCACTGTCAGAGGTCCTTACGGAGGCGCACCTTTATCAGCTGACACCTGACGAAACGCTCGTACGAGATGTCATGAATCGCCGAGACAGTTTGCTGCGATATTTAGCACGCTCGACCGGCAAGCGAAACGCATTCATGATTGCGCGTGACCTTCAAGATGCCAGCAACAATAAAAGCCAACTCGAGGTGGAACTAGTAGCGGCCTTCAACAGTCTTGGCTTTGATGCAATTCCGTTGGGTGGTCCCGGCAAACCTGATGGCGTTGCGACTGCCAGTCTATCAGCATCGACGGACGGAAAAGCAAGGATGTACAAGGTTAGCCTGGAGGCCAAGAGTAAAGAGAGAGAGGGGACGAAGGTCAGTGCTAAGAGTGTTGGAATTGCTGGCATCGCCCGTCAGCGTGGTGACTACGGTTGCGATCATGCGGTAGTGGTCGGGCCGGACTTTCCTACGACCCAAGGCGAAGCCTCAGTTCTCCTGCAGGAAATCGAGGCTGACCGTGAACATACGGGTAAAACTATCACGTTGATTCGCATTGTGGATTTTGCCCGGCTCGTAAAGGTGGTTCCGCTAAAGCGCATTAACCTTGAGGATCTTCGTGACATCTTTTGGAAATGCAGGACGCCGGAGGAAAGCAAGTCGTTCATTGAGGGACTTGCCACCAGAGTGGTGAAACAGCCGCCATATAAAGAGATTCTCGATACGGTATGGGAACTCCAGAAAGAAGTTCCCGGCGAAGCCGTCGAGTACAGTGCAATTACGACGGCTCTGCGAATTAACGAGAAGATCACGTTAACGAAAGGCGATTTGATCGATGTGTGCAAGGCATTAGCACAAATGGCCATCGGATATGTGTTCGCACAGGCAAATTCTGTCGAATTAAGCCAGCGACCTGAGATCGTTCTGAAGGCGATCGGCTCAACCCTTCAAAAGTATGACGAAGATGCGGCCTACCAGCGCCAAATGAGTCAGAACGGCTGATCTCGGTCTGGTTAGCGCTTCCAAAAGAGGAGAGTTGGGCTTGCAAGTCATTTTATTGCAGCAGATGTCCGGATTCGGAGTATCCTATAATAACGGGTTTTGTGTGGTTTTTCTTGGGATTCCTTAGGGTTTTCTGGAATCGAGGGTCAGGTGCCTACGACGATCAATATTGCGAGGTTTAAAAGGCGGGCAAAGCTGATGGACAGGTACGCCAAGCAGCTTCAGCGCCTTCGCTCTAGTGGCGTAACTACCACCTGCGTCGAAAAGGCGGTCACTGATGCTATGGCCAATCTCGGTACGGCTAAGAACCGTTCCCTCGTTGTCTATGGAGAGCCGCAGAGCGGCAAGACAGAGATGATGATCTGTCTCACAGCAAAACTACTCGACAGTGGACATCGGATAGTGGTTCATCTGATGAATGACAGCGTCGACCTGCTTGGACAAAACCTGGGCAGGTTTAAGGCATCAGGTCTCGCCCCGGCTCCCCGGAGTTTGCCTGAACTATTGCAGGCCTCCAAAACACTTGGTTCGAAAGAGATAGTCGTTCTGTGCAAGAAGAATGCTAGAGATTTGGATAAATTGGTCGACCGCTTGAAAGGCATAAAAAGACGAATAGTGATCGACGACGAAGCCGATTACGCAACCCCAAACTCCAAAGTCAATCAAGGCACGAAGACATCGATCAATAACCTCGTGAGCAGAGTCGTTGGCAACGACGGCTATTACATCGGCGTGACCGCGACACCAGCTCGATTGGACCTAAACAACACGCTTCGAAATGATACGGCCAGCTGGGTCAATTTCCCGCCGCATGACAGATATACGGGGCAAGATCAATTCTTTCCTATTGATCAGACCAAGCCGATTGCCTATAGGCTCACACGTCTGAAACAAGGGGGCAGCAAAAAGGAAGCACAGGATGCCCTCGTTCGCTTCCTCGTCACGGTCGCTTATTTGAATCTCTATGTCAATGGGGAAAAGAAGAAGAATTACACGATGCTAGTCCACACCAGCGGTAAGAAGCTGGATCATGAGAGTGATCGTGTCACCATCGAACAGGCGGTGGAAGCACTTCTAGACAGCGAAAGCAATCGCTTCGACAAATTGGTTACGCAGGTTCACAACCAGGCTCAGTCTCTCTTTCCGGATGTCAGCGCTGATGATCTAACAGAATATGTCGTCGAGAATGCCTCGCGAACGACCCTGATTGTGCTTAATAGCATGAGAGACCGCGCCGCAATTGCCAACAGCGGGTCCGAACCGTCGTCTCCCTTCACCATTATCATTGGTGGCAACATCGTCTCTCGTGGTGTTACATTTCCGAATTTGCTCGCGATGTTTTTTACTAGAAATGTTAAGCACAGACTTCAGCAGGATACATACATCCAGCGTGCACGCATGTTTGGAGCACGAGGAGAATATCTTAAGTACTTTGAACTGACGATTCCTTCTCAACTCTATGCAGATTGGCATAGGTGCTTCGTTTTTCATCGGCTCGCATTGCAGACCATCAAAAGCAAACTAGGCTCGCCTGTGTGGCTCGGCGATAGTCGCGTTTCAGTCGCATCTGGCGCAAGTATCGATAAGGCAACGGTGGCTTTGGACAAAGGTGAAATGTCATTCGGCGTGTTCGATTATTCGAATTCACTGGACGATTTGGTGATGAATGGTCAAGGCGACATTGATACCCTCAAAGCTCTTCGAGCGAAAATTGGCAATGATGCCCTACCTCAATTCTTAATCGAGTACATAAAGGCCACATTGACCGGCAGGGGCCATGGCCTGTTAGCGATCCACACAGCGTCGTCAATCGCCAATAGTAAGGACGCCGATCAGCAAGCAATAGCACGTAGCAAAGGTTTCATCGGTAAGAGTCAACTCGAATTGAGTAAGTTCCCTGATGCTGTTCACCACGTAAAGATTTTTCATAACGGCCGTGGGCGGGCTAGGCTGTTCTACAAATTTCGAGGCTCAGTCACGTTTACACAGAATCTCGGAACTAGTTCATAGGAGTCGTGAAGGAATGACGATGAAACTATCCCCGATCCACCCATTTCCCGCACGAATGGCACCTGAAATTGTGTTTACAGAGCTGCAGGGCTTGCCGTTATCCCGAGTTGTTCTAGATCCGATGTCCGGGTCCGGAACCGTCTTACGAGCCGCCGCTGAGCTTGGTCATCGCGCCATTGGCTTCGATCTTGACCCCTTGGCGGTCCTGATGTCTCGCGTTTGGACTGCTCCGTTTAAGGACATAGATTCGTTAGAGGGTACGGCGAAGAATGTTGTGCACGAGGCGAAGGCCCTTCGAGATGAGTATCTGCCGTGGATCGACGACTGTGAAGAAACGCAAGCTTACATAAAGTTTTGGTTTTGCCAGAAGCAGATCAAGGCTTTGCGGCGCCTCTCGTTTGTTTTGAATGGCATGTCCGGTCAGATGGCAGATGCAATGAAAGTCGCCCTAAGCCGCACGATCATCACAAAGGAACGAGGTGCGTCTATTGCTCGCGATACGTCCCACAGTCGCCCACACCGCGTGTTTTTTGACAATGATTACGATGTCTACAGTGGCTTTTTGCAATCCGCATGTCGTTTATCGGCAAGATTGGCTCCTGAAAAACTGGTGGGCTCAGCGATGGTGAGAAGGGGAGATGCTCGGAAACTGGCCCGTCTCGCGGCAGATTCGGTTGACGTCGTAATAACATCTCCTCCATACCTTAATGCGATTGACTATCTTCGTGGACATCGTCTTTCACTAGTATGGCTTGGATATGGCGTACCGAAGATTCGTGCCCTACGGTCGTCCACGATTGGGACCGAAAGCAGCGCATCAAGCAAAATGCCGGACTCGCTCTTGGATAACCTAGTTCGCGGAGCCGGCAATCTCGATCGCTTGCCGACTCGTGAACTCGGGATGGTTCATCGGTATGCTCAGGATGTCTACGGCTTCCTGCAAGAGCTGAGTCGCATTGTAAAGACGGATGGGCGTGTGTTGCTCGTGGTTGGAGACTCATGCCTGAAGGGAGTGTCTATATCGAATGCCGGTATCAATATAGCAGCAGCGGAAATGGTGGGATTGAAAAAGACGATGCGCTCGGAGCGGTCCCTTCCTGTCTCTCGCCGATATCTTCCAACTCCTGATGTTGGTAAGTCAGGTACATTGGCTAGCCGAATGCGGACTGAAACCTTGTTGAGCTTTTCAGCCTGACATCCGAACACTATGATGTATCCCTGCTATTTTGCTAGCGACTGACAACGGCACGCAAACTTCAGAGCGCTAATCCAAGGCCAGCACCGGGCGTAATTTTCACTGCCACTGCTTGATCCAAACCAACCCTCGCAACCGGATTTTGCGGTTTGGAGAAGTCAATCGCCGAAACCTTGGATACATCGCGGCTCAGACTTTCGGCGAGCGTGGCCGCATCGTTGGTGAAAATCTGCGCATCCTGCGAAGCCCGCGATACTGAGACATAAGCGAAACGAGTGTTGATGAGTTCCGGGTGAACATTGGTGTCCATGTTCACTAGAACGCGCTCCGAAGTAAGCCCTTGTGAGCTGTGCGAGGTCACGGCATAGCCATGATCGAAGTGCCGCATCTCTGCCGGGTCAAACGTGACCGTCTTTTCTTTATCGCTGTCCATGCTGACAGTGATTTTCCCGGTTTCAGCGATCTTCTGGATTGTTCCGAGGTCGCGGTTGGCAACGCCCAACTCCTTATTCGGAGCAGTAAATTGCACCCGGTCTCCGATAGCAAACTCCCGTTCGATCTCGCGGTAGGCGCTGATGCCGCGCAACCGGGAAGGATCATAGGTCACCGGCTCGCCGTTCTGCTTCCGCACAGTGACGCGATTTTCCTCCGGGGCCGTTGCGACAACCTGGGCGTAGCTGCCGCGCTCAATGCCGTACTCTCTGCTCCCGCGGATGTAGTGCAGAACATCACCGGCCTGATAGCGCGCGGCCCAGGCCCGGTCCGCGCCGGTCATCTCCGAGCGCGGCGTAAGGACACGCATGGCATGATCCTGCTTGTCCAATTTTCCTAGCTCCTGCAATTCCTGGCGGACGGCCTGATTGATCGCCCGGCGCGAAGCGTTGTCGGGGGAGACGATGATGGTGTTGTCAGGCTTCTCCGCGTAGCTCCGGGCAATCGAGGCAATGCGTTTCTGCGGATCGGCAACTTCGGTGATCCGCCCCTGCTGCTCCAAAAGCGAGATGCCCTCGGTCACTTCGCCACGAGAGAGATGCTCAACCGCTCGCAGCAACTCGGGATCTTTCTGGCGCACGATCTGGTCGAGCCGCGCGGTCTGCATCCCGGCCTTCTGCAACTGCTCGAATGGCTTTCCGGCCTCGACGCCCTGATGCTGCCGGATGTCGCCGATGAGCAGAACCTTGTCCTGAGAACCGATCTTTTCGAGAAAATCCCGCATCTGTTTGGTCGATGCCAGAGACGATTCATCGACCATATAAAAATGTTTCGCCGCAGGATCGCCGACATTATGGCTGCGGGCAAGGAACCCCTGCAGCGTGTCCGCGGAGATGCCCGCATCGCGGAGCTGGCGTGCGGCGCGGGAGGTCGGTGCAAAGCCCTCGACCACATAACCATTTCTCTCCGCACCCTGCCGTATGCTTTCGAGCGTACTCGTTTTTCCACTTCCGGCCCTGCCTTGCAGCCCCTGTATACGATCGCGGGAAGTAAGGACCTGTTCGATGGCGCTACGCTGCGCTGAACTGAGATGCGGGCGAGCCTCCGTGAGCGGTACGGCCTGCTGAACAGGCATGAGTTGCGGAGCACGGCCTCGGCTATCCAACACCGTTCGCACGATCTCATTTTCGGCCCGGACCATTTCAGATGTTGTGAATTTACGTGCAGAATCATGCTTTTCGCCAGCAAGGAGTCGGAACTCGCCGGAAGCAACGCGCGCCTCGAAGCTGGCGCGAACCTCCGGGTAGGTCGTTTCTCCCATGCCGCGCCGCATCGCATCGACAAGTAGTGCGCGCTCATCCTGAACAGCCTCACGCTCAAAACCACGGTCCCGTGCGAACGTCAAAGCCGAATGCGCTTGCTTTTGGCGCTCCTCAGCTACAGGTTTCTGCATCTGGCCGATACTGCGTTCCCGTGCCTCGGCAACCACACGGTCAGCCTGGTTGCCGAACTCGGCGGCGATCTGCCGGTGGGCCGCCAGCACTTTATCGGGCAACAGAATCGCCTTTTTGTCGCGTGTGTTGTGAGCCGCGATCTGTGCTGCCTCCGGGCCACTGAACCTGCCGCGCGCAAGGGCCTCTTCGATCTGCTGGCGCCGGGGACTGCTGGCGTCAAGGTACTCGTGCGAGTATCCCTTGATCTCCGGCGCGCCGCTTTTGCCCGGCTCGATTTCGTAGCCAAGACCGCGGAGCCGGTACATCAGCTCCGATTGATACACGGCAGTCGCGTAGCTCTGCGAGGCGAAAAAGCTGCGCTCCTGGAGAGCGCGCATCTGGCCGTTCTTGCGCTCCGTCATATTGAAGATGACGGCATGGGTGTGGAGTTGAGGTGCGGCGTAGCCATCGACCGGGCGGGCGGTGTCGTGCTCGAACTTTGCAACGATAAACTGCCCGGTCGTCTCGCCGGGACGATTGCCGCCGATGCGGGCTTGCGTGTAACGCTCCAACTCATTTAAGGCGACGTTCACAGCCTCCCGATGTGCCTCGCGCACCCGGTCATCGCCGCCTACAAGAGCAGTCAACGATACCGACTTGGGTGCGCTGAAGGTCGCATCCCACCCGGCGCGGTGTTCGACGGGTGCGACGGTTTTACCGTCCTCGGTCTTATATTCGTGCACCTTGCGATGGCGCACCAACTGTTCGCCAGATACCGGGTGCTGGCCTTCAGAGAGCCGAGCGAACTCCTCGGCTCCCACTGCACCGGTAAGGTCGAACTTTCCGGCCAGTTTGCCGTGCCACTCCCCTTGAATCGTGTCAGCCTGTTTCCAATAGTTCTGTTCGGCTGCGGTGAATTCCTTTTCGTGATAGGTCTGGGCTTGGCTGGCGGAAAGTGGTTTGGAGATGGTCAGCATAGTTTTACCTCAACCTCTCAGAATGAGATTTTGTTGATCGTCAGCGTCGGGAGCAACGGTTGGCTCGGGTTCGATCTGCTGCGCCACAGGCAGCGCGTTGGGCTGCGATGAGGGAGTATCTTCCGGAACCTGTTTCAACTCCGTATTTGGCTCACTGACAGGCACGCGCGCCGGGTCATAAGGTAGCTTGTCGTCGGGCCGGTCGCGCCGTTCAAAACCCTCAGCAACTTCCGGCATATTGAAGTACGGGAAGGAAAACCGCGTCACGTAATTCTGGTACTTCATATAGGCGTGCAAGTCGGCGAGACCGGCAATTTCGGACTCCAGAACCAACTGCTCCACTTGCCGGTCAAGCGCGAAGTT
>CAZNAW010000079.1:0-9362 GCA_964571165.1 uncultured Occallatibacter sp. | reverse complement strand
CGGCCAAGCTGACGATCACAACGAAACAGGTCGAGTCTCGGCCGGTGGTGGGGTAGCGCATCGCGCCGAGGCCCCGTCTGAGGAGCCTCGGCGTACCGATGTCGCCAGGTTGGCCTGCGGCGTTTCTGCCCTTTGCCGTTGAGCTTTCCGCACGAATCAGCTTCTGACTCCGCGAGCCGTTTTGCGCGTGTCCTGACTCGCTTTGGGAAGCGCCGGCAGCTCCTATGAACTCGCCAACGCGCTCCGCACTAAGGG
The DNA here is from genome assembly GCA_964571165.1 of uncultured Occallatibacter sp. Classification (GTDB taxonomy): domain Bacteria; phylum Acidobacteriota; class Terriglobia; order Terriglobales; family Acidobacteriaceae; genus Telmatobacter. Next base: position 9,107 of record CAZNAW010000079.1, on the reverse strand, counting down.
GAACACCTGAAGCGCCCCATCTCGTCTTGCTACAATCGGAAGGGCCTCAAGCCGCCAGATTTTCAACCTGTTTTGCAGCAAGCAGTTAGACCCGGAACCACGACCCAAGACGATGCCCCTCCGCCTTTTCAACACCCTCACCGGTCAACTCGATGAGCTCGTCCCCTCCGATGGCAAAGCCCTCCGCATGTACGCCTGCGGACCTACAGTCTATGATTATGGCCACATTGGCAACTTCCGTACTTTCTTGCAGATAGATGTGCTCCGCCGGTTTCTGAAGCTGACTGGAATCGAAGTCCACCACGTCATGAATATCACCGACGTGGACGACAAGATCATCCGCAACGCCGCCCAGGCCGGCATCTCCATTGGTGAGTACACCGCCCCCTTCGAGCGAGCCTTCCTTGAAGACCTCGCGGCCCTGAAAGTTCAACTCCCTGAGCTGCTTGCCCGCGCCACTGAACATATTCCCCAGATGGTCAAGCTGGTTGAAAAGCTCGCCGCCGCCGGCGCAGCCTACCAGGCCGAAGACGGTTCCTGGTACTTCCGACTCGCCTCCTTTCCCGAGTACGGCAAGCTGAGCAAAAAAGACCTGAGCGGCATGGAAGACGGCGCTCGCGTGGACGTGGATGAGTACGAGAAGGATTCCGCCCGAGACTTTGCCCTGTGGAAAGCCGCCAAACCGGGCGAGACCTCGTGGGATACCGCCATTGGCCGCGGCCGCCCCGGCTGGCACATCGAGTGCTCCGCGATGGCCATGGAGTATCTGGGCGAGAGTTTCGACCTGCACGCGGGCGGCGAAGACCTGATGTTCCCGCACCATGAAAACGAAATTGCCCAAAGCGAGAGCGTGACCCATAAGACGTTTGCCCGCCACTGGATGCACGTACGCTTCCTTCTGGTGGACGGGCGCAAGATGTCAAAGAGCGAGGGTAACTTTTATACCCTGCGCGACCTGCTGTTGAAGGGCTACAAGACCTCGGCCATCCGGCTGGCGCTGATCTCGGTTCCCTACAGACACCAGCTCAATTTCACGTTTGACGGTCTGATTGAAGCCACCAACGCCATCGAGCGGCTGAGGACCTTTCACCAGCGCCTGACCCAAGGCAAATTCTCGCCGGGCGCCAATCCGGAACTGCAATCCGCCGCCGCGAGTGCCCAGGCTGCCTACATGGCCGCGCTTTCAAACGACCTGAACACCGCTGAGGCTCGCGCCCCCATCTTCGACCTGATCCGCGCCGCGAACACGGCGATCGACCGGCGAGAGCTTTTTGTCGCCGACCGGGACGCGATTCTGGCCGTGCTGGCAAGCTTCGACGCAGTCTTCGACGTGATCGAGGATGACGATGCCGAGCCTACGCGGCGCGCGCTTGCATGGGCCGAGAAGGCAGGCCGCATGGCCGATGTAGCTCCCGAGTTGCTGGCTCGCCAGTCGCTGACGGACGAAGCCATTGAGGCCCTGATAGCCGAGCGCACGCTTGCCAAGAAACAGCGCAACTTCCCCCGCGCCGACCAGATCCGCACCGACCTTGCCGAGAAGGGCATTGTCATAGAAGATTCAAAAGACGGAGTACGCTGGAAGCGAAAATAGCAATAAGCAAATCACTCCACCCCAGGAGGTCGCATGGAACCCAACGAAGCCCACGAACTGCAAGAGCAAGCCGAGCACGGCGAGCACGAGCGGTCGCTTCGCCCGGTCGCCCTTACCATGACCGTGCTGGCCGTACTGGTGGCCGTAACCACCGTGCTCGGCCATCGCACCCATACCGAGGCCATTCTTAACCAGGACAAGGCCACCGACCAATGGAACTACTACCAGGCTCACAAAATTCGCTCCAACGACACGGCCCTGGCTTCAGACCTGCTCAGCGTGGTGACTATCGCCGACAAGGACGCCAAGCAGAAGCTCGCCAAGACCTACGCCGACCATCAGGCCAAGTGGGCCGATGACCTTAAAGAGGAGCAAGACAAAGCCGAGGGGCTTGAGATCAAAGTGGAGCAGGCAGAGGCCCGCGGTGACCGCTTCGACCTGGCCGAGGCACTGCTGGAGATAGGCCTGGTGATCACCTCAGTCACCCTGCTTACACGCGCCCGCATCTACTGGTACATCGGCGCCGTCTTTTCGATTGCCGGAATCGCATCGGCGGTCTCGGTTCTCTTCCTCAAGTAATTCGCTGTGATTCAGCGTGGCCGGTAAGTTGAAGATTTCAGGATTTGCGATCGGCAAGCGAACATGAGTTGCCGCGCTGATGTTGCGCCTGCCCCAGGTTCAGATACTGCATGTTGTGGTAGACTTGCGGCCATTATGAAAGCCCGCGCGTTTCCTGCGCTTCTGCTGCTTTTGAGCGCCCCGCTTGGAGCCCAGAATTTCATTGCACAAACCTACTCCAGCGACATCGGCTTTACCTATAGCCTGCCCGCGGACTGGGAGGTGACGGCCATAGCTCCGTCACTTCCCGTTGTGCAACAGCAGGCGACAAAGAGTGCGACCGGCGAGGATGAAAAGAAAGGGGTTGCCTGCGTCCAGATCGCGCTGACGGCCCGGCACGGGAGACCTCCATCCGTGATAGTGGCTGTGGTGTTGCCTTTTGCGTGCTTCGGCCAAGAGATGACCGAGAAGGACCTTTCGGGCGTCGCCGAAGGTGCGTCAGAGGCTCTAAAGAAGTCCTTTGATATCTCCAGCCCAACGTACGGCGCCTACCTACTTGGCACTCACAGCGTTTGGATTGAACGCGTGAAAGGAACGCTGAAAGGCCAGCCAGGGAACCCGTACACAGTGGAGACCGTTTGCAGCATTCTCAAGAAGGGCGTGGTCTGCTGGATGGAAATGGCCGCCGACGATGGCGCGCTGCAGACCTTCGAGCATGGCGCAATCGTGCTGGACGGCGAGGCTCCAACCACTCTGGTGCCGCCGACCGCCTTCGACAAGAAGCCCTCCTGAGACTCTGAAAAAAGCGGCCAGGCCGCAGGGCTATCAACACTGGCAGAGACTACTCCGCCGGCAACTGCTCCAACTCCTCGATATGCTGCGGCGCGGCTTTGGCCTTTACCTGCGCCGTGGTCAGCAGAAAGACCGCAACAACGATGCCCGCCATCCCTGCAAACTCAGCCGGTCCCGGCCGCTCGTGGAGCAGGAAGATTCCCAGAAGCACCGCGACCACCGGATTGACATAGGCATACGAGGCAACCTTGGCCACCGGCACGTGCTCGATGAGGTAGATGAAGCCGGTGTAACCAAGCAGCGACCCGCCGGTAATGAGATACACGAGCGACCCGGCTGCACGCGCGGTGAGATGAAATTGCGGCCATTGACCCAGCGCCGTGCCCAGCGCGGTGCTGAAGATGCCCGCCGCCAACATCTGCCACGCCGAAGCCACAAAGCTGTTTACCGGCAACCGGACGCGCCGGGATAAGATGCTGCCCACGGTCCAGGAGAGCGCGCCGGCCAGCAGGCTGGCGATGGCCCACAGGAGCGCGGGGTTGCCGGCCAGGCCGACGTGCAGCGAGGGCCAAAGCAACGCGGCCAAGCCCCCAATGCCCAGTACAATGCCCAGCCAGCCACGCGCCGGGAGCGGTTCTCCGCCGGGCAGCGCCATCTCAATAAGCGCCACATACAACGGAATGACCGCCTGCGCCAGCGAGGCCAGCCCACTGGGAACAGTCCTCTCCGCATACACCAGGCCCACATTGCCCCCGCCCAGCAGCAGCAAACCGATCAGGCTGAGCATCAGCATGGTCCGGGGCGGCCACGCAAGGCGCAGGCCACGCCAGCGGCACCAAACCAGCAGAATTGCGCCCGCAATCAGGAAACGCGTCCCGGCCAGCAGCAGTGCCGGCATATCGGCCGCTCCAATGCGAATGGCCGTATAAGTGGAGCCCCAGAAAAAATAGACGCTGGCAAACGCCAGCACAATGGAAGCCGTGGTGGCCGCTTTCTGCTGCGGACGGGCTGGTTGTCGCGTTGCTGTTGGCATGGGACTGATTCCATCGTAATCCGCGCGATGCAGAACTGCTTCCCACATCTTGCGGCGACAGGGCGAATGCTTGGCCCTGCCGTGCCAAACGCGGTGCCGTCCGCTGGACACGCCGCCGGAACCCGTTCGCTCCTTACTAACAATGTCCCGCATGGAAAGGCGTTGGCGGCGCATGGTATCCTCTCGCCAACGGAGTTCTTATGCTAACGCGTGCCGCCAAAGGAATTTTGCTTGCGCCAGCCGCCAAGCGCTGGTCGCGGTCGCGCGCGCGAAGCATCTGCCCGCGGCAGCACCTGCGCGTGCTGCCCATCCGCACTCGACCTAGCCTTTTCGCAAGCGATTAGCAGCCGTTCGACAGCGGTCTACGATTGCCCTTCAAAGTTTGCTTTTCCTAGCCACAAGGGCCTGCAAAACCGATCCCACCCTACGGGGTCCGAGGCCGCGTCCCATTCAAGGCCGCGTATTCGGCACAGCACAACCGAATCTGTCGAGGAGATGGAAAAATGACCAAGCAAGAGCTATACGCGCAATACGGACCCAAGCTTGTATGTCCCCTGCCCGGACCCAAGGCCCAGGCAGCCGTGGAGGCCGATGGCCGCCTGATCTCGCCCAGTTATACCCGCTCTTATCCACTGGTTGCGAAGCGCGGCCGCGGCATTCGCGTGGAAGATGTGGATGGCAACGAGTTTCTCGACTTCGCCGCGGGCATTGCCGTAATCTCTACAGGCCACTGCCATCCCGAAGTCGTCGCGGCCATTCAGAAGCAGGCTGCCGAACTGATTCACATCTCCGGAACCGACTTTTACGACGAACATCTGACGGACCTGGCTGACCGGCTCTCCGCCGTGGCGCCCATGCCCGGGCCACATAAGTTCTTCTATGGCAACTCCGGCGCCGAAGCCATTGAGTGCGCACTCAAGCTGGCTCGCTACCACACCGGACGCCAGCAGGTAATCTCGTTTTTTGGCGCTTTTCACGGCCGTACCATGGGCGCGCTCTCGCTTACCGGCTCAAAACCGCAGCAGAAACGCCGCTTTTCGCCGCTGGTTCCGGGGGTGACGCACATCCGCTATCCCTATGCCTATCGCGGCTGCACCGGTGGGCCGCAGGAAGAAGAATCCTTCAGCCTGGGCTGCGCGCGCTACATCGAGGAGAAGCTCTTCAAGACCATCCTTGCGCCTGAGGAGGTTGCGGCCATCTTTGTTGAACCCATCCAAGGCGAGGGCGGCTACGTGGTTGCGCCCGACAACTTTTTGCGCGAGTTGCGGGCGATCTGCAACCGTCACGGCATTCTTCTGGTGGTGGACGAAGTGCAGTGCGGCGCAGGGCGTACCGGCAAGTGGTGGGCCATCGAGCACTCCGGCGTAGAGCCGGACATGGTCTGCATGGCCAAGGGCATCGCCAGCGGCATGCCGCTGGGAGTCTGCATGACCCGCGCGGAAGTTATGGACTGGGTGCCCGGCTCCCATGCCTCCACCTTCGGCGGAAACCCGGTGTCGATCGCCGCGGCGCTGGCCACCCTGGACATTATCGAGCGCGAGGCGATGGCGAACGCCGCCCGCGTGGGCGAATTGATGCTCGATCGCTTGCGCGGCTGGAAGTTGAGCCACCCGCTGGTTGGCGATGTGAGGGGACGCGGCCTGATGATCGGCATCGAACTGGTAAAGGACAAGGCGACCCGCGAGCCGGCCACCGCACTGCGCAACCGCATTGAGACGCTGGCCTTCGAGCGGGGCCTGATGGTGCTGGGCTGCGGCGAAACCACGCTCCGGCTCAGCCCTCCGCTGATTGTGAGTGAGCAGGAAGCCACCGTGGCCCTCGACATTCTGGAGGAGTCACTCGCACAGGCCGAAATGGAGCACGAACACGCCACAGCGCTCGAGGTGGCAACGGCCTGAACTTGACGAGTATGCCGGGCCGCCAGTTTGCACCGGCCCGGCGTACTTTGCTGGATTTGCGCCTTTCGCCCATCCAGCCGAAAATGGTTTGCCATGGGAAGGCTGGAGTTGTTGCGCATCGCCGGGCTGGAGCGCGCCTTGGCCGGATTGAACCGGGTGGCGCGGCGACGCGGCCGGGCAGAAAACCTGCCCGCCCATCTGATGACTGGAATCGACGGCGAAGATGCGGCTTTCTTCTACTTGCGACGCAAGGGTTACACCGTGGTGGCGCGGCGCTGGTCAGCGGGAAACCTGCCGGGCGACGTCGATCTGATTGCGTGGCTGGGACCGATGCTTTGCTTTGTTGAAGTGAAGACACGCACCGCCCGCGATGCTTCTCCCGCGGAGATTGCCGTCGACTCGCACAAGCGCACTACGCTGCGCCGGCTGGCGCGGCAGTACGTGCGCCAATTGCCCCAGGAGACTGCACCGCCCGCCCGCTTTGATGTGCTCAGTGTGTATCTTGTTCCGGGACGAGAAAAGGAGTTCCAGCATTTCGAAGGGGCTTTTGGATGGAGTGAGCGGCAGGATGATGAGGGGCAATAGGGGATGGGCGCAGCTTCGTGGGATATTACCCACTCATCCCTGCGCATCCTCGAACTCCTCGTGCCAGGCCATCTGAATGGCTTCAAGACGCGACTCGTTGGACTTCGCCGGGTCGTCGGCAAAGCCCTCGAGCTCGGTCACGTAGCGGTGCAGGTCAGTGAAACGCACCGTCAAGGGATCGAGGTTAGGAAACTTCTGCTGAAGCTGGATGCCGATCTCTTCGGCGTCGGTCCACAGAATCTCGCGCGGCATAGGGTGTGGCTCCTTACTTTTCTTCGGCCAACGTCAGCGGTTTGCCCTCGGAGACGTAATTGCGATTCCACTTGGGAATTTCAACGACGTAGTCGCCGGGCCGGGTGATGACGGCCTGACAGCCGAGCCGCGAGTTCAACTGCTGGTCAGCGGCCATGTCCATGCGGTCCAGCTCATCGTCGTCCGCGGGGCTGATGCCCTCCTGATCCTTGATCCACAGGTGGCAGGTGGTGCAGGCGCAAACGCCTCCGCAGGCGTGGTCGAGAAAAACGTCGTGATTCTCCGCCACATCGAGAAACGACATCGGCTTGCCGTGATGCTGGTAAGGCATCGTGCCAAACTCGAACTCGACCGTCCTGCCTTCAGGAAGAAAGGTGACACGCACAAGCTTGTCGGCAGGAATGTTTTTCCCGGTTGCTTCGCTCATCGAATCCGTCTCTTTCTCGTTCCCATGCTCACTTGAACTCCGCCGGGGCCATGGCGTGAGGCGCGGTAACAGCCTCGTCCAGCTCCTCGCCAGCCGCTTCCATGGTCTTGCCGCGAATGGCTGTCGTCACGGCAGCCTCCATCATCAACTCGGCAAAGTGTCGCGTGGCCTGATCCAGTGCCAGCGTTGCGTCGCGTATGGAAGCCAGGTCTTCGCCCAATTTCACGGCGTTCAGCCGGTCGCGCGCCGCAGCAATGGCAGCCTGCTCCTCGCCGGTCAACTGCTTCCACGCCGGACTTTCGGGAGCGCGCTCGACCGCCGCAAGAATCGTCTCCGCCTCGTTGCGGGTCTCGATCAGCAGGCGCTTGGTAAAGTCCTCCTCGGCGTGGTCGAAGGAGTCGAGAATCATGCTCTCGACCTGCTCATCGGTAAGTCCATATGTAGGCTTCACTTCAATTTTGGCCGCCTGCCCACTGCGCTGTTCGCGCGCGGAGACTTTCAGAATGCCGTCGGCGTCGATGAGGAACCGGACCTCGATGCGCGGCAGCCCCGCGCTCATGGGCGGAATGCCCTTTAGGTCAAAACGCGCCAACGAACGACAATCGGCGGCCAGTTCGCGCTCGCCCTGCACCACGTGAATGGCCACGTTGGTCTGGCCGTCGACTCCTGTCGTGAAGTGTTCGGTGGCCGAAGCGGGAATGGTGGAATTGCGCTGGATGATGCGCGCCACCGTGCCGCCCAGTGCCTCAATGCCCAGAGAAAGCGGAGTCACATCCAGCAGCAGCATCTCCTCAGTAGTCTTTGAGGCGCCGGCCAGAATGTCAGCCTGCACCGCCGCGCCCAGCGCCACCACTTCGTCGGGGTTGAGCTCAATGTGCGGCTTTTTGCCGCGCGCCGCGAGATGGAAAAGATCGTCCACCAGTTGGCGCACTGCGGGAATCCGCGTGGACCCGCCCACCAGCACCACCTCATCAACCTGCTCCGGCGCGATGCCCGCGTCGGCCATGGCCTGCTTGCAAGGGCCAGCCGTGCGCTCCAGTACCGGCTCGATCAGCATCTCAAAGACCGCGCGCGGAATCTCCCTCTGGTAGCGATCGCCATTGGGCAGTTCAATGTCGAACTCCGCCACTGGTTCGGTGGAGAGCTTGATCTTGGCCTCGATAGCGGCCTTGCGCAGAGCCTGCACAGCGCCTGGATGGCCGCGCAGATCCACACCGTGCTCGGCGTGAATCTCGTCCAGCGCGATGGCCAGCAGCAGGTTGTCAATGTCGTCGCCGCCCAGATGCGTGTCACCGTTGGTGGACTGCACCTCGAAGATGCCGTCGCGCAGCTTGAGAATGGAGATGTCAAAGGTGCCGCCGCCAAGGTCGTAAACGGCGATTGTGCCCACTTTGGCGCGGTCGAGCCCGTAAGCCAGCGCGGCCGCGGTGGGCTCGTTCACAAGCCGCAGCACCTCAAGACCAGCCATGCGGCCCGCATCCTTGGTGGCCTGCCGCTGCGCATCGTTGAAGTAGGCCGGTACCGTGATGACGGCCTGCGTGACCGGCGCGCCAAAAAAACGCTCGGCGTTGCGCTTGAGCTGGCGAAGGATATAAGCCGAAATCTCAGGCGGCGTAAACCTGAGCTCGCCCAGTTGGATGCGCGGAACCTCACCGGCTTCCACGTCTTCCGCGAGCCGGAACGGAAAGAGCTTCAGCTCGTCCTGAATCTCTTCAAGGCCGCGGCCCATCAGGCGCTTCACAGAATAGATGACCCGCTCCGGTGTCTCGATGAGCGCCTTGCGCGCCGTATTGCCCACGGTGACCGTGGACCTGCCGCCCGAGGCCGGAACGGGGTCCAGCGCTACCACGGATGGCACCAGGTTCGAGCCGTCTACGCCGGGAATCACCACCGGCGCATCGCCCTCCATATAAGCAACCAGGGAATTGGTGGTTCCCAGGTCGATTCCGACTACGCGTCCTTCCGCCATGC
>CAZNAW010000078.1:0-9524 GCA_964571165.1 uncultured Occallatibacter sp. | reverse complement strand
ATCAACCAGACTCTCGCATCGGCCGCACTGGCGATGTTGGCGCGGCTCTTTCGCTACGGGAAGCTCACACACCACGGCGGCTTCTTCAACGCACAAAGTGGACTTATGAGTCCATTGCCCGTTGATCCGAAGCTTTGGTCGAAGACGATGCGCCGTTCTCAGCATGAGGAAGAATCATTCAAAAGGAATTGATGCGTCATTCCTGCGCAGGATGTATGTTCGAGAGTATCGGAGGCTCTCCATGGGAATAACTCTCGACCATGCTATAGCTATCGAGGCAAAAGCTATGGTTGCACTTGCCTTTCGTAATGGGCCGATTGAAGCCTTGCACGCGGGAAAACTGTGCACTGTTTGCAGCGGCAATCCGGCTGTATCTCACATCACTGACGAAGAAATGAAGACCATCATGAAGTCTGCCGTAGATACGCTCTACCGCCTACTGTGGCAGCGAGAGAACGATTCAAAGCATTATCTGGAAAACCTGGCGCTCGGGGAGCGTTACACCGCGCGCTGGGATGATCCAGAAATCAAGGAGCCCCAAAGAAAGGGTTTACCAACTGAAAGTCAAAATCCATGAGGAGAACTATTCATGTTCAAAGAACTTCTACCTGTCCTGCGCGACCGCGCGGTGTTGCTCACGGTCACGCTTGTCGATGCAGATCAGATCCGGGTGAACATTGTGCCGAAGAAGCTCAAAGACGGCGACAATGACGCTCTTACCACCCCACTCAGCGTCACCGGCACTGCCGAGGACCTCGACGCCGAGTTGTCCCCGACCATCATCAGCTTCGTCGGCTCCCATCTTCAAATGAAGAACACCTTGGAGAAAGCCAAGGCCGAGATGGATGCAGCATCCAAAGCGGCACAGGCCGAGGTGCGTGCAAAGGCGAAGACGTCGGGCAAGACAGCGCCGCCGAATACGGAAGTCACTCAGTATGCTCCTACCGGCAAGCCTGCTGAACCAGCGAAGTCCGCGCCCCAGAAGCCCGCAAGTCTTTTCGATATGCCGGCACCGGCAGCCACAGCCACTGCGCCAACCGAACCGGAAGATGACCCAGGATTTGCAGAGATCGATGATGACGACCCAATCGAAGAGGTCGAAGAGCTGGATGACGCAGCCTGACGGCAACAATTCCTCTCTTCAAGAGGGACTCGGATAGCTAGCCATGCGTCGGAACCTGTGGGGAAATGCCGATAGTGTTGATAATGAGCGCAACGGGCTGTTGTCGTAAGCTGACTCCCGGTTTCAACTGTGCAGCGAACGGATCACCGAACTCGTCCTGACTCTGGTAAAGAACCTCAATAAGGGCACAGAGGCATTGGATTGCCGCCATATTCCCGGATATGAAGAGGGACGAGTCTTTCTGGCTATCTGCGGCCCATACGATAGTCCACATAAAGGATGTGCGATTTGATCTGGTCGCCAGTTCTGTACTGCGGGAGTTGAGCCATTTTCAGCATATGGAGAATCGCGCCGGGGTTTCCATCGCACCACTCAACAAGCGATGGGAGAATTGCCTCCAAATTGGCGGCCCAAAGTTCAGTTCTTTCCGCTTCGCGTCGCGCGAATTCCAAAGCAATCTGCGGCGACAAATTTTTCAATTCCAGACGCTCTGACTTGTTCGCACACAACAAGCGCAGTGCGCCAATATCCTCCATATGCGGAGATCGTGATGCAAATACCACGGGAGTGCGCCCGTAGTAGTGCAAATCTTTGATCATCCCTGTTACGACGCGGGAGGGCGCAACGAGATGGTCGAGAACCATCAGAAAGGGATGAGCATCCAGCGATCTGTGAATGATGCCCTTCAAGGAGGATGTGGACAGTGCAGAGATGTTTCCAGGGATCTTTATTCCGTCGTCAGAGGAACGCAATGCCTGAAGCAAAGTGAGAGCGAATTCGCGCGGTGATCGCATCTGTCCGACGTAAAGCGCAAACGGTTGATTTTCAACGAAGGAGCAAAGTAAACGTGACTTACCCACTCCCTCGGGGCCGAATACCAGCATTGATTTGCGAATCCTGGCTTGGTTCCGAAGCCTGCCCAATTCATCCTCGCGCTCAACGCAATTCAGGTACTCAACGGTTGGCTCGCGTTGGGCAGAAGATGAAGGCATTGCAGCGGAACTTCTTTCTCTGAATTCAACTGGCATCACGACGAACCAATAAGAAGGACTGCTTATCAGCCGGAAGCGCATGAATGGGGTCAGACGACTGCCGGAACATTCTGTTCTATCAGTAGACACAGTGTTCCAACTGTCATTAACGCAGCCGCTAGGGTAAAGCCGAGCGTCGGCGAAACCGCTGTCCATACAAAGCCAACTGCCGCGCTGGAAACGAGCTTCGTTGTGCCGTTGACTGTGCCCAGAGCACCGTAGCTCATAACCAATGTTTCGGGTTGAACCATCTCGGCTGTGACCGTTGGCTCCAGCGCTTCCTGAATAGCGACATACAGACCAGCGATCAAAAATATACCTGCTAATAACGGAACACTGCTGATACTCCGCCAGAATACGAGAGCTGTTAGCAACGCCGTAAGTGCGCCGAGCGTGCTGCCTGCAATTAGAACCGGCAAATGGCCGGTTCGGTCGGCCAACACACCTACCGGATATGACGCGACGACTTGCACGACATTGCGCCACACGTAAAGCACTCCAGCGACCTGTGCTGCTCGGATTACGCCAAACGACGGTGTCAGTATGGTCGTAGCCGCGAGGATCAGTAGGCTGTGAGAGAAGTCACCGAGACCAAAGATACTGATCGCACCAAGATAACGTTTGAAACGAGGTGGCAGGCCGCGCAATGAACTGAACAGCTTTAGGGAAGGATTTGGCGAGACCTCTGGGTCTTTGACCAGGGTTAGAAAGGCGAGTACAGCCAATATACCTGGGATAACAGACAGCGACAATACAAGCCGGAATGGACTTGCTCCGCCATACCAATGCTCTTGTGCCCATCCGAGCAAGGCGACACCAAACAGTGGGCCGAGCACGGCACCAACAGTGTCAGCTCCGCGGTGAAAACCAAAGGCGCGGCCACGGGTTTCTGAGGAGACAGACTGGATCACGATGGCATCACGAAGAGGTCCACGCAGTCCTTTGCCAAACCAAGATACGGTGCGACCGAGCAAAATGAACGGCCAGCCGGCGGCCAGTGCAATCAGCACCTGTCCAACCGGAGTCAGGCCGTAGCCGACCAACACCAGTAGCTTGCGGTGTCCGAGCTTGTCGGCGATGTAGCCTGACAGCATCTTCGTGAAGGCTGCCACCGCATCGGCAATCCCTTCGACAGCGCCCAGCACACTGGCTGGGAGACCCAGTACGGCGAGAAAGCCGGGCAAAATGACGGTCGTCGTCTCGTAACAAAAGTCGCCCAGTGCGCTAGTAATTCCAACGCCTACAACAGTGCGGTTGAGCCAACCTTTCGGAGAAGTATCTATCTTGTTCATGTGAATAGCTCCCTAGAAGAGTGTCAAAACATCCTTCTCTAAATGGTCAAGTCGAGCAAGCGCCGACTGCACAGCGGGAGTTCCTTCTTCTTTGATTTTCCGCGCCCGGTCAAGCGCCTGTTCGGCAATGCGGCTGATTTCATGCAGCAGTTTCCGGATCTCAGCCTCCAAGCGCCCCCGGCTATCCTGAATACGATTGAGAACATCGTTTTGTACGCGTGCGCTATTTACGTCCAAAAGATGCCGCAGAAAACCTCGCGCCTCGTTCGAGATGACTTTGCGTGCGCCGACCAACAGCAAAAAGACGTCGGCGAGCCAGCGCAGTGGGGACGGGGGTTGCGCAGTTCCGATGAAGTCTTCAAAAATGAAGCTGGAACGTACGCGCAAGCCCTTCTCTGGATCGAGCGCATGGGGCATCCGCGCCAGTTCGCTGAGGCCTGCGCTGGCGAGTTTCTTCAGAAAGCTGTTTCCCATCTCTACAAATCGAAGGGCTACAGTTCGATATTGGCGCTCGCCCTCTTCCTGCTCAGGTTTGAGCCAAGGCATAACCTTGTGACGCGAGATCTCCTGGGCAAGGTGCATTACACGCCGCCGATAGTGCGGGCCAAAACCGAGTGGCACGGACGGTAGCTCCTTACCAAAGTCTGCTTCCGATTCGGCCCAAGCGGAACGGAAGAATTGCCGATGACGCTCACCAAAGAGGTCAGAAATCCGATGCAACTCTGCCATAAACAGGTAATCCAGTTCGCGCATGGAACGCTCAGCCTCGCTAATGGTTTCCTTCATCAGCTCGATGCGCCGCTCGGATTCTTCGATGGGCCGCTGAAGCGCGTCACGGTCCTCAGCGATAGTTACCAACAATTGTTCGCTCAGGCGCTGAAGACCCCGGTCGCAAGCGGCGCGAACGAGATTCCTGCCCGAGTCTTCAACCAAGTGATGCAAACTTTTCAGCAGTCTTTCCCAATCTCGCAGCGGACCACGGTCTTCCATCCGTTCGGCAGCACTCACTTCACAAACCTCGCCCATCGGGCGATGCAGTCGTTTTTCCAATATCTCGCGCGTGAACCTTACCACCGCCGCACGCTCGGGATCGCTGGTGCGGTCGGCTTTGTTGATCACAAGGATTAAATCCTGGACCTGATTGCCGATTGATTCGACCAGCGCCAACTCCTCGCCCGCAATAGGCGGATCGGCTCCGACAACAACCAACGCTGCATCAATGTGCGGAATAGAGGCCTGCGTGGTTGCCGTGTTTCCTGTGAACACCGAACCTAAACCCGGTGTGTCCACAAAACACATGCCGGAAGATAACAAGGGGCTGGGCACGAATACTTCCGCGCCGTCCACCTTCTTTCTATTTTCTGGGTTTAGTTCTTCGGTCACGTACTCCTTCAAGTCGGAGAGGTCAACATCCAGCCAGGAGCCGTCGCGAATGCGTACGCGTGCGTGAAGTTCGTCGCCAAATCGAATTACGGTAGGCACCGCTGTGACCGGAACAAACCCTGTCGGAACGACTGCGTAGCCGACCAGAGCGTTGAGCAGGGTGGATTTGCCTCGCTTGAACTGGCCGATACACGCTACATAGAAACGTCCTTCGGAAACCCGCGCTGCGAGTTCACGAGCTTCCTCGACGACAGGCTCCGCCCCGAGCTCCTGGGCCAGATTGGCGAGCCGCAACAGGCGGGAGGAGCCATCCAAAGAAACGGGTGTCTCAGTCGGAGGGCCGCCGTCGTCTTGCACTGTCGAACTGCTCAGGTATTCCTGCATCGCGGAGTTAGCCATCATTTCCATCTGGGTTCTGTCAGATCTTCGCTGGTTCGTTAGTTGAAGTCCGCGAGTATCGAATGACTTCGACGCGAGACATAGCAATGAGGCCCTCCTCAACCATGACATCGAGATGGGGAATCAGCTTTTCGATCTGTTCCTCACGGTCGATGACGGTCAGCATGATCGGCGCATCCTTGGAGAACGTCCAATGGCTTGAATGGTGAATTCTGGTGCTGGCGCCGTACCCTTCGATACCGCGATACACGGTAGCTCCAGCCATTCCCAACTCCACGCATTTGGCTACAATCGCTTCATGCAATGGTTTGCCCTGCCATTTGTCGCCTTCGCCGAAATGAATGCGCAACATGCGCGCTTGAAATTGGTCTTTCATGGTTGAGCCTCCGCTCATGCAGAAACGCTTCCCGCCTGCGCCTCTGGCAGATCAATGTCCAGCGCGCGGTAGGAGTACTTGATGATGTCCACGTCTGAAAGCACGACTAACCCTTCTTCCACCATCTGGTCTACAAGAGGCAAAAAGGATCGGAGTTTATCCTCTGTATCGACGGCCGAGAGCATGATGGAGCAATCGTGTGACAGGTGCAGTGCCTTGTCTTTATGCATCCGGCGATGTGCGCCGTAGCCAAGAATGCCGCGGTAGACGGTGACGCCGGCAATGTCATTTGCGCGCATCGCCTCGACGATTGCCTTGTAAAGAGGCTTGTCCTTCCAGTGGTCTGCCTCATCGACATAGATACGCATCATCTTTGCCTTGCCCTCGATCTTCACGTGGGCTGGTGGGACAGGCTTCTTTGGCCTCGTGATCTGGGCGGGTTTCGCAACGGTGGTCTCCTGAATTTCGATCATTCCCGTCCCGGCCAACTCCTCCAGCTTTCCGAGCAACTCGTTCACCTTTTCGCGAGACTCGATGAACTCAATCTTCAGCGGAAGGTTGTCAGAGATTTCGACAAAGCTGGCGGAGTGCATGTGGTGATCCGCGCCGAATCCGGCGATCCCTTTCAGAACGGTTGCCCCGGAGATGCCCCGGTAAAAAAGAAAGTCGAGGATGCTCGAATACGTTGGAACCCCATGATGTTTCGAACCCTCGCTCAGATAGATTGAAACCTTCACTGCCTTTCCGGCATTCAACATACGTCCTCCCTCAGGAATGTAATCCACGTTGCGAAACAAGGAATTCGGCCGCGCGCCCAAGTGCTCCCCATCCGGCTCTGTCTGGTTCAGGTTCATTGCGCAACTGTTGCAGATCTTGCGCCAATTGCAGACGATAGTTTTCGATGATGGCTTCAACTCGTGCAGCGAGTACAGGCGGAACCTGTCTTTGCAGCTTTTCCCCGTGAGGGATACAGAGTACAGCGGAACTTCGCAGCCAATGAGACACGTCTGCTCGGGACAGACAGCTCACGAATTCGCGTATACGCAAATCCTCCTCCGCAAGTACCTCACTGCAAATGTCACATTCCGCTTTGGAGAGGAAATCCAGCTCATCGAACAGCTTGATGAACACCTGCGCCGCGGCAGGAGCGTCTTGAACAGCGGCTAGGCCCCATGTGTGAAAGTTGCACAGATGGTGAAGACTCTCCTTCGGATGGTTCTGTAGGCGAGCTGTTTGATACTCCTTCAGGAAGCGACAGAACGGGCATCCAGATTCTTGCAGAACCTGCATGATCGATTGGTAGAGAACCAGTTGTCTATGTGTCCTCATCAAGTAACCTCTGCAATCACCAAACCACACCGCACGGAAATTCTATTTTTCTTTGCCGTCTCTCGATGTTCGCTGAAGTGTGATTGCTGATCCAATCCCAACTCCCCGCGAATGCTACGGATGATGCCATGCAGTAAAGAGTGAAGTTCATCGACGACTTCATTCAAGCCGCTGACCGCATCTTCTGGAACGGCACCGCAGCCGCGCATGTGGTGTGGCTTCAGTTCTTCAACAGCGATTTCCACGAAGCCAAGGTCAGTGATCAATGATCGTGATACTGGAATCTCTGGCGGCTCTGGCTTCATGTGCTGCCAGTCCAAGGTTCTCAACAGTTGGGCGCGAAGGCGGCGGATGTGATCTTCTATCATCCGTACCTGCGCAGGAGTGACATCCACCACATAGTGCGGAAATGGCGACTCCGATTCCGGCGAATGAAGGGCGTGCTCAATATCGCAGAGCAGGCCATCGATGTATTTGCAGGTCGCACCCAAGCGCCGCCTCTGCACATCATTGAGTTCCCCAATGACTCGGGTTCTCGTGATATCCGATGCTGCTTCGGGCATGACTCCTCCAAGTGTTGTTTATCTTCGAGGAGTCATCTGCCCAGTTGGCGGTCACAAGGTGGACTCCAACACCACAGTCGCTTGCTACGCCTTTACTGCCTTGTGCCAGCGCTCATATACGCTGGCTCCTGCGTAGCGGGCCTTTGCGCCAAGCTCATGTTCGATCTCCAGAAATCGGTTGTACTTTGCAATGCGCTCACCACGGCTGGTCGAGCCTGTCTTGATCTGCCCCATACCGGCAGCCACAGCCAGGTCGGCGATGCTCGTGTCATCGGTCTCACCCGAACGGTGAGAGATGACTGCTCCGTAGCCATTCTCGCGGGCTATCTGAATACATTCAAGCGTTTCCGTCAGAGTGCCGATCTGGTTCAGCTTGATCAGAATCGCGTTGGCGATTCCGTCTTTAATGCTCTGGCGGAAGATCGTGGGGTTTGTGACAAAGTTGTCGTCGCCGATCAACTGAATCCGCCCGCCGAGCGTCTTCGTCATGAGCTGCCAGCCGGCGTGATCGTCTTCCGCTACTCCATCCTCGATGCCCCAGATCTCTGGATACTTATCGAGCAGGTTCTTCCAGAAGTCAACCATCTGTTCGGGCGACTTTCTGCTCTTATCCGACTTATCAAACGCATAGATGCCGTCTTCAAAAAGCTCGCTGGTGGCGGGGTCGAGGAAGATCACCACATCCTTGCCGGGCTTGTAACCGGCCTTCTGAATCGCTTCAAGAATCAGTTCGATGGGCTCTTCGTTGGACTTCAACTGCGGTGCAAATCCGCCTTCATCGCCGACGCCTGTGTTGTAACCCTTCTTGTGCAAGACAGATTTCAGCGCATGGAAGGTCTCGGCTGCCGCTCGCAAACCTTCGCTATAGCTGGGCGCGCCTACGGGAGAAATCATGAACTCCTGAAAGTCCACATTGCTGTCCGCGTGGCTTCCACCATTGAGCACGTTGAACCACGGCGCAGGAATCAGATTGGCTTTCTCGCCTCCCAGGCTTGCATAAAGAGGCAGGTCGTGGGCAGCGGCAGAGGCTCGTGCCACTGCGAGAGAAACGCCAAGAATCGCATTGGCTCCAAGGCGTGCCTTGTTCGGTGTGCCATCAAGTTCGCATAGCTTCTTGTCCAATGCCTTTTGGTCATTGGCATCGAATCCATGCACGGCCTTTTGAATCTCGCCGTTCACATGGTTTCTGGCATTTAGTACGCCCTTGCCTCCGTACCGCACCTTGTCGCCGTCGCGGAGTTCGACAGCTTCCCGCTTTCCGGTCGATGCGCCTGAGGGCACCTTCGCTGTCGCCTTGACGCCATTGGCCAGTGTCGCCGTAACTGATAGGGTTGGATTTCCGCGTGAATCGAGGATTTCCAGGGCTTCAAGTTTCGCAATTTCAGACATGATGATTCCGCCTTCCCGGCCGCAAGGCCGTCAGTTGTGAGGACTTCGAGGAGTTGCTGGTGAACGGCATTATCGGTCCGCAATCTGACTGGCCGCACCGCGTGTCTTCGTTCTTTCGATTTGCGATGTTCATCGTTAAAGCTCCATTCAATGGACGATCATCACCGGGCAGTGGGCATACCTCAGAACGCGCTCTGAGTTCGAGCCCAGCATCCAGCGATGAAGGATCGTGTGGCTGCGCTTTCCCATCACAATGAGGCTGGCCTGAATGGTGTCTGCCTTGTGGATGATCTGTTCCGCCGGATGGCCGAGGACAATATCCGTTTCGAGTTCAATCTCTTTTTGCTTGGCGCGTTCGCGGAGCGGTACAAAACACTTCTCATAGCGCTCTTGCCCGTCTTCAAGCACGGCGTGAAACTCCGCGCTCTCGGTGGGCTCCGGTGGCCGGATCACAGCCAAAACGAAGAGCTTGGCCTTCATATCCCCCGCCATTGCAAGGGCCACATCCAAAGCGTGCTCGGCGTGTGGCGATGCGTCGAAAGCTACCAATATCCTTTGAATTCCAACAAAAGCCGGGCTTCCCATTCGTTTCACCTATCCTTCTTCTGCGGGGACTGGCCGCTGAATTGACTGCTCTGT
>CAZNAW010000077.1:0-9608 GCA_964571165.1 uncultured Occallatibacter sp. | reverse complement strand
CTTAGAGTAACTGTCACGGCAGAGGTCGCGAGTTCGAGCCTCGTCGTCCCCGCCAGATTCCAAATGACTTAAGTCCAATCTGGCACAAAATGTGACAGTCTGAAAACAAATTTTTCAAAGTTTTCTCAAAAACCCCAAAATAAATCCCGTCCTCCGGGAGTGTCGTTTGCGCTCACTTCGGCAAGAACACACAGGCCGGAGAGTCTGGAGACCCTCCACCCCCTAGCGGCCATTCGGCGAAGCGCGGGGACACTCCGTCGAATCCCCTGGAACCAGATTGGAAAATCAGTCAAGACCGCATATCGTAGTCCCAGAAAGCCCCTCGCGCCTGCGCCCGCCTTGTCTGCCCCGAATGAGTTGGCAGTCCAAAGAAGCGTCGATCATGCGATGAGTTGGTCGCGCGATCTACCACTCGATCGCGAGCGGGTACCCGGTGTAGGATGTCCCGGAGCCAGAGCAGAAGCTCAGAGCTAGAGGGAAAGTCCGGCTGAGCAGCCGGCGAAAGGTAAGTCGATGTCCATAATGAATCGCCGCGAATTTATCACGACTTCTACCGCAGTAGGCGGCTCATTGATAGTGGCACAAACCGCTTCTGCCGATGCGGCTTGGTCTGTCCGCAAACTTATCGAGCCAGTACCTGCGCCGGGAATGGTCGGGCCGAAGCTTCCGGACCTGTCGCCTGCTCGCTGGATTTGGTATCCCTCCGCGCGCACACTGCCTAACACCTTCGTCCTCTTCCGGCGCCAACTGCAACTGCCCGCCAAGCCCCGTCGCGCCACGGGCTGGATTTGCGCCGACAGTCGGTACAGGTTCGAAGTCAACGGCCAGCGCACGCAATGGGGCCCGGCGCCTTGCGATCCTCGCTGGGCCGAGGCCGACCCGCTGGAACTGACCGGCTATCTGCAGGCAGGGGAAAATGCCCTGGGGGCCACGGTCCTGTTCTACGGCAGCGGTGATGGTACTTGTCCCTTGGGCAAGCCGGGCTTCCTTTTCTGGCTGGAAATCGAGTATGCCGACGGCCGGGTGGAGAAGGTTGTTTCTGACGCTGCCTGGCGGGTGCATCTGTGCCGGGCCTGGCCGCCGGGTCATCCCAAGCGCTGGTATCTGCGCGCACTGCAGGAGGAGTTCGATGCCCAGCTCTATCCGCACAACTGGTCACGCCCCAACTTCCAAATCGATTCACAATGGCTGCCGGCTATGCCGCTGAACGGCTCCCCTCAGAAGCCGGCTCTTTCTACCGACTACTCGGACTACATGTTGGATGTGGACAGTGGCCCGGCCGACACCCAGTTGCGTCCTCGCAGTATTCCGCTCATGCAGGAATCAATTGTGCCTGCTGCGAGGTTGGCTGAAACGTACTGGTTGGATTGGCACATCGCACCGCGGGACTACTTCGATTTTCGGGTTCCGCAAGCTTTTCACGCCGAACATCTGGATTTTACTGTCAACACTGCTCCAGGCGAATGGCGTGTAGAAATGGACGGCACCCGCGCCGCCGCGTTGACCTTCGAACTTGTCGACCAAGTGATCGGCTGGCCAGGCTTTACGATTGAGGCGCCCGCGGGCACGACGATTGAAATGCTGGTCCATGAGGCCCATGCTCTGGATGGGCCGCCGCTCTTGAACACACATTTCGATTCGTGGACCCGGTTCGTCTGCCAAGAGGGCAGGAATGAATTCGAGAGCTTCGATTTCGAAAGCTTACGCTGGCTTCAACTGCACATTCATCCTACAAAAGGCACGGTGCTTATCCGTGATGTACGCGTGCGGCGCCGCGTCTTTCCCTGGCTCAATAAGCCAGTTCTTCGCACCAACGAGCAGGATCTCCAGCGCCTTTTTGACGCCTCCATCAACACCCTTAACAACTGCGCCCAGGAGACGCTTGTGGACGGCATGGCCCGCGAGCGCCAGCAATACAGTGGTGACGGCGGACATCAAATGCACGCCGTGCATCTGGCCGTTGGGGAGCGTCGCCTGGTGGCACGCTACCTGACAACCTGGAGCCAGGGTTTGACCAAGGACGGCTATTTCCTGGATTGCTGGCCTGCGTATGACCGGCTGGCACGGCTGTCCGAGAGGGAGTTGGATCTTACGCGATGGGGGCCGCTTCTCGACCATGGCGTAGGGTTCATCTTCGATTGCCGGCATCATTACTTCTACACGGGTGAGCTGGAGGCGCTGCGGGAGCCGTATCCGCGCTTGCTCCGTTTTGCAAGGTATCTTCAGGGCCTTATCGGCGCCGACGGCTTGTTGCCGGTAGAAAACCTGGGGCTTCCGACTGTCTGGATCGACCACAACGCGTATCTGCAACAGCGCCATAAACAATGTGCCTTTAACCTCTATTCCGCCGCTGCGATGGAACATGCGTTGGCACCCATCTGCCGCGCCTTTGGAGATGCCAGCCAGGCCGAGGCCGCCGCGCGGTTTGGCAGAGGATTGGCCATGGCAACGGTACGCCGCTTCTGGAGCGCGGACCGAGGACTTTTTGTCAACAACCTCCCGTGGCTTGCCCAGGAAAAAGCGCCGCGCACCTGCGACCGCTCGTTGGCAACAGCCATCCTCTTCGACCAGTGCCCAGACGGCCGGAGCGCCGCGGCATTGCAATCTCTGGTGGAGTGTCCACTGGAAATGGGCTTTTCCTATCCCGCCAACGCCTGCTGGCGCCTGTGGGCGCTGGCCAAGAGCGGCCGCGCGGACGTCATCCTGGCGGACCTGCGTCATCGCTGGGCGACCATGGCCTCGGTGAAACAGAACAATACTTTGCAGGAGGACTGGAATATCGTGCCTGACTCGACCGATCAATGGAGCCATTGCGCGGTAGTACCGCTCTATATTGCCTACCACGCCTTGATGGGCCTGAGGCCTCTGGAACCGGGATTCAAGCGCTACGAACTTCGGCCTCAGCTCGGTGACCTGGAAGACCTCGAACTGACGGCATTTACCACGCAGGGACCAGTGAGTTTGCACTCACGGGGAAAGCGAGGCGAGCGTGAATTGGTCTTACAGTTGCCGCCTGGGGGCCAAGGAGAACTGGTTCTGCCGAAGGAGGAGGCCATCGAACTGCCGGACGCTGTCACGCCTGCGCCAGTTGGACATCGTCGCTTCAACTTGCCTCCGGGCGGCACGCTTACGCTTCGTCTGATGTACACATAGCAAAGGTCCATTTACCCTGATTCCGCTATAGATGGGCAAGATCGGCGGGCAGGTCAAGATCGATCTCTCCGCCAGGAAACGGCACTGCAACCAAAGGGCACGGTGGCTGCATCAAGAGGGCACGCGCACCCTTGTCGCCATGGAGCGCACGCAGTTCCGGAAAGACCGCACGGGGAAACACGGCGGGAATGCCCAGGACACCTGCGTAAGCCGAAGCCACAATGGCGGGCGCAGCTTGCGCACCAAATACCTCAAGCAATGTGCGCAGATGCCCGGCCGTAAGTCGGGGCTGGTCGCAGCCAAGAATCAACGCGCCGGAGGATTCGGGCGCACTGTCTTCCAGAGCAGCGAGTCCCGCGTGAATGGAGGTCGAGATACCCTGCTCCCAAGCGCTGTTGATGACAGGGGTGGAGTTGTTCATCGGAACGCTCTCGCGAATCAGCTCGTGATGGGCGCCAAGCACCGCGATCACAGGAGTTGCTTCACACTCGTTGGCCAGACGAATCGCGCGCTTGATCATGGTTTCGCCGCCGAGCATAAGCAGTTGCTTGGGCTGGCCTAGACGGCGGCTGGCTCCGGCGGCGAGAACGATGGCAGCGACAGGCATCGGCACCAGTTTACCGGGAAGCGCCTGGCTGCGAACGCATTCCCAAACACAACTGCGAAAAAACCCGATCGCTGAAAATAGCAGATGCGTCAGGTCTAAGCGAAAATAGAAATATGACCGATCTCGAACGCATCTTGCCGTTGTGGAGCGAACTGAAAGCTGCCAGGGCGGAGTATGTTCTTGCAACGGTTATCGCCGTCGAGGGGTCCAGCTATCGCCGACCCGGCGCCTGCATGTTGCTGGCTCAGGACGGCCGCCGCGCCGGTACGGTGAGCGGCGGATGCCTGGAAGCCGAGGTTGCTCGTCGCGCCTGGTGGCTCACCGCCAATGGGCCGATCGTCCAGCGCTATTCCACTGCCGAAGAGGATGGCGATCGTCCCTACGGCTCCGGCTGCGGAGGCGTGGTCTGGCTGCTACTGGAGCGCCGTACGACCGCTGACCCGCTACTCAGCGAGCTGCGGCAGTCTTTCCAGCGGCGCACTCCGCTGGCAGTGGCAACCATTCTGGAAGGCGAGCAAGCGGGGCAGCGTGCGTTTGCCAGGTTGGAGCCGGGGCCGGCCGGCGACGTTTCGCTCAATGCTGACGATCCGCTTCAGGGTTGCGCAGAACGGGCGCTTGCAAACTGTGGTTCGATGGACGACACAATCTCAATCAAGGGAACTGAGGTTCGTGTCTGGACGGACTTCCGGCCCGCACGCCCCGGCCTGTGGATCTTCGGGGCGGGGGACGATGCGCAACCGCTCCTTAGTCTGGCAAAGGAATTGGGCTGGTTTGCCACCGTTGCCGACGGCCGCTCTCAACTTGCCACTCGCGAGCGCTTTCCCCTGGCCGACGAGCTTCACGTCTTGCCGGTGGAAGAGCTGCCTGTACGCCAATCTGCCGGGCGGCCGCCGGCACTGGCCAATCTCCATTCCCAAGACGCTGCCGTCGTCATGACTCACAGTTTCCAGCAGGACTCGCACGTTCTTGCCTTGCTGCTTGCGCTGCGGACCCCGCTCGCCTACATCGGCGTGCTGGGTCCGCAGCGCCGCACCCGCGAACTGCTCGCTGAAGCCGCACGCTTGCTTGACATTCCTGCCGGTCCAACTTCCTCAAACCTTGCCATGGTTGAGCGCTCGCTGGCGGGACTCCATGCCCCCACAGGACTTGATCTGGGCGCGGACTCTCCCGAAACTATCGCACTCTCCGTTGTTGCGGAGATCCAGAAGTCTTTCACCAAAGCCACCGCTCTGCCGCTGCGCGAAGTGCGCACCGCCGCCCCGGCAATCTCCCCTTAAGCCATGGTTCAGGCCCAGCTGAACCCACTGCGTTTGAGCGGCAGCGTGCGAATTCTCTTGCCCGTGGCGGCAAAGATGGCATTGCAGACTGCCGGCAAAATCGGCGGCAGCGTCGGTTCGCCCAGCCCTGTCGGTGCGTAGTCGGTCTTGCGCCAATAGACTTCGATCTTCGGCGTTTGCCTCATACGCATCAGAGGGTGGTTGTGGAAGTTTGACTGCTGAATCCTGCCGTCCAGCAGCGTGATTTCCTGCGCCAGGTGGCCCATGCCTTCCATGATGCCGCCATGCGCCATGCTCTCAGCCGCGGCGGGGTTGATAATCTGGCTGCCCACATCTCCAGCAGCCCAGACCTGATGCACCGTGACCCTGTTTTGCGCGTCAACGCTCACGTCGGCAACTTCAGCAAAGTAGCCCAAATGGCAAAACCATGCGGCGATGCCCATGCCGCGACCCGGCTCCTTGTTCCTCTTCGCCCAGCCTGACTTTTCCGCGACGAGCTCAAGTACGCCTTTGTACCGTTCCGGGATGAGAACGGACGGTCCCGTTGGCTCGTGGTCGCCCACGGCGTCGTGTTCGCCCGAGGACCAGGGTGCTAGCTTGTTGCCGAGCAGGTCGAGCTGGAATTCGAGCGGATCGCGTCCGGCAGCAGCAGCCAATTCATCAAGGAAGGACTGCGCTACCCAGCAATAGGCGTTGTCGCCGGGGGCGCGCAGCGCTCCGGTGCGCAGCGTGAGCGGCTGCCTCGAGGTGTAAAGGGCGTAAGCGGGCGGGAAGCCGGCTGGATACGAGTCCTGTCCAATGCCGCCGCCGGATGCCGAGTGCTTTTCATCGCCAAAGGTCACCAGGTGATGCCGCCAGGCAGTGAGCTTGCCCTGCGCATCCAGGCCCCCTTTCAGGCCAACCGTTCCGCCTGGGCGGAAGCCGTCGTGGCCAATGTCATCTTCGCGGGACCAGAGCAGCTTGACCGGTGCATCAGTTCGCTTGGCGATCCATGCGGCCTCAACCAGATAGTCATTCTGGAGCCGCCGGCCAAAGCTGCCTCCCGCGCGCACCATGTGAGTGGTGATGTCGCCCTCCTGGATGCCAAGCGTTTTGGCCACCAGACTGCGGCCGTCGCCCGGCAGCGTGCTGGCGGACCACATCTCCAACTTGCCGTCTTTCCAGTGCGCCGTAGAGCCCTGCGGCTCCAGCGTGACGTGCGCAATGAACGGATATTCGTAGGTGGCTTCGACGACCTTGGCCGAGGCCTTCAGCGCCGCGTCCACGTCGCCATACTTTCTCACGGTGGTTGCGGGCGGGTCTTGCAGCAGTTCCTCGGCGCGCTTTTTGAAGCCCTCGCTGCTTTGCATGGCTGCGGGGCCAAGGTCCCAGTCGACCTTCAGCTGTTTGCGAGCCTGTTGCGCCTGCCACCAGGTGTCGGCCACGATCGCGATGCCCGGTTCCATGCCCGGCTCCCACGGGGTGTAGGCAGCGGGAGTGATACCACCATCGATGAGCAGGACATGACGCACGCCCGGCAGCGCTTTGATCTGATCTATGTTTGCGCTTTTCACCTTGCCGGCAAATACAGGCGCTTTTTCAATGGCCGCGTACAACATACCCGGCAGTTCAACATCAATGCCAAAGAGAGGCTTGCCGGTGACAATCGCATGGGTGTCAACGCCCGCCTGCGAGTGGCCGATGATGCGGTAATCCTTGGGGTCTTTGAGCTTGACGCTGCTCAGCGCGGGCGCGGGCAGCGCCGCGGCTTTGGCGGCAAGTTCCCCGTAACCTGCGGAGCGCCCTGAGGCCGCGTGAAACACCCGGCCATGTTGCGTGGTGCATTCCTCCACCGGCACACTCCACGTTTGCGCAGCGGCAGTGATCAGCAACTGGCGCCCGGCTGCGCCGACGCGGCGCATCGGTTCCCAACCCTGGGGCGTGTTTGCGGAGCCTCCGGAGAACTGGCGGCCGTAGATCTTCTCGTTCAATTCGGCCTGCTGCACGCGAACGTCTTTCCAATCCACGTCGAGCTCTTCGGCGATGAGCATGGGCAGCATGTTGCGCATGCCCTGGCCGGACTCTGAGGCGCGCGCCATGATGGTGACCACGCCATCCGGAGCGATGCGGATGAAGGCCTGTGGCTTAAGGTCGGGCGGCAACTCTGGCCCCTGGGCCGCGGCCAGCGGTGAGCGATAAAGATCCAGAGCAAGGCCGCCGCCCGCAAGGGCCGTCAACTGTAGAAACGATCTCCTGTCCATGTGCATCGGATGGCCCTCCTTCACTTGGTGTGGGCTGCGCCCGCTTCTGCTGCCTGATGAATGGCTTGACGGATGCGCATATACGTCCCGCAACGGCAGAGGTTGCCGCTCATGGTGGTGTCAATCTCCGCATCCGTTGGGTGAGGCGTGTGTGCCAGCAGGGCAACGGCCGTCATGATCTGGCCGGCCTGGCAATAGCCGCACTGTGGCACGTCCAGCGCCTCCCAGGCTACCTGAACCGGGTGAAGGCCATCCGGTGAAAGTCCTTCAATGGTGGTTACCGGCTGACTGCCAATGGAACCCACATGGGTCATGCAGGAGCGCACCGCATGGCCGCCCACCAGCACCGTGCAGGCGCCGCAAAGCCCCATGCCGCAGCCATACTTAGCGCCTTTCAGGTTCAGTACGTCGCGCAGCACCCACAAGAGGGGCGTATCCGGTGACACATCCACCGTGGCGGCCACGTTGTTGACATTCAATTTGATCGGCATCTGTTCACTCCACAATCCGGTAAGGGGAAGAGGATCGGTGACGAACGAAAGCTTGAGCCAGGAGTTTATCAAATCTCCGCTTTTGAATTCCACCAGGAAGATGTGCCGAACGGCACCCTGGGCGGTAAAGAGGTTTGAACTGCGATTTTCAGGCAGAACCTGGTACAGACCACGGTCTCTTGAAAAATGCACCGGAAGAATGGGTCAATCCGCTTGCACCGGAATATGGCCGGAGTCGGATGCGGCTAGCGGAACAACAAGAACTGGCGCGAGCCAGTCCTACGCTGCAAACACTGTGCCCATGATCTCTGAATGGTTTGGCCCTGGCTTCTTTCAAAATGACCCTGTTTCGTTATGGACTGGAACCTGCCAGCGTTTCTGCCGTCTCTATACGAACCTGTTGCCACCTGCCGCGTCTAAACGGCAGGCGGTATTCTTTTCAAGTGATGCAAGTGCGCGTTCTCCCCTTTGGCGTGTTGAAAGATTGGCTGGGCGTCTCCGCAACGAACGTCGAGTTGCCGGAAGACGCCACGGTGGGAGAGTTGCTGGACCACCTGAAAGCGAGAGAGCCCGCGCAGGTCTTACAGGGCATCGCGGTCAGCGTGAATGGCGAATACGCTCGGGCGGCCCAGGTGCTGCGCGACGGCGATGAGGTGGGTTTGCTACCGCCCGTATCGGGCGGTGGAATTGCGGGCCCGGCGGCCACCGCTGAAGGAACTGAGCCGGAACCGCCGGCTGCGTCCACATTCACCCGCGAACCGATCGATGCGGAGAAGCTGATCGTCGCTGCCAAGCGAGGTGAGGACGGCGCGGTGGTCGTCTTTGAGGGGATTGTTCGGAACCACTCGCACGGACGTCAGACGCTGTACCTTGACTACGAGGCCTATGAGGAAATGGCCCTGAGGCAGATGGACGAGCTGGCGCACGAGGCTCGCAGGAGGTTCGGCGTGCGCAAGGTGATCTTGGTGCATCGCCTCGGCCGGCTCAATGTGGGCGAAACCAGTGTGCTCATCGTGGTTGCGTCGGCGCACCGCGCGCAGGCTTTCGAGGCTTGCCGGTGGCTCATCGACACGCTCAAGCAGACCGTACCCATCTGGAAAAAGGAGACCTTTCTGGATGGGGCCGTGTGGGCTCCAGGCGAGCCGTTTCCTGCCGGGATGGTTGTGGCGCCTCCGGAGGCTTCGCATGAACCGTAATCCTGCGGGACGATGGGCGATCTTATTTCTTTCGCTGGCGCTGACCGCAAGCATGGTCCCGCAGCTTCCAGCGCAGGAGTTGACGCTGCATGTGGACGTGAAACTGGTCAACGTCTTTGTAAATGTTACGGACCAGAACGGGGCTATTGTGGGCGGCCTCACGCGCGACGATTTTGCCCTCACCGAGGACGGCCGCCCGCAGCAGATCGCGGTCTTCGAGCGCCAGTCGGAGTTGCCCCTCAACCTCACCCTGGCCATCGACACCAGCGGCAGCGTGCACAAGGACATGGCCGGGGAGGCGGATGCGGCCCGCCGCTTTGTCCACGCGCTCATGCGCCCCCAGGACCAGATGAGCCTGCTGCAATTTGCCACCGAGGTCCGCCAGCTGACCCCCTTCACCAGCAACGTGACCCAGATCGATCGCGGCCTGGGCCAGTTGCGCGGCGACTTCGCCACGGCGCTCTACGACGCCATCGTCCTGGGCTCCGAAGGGCTGTGCAAGAAGGACGGGCGCAAGGTGCTGGTGCTGATTACCGACGGCGACGACACCGCCAAGAGCAGCACCTATGCCGAGGCGCTGGAGGCGGCCCTGCGCAACGAGGTGATGATCTACAGCATCATCGATGTGCCCATCGAGGCCAGCG
>CAZNAW010000076.1:0-10178 GCA_964571165.1 uncultured Occallatibacter sp. | reverse complement strand
TCTGGGCATCGCCGAAGGGCAGGGATGTGAATGTGCCTTCCACGCCGCCATTATATGTGGCGCGTAGCCTTTCCGTGCCCAGCCAGCCCTGGTGCTGGAAGTGCGCCGAGCCACCGGCATAGTACGCAACAGGCTTGCTGCCCCAGTAATACTGCCCGCGAAGTTGAGTACGCGCCGTCCCGTCCCAAACCGAGACCCGCTGACCATTCCCGTTGAACACGAACTCAGTCGTCACATCGCGTGCCACCGACCGCACCCGATGGTTCAGCGCATCGTATACATATTGTGCCGTCAAGCCCCAATCCACCGCCGTGATGTTGCCTTCCGCATCGTAGGTGTAATTGTGAAAGTTGTCGTTGGTCATGTTTCCCAAATCCCAGTTCTCAGAAGCGAGGCCTGGGGCACCTAGATTTCTTACTCCCCAGACGCGGGCCACCCGCCACTGGTGGCCCGCGTCGGCGTCCATAAGCGTGTTCAGCATGTCCTCGACGTCGACCTCACCTCTTCATCTAAATGGTTTCGTCGCCACCCGTGATACGGGATACTAAAGATGATAATTCCAAAGATTCCTATTAATATAACTGCCCACGACTCGAGTTCGTCTCTCAAAACGCCTCGCCAATCCCCTGCTACTAGCGTCGGGACATAGAAAAAGATAAGAATGAGGTTTGCCGCAATAGCCCAGCGCTTTAACGCGGGTTTACCTCGAACAATCATCCACCATGCAATTCCAAAGACGACAGAATAGATAGGGAAGATTGTGCTCGTACCGATGGCTCCTTTATCAATTAAGTGGGTTCGCATCACACGACGAATGTTAATGGAAACCATGTAGATCGAACCTAATGACCAAACAAGAAACATCCAGCAATATACTACTCTGCATATTGCCAGCAGTAGCACTCCAAGCCGTACCATGGTTCTTTGCATCATATACATCTAAAATTCCTCAATTCTGAATCTGATGTCAGTTAAAAGCAAGATGTTGATCAAAATGGATTCGACATCGAATCAATAACACCCTGCATACAGCTTGCCATATTGGCCGCTGCATTAGGATTAGGCCCCTCATGGTTAAATTGATTGTTGACTTGCTGAGTGACGTCGTTAAAATAATTTTGAACGCAGTTTACTATTCCTGAAACAGGTTTCCAAGGGCTTGCAGGAATCGCTTTATCCGCTATCTTATCTAGTATCTGCTGGAATACTGAAGATACCCCGTTATTTGGGGCACTGCAGCTATTCGCTCCGCCCGATGAAGATGATCCACCCGATTGGGCTGCAAAGGCATGCGCCCCGTGGTGTCCGAAGAGTGCGCGACTCAAGGCGTCTGCGCTGGTGTCACCATCGTCCGATCCGTCGTCACCGCCGCCTGAGCCGTTGACACTATTGGACGAACTATTGGACGAACCGCCGCACTGCACACCATTGTCTCCATTGTTACCATTGTCACTATTGTCACTATTGTCACCGTTGTCTCCATCGTCACCGTTGTCTCCATCGTCACCCTGGGTGCTACAACTCTCAACCGCCGTGTCGCAAGGCGGGTTGCTCGGATCCCCTACTCCACTGCCGCTATCACCACCGCCGTCATCGCCGTCACCACCGCCGTCGTCACCACCGCCGTCGTCACCACCGCAATCGCTGGTGTCATCTGAAGTTCCGTCATCACACGGGGACGCAGCCAATCCGAGGGAGTCGATCCTGGCCAACGGATTGTTCAAAACATAGGCATAGCGGTTGAAACTCTGCGGGTTCTTCAGCCTATAGCTTCCGCTATACGGGTCGGGCGACAGCCAGCGGCCCTGGGCGTTGGAGTACTGCCGGAATTGGGCATGGTCGGTGTCGGTCTCATAATCGTGATCGAGCGAGGTGTAGTGATAGGCGTCCCCGTCGGTGCCGGAAGTCGTCGTCTGGGCATCGCCGAAGGGCAGGGATGTGAATGTGCCTTCCACGCCGCCATTATACGTGGCGCGTAGCCTTTCCGTGCCCAGCCAGTCCTGATGCTGGAAGTGCGCCGAGCCACCGGCATAGTAGGCAACATGCTTTCCGCCCCAGTAGTACTGTCCTTGAAGCTGGGTGCGTGAGGTTCCATTCCAGATAGAGGCGCGCTGACCTGCCGCGTTAAAGACAAACTCCGTGGCCGTACTGCCCACCACGGTCCGCACGCGCTGGTTCAGCGCGTTATAAACGTACTGCGCCGTCGAACCGCCATCCACCTGCACAATGTTTCCTTCCGCATCGTAGGTGTAGCTGTGAAAGGTATCATTGGTCATATTCCCGGCTGCATCGTAACTGTATCCGCTAGTATTGATTTGGTTGGTTGACGTGTTGAAGCTCACTAAGAGGGAGTATCCACCATCCAGGGCGTTCTGTTGCCAGCGGTTGCCGTAGCGGTCATAGACGTAAGTGTAGTTCTGCACTGTGCCGGAATTGACCGTGCGCGAGGTCAGCCGATTGAACTCGTCATAGCCATAGGTGGATCCCTGATTCAGCACCGAATCGGAGGAGCCGGTCAACTGATGCCCCTTCCATCCATTCGTGACCCCATAGATCTGGGTGCCTCCGGAGCAGGAAGCCGACGTGCTACCGTTACACACCCACACACCGTTCAGGCGACCCAGAGTGTCGTAACCGTATACGCTGGAGAGCCCGTTGCCGAGGGACGACCGCTGCAACAGAGTTCCTGACCAATCCAACCGACCTGACCCAACTGGAGCATCTGGCGCGTAGTGCCGGAAACAAGCTGAACATGGAGCTTGTTCTGAGCACCGAGATCATCGGCGGCGACGAGGGCAGGCCGCGAATCGAAGCTTCCTACTTCTGGTAGGACATTGCCGATTAGAGCATTCGAATTATGGTAGGACGCACCGATGCCACTCGTGCACCTCCGAGCCTTCTACCATGCCAGGCAGCCATTCCATCGTTTGCTTCGGAAATCCACCGTCGTTGTCGTTCACCAGTAGATTCAAATAGAAACTAGACCCGAGCGAAGCGCGGTCGATTGCGATTCGGTAGATCGTTTCCTTTTCGGATTCCAGACGCTCAACCTTCGCTTGGATGCCCAGTTTCAAAGCAGACTCCGCCGCGAAGACCTCTGTTCGCGATCCAATCAGCCCCACGGTGAATTCCGCAGCCGCAGCGGCGCCGTCGCGCGAAATTGCGAACCGCAACGAATCTCCTTCTTCCATCTTGGTGCGCTTTGCGGGCGGGACAAAAATGTCGTCGAGAACCCGAACGACAAGATACACCCTTGTTGCGTCGTAAGCCATCCAAGCCGTCGCAGACAGGTCGCTCTCACCTCGCCACCATTTGCTGGAATCCGGCTGCTTCTCCCATAGGTTGTGCACAGAGCCCCCGTCCAACGCGGCAGCAGGTTCGACGTTGTCCGCCCATTGCTCGATCGGAGCGGTCCACTCCAGATTGGCAAGTTCCGAAAGCGGTTGGGCAAAGGAAACAGCAATCTCGCGCTGCGCCGTCAAATTTTCCGAGATAAACGAAAGCGCCAAGCCCTCGCCGCTGCTTGAATGCTTGGCTTTCTCCAAATCGGTCGGACTGCCGATGATCAACTTGAATCCCTGGGTGCCGCTCAGCACTCGTGCGCTCAGCAGATTGCGTCCCGCGCGAAGATGAATCGTGAACGTGTGGTCGAGAATCGAGACACTCCCGCCGTTTCCATACTCCATGGTGTCGTAAACCGCTTGGCCATTCACAAACCACGCCATCCAATAATCGGCGGCTGCGCCCATCGAAACAACCTGGTCGCGTGGCGAATCGACTTCACCAAAAACCAAGGCCGACAGTTTCTCTTGACTTCGAACTCCAAACCGAGATAAATCGATGGCCATGTTCGTCAAGGAAACGCGCTTGCCCTCGACTGTTCCCGCGCCTGCTGCAGCAGGAAGGGAGGCAGGGATGCTCTGGATTTTGGAGATGTCGATCTTTCCATCCACGGGGACGAAGACCGTCCACTTTTTCGGCCAGCGGACCAGATCGGTAGGCCGTCCGGCATTGACACGCACCTCGTACTTGCGCGATTCGCCGCCGCTCAACACCACGCGTTGAGCGGGTTGTAACACCTCAAGGGGCGCATTGCCAGTGACTCTGGCCAACAGGCTTCCGGTCAGAGGTTGCATCGAAGGATTTGTTACCTCGACGTTTACGCTTTCGCCTTGTCCCTGCGTGAATTCCACTGCTGCCGGTGCTTCAAGTGTGCCGTGAGCCCGATGTACTTCAAACTTCGGCGCGCTTGTTTCCCATTTGACGAAACTCGGATCTTCAGTCGCGATGAACTCTGCTGTCCCGTTGGGAAGCGCCGGCAATACCTCTGCGTTTCCATACATGTCCAGTTGATGAAGACCCCTCACATCGCTATTCGTGGCTGCGATTCCGAGTGTGACTCGCGCTTGCGCGGTTTCATTCGACCAAACAACCAGCGTGCGCCCGTTCCCGCCTATTTGCTCGAACAGATAGGCTTCGAGGCTGTTCTTTCCGAGATCGATTCGCGACGCAAACCGGTATCCTCGCAAGGCTTCAACCATGGTTCGATACGCAAGCACCACCGGGCGCGGCTCCTGGTCGGTGCGCAGGTTGGTATAGCCTTCTTCCGGCATGCTGAGCCTGAACCAGATAAACAACGGCTCTCCTACAGACTGGGCAAAAACCATCTTCTCGATTGCGGTGCGCGACTGGTTCTCCTCCTGCCTTCCGTCCAGAGCCGCAACACCGCTCTCCGTTTCGATCAGCACTTTGTTGTCTTTGCCGGCCTCCGCGGCGGTCTTGCGCATTCGCTCGTATGAGGTCCGTTCCGCCCGCACAAGAGGTCCGTGGCCGTGGTAAACCCAGGCATCCACGTATTGCGGATCGACTTTCCGAACAAACTCCTGCGCACGCAGGATGGCCTCGTCGCCCGCGAAAGAGAGGCCGCCGCTGCCGACCACTGTATTCGGATTGCCGCGCTTAATGGCTTTATACATTTGTGTGTAGGCCTCGATGTATTTGTCGATCGGGCCGGGAAAGAAGCCCCAGAGATCCGGTTCATTGCCAAGTTCCCAGTACTTGATCTGTTTGTACTTCCTTGCCACCAGCTCAACATCGTGAACCTTGCGATCGAGCAGGGGATAAAACACAGTGTCACGCATGTCCTTCGGCGGATCGATCGAAGCCAGCACCTGAATGTTGTGCTGCTGCCAGACGGCCATTGCTTTATCGGCATCGGGCATCTTCTCCGCTTCAAACCCGCCTCCCCGAACGATGTCAACTCCCATGAAATCGGCCCAGCCAAGCAAGCGGGGCTTTGTATAGAACGGCCCCAGATCCATATCCAGTCCGTAGAGAAACTCACCCTCTTTGGCCTTGGCCGGCGCGGCCCCGCTGTAGACTCCAAAATCGGTTTCCCATTCCTTCGCCGTTTCTCCCGATTCCGCGTTCGTAAACTTCACCTTCAGCGCATAGATGCCATAGGGAAGTTTGCTTATATCGAGCGAAATGTCCGTGTCTGTGCGCAAATCTCCCTTGAGGGTGATGTTGGGGCAGCTCTCTTGAATTAGCGCGTCACCGCTCCTGTTGGTTACCTCATAGCTGCATTTCGCGTGCAAATCGCGGTGAGACAGATTCCAGATCGTGAACGCTAATGAGGGCTTCTCGGATTTCGCAAATACTAGAAGATCGTCGCCTCCATGGCTTGTCCGGATACGGTCCGGCTTGAGCAGCCGCTGATAATCGACCTGGTTGTCGAGATCGTATCCTTTGATCTTGATACTGCGAATATAGAGATCGGACCTATAGGCATTGATGCGAATATCGAAACCGTCGACCTGCATGTCGTGCGGACCATGGCCGTATTGTCGTTCACCGAAGAAGGCTCCATCCACTCGAGCCGTCAGGGTCTGGAACTCTTTGTTGCCTCCATAATGAGTAGCAACCTGCTCGCTGCCGTTGTCTCCGTCGATCAACAAATCTACCGATACATCGGACTCGATTTTGTAAACGACTTCGATGTCCACGGCCGGCTGGCGTCCAAACCGGAAACGCTCGTCGGTGACTCTGAACTTAACCGATCGTCCGTCGCCGTTTTCCTCTGCGGACCCTTGCCCGGCCGCCCATGCCCACGTTTTCTTCCCGCCTACCGTCTGTTCTTTTGGAGAGATGTGGTCCTGAACGACTTCGAGACCGCGGACGTCTATTTCCTTGTCGAAGACTGCGGAGATCTCCCATGGAGAAGCTTTCGGCTCCGCAGTCACGGTTGAACCCTGCGCTATGCAGCTGGCCAACGAGAAGTAAAGGCAAAGGACTTCGATTACAACGAGGGTTCGTTTCATCACGGCTCCAAAGTAGAAATGGTTGCGGCACTTGAATTCCGCACACCAAAAGATCTCAACTCTTCAATACCGGTAGTGTTGTGTATTTCCTTTATTTTGCCATATACGACGCAAGTGGCTGCGCAATCGAAAGTCACAACGGCCACAGTTCCCTGTATCTCAGAGCCTTGCGCCATTTCCGGCCTGCGAATCGGAGTCCGTACACGGTGGAGTGGCAGCTGGACGAGGCTGGGGATCAGGAGCTGAACGGTTGGAAGCAGGCGAAGAAGGGCCGCAGCCATCCCCGGAAGAGTGGTAAATAAGTGACACATCCGGGAACGGATCCGGAAAACCCTCATACTAGGCCGGGCGCCGTGCCCCCGAAAACTGCCCCAAACTGTTCTTTGTCCGTCGAGCGCCCACGATCTACAGTGGCTCGGAGCAGGTGTCTTTCAGTGAATTCGCAGGATATTCCTTTTGTATTTCCAACGTGGCTCGCGGGGCGCCGTCCTTGCCTGATCTAGTGATGGGGAAGACATAGATCGTTTCCTAATCGCTATTCGGCCACTCCGGTAGCTGCGCTGGATTGCTCCCATCGCGCTAGCGCATCTGCTTGGCAACGTAGGCAGAACCGGTTCCCTCTGTGCAGCTCAATAAGTTGTCAGGCGAGATGAGTCGGAGGGCCTCGTTTTTATGGGCCCGGTGCGAGGATATGCGGTAAAGGGCCTCGGTTTGCGGGGCGCACGAAGGATCCCGGACAACCTCAATACAACCTAGGATGCAGATGGCTCCGTGTGTTTTCGAACATGCTATTTGCAGGCTTAGGCCGTCCTGTTGCACTTGGCCTACCAAACTGAAAAAATTGGTCTCTCCGTCAGCTTTGCCCCATCATCGCTAGTAGCACGTATTGATTATTGGTATGATGAAAGCTGTAGCGAGGGTTTCATCGATGGGAGCAGTCTCCACAAAACCCGAAGAGAGTTCGCGCCTGACGCGCATTCCGCTGCGTGGGCTGCTCGGCATCTTCAACGATTCGGCCAGCCATCTCCGCGCCAAGGTCGTCGGCATTTACGGAATTCTGTTTCTGTTCAATGCGGCCGCATGGATTTGGGCGGTCGTCGCCTTCCGGCATTATCCGGTGCTGCTGGGCACCGCACTGCTCGCCTATAGTTTCGGATTGCGTCATGCGGTCGATGCCGACCATATTGCAGCTATCGACAATGTGACACGCAAGTTGATGCAGCAAGGGAAGCGTCCTGTCGCCGTCGGCTTCCTCTTTTCTCTGGGTCATTCGACGATTGTAGTGCTAGGGTCTGCGGCCATTGCGGCAACGGCCTTGGCGCTGCAGCACCGCATGGACGCCGCCCGCGCCATTGGCGGAGTAGTTGGCACGCTGGTATCGACGCTGTTTCTGTTCGCCATCGCCATCGTCAACCTGGTCGTTCTGCGCTCAATCTATTGCGCCTTTGTGCGGGTGCGCGAAGGTGCGCCGTACGTTGAGGAAGACTTTGATATGCTGCTGTCGGGCCGAGGGTTTCTTTCGCGGCTTTTCCGGCCCATGTTTGATCTGATTACCCGCAGTTGGCATATGTATCCACTGGGCTTTCTGTTTGGCCTGGGCTTTGACACGGCCACCGAAATCGGGCTGCTCGGCATCTCGGCGGCAGAGGCCTCAAAGGGCTTGTCATTGTGGTCCATTCTGGTCTTTCCCGTGCTCTTTGCCGCAGGTATGTCCTTGATCGACACTACCGACAACATCCTCATGCTGGGCGCCTATGGATGGGCCTTCATCAAGCCGGTGCGCAAACTCTACTACAACCTGACCATCACCTTTGTATCGGTCCTCGTAGCTCTGGTCGTCGGCGGCATTGAGGCGCTTGGACTGCTGGTCGATCAGTTCCATCTGACCGGCTCTATTTGGATACAGGTGCAAAAGCTCAACAACAACTTTGGCGCGCTCGGCTACTGCATCGTCGGGCTGTTCGCGCTCAGTTGGGTTGTCTCCCTGATGATCTATAAGTGGCAGCGGCTGGACGAGATCGAAGTTGAGTCTTAGCAGACGGCTCGCGGTCCTTGCACATATCGCTTTGGAGTCTCGGGAGTCTGGTTGCTCGTCCCCCCGTGTCCCTCTCGGGTATGCTCGTGCGAAGATCATCGTTCTGGCATACAATCTAGAGTTGTTGGGGGAGCATCTATGGGCGTTCTCAGTAGAATCGGCGTGGCGCTGGATTCGGATCTTCTCAAA
The DNA here is from genome assembly GCA_964571165.1 of uncultured Occallatibacter sp. Lineage (GTDB taxonomy): Bacteria > Acidobacteriota > Terriglobia > Terriglobales > Acidobacteriaceae > Telmatobacter. The sequence continues at coordinate 1,634 of CAZNAW010000076.1, read as the reverse complement.
CAATTCGACCAGTGGATGGGAAGGCGCGGATATACCAACCGCTCCGAAGCTTTTCGCGATCTGATTCGCGACCGTCTGGTCGGTGAGCGGACCTCGGCTCCGAATGCAGTTGTCGTGGGAACCGTCACCCTGATCTATGACCACCATGCACACGGCGTAGGCGAAAAGCTTACCGAACTACAGCACGAGCACCACGAACTGGTCGTCTCCACCAGCCACGCGCACCTGGATTACGACTCTTGCCTGGAGGTACTCATTGTGCATGGCAAGTCGGCGGTGGTGGAAGAGTTTGCCAGCAAGCTCATCGCGCTGAAAGGGGTACAACACGGACGCTTGGTCAAGACCGTTCCAGCGCAGGCGTTGGCCACGCCCACTGAACCGAAGCATAAGCATCCACACAAGCACTGAGCTGGAGAGGGAAGAAACAACAGTGGCCGGGAGGCATGTGCGCCTCGGCCACTTTCCGTCTTCGGCACTATCTTAGTTACCTGCGACTTGGCAAAGCGATAACTCAGGCTGACGCTTGCATGCGACGGAATGCGCACGCCTACGACCTCTTGGACCGCGTTGGCCGGGACCAGATTGCCGCGCCACGGGTTCACTCTGTGCCTCCGGGCACCTAGACGGGAGTCCCCCCCGGTCGTGACGATTGTGCCGTTAGGCTCGGTATAGGGACAATCGGTGCACGGAAGCTTGTCGCGGCATTTGTCAAAAGCTTCTTCCTATCGAGAATCGAGCCAGAAACGGTTCGGTAGGGTGGTTAACACGTCCGAATGCCGGCGCGGCTGTTGGAGTGATTTGGTAGACATAGGCGTAGTCAATGTCGGCATCTTTACGGTTAAGCATATTCAAAAATTCGGCCGTAATGTGCCATTTCTTAAAAAATTGATAACGGATCTCCCCATTGAGCAACACCGTTCGACTTGACTGATAAAGTCCGTCAGACGTCAAATAGCGCGGACCAAAGTAGCGCAGGCGCAAGCTCGACGTAAAGCCTTTGTAATCGTGCAGTGTGGCGCCCGATGAGATCACCACCTTAACCGCTTCGGGCACAAGCTTGCCACCCGGGCCTTGCTGTTGCCAATTTGCATATACGCAGCCCGGTGTGGGTGTGGAAGGGGCTGTGGAAGGGCACCCGTTGCCGTTGTAAATCGTGGTGGTGCTGCCGGCTGCGATAGTAACAGTAGCTGTTAAGGGCAAATTTGAGATCCATATTGTCGCATCAAATGGGTCTAGTTGGGTGAACTGGGCTCTGGAGTCCGCAATGTCGAAATCAAAAGCCCAATGTTCCCCTGGCGTGTAGTAGTTCGCCCATTCGAGGCCATAGCGGTTGCTCGACTGTTCTGAAGCAATCGTGCCTCCGGTATCGCCATCCTGCGTCAGTTCGGAATTACTGTGGAGATACCAGAGCTCGAAGGTGCTTTGCAGATGTGGAACGGCCACATTGCGCACACCGATTTCCCCGCCTTTTTGTTCGACCAGGGGGGAAATTCTGGGCATGATCGTATTGGGGTAAGGATAGTCCGGCGAAACCGGTTCCACCACTTGCGTTGAGCCACGTCCGTCGTTGCTGTGAAGACTGAATCCGCCCTGTAAATAGAACTCTGTGTTGGCCCACGGTCCGAAGATCAAAC
>CAZNAW010000075.1:0-10856 GCA_964571165.1 uncultured Occallatibacter sp. | reverse complement strand
TACGGACCTTCGCGGTGCGGATATTCGGATCGAGAATCGAGCCGATGTTGCTGATTGCGCCCTTGAGAACCTTGTCAGGATAGGCGTTCAGCTTGATCTCGGCGGGTTGCCCGACGCGAACGTTGGCCATGTCGCTTTCGTAGACGTCACAGACGACCCACACGCTGGTCAGGTCCGAAATAGTGAATGGGTTCGGCGTAGAGTAGGCCTGCACAGCCGCCCCGTTCGTCACTTCCTGATCGGTGATCACACCGGAAACCGGGGCGAGGATATCGACAATTCCCTTCGGGTTATCGGGATCGCTGCCGAGCAGGTGAAGATGCTCAGTGGCAGTGTCGAGGGTGGTCTTGGCGTCGTCCTCGGTGTCCTGCGCCACCTCCAAGTCCCCCTGCGCTATGGCCCCGTGCTCGTACAGGATCTTCGCACGATCCAATTGCTTGCGCGCAAGGAGTTCATCGGAGACCGCCTTGTGATAGGCGTCGAAGCCTCCTGAAATGTCGTCGCTGCGAACACGCAGCAAGAGCTGGCCCTTTCTTACCGTGTCGCCGAGACGAGCGCGGATGTCCACAATGCGGCCGGAGGCAAGCGAAATCACCGGAACATTTCGCGCGATGTCCGGAATTACAGTGCCGGTCACGAGCAATTGCGACGGGGCCTGGTAGTCTGACGCCGCTACGATCGGATACCGCTCCGGATGCTCGACGGCGAAAAAGGAGACTTCCACCCCGGAAATCACCTTGGCCGGCGGAGGCGCCTCCTCATCCGCATTCACCTTATCGCTCTTGCAGCCGCTCACCGTCAGAGACGCGGCTATTAGCATCAGCATTGCCGTCAGACCAAATCGGCAATTTCCGATGTTCATGAAGATCTCTCGCAACCTGTTTTGCATCTCTCGATTCTCCAAATGCGCGCTGTGATTCGAGTAGTAGCCTGTCGACAAAGGAATCAAGGTAGTTCCGGATATTGCTGTCATCATTGATACCTGAAGTGCCATAGGGCGGGAATAAAGGGTTCGTAAAAAGGGTATGTGGATTTAGCCCGGCCAGAAGCTGAGCCAGTTACCTTCTGTCGCGTATCGACGAGATCGCGCATGATAGGCTTTGCGCTTATCTAACAGGGAGGGTAGCGGATGACAAGCACGCCCTCGTTGGGCTGAGCTATATGGAGATTGAACTAAGACATGGCGATGCTATGTGAACGATCTGCAACTAACTTGATCGCCACAATTTCGCCTATCATCGCGACCGCCTCCACTCCCGCGTTTTCGGCGACCCAATCACGTATCTGCCAATTATCTCCAACAGGGTATCGGCGATGACTGTACGCTGAGCCTTCCATAGCCATTAAATGGCACCGGAACTGCAAGCAATTCCGGTGCCGGCCGGACAGCAAGTATGTCTAGCCGCATCCCGTCAGGCAAAGTGCACGGACCGGGCGATTAAAACCGGACCATGATCGCAAGTGTGGTGACGGTCTGGTTCGTGCGCAGATCGGGCCACCATATGGCGCTGGTATTGGCTCCGGTCCCGTTTCCCGATATGTAGCAAGTGGTTTCAGCTGAGCTGAGACTTCCATAGCCGTAGCCGGATGGAGCCCCATTCGCGCAGGCGTACTGCGCGGGTTGACCATTATTGGTGGGAGGGCCGCCCGCGAAGGCCGGAGGGGTGATTCCTCCGCGGCCAGTCCAGTACGGCGTGTCGGAGTAGCGATAGCCGGACTCAAGCCGGAAGGTGATGAACTGGCTGGGCATGTAGTCGAAAGTGATGGTCCCGTCGTGCATCTGCGCACGATCGCCCGCGTTTTCGGTGTAGTACGGAGTGCCGGTGATTGCCGTGGCGCCGTTGATGGGAGGCAGCAGGGTTAGGTAACGCCCTGGATTGTTCATTAACCCGCCGCCCAGCGTTACGGCATAAAGATCCTTCTTGAACCAGAAGCGGGCGTAGGCCATCGTCCCTATAAACATCTGCTTGGGCCTACCGTCCTTGCTGTTGTGGCAGTTCACGCCGCCGGTATATGTATCGGCAGAGCCCATCTCAGGAGAGAATCCTTTGGGGTTGTAATACCCGACTGCAGGACCGCCACCGTATTCGCAACCGACATCGCCAGTGACGGTAAAGGCTGCTTTGTCAAAGAAGTTCTTTGGCTTGTCGTAGTACTTCACCTGGATACTGTCATCGGTGTGGACGCGCGAGCGACCTGGGTAGCCGATATCGTCTTCGCCAAGGCCGTAGTTATTGAAGACCAAGTCGAGGTACGGCGTGGGGCGCCAGAGAATCTGACCGCCCAGGCCAGGCTTGCCGTTGGGGCGAGCGTAGGTCTGCCAGCCATTGATGATCCACGGCTCGATCTTCAGCTTTGCCGTCGGGAAATACTGAATGCGGACGCCGTTGAAGAACCAGGGCGTGTTGGAGGAGACAAACGAAGGCTGGTAAGTCCAGTTATCGAAGTTATAGTAGCTGAAGAGGCCGATATAGGAGACGAAGATACCGGCGTCAACATTGATGCCGTGCGCTTTATCCCAGTGATAACCGCCCCAAGCCTCGGAGACATACTTGTACGCGCCGGCTAAATCCCACTGGCCGCGACTCGGACTGGCGTCATTTCGAACCGTGGTGGTAGAGAACAGGCCATCCATGGTCAGGATGCGTCCGCGCACATTGTTGATGCGGATGTCGCCGCCCACGCTGATCTGTTCAAGCTGCCACTCGTCGGAGCGAAAGGTCTCCGTCGAGCCTCCGAGGGAATCGTCCTTGGGATGGTTGTAGTCCAGTGTGTAATTCGCATCGGCACGGAACTCCGGCGTGAAGTATTTGGTGCTCATCGGGCTGTCCACGGCGTGCCCGTTGCTGTTCAGCCAAGTCCAGTCGCCGGGGAATGGCTCGCCCTTCTTGGTCACCTGGGCGTCGATCTCTGGAGCCGCGGGGGCTGCCGCCGGGGCAGGCGCCGCCGCGGCTTGGCCAAGCGTCATCGAACTGCCGCTGTCGCCCCCCTCGGCGGAACGCAAAGCGTTCGCATCGCGTTCCGCGTTTGCGGCGTCGTCCGCTCCGCTGCGCGCCTTCAACTCAGCTTCGAGTTGAGCAATGCGAGCCTTCATCGCTGCCAGCTCTTTGATTACCGCGTCATTTGTGAGTGGTGCCGTAACGCTGGCCGTGGCGGCTGGAGCAGTTGTGGCCGCGGCCGCGGGGTCAACCGAGGTATCCGCGCTAATTCGCGTTGCGGCGACAGGCGTCTCGGGGCCAGCTCCCGGCCCTTCCAAGGCGGCAAAGTCAACCCTTGCCGCTTGAGCCGAGGGCGCGCCGGTTGCAGCTTGCGGTGCGGTCCTGGTTGCAGGGACCGATGTCGCGTTTTGAGCTTGACACGTGAGTTGCACGGCAATCCCGCAGATTGACGCTCCGAATGCGATGGCCGTCCTGAAGTTCTTCTTCATCTGTATCTGACCTCCACGACGCTTGGCGTCGCCGGGCTAAGAAGCGTTGGCTCTGAATGAGGAATGGCTAAGTTGCTGGTTCCTTCCCCTCATCCATATTCTTATGGAAGCAACATAAAGGAGTCGCAAAGAAAGTACAGCGAGTTATATAAACGCAAAAGACCTTGCAACCTATGTCTTGGTTGTCCTGTGACCACTTACTCGATCGGGAAAGTGGCCACTGTTTGGCGCATTCCACCAATAGCTTTCCCGGCATTCATCGAATCGCATGAGGGCCGCATGAAGATTCTGGCAAGAAAACATAGTGGGCGCCTGGGGCTTGTCGTTGGCGTCCGCATCCGGCCAACGCACTCTCTACGGCCGCAAGCTCAACCAGCGCGAGTGGAACAGATGTTGCAGTTATCGCGGACTGCCGCGGCCCACTGGCCGACAGTGTCTTTCCACAGTGCTGAAGCGCCGTGGGGGGGACGGATTTCCAGGAACTTGTTCGCATTCAACCTCGCACTTTCGCGAAAGATGTTGGTGGGGGCATCAGGATACTCCACGAGGAAGCTTGCAACCTTGAAACTTGGATGCATTCGCTCCGTTCAGGGGCTGCCACCTATTAGTTCTCTGAAGGTTAAGGCGCAGGTCGTAAAGATGCTATATATGTTTTTGAACAAAGTTATGAGTAAGACATGAGTATTGAGTAAGCTATGCATGATGGACAGCTTGCCGTATATCGAGCGAAGCTTCGCGGGGCTGCTGAATCCGAAATCATCCGTCCGGCGAAACCGGTTCTTATCGACTTATCCTTATCGCATCCTTATCAATCTAGCCTTAGCATGGCGTTTAGCGCCGTGTTGCCCTGCTCTGGCCGGTGGGGATTGTGGATATTGGCGAGACAGATTGAAAGCGTGGCGTATTCGCCGGCGGGTGCAGCCAGACGTATCTCAGAATCAAAGAAAATGGATCGGAGAATAGAATGCCGCGAAGGGGACTTGCATTTGCGCTTCTGGCGCTAACGGCCATCGGTATTTGGGCGCAGGATGCGTCTTTTTCGAATCGTCAGTATCATCCAGCGCCCGACCAGGATGGCGTGTACTACGTGGGCCCCGAGATCACCGCTCCCGCAAGGGTACGTACCGTAACTGTGCCGTATCCCGCCGCGGTATCCGATAAAAGAGTATTCAGGGAATGACCGTGCTTGCCATGGTCATTGACACCAACGCCCCAGCACACATTCAGGTTCTGCACAAGCACGGCGAGGCATTCGACCAAGCCGCCATCGCGGCTTTGCAACACTCTGCGTTTGAGCCGGGCAAATTGGGCGGCAGGCCGGTGCCCGTCTGGATCAGCGTGCGGGTTGTCTCCCATTCCAACCGCAGTCAGGCCGTTTCTCAAGTTCTCATCACCGAGAGAGATTTGTCTTTCCCGGATGAATCGCAGTTGGAGGACAAGCACCACAACCCGCTGTCGTACACGCCGCCCTTCCCGATCCACACGGTGGACGCGGATTTCGCCGACCCATCTGCGACACATCCGTATGTGCAGGTGGCCATCGTCGAGGTGCTGGTGAGCGAAGAGGGTTTGCCGAAAGAGGTTCGTGTTGTGCGCGGCCTGGGTTTGGATTGGATGCGAAAGCTGAGGCCACCGTGTGGCAATACAGGTTCCTGACCGCCACCAAGAAGGGCCAACCCATTGCCACCCGCAGAAACGTCATGGTCAGCTTTGCCAAGTTTTGATCCATCAGCCGCGGGGAAGCCAAAATCTCGATTCAAGGGCGAGTTGAAGCGCGGCACTTCACAGGCGCTTCAGAACGCTGAGCCGGTGCCAAAGATCGGCAACATGCGAATTATTCACCCTCGCTCGATGGAGGGGGAATGAGCCTCAATGCCGGTGATGGATCCCAACGCAAGACCGCCGCTGAATCGGGCCAACGGCGTTCTCACGCAGACACTTCAGCCCCAAGGTCATTTGGGGTGTCGTGAAGCAGAAAGCAAGGGTCTGTGAGATCCCCTGTCTAGCCACGCACGACCTCAGGAGGACCTGTGCCCGTCTTTGCCATCAGGCGGGTGGTGAGCTGGAGCAGGTTCAGTTCCTTCTTGGGCATGTTTCTGTGGAGACGACCGATCGCTACTCGGGTTGTCGGCAGCGCTTCCGCAACGCGGTGAATGATCGGATTGGGATCGATCCCGACGCGCCGGGATCTCCATAGACCCCACATGGCTGCTGCCGGCGGCATAGTTCAGACAGCGAGATTGGAAACGAGAACAGCGCCAAGTACCGGTGACTGCGAAATTGGGCTGGCCCATCTTCCATCCTGCGGATGGAAGGAAGGCCGACTAACAGATGGCAGCACCGACTGAAACGAAAGCACCCAACTTGCACCGAGCGCATTGACTCGCTCATTGATGAGTGCAGATGAAAGGGTGGGGAAAGTTCAAGCTCGGCCCGACGAAGATTGCATCCTGATCGTGACGGCAGAGTGGTGTTTTGTTCCCCTTTGCCCGGCGAAACTCGATATGGCAGGCTGCGGCTGCCGTCAAGATCAAGATGAACTCGCCCGCCAAACAATTCAACTATCCAGGAAACGGGAATCAAAACACAACGATCTTGCACAAATCAAGGTCAAGATACTTGACAACAGCCGGCCTTCTCATCGAAGCCTAAACCGCTGGACCTCAGCTAGTCGGATGAAATCGGCCAAATAAGTACCGGTAAACGCCCCAGGCTCCGGGAGCCCTCTCAGACCCCAGCCCGGCGGAAGGGCACAAGATTCCAGTCGCGATGGCGACTTTCGAGGAGTAATGGCGCTGGCGAGCTTATGATTTCGAGTTCGGGCCGCCGCAGAGTCCGAGCTTTTCGCAACCGCGGGGTCCATGACATACCGGTAATCTTTCGCCGGTGCTACAATGCGAGCCGTGATTGGCTGCTAGCCTTACCCTACAGCGTTTTGGGGGATTGTGCGGGGGGCAGTGCGAGCAAGTTCGTAGCTCTTTGGATGGGTGCGCCGACTTTGCTGAATCGGCTTCGCCTTGCAGCATTTCTCAAAACGCTTCAGTGATCTTTGACGGTGAGCTTCGTCCATGGTGAATTCTCATTTCATGTGCGGGTTACGCCTCACGGCACTTCTTTGCCTGGCTGTATTCGTCTCAAGTGGCCAGGCTGCTCCGAACCGCTGCCCGGCGTTTTCCCCTGATGCGGATCCGAACAAGTGGACCTGGATGGACGCCGATTGCGTCATCCGGCCGCCCACGGACCTCAGCCTCATACTTAGGCGGCACAAACTGTGGGTGAAGAAACATCGGGCAGAAATTGAGCATGCGCTGAGCGGCAAGACTGCAATGATCACGAGTGACGAGATGATGTCGAGCGACGCAGAGAAAGACCCGCTCCGGGCCGACCTCCACGATGCGACGCTTATAGGCCTCCAACTCGATCGATTTGTCGACTTGACCGGGGCCGATCTTTCAGGCTCGAACCTGGCAGGAGCCGACCTTTCCTATTCCATCCTCATTGAGGCCAATCTCCAGGATGCGACCCTGACAACGGCCCACCTTTGGGGCGCCGACCTGACCGGAGCCCGTCTCTACCGTGACAAGTTATACGGGGCGCAGTTCGATTATGCAAACCTGACTAGAGCCGACTTGTCCAATGCGGATCTTACTTGGGCGAGTCTCAGTAACTGTAAACTCAAAGGCGCCTCGCTCTTCGGAGCAAACCTGTCCGAAGCTTATTTCCGCGAGAGCGACCTCAGCGAGGCCAATCTTACACAGGCAAAACTCTGGAACACCTTCTTCGAGCCGAATACCCTTCCGCCGATAGGTACCATCGCACGCGCAGATGGGCTTGAGACTCTCCGTTGGTGGCAGTGGCCCAGTACCCCGTCCTCGCGTACCAAGGGGTGGTTCGTCGAAAACCCATATCCCATTCTTGACTTGCGAAAGGCTCTCCATGATGCAGGTTACCGCTCGGCGGAAGCCAAAGTTAACCTTGCTTATTTTCGGCGGACACAAAAGTGGTGGCAAGTCCCCCTATTCGATTGGACTTGCGCCTGGGGAGTCGACTGGGCGCGTCCCATTTGGATTGTGCTGGCCCTCGCAGTATTCTGTTCCGCCCTTTACTGGATCTTGCTCCGTCGCGAACTGTGCATGCGTCTTTCTTCCCCGCGCCTGGTTCTCAATTCCGAGGTGTACAAGAGGCGATCCCGCGCGCGGAGGCGCAGTCAGCTCTTTGTAATCGCGCGAAGGAACGGCAGGGAGCGGAAGTGGCCGGTCGGCCGCAATTTCGGTCCTATGCCTTGGCTTTGCCTTCCCAGGCCGAGATGCCGACGCTGGTTCGGTCGCCTTCTATTGGACCTGATGCATTCAGCATTTGCCCGATTAAGCTGGGAGATACCTCTTTTCTTGACTGCCGGCCTTTTCAGCATCATGAGCGTTCTGAATCTTGGCGTTCAGGGTCTCGACTTGGGCCGCTGGTTCCGCCTTCTCCACACACGCGATTTCGATTTGCGAGCCCGCGGTAGCATCCGGCTGCTCGCGGGAGTTCAGTCCGTGGTTAGTTTCCTGCTGCTCGGCCTTTCCGCATACAACCTCTTAGTGGGACCTATTGGCGAGTAGCCTGCAGATTCTGAGTTACGCGAGGTGTTATTGTAGGCAAATTCCTGCGTGGTGCGCAGTTCCCCAAGGTTGGTCACACTGTCGCGATCTCGAAACGACACCAAGAGCCCTATGCTCACACATTAAGCCCTGCGTGCGTGATGGCGATCAGGTTATTAACGGCAAGCCCGATGAGTTTCCTTTTGTGCCAGTTGAGCATTTGAGGAGTGATTTTGTGAGGTGGGGGATATGCCTCATGAAATGGACCTTTGGTGCTGTTATGTTGTGGGCTGTTGTGCAGGATCGTAGTTAATGACGAGCAAGGGTAAGAGACTCGGTGGCCGTTCGTATCTGGTAGGGAAGTTGCAGGAGCGCTGTTTGTCGCTCCGCCAGGCGGTGCGAGTTGTAAATGTGATCATCGCCGAGATGACGAACGCATTGGCGCGCGGCGGGGAGGTGGAGTTTCCGTTCGGGAACCCGCTGCGAATGCTGGCCGTCTGCGGAGCGCCCTGGAGTAACGGGCAGCCCCGCCCGCGCAAGCAAGCTGGAGTACGCGGGCCTCCCGTTGGGGCTGCTGTTGTGCGGCTGCCGGATCGGCCAGCAGTACTGCAACCGCACCGCCAAGAGAGCATAAGCGTAAGGTTTTCCGCACAAAGGTTCCTTTCATTCAACATACGCTTATAGGATATGTATGTACATACCGTTTGCATATTCGTGCTACATATGCGACAATCATCCTCAGACAAGCCCATGCCTACCGATTTGTCCTGGCACTTTCGGCCGGGCGCCAGTGCCCTGGCCGGGAAACCGGACCATTTGCAAGCGCAATAGATTGTCCAATCCTTTCAGGGGCCAGTACAGATGCTTTTCCGCAGATTTGTTCCTTTTGCCCTGTTCACTGCGGCCTCGCTGCTTTCCGCGCAGCAGTCCGCGATCAGCAGGCATGTGCTCGATCCGCAGGTCCACCCGCTCGCCGCGAGTGATAAGGCTTATTCATCTCAGCTATCAGGAATTGTCGTTGACACGTCTGGCGCGGTGATTGCCCGGGCTACCATACAGGTTCGCAGCGCGAACGGTATTGTCCAGAGAACGACACAGTCAGAGACGAACGGCTCCTTCATTCTTTCTGGACTCGCGGCGGGTAATTATCGACTCGTCGTATCGAATCCTGGTTTTGAAACCAAAGAAATCCTTGTCACCATAGGGACCACGGGAGCGCCGGCCCCGCTGCGCATCTCTCTGGTAGTGGGCTCCGTGAGCACCACCATCAATGTGCAGGGCCGGGAGGATGAACTTGTCGGAATTGCCGAATCCGGCACCCAGGGAACGGTGGGCGCAACAGAAATCCAGGATCGGCCGATTCTTCGTTCAGGAGAAGTTTTGGAGACGGTTCCCGGTCTCATCATTACTCAACACGCCGGCGGCGGCAAAGCCAACCAATACTTTCTACGCGGCTTTAATCTCGACCACGGCACGGATATCGCCATTTTCCTCGACGATATGCCGCTGAACCTGCCGTCGCACGCGCACGGCGAGGGCTACTCGGACATGAACACCGTCATCCCGGAGTTTGTGCAGCGGGTGAATTTCGAGAAAGGCCCTTATTACGCGAATGTTGGCAACTTTAGCTCGGCTGCAAATGCCCATGTGGAATTTTTCAAGACGCTGCCTGAAAACTTCTTTAAGGTGGAAGGAGGCACGCATACCTATGGGCGGGCCGTTTTCGGCGCATCGCAAAAACTCGGTTCGGGCAATTTGCTGTACGGCGGAGAAGAATATTACTATGACGGCCCATGGGTGCATCCGGATGGTTTTAACAAAGTCAACAGCATCCTAGCCTACAGCCGGGGCGACGACACCAATGGCGCCAGTTTCACAGCACGCGCTTACCACGGAAAATGGAACTCGAGCGATCAAATCCCCGTTGCCGCCCAATCCCTCGTTGGTTTCTTCGGCACACTGAACCCGTCTGACGGTGGGCACTCACAGCGTTATAGCTTGCTGGGTGAATGGCATCACCAGGACGCAAATTCCGAGTCGAAAATCATGGCCGCCGTATTTTATTACGATCTCGATTTATTTTCTGATTTCACTTACTACCTGGTGGACTACAACAAAGAGGACCAGTTCAATCAGCAGGATAGGCGCTGGGTTGGTTACCTGGACGCGCACCACACGATTTTCAGCACATGGTTGGGCCGCAAGATGTCAAATACGTTCGGCGTGCAGTACCGCAACGATTGGATCAACAACGGCCTTTACAGGACGGAAAATCGCGTGCGCACGACCAAAACCGATTATTCCGCCACAGCTTCGAGCGGCAGCGGCACCAGTTTCTTCCCCGCCGCTAGCAGCGGTCTTCCCAACGCCGGCGTGCTTCCCACCTGCATCTACGCCGACCCCGACTCCAATATCACTCTTTCTGTTACTTTGCCCACCAATCTTGCTTTTACTAATAACGGCAGCACCGCCGCCACTACCACTGTTCCCAACACCACCTGCCCCACTTTGCCTGCGACTACGTCCCGGGATAACTTTACGGACATGATAGGCAGTGCTTTTTGGGAAAATAAAATCCAGTGGGCGAACAAATTCCGCTCGGTCCTGGCTCTGCGCGGCGACGAGGAAAAATTTGTTGTCACCAGCCTGGCCTACCCGACCAAAATCATTACTTTGGCCAACGGCACCACCACCACGGTTCCCGATATTGTTACTTTGCCCGACGGCACCACTGAATCGGTTAATGCGGCCAATTCCGGCTCGGCGGTCAAGTTCCTGCCCAGCCCCAAAGCAAGTTTGATCTTCGGACCGTGGGCCAACACAGAGTTCTATTTACAGGGCGGATTCAG
>CAZNAW010000074.1:0-11449 GCA_964571165.1 uncultured Occallatibacter sp. | reverse complement strand
TACCGTGATGCTCTGCGTGGGCTCACCGGTGTAAACGGTCTGCGCGGTGGGCGCGGCGGCGATGGTGAAGTTACCCAGGGCGATCACGATGGTTTCGGTGTAGACGGGCGAGACACTGGAAAGGTAATCGACCGTCGCGCTGGAGTAGGAGGCAGTGATCGAGTGCTGCCCGATAGCAAGCACGGAGGTGGTAAGCGTAGCCGTGCCGGTAGCGTCGAGGGTCGCCGTGCCCAGCGGGTTGGCGCCGTCGTAAAAGGTGACCGTGCCCACCGGTGTGCCCGGCGTGATGCCCGCGGGCACGGACGAAACCGCGACCTTCGCGGTGAAGACTACCGGGTCGCCGACCTCCTGCGGGTTGATGTTGGAAGTTACTGTGGTTGCCGTCGGGAAGACCACGATGGATTCGGTGTAGACGGGCGAGACACTGGGCTGATAGTCGGCCGCAGTGTTGGTGAAAGAGGCCGTGATGGACTGCTGGCCGATGGCGAGCGAAGAGGTGGTCAGCGTGGCCGTGCCGCTGGCATCGAGAGTCACTGTACCCAGTGAATGAACGCCATCATAGAAGGTGACCGTGCCCACCGGCGCAGCGGGCGGCGTCCCCGCCGGCACCGGGGAAACCGCCACCTTGGCGGTGAAGGTGACCGAAGCGCCTAGCTCCTGCGGGTTGACGTTGGCCGTCACCGCGGTTGCCGTCTGGAACACCACAATGTTTTCTGTATAAGCCGGCGAGACACTGGGCAGGAAATAGATGGTCGTGTTGGTGAAGGAGGCCGTGATCGCATGCTGGCCGAGCGTGAGCGAGGAGCTGGTCAGGGTGGCCGTGCCGGTGGCGTTGACGGTCGCCGTGCCGAGCGGGTTGGCGCCATCGTAGAAGGTGACCGTGCCCACTGGAACCGCGGCCGTGCCGGGAGCCGTGACCGTCGCGGTAAAGGTGACGGGAAGCGAAAGCCCTTGCGGGTTGCTGTTGGCCGTTACCGTGGTTGCCGTCGGGGAGGGCTGGACCACAATCAGTTGCGAGGACGACTGGCTGGGCTGAAAGGCCACGTTGCCGGCGTAGACCGCGGTCAGGTTCTGGTCGCCTTCCTGGGTGAAGGCATAGGTAAGGGTTGCCACGCCGCCCGCGTTCAAGGGCGCGGAGCCGAGCAGCGCGGCGCCATCGAGGAAGTTGACCGTGCCGTACGGCGTCACGCCGAAGGCCGAGGCGCTCACCGAAGAGACGGTGGCCGTCAGAGTCACCGTATGGTAAACCAGCACCGGACTGGGCGTAACCACAAGCGAGGTTTCGCTGTCGTTGATGAGCACATTTTCCGCAAAGATTGCGGAGGCGCTGGCGGCGTAGTTGGCGTCGGCGTTGTAAGTGGCCGTAACCGCCTGGCTGCCCGAGGCGGGGAAGGTATAAGCCAGCGTGGCCGTTCCCGCGGCATTCAGCGTGGCCGTGCCCATGACTGCGCCGCCGTTCATGAAGGTCACCGTACCCGTGGGTACGCCGCCCTGGCCGGTGACTGCGGCGGTGATGGTCGCCGGCTCAAGCGCATAGAGCTTGGCGGGAGTTATAGAGACCACCGTGGTGGCGGTGGGAATCCCGTTGATCACCTGCGTGAGACTGGCCGAGTTCCCTGGAAATTCGGCGTCGCCCGAATAGGCGGCGGTGATGGTGTGGCTGCCTTTGGCGAGCGCGCTGGTGGTGAACGCCGCCACTCCCCTGGCCAGCGTTACCGTGCCCAGCGCGGCGCCTCCGTCGCTGAAAGCGATGGTGCCGGTGGGCGTGCCGTAGGTCGAGGAAACGGTCGCGGTGAAGGTGACCGCCTGATTGCGGAGGGCGGGGTTGAGCGAGGAAGACAGCGTTTCCTGAGTCGGCGGGTAAAGAACAACCTGGGTGACGCTCGCCTGCGCTCCTCCCCAGTTGATGCTGCCGGGGTAGGTGGCGACGATGGTGTGGCTGCCCGCCGCCGGCCAGCTTGCGGTGAATGTCGCAACGCCATCGGCGTCGATCGCCGCCGTCCCCAGCGGGTTTCCGTTGTCGGTGAACTGGATGTCTCCCGTCGGCGTTCCGTTGCTCGTCGAGACAATGGTCGCCGTAAAGGTGACGGACTGATTCTCAAGAGAAGGATTGGGCGCCGAGGTCAGCGTCAGGCTTACGTTATCCGGCTGCACAAAGATCAGCACTTCAACCGAGACGGCCGGAGCGAAGTCGCCCTGCCCCGCATAGGTGGCCAGCAAAGCGGTCTGGCCCAGCGTGGCCAGAGGCGGCGTGTGGATGGTTGCCTGTCCGCTGGAATCGATGGGCGCTGTTCCAACCGAGACGCCGTTGACGTAGAAAATGACCGTCCCGGTGGGCGTGCCGTTGGGCGAGATCAGTTGTGCCGTCAGCGGCAGTTCGGTCTCGCCATAGGGCTCATACCAGGCGGGCGTCAGCAGAATCGTGGTCGGCCCGGTCTCCTGCGTTCCGGCGTACTCATACGGACCCATGTCCACGGTGGGATAGCCTATGCCCGTGGCGTCCTGGACGCGGGGATTGCCGTCGAAGTCCTTGGTCAGCGCCCAGGCCGGAGCCATATTCGCGATCTGTTGCAAGGCGCTGGTGTTGCCGGTGTCGATGGCCGGAGAGCCGGCCTGCAGATGATAGTCGTTGTTGGCCGCATCCACGAACAGCGGATCGGCGGAGATGTTGCCGTAGCTTCCGGTAGGATCAGGCTCCACGCTGTTGCCGACAAACGCCGGTCCGCCCGGATTGAAGATGTCGTTGTGATCGAAGATCGCGTTCTGGAGAGGAACGAGCGGATCGGATTGAATGGTGATAGCCGGAACGGAAGAGTTTCCGACGACGATGTTATTGGCGAATTCCAGTTGCCAGGGTATCAGGATATCGACTTGAGAACCGCCGGCCGGGGGAGGCGGCATGCCGGGGAAGAGCGGCGAACTGGAACATGCCTGGCCCAGAGTGGTGGGAGTGATATTATCCGCAATCAGGTTATTTACAAACAGCGTCAGGGGCGGACCATAGGACGGTCCATAGGTTGGGGGATACGTGAAACCGATATCTCCGGAAATCGCAACCCCGCCCCCAAGACAACTCGCGGAATTGCCATAAATCAGGTTCTGAGCGATGATTCCTTCGAATCCCGACCCCCCACCGTAGAGCACCAGACCCCCGCCTACCGAACTGGTAGCCTGGGTACCGTTGTTGCGCACGATATTGTTTTCAATAATGTAGTAGATTCCCTGCGGATACGGAGGGTAGGGGGGCTCAGGGCCGGGCACGGTCTGGCCAATGGAGATTCCCGCATCGAAATACATTCCCTGTAAATCGTTGGTCAAGTTGTTTTCGATCGTATTTCCGGAGACGACTGCAGGCAAAGGCGGAGCCGTATCGAGCGGCTGCCAAAAAAGACCGACTGCGGTCTCGCCCGTCCCCCAACTGCCCCACCCATTTTTCCCGATCTCCCCACGAGTGTAGCTGATCTCGTTGTTCTGAATCAGAGGAGCGCTCGAGACGGAGACGATTCCGAGGGAAATATTGTTGGTGATGATGTTTCCGACAATCGACGGAGCAGCTCCGTTCAGGACCAGGATCCCCGCAGTGCCCAAAAGGGTGTTGAGAAAGCCGCCTTGCTCGATGGTGAAGCCACTGAGGACGCTGCTGCGGGCTTCATTAGTCTGAAAGGTGACCACACAATTATTGCCAATCCCGTCGATGATAGTCGTGGCCGGACCCGCGGAGCTTTCGACCGTGATGGCCTTGCCCAGGAAATCAATGGCTTCGGTGTAGGTTCCAGGCGCTACAAGCACGGTGTCGCCATTGTTGGCGGCATTGATGCCCGCCTGGATGGTGGGCTGGTCCGCAGGAACATGGATGGTGACCTGCGCCCGCGCAATGGCGCTGCACGCCAGCAGCAACAAACACAGCAAAACCAATCGCCAGCGGAAGGTGACAAGCTGCCTCACGGTTGTGGAAAGACCGGACGGCGGGAGGATACAGCGGAGCTTCGGCAAAACCATTCGGCACATCTTTGCGCCCGCTTCCGAAGGAAGCAGGAGTTTAACACGATTTCCTGCTTCAAGATGACAAGAGCAATGAGGTCAGGCCAAATCCATGAATGATCCTCGAACGGATTTTTCAAGCCATTTTCCTGGCCCGAGTGGTTTGATTTTGATAACTTTGACGGCATTGAAGGGAAAAAGTTTGCATCAAACTGCTGCATAATCATGTTTCTGTGGTCAAAATGGTTTTTAGAAGCTCCCCCGGCTTTTTGCCCCGTCATTCCAGCCAAGTTAGCGGGCGGCGGAGCACGATTGGAGGCGAATTCGCTACCGCCGGCAGCGTCGCGAGCTACAGGTTCTCCCTGGCCCCTGCATCGTCGCATCAGAGCTGTAGAGATAGGCCGCCTTGTCTTAGCACCGATTCACACTTCAAATCAAGGAAACTACAGGTTGAAGGTTCCTTTCGGTCCGCTCTGCCTGGATGACATGCAAACCGGGAACAGGCCCTCAGCTGACAATAATTGGCTTCGGACGGAGCAGTTTTTTAACCGCGATTCCGGGAAGGCTACGCGATTCTTGGCGCCGCAACGCCGTTTCACCAGCCGATTCAGGCTTGAGCATGTTCTGAAGTGTCGAAAGCCGCCGAGTAGAGCAGAAACGTTCTAAAATCGTTCTCTAGCGCCGACCATATTTAGAATCAATCGGTTACAACAAATCTCACGGTGCTGAATAGTATGGCTCAAGGGGTCATTTTTAGCAAGTATTTTCGCCTTTTTCTGCTCCACAAATCCTCCATTGACTGCGCTTTTCGGGAAGCTGTGTTTAGAGCCGGATTCGGCAATGCCCCATGCGCGGGCGTGTGCGCTTAGCATAGGTGTGGAACCACGAACAATCGAAATGGAGTGTCCTACGCTGCCAATCGGAGCCGGGACGCAGACGGGAACCTCACGTTTATCGGCGGGTTGATCGAAGACTACAAGAAGGTGGACGGAGGAAGTCTCAAAGAACGAAAGCCGATGCGCGGGCATGGCCTGATGCAGGCTATCGCCAGGGTGAACCGCGTCTTCAAGGACAAGCCGGGCGGGCTGGTGGTGGATTATCTGGGCATTGCGCAAGAACTGAAGCGGACCCTGAGCACCTACACGGAGAGCGGGGGGGCGGGGCGCACGGATATTCCACAGGAAGAGGCCGTTGCAGCCATGCTGGAGAAATACGAGGTGTGCTGTGGGCTTTTCCATGGATTCGACTGGTCCGCATGGGTGGGTGACTCGCCAACAGCAAGGCTTGCGCTGCTTCCAAATGCGCAGGAGCACATCCTCAGTCTGGAGGAGGGCAAGAGCTGATTCATCAAGGCTGTTACTGATCTTTCAACTGTATTCGCACTGGCGGTGCCACACGAAGAGGCCATCAAGATTCGCGACGGTACCCACCTGACAAGCAAGAGAAGGCAACCTTGACAGTGCTAGAACAGGCGGAGGTCCTATCTGCCAGTTGGGCAACGGCATGATCCCTGTACCCCCTGAGACTTTACATTCCGCGGACGCTGGCCGACTTTTCATTGCGTATCCCGCCAACTGGTCCTAAACCGCTGATTTCAGGTGTCCAGAAGGTTTCCGTCCATTGTTTCCAATATCGCCTATTCGGATGACAGTTCATGCGATGCCTCGTTTCCACCAACTGAAATTCAACACGGCATACAGCCTTATCCCATTCGCAGCTCGTGAATAGCCACGTCCATCATTCGAATGCAGCCAAATGTCAGGACTCCGGTACCTGTTCATTGAACCGGTAACCGACGTAAGCATCCGTCAACAAATACTGCGGATGGCGCGGATCGTCTTCGATTTTCTTGCGCAATTGACGGACAAATGTTCGCAGGTACTCAAGCTCGTTTCCATACTCCGGCCCCCACACGGACTTGAGCAGACGCGAGTGCGGAATGGGCTCGCCGGCGTGCATCATCAGGTAATGCAGCATCTCGAATTCCTTCGGAGTCAGATGGATCGATCGTCCACTCTTCAGCACCTTGTATTTGACCGGGTCCAGTTCAATTTGGCCATAACGAATCGGTGAGTCGCGGCTGGTATCCTCCGCATTTCTTCTGCGTACTGCCGCGCGCAATCGCGCCGTCAACTCCCGCACTTGAAACGGCTTGGTGATGTAGTCGTCGGCGCCGGCATCCAGCGCCAGCACCTTGTCATCCTCGCTGTCCATGACTGTCAACATCAGGATAGGCAAGCGCGCAACCGCACGCCGGATCGACCGACAGGCTTCCACTCCGCCCATCCCTGGCATATCCACGTCCAACAACACGGCATCGAACCACGCCACGCGGGCCAGCGATAAAGCCTCCTCGCCGCGAGCCGCTTCCACGACCGTGAAGCCCATGCCAGACAATGTGACGCGCAATGCCGTGCGCGTGGAACTGTCGTCGTCCACCACTAGAATCGTGCCCTGCCCTGCATTCGCCTGCTCCGTATTCAATGCGGCCTCCTTGCGTCCATGGGAAGGGACAGAAAGAATGTCGTTCCTCCCTTATCATCGCTGATGACCCAGACATGCCCACGATGAGCCTCAGCGGCTTTCCTTACCGCAGAGAGTCCAATGCCGGTACCGGGAACTACATCTTTCAACTCCGGTGAGCGGTAGAAGCGCTCAAATATCCGTTCCCGCTCATCGATCCGAATCGTCGATCCGAAGTTATGCACGGAGATGAGAACCTCACTATGACTGGCTCGCGCGGCAATCGCAATCGGCGTCCCTGGCGTCGAATACTTTCGCGCATTGTCGATGTACTGCGCCAGAATCATGGCAAGCAGTCCGCGATCCGCGCGCACGGTCAGCGAAGGATCCTCCACCCCAACCTCAATGCTGTTCCTTTGCGCTTCCGCCGGATGGCCGGCCAATACTTCAGACACCAGACCAACCACATTCACGTCGGTCGTCTGCAGGTCCACCTCTTTCGGGTCGAGCTTGGCGGATTTCAGCAGCCGCGTGCACAATCGGTTGAGTCGAACAACTTCTCCGTCTATCAGCGTGACCAGATCGAGTTGGGACTTTGTTAATCCCCCGAGCTCGAGCAAGCCTGAACTGGCAGTCTGAACCGCGGTCAGCGGCGTCTTGAATTCATGTGCCAGAGCATCCATCACCGCCGCGCGCAGCTGCTCGCTCTTTTTCGCGGTCTCAGCCCTCTCTTCCTTCTCAAACCACTGGCAGCGGTCGATGGCAATTGCAGCAAGAGACGCAAGCGCATCGACCACGAGCGAACTGAGCTTCCCACGTACCACCAGAGCGCCCACCGACCCCGGTCCGGCTCGCAGGACGCGGTGCCAGGTCTGAGTGCTCGAGTCCTCCTGCGAGGCATCGCGCAGGAAACATTCTTTGGCCAGATCTTCTTCACCCGCGTCCCAATCGCCCAACCTGTCCTGGCGGCCCAGGTTCATGTCAAACAAGGCCACCGCGCGCACGTCGAATACTCTCTGGATCAAAACCGCCAACTGAGGCCCTGGAGGCTGGCGCAGATCCAGCAAGAGTGAGCTCCTGCTCAACTCATACAGCTGTTCCATCCCGGCGCGATGGAAGTCCGCTTCCTCCGCGACCCTCATTTCCCGGCGGTGCAATCTGGAGATGGTGAGCGCCGTTACCTCGAACGTAACAAGCGCAACAGATATCCCCGAATTTGCAACTTCGAAGCTGAACAGTGGCGGCTCAAAATAATAGTCAAGTAAAAGGACCGCTAGGATCGACGTAAACGACGCCTGCCAGAAACCGAAAAGCGACGCTGCGGCAACGACAACCAATAAATAGAGAAGACTGATGGTCAACAGGTTAATCTGAAGGACAAATCCGCCGTAGGTGAGCAGAGCGAGGACCGCTCCCGCGGCCAGACACTGTGCCAAAGTCCGCAGCCTTTGCGGCAGATTCGTCCATCCCAAGACAACTCGATTTGCCATTTGACTGGTACCATACTCGGTCCGTTGTCCCGGCGAGCTAAGCGAAGTGTAGTTGGGATTCTATGAGGATAGTATAAAGAACACATCTGGATAATAGGAAGACCGCAGGAGGGCAGGAAGCGATTTGTCAACCTCTCTACCCTCGACTGTCGGCAAGCGTTTTTTCAGTCAAACTGCTGGTCGCGACGCGTTATTGTGTCTTCGACGGGGCATCCGGCGCCGCCAGCCGACTGTATTTCGCTTCGAGCGATCCGGCCTCGGCTGCCTTGTACATGTAGTACTCGTAAAGGTTGCGCGCCGAGTCTACAGGCCTTGGGTACTTGGCTGCCACGCTCGTGATGTTCCCTACCAGCCGGTCCCACTCCTTCTTCTCTTCCGTGGCCATTTGCAAGTAGTTGTTGTGTTGCTTCCCAAAGTAGCTTGCGAGAGCTTTGTATTGCTCTGGCGCATGAGCGTTGACTACCAACTGCTTCAACTGCGCATGAGTGTAATGGGCGTCAGTCTCTTGGCCTTGGACTGGGCTCTGTGCGCTTCCAACACCCGAGAGCGCGAGTGACAGACAACATGTTGCTAACAGGTTTCGAGTCATGTGCATGTTACCTCCACAATTCAAGTATTGAAGAGGAAACGTGAGGGAGGCATGAAGAGAATCATAGGAATGGAATTGTTATTTTGAGCGGTATCATCGCTCCGGACTGCAGGATGGGACTTATGTCCTAGTAATATGTTTCTCGCAACGCCCGCGCGTCCCGCACCAGGCCAAGGAACCTGCCAGCCAACTCTTGGATACGATCTGTCTGGCGCAAGTGCAGAGCTTCCTTGGGCAGCAATTCCCCGCCCAGGCCGATGGCTGTAGCCCCGGCGAGAATAAAGTCTGAGGCCGTCAACTGATTCACACCGCCGGTGGCGATCAGCGGAATCTGCGGAAGCGGCACCTTGAGGGCGCGCACGTATTGGGTGCCTCCGATATGACCCGTAGGAAAGATCTTGACAAGATCCGAGCCGGCCTTCCAGGCCGCAATGATTTCGGTCGGGGTCAAAGCTCCCGGAAGCACTACGATATTCACTTTGTTTGCATAAGCCACCACTTCCGGTACAAATCCCGGACTGGTCAGGAATCTGGCGCCGGCTTCGACGCCCAGACGCGCGGCTTCCTCATCCAATACCGTGCCGGCGCCCACTGCCATATCCGGATAGCGTTTAGCCAGGTCGTCGATCACTTCCAGCGCACCGGGCGTGGTCATGGTGATCTCGACAACGGGAATCCCCGCGAAATAGACAGTCTCCGCCGCAAATCGCGCGAGCTCCCGTGAATTCACACGTACAGAGGGCAGGATGCCAAACTCCTCGATGCGAGCTCGAACTTCATGTCTCTTCATTGATTCGACCTCTCCATACCGTTATCCGAATATTCGACGCGCTTGAACATCAACGAGGCAGGCATGCCCATCATTGAATCGTATCTTTCCCGACGGCAAGATTCATTTGGCCGGCGGCCGTCATATACGCGCCGATCAACTGCAGATAGGCGAGTTGAACGACGCGGTAGTCGCTCTGGGCATTGAGAAAGTCCATCAGGGATGCGCCTCCGTGCTCATAGGCAAACGTGACTGTGTCGCGTACATAAACCGACTGATCGAGATACTGCGCCTTGTATGGCTTGATCAAAGCGATGTTACTGCGCACCAGCTCGAAAGCATTGTCGACATCGCTGAAGACCTGCGCTTTAGCCGCTTCGGCAGCCTGTTGGCTTCTGTCGATGTCAATCAGCGTTCGCTTCTTCTCGCCCTGGTTCTTGTCGAATATCCGCAGCGGGATGCTGACGCTGAGACCGAGCGTCTGATTGCCGTTCGGGTTATTGGTCGAGGAGTTATAGCTGTACCACGCGCCGAAGGTTGGATCGGTCGAGCCATTGGAGACAGCAAGCTTGTGATTGGTTTGCGATTGCTCGATGGTCTGGACCGCGGCCCGCAGATCCGGCCGGTTATCCAGCGCAATCTGGTGATAATCGGCGAGCGGTCCGAGTTCCGGACCTATGTCGAAGGGTCCGGTCACATCGAACTGGTCGACCGGCGTGCGATCGTCGAGGAGAAACAGAAGCTGAATCTTCTGCTGGCGCAAATTGACAATCGCGGTTTCGATTTCTGACTCGTATTGCACGCGCTGCAGTTCGATCCGGGTCAGGTCGATCTTGGCCAGGTCGCCGGCATTGAAGCGGGCGCGGCTGATCTCGATGATCTTGTCGTAGTACTCCAGGTCGGCCTTGGCCAGTTTGAGAACGGCCTTGGCCTCGAGAGTCTGCACAAAGGCCGAGCGCAGGCCGAAAACCAGATTGCGTTCGAGATCAACGTGCTGGGACTGGGTAATCTGCGTGCCTTCTTTGGCACTCTGTAAGCGCAGTTCGCGTTTGTGCTCGCGTTCGTGCAGGTAACTGAAGTTAGGCTGTTCGAACGTGCCCTGCAAGGGGGCCCAGACCCCATGGTGCGGCGCGATCTGCGTGCCGTCGGCCAACATGGTGAACTGCGGATTGGGGCGGAGAAAGGCCGTGATCTCCTCGGCCTTCATTTCCTCAACGTTAGCCTCATCCGATTTCAAGGTTGGGTTGACAGTCTCGAACTTTGCCTTGACTTGCTCCCAGGTGAGCGCCTGCTGCGCGCTCGCGGAATTCCGAAGGAAAGCAATGCCCAAGATACAAATACCGATGACTCGCATAGAAACAAATGTCAGCTTAAACTTCAACCGCCACCTCCGCTTTAGGGAGCTTGTCCCCTTCTCTCGCGACCCAGACATACAGCGTTGGCAGAAGGAAGATACTCATCAGGAGATCGGAGATCAGTCCTCCCACGATGACGATGGCAAAAGGCCGCTGCGAGTCGGAGCCGATGGCGTGTGACATTGCGGCGGGAAGCAGTCCCAGGGTGGCCACCAGCATGGTCATCATGATGGGGCGAAGCCGCAGGACGGCGCCTTCGATCGCGGCGCCTTCCGGAGTGTAACCTCGGGCTCGAAGCTGATTGATGTATTCAAGCATGATGACACCCGTCTGGACGGAGACTCCAAACAGCGCCAGAAAGCCGACTCCGGAAGATACGCTGAAAAATGTGCCGGTCACAAAGAGAGCGAGCAAGCCTCCAACGCGAGCCATGGCCACGTTGGCGAGAATCAGCAGCGCCCACTTGAAGGAACGAAACATGGTGTAGAGAATGATGAAGATCAAAAAGATCGTCAGGGGCACGATCATGAGCAGCCTTGCTTCGGCTCGCTTTTCGCTATCGTATTCTCCCGACCATTCGAGGTGATAGCCACGCGGTAACTGCACATTTTTGGCGATCTTGTCGATGGATTCCTTGACCGTGGTGCCCAGATCGCGCCCGCGAACCTCAAAGCGGATGGCCACATAGCGGGAACCGTCTTCCCGGTAAATGTCGTAGGCGTCATCGCGAACCTGGACTTTGGTCAACTGAGCCAGCGAGACGCGCTCTCCCGAGGGAGAGAGCAGTCGAATATTCTGGATA
>CAZNAW010000073.1:0-12548 GCA_964571165.1 uncultured Occallatibacter sp. | reverse complement strand
GCAAGCGGCTGGTTTTTGAGACCGGCCGCATGGCCAAGCAAGCCTCTGGCGCCGCCCTGGTGACCACAGGCGAAACCGTTGTTCTGGCCACCGCGGTGGCCTCTCCCGACCCCAGGGAAGGCATTGACTTCTTTCCCCTCACCGTGGATTACCGCGAGTACACCTACGCTGGCGGGCGCATCCCCGGCGGCTTCATCAAGCGCGAAGGCCGTCCCAGTGAAAAAGAAGTCCTCACTTGCCGCCAGATTGACCGTCCCATCCGTCCGCTGTTCCCTGACGGCTTCCGCAACGAGACCCAGGTGATTGCGCTGGTTTTCTCCGCTGACAAGGAGAATGACCCTGATGTGGTGGCCATCAATGCCGCCGCTTGCGCCCTGGCTCTTTCCGACATCCCCTTCAGCGCCACAGTCGGCGCCGTCCGGGTGGGCCGCGTGGATGGCCAGTTCGTGATCAATCCGACCTATGCCGAGCGCGCCGCTACCACCGTGAACATCATGGTCGTCGGCCACAAGGACGGCATCGTGATGATCGAGTCGGGCGCCAAGGAAGAGAGCGAAGAGGTCATCCTGGCGGCCATCGAGTTTGCCCATGTGGAGATCAAGAAGATTGTCGCCACGATCGACGAACTGGTTGCCGTGGCAGGCAAACCCAAGCGGGCCTTTACCGCGCCAGAGTTTGACGAGGCTTACTACGAGGAGCTCAAGGCCAAGGTCGGAGACCGTCTGAAAGACGCGCTGGACACGAAGACCCACGGCAAGACCGAAAGCTACGCTCTGATCAAGCGGATCAAGGACGAGTTGGCCGCCGAGTTGCCCGCCGACGATCCGGCAGCCAAGAAGAAGCTGGCCCACTACTACGAGCATCTGCGTGAGCGGGCCTTCCGCGAGCAGGTGACCAAGGATCGCATCCGGCCCGACCGCCGTGCATTTGACGAGATTCGTCAGATCACGATTGAAACGGGCGTGCTGCCAAGGACGCATGGCTCGGCGCTGTTTACCCGCGGCGAGACCCAGGCCCTGGTTACGGCTACGCTGGGCACCACCGACGAGGGCCAACGGTTGGAAAGCTATGAGGGCGAAAAGAAGAAGCCCTTCATGCTCCACTACAACTTCCCGCCCTTCTGCGTAGGCGAAACGGGTCGCATGACTGGTACAGGCCGCCGCGAAATCGGCCACGGAGCCCTGGCCGAACGCGCTCTCACCTCGGTTCTGCCCAACGCGGACGAATCACCCTACACCATCCGCATCGTCTCTGACATTCTCGAGTCCAACGGCTCTTCGTCGATGGCCACGGTTTGCGGTGCGAGTCTGGCTCTGTTTGACGCTGGCATCAAGCTCGATGGTGCTGTGGCCGGTGTGGCCATGGGCTTGGTGAAGGAAGGCGATGACTACGCTATTCTCACCGACATCGCCGGTGCGGAAGACCACTACGGCGATATGGACTTCAAAGTGGCCGGCACTCGCAAGGGCATCACGGCATTGCAGATGGACATCAAGATCGGCGGCTTAACCCGCGAGATCCTTGAGCAGGCCATGGAACAGGCGCGGCGCGGTCGGCTGTACTTGCTGGACAAGATGGATGCCGTACTGGACGGGCCGCGCACGGAACGGTCGCAGTATGCGCCCCGCATCGAAACCCTCATGATTCCCACCGACAAGATTCGCGATCTGATTGGAAAAGGTGGCGCGACCATCCGCGGCATCATTGAGCAGACCGGCGCCAAAATCGATGTGGACGATACTGGCCGGGTCAGCGTCGCCTCTTGCGACGGCGAGGGTCTCAAGAAGGCGCTCGAGATGATCGGCAACATCACCGCCGTGCCCGAAATTGGCAAGGTTTATCTGGGCAAGGTGGTTCGTCTCGCTGAGTTCGGCGCATTTGTTGAGCTTTTCCCCGGCACCGATGGTCTGTTGCACATTTCTGAGATCGCGGAGCATCGCGTGAAGGAAGTCAAGGATGAGCTGCGCGAGGGCGATCAGGTCATGGTCAAGGTACTGGCCATCGAGGGCAATCGCATCAAGCTTAGCCGCAAGGCGCTCATCAAGGAGCAGAAGGCGAAACTCGCCCAATCGGCTCCGGTCGAGGTCGCTGATGTCGAGATCAGCGCATCGGGGGCGCCAGTTGCTCCCGCTCCGCCCGCAAGGCCGCGCAACGAGTTCGATGAGCGTCAGCCGAAGTCCAACCAAAGCACGATTCTCATCGAGGGTGGAGACGACTTTGATGATGAGGCAGGCGAGGAGTTCGATGAGGAATCCGAGCCGAACTTCAACCGCGTTGAGGGTGCGCCCGTTCTGGCGGGTCAACCAGCAGCCGCGGGCCGTCCTCCTGCGAACAACAATCGTCGTCGTCGTCGCCGGCGCCCCGGTGGTGGCCGTGGACCGGGCAGCGGTGGTGGCCAGGGTTAGTAGCCAACATAATCGAAAGTAAAGAGAAAGGCCCGGACGTCGACTCCGGGCCTTTCTCTTGCTACTCCAGTCATCCAAGTTAGAACCCGCCCCGGTCCAGGTCAAAGTCGTTCGCTGATCCGCAAGTCGGCCCGCCTATTGCGATTCTCCAATTGGTGTAGAGGGAAGCCACTGACCTTCGGTGGCTTTTCCCCAAGAAAAAGCCACTTTGCACCACGCTGGCGACTCCACGTGAATTGGAGAACCGCTCTAGGGCTTAAGCGCAGGGAATGAAGAAGGTGTCGTAACGGCCGCTTGCCGTTCCAAGCCTCCGGAGTCATGTTTGGCGCCGTACATTCGCAGATCCGCGGCGATGCATAGAGATTCCATGTCGCGTGCGTCTTCCGGGAAGATCGCAATGCCCACGCTGCCTCCGACCCGTACCGAATGGCCTGTATCCAGTTGCATGGGTTCCTTCAGGATCTGTAGCAAAGACATGCCTACATGCATGGCCTGGTCGCGGCTGGTGGGTTCTTCCAAAATTACTGAAAACTCGTCACCGCCGGTTCTCGCTACGGTGTCGGAGCGACGGACACGCGCAGAAAATCTGGCAGCAACCTGCTGCAATACCAGGTCGCCTATGTGGTGCCCCTGGGTGTCATTCACCTCTTTGAAGTGATCCAGGTCGACCACCAGCAAGGCTGCCTGTGCCTGTGTTCGCCGGGCGCGCTCCAAAGCGCTGGCCAGCCGATCCTGGAAGAGTCGGCGGTTGGGAAGCCCCGTCAGATAGTCATGGAGCGCAAGATGCCGGTTGTGCTCAATCTGGTCTTCAAGCAGAAGCAGGATCATCCCTACGGCCACAACGTACTTGGGCAGGTTCCAAACCTCGCTCTCGATGTGGACCGCTGGCCAAAATGTGGCCATCAACGGGGACACCACAAAGACCGACGCCCACGCCAGAAACCCGGCGATCGTGATGAAGGCTCCGGTCGTGGCGCGATGATAGACCAACAGGAAATGAAAGCAGCATCCGATATAGATGGTGAACAGTAGGGCGTTTATCGCGAGGTCGGCGCCATTACTAGGCCGATGCTGAAAGAGGAGAAGAAAGATGGACAGAATCGCATAAAGGGCGACCACAACCCAGCGTAGGGGGGAATTAAACGTCCGCAGCGATACCAACGCAACCAGCAGCGGCAAAGCGCCGATGAGAGCCGCGGCCGGATTCAAGGCCCAATCCAGCGCCGGACTGACAGAAATTAGGGTGATATAGAGTAGGTTGGTTCCTGCCAAGGTCCCCAGCATCCAGCGACTGGAAATTTCCTGGCGGTAGGGCACCGAAGACCACATAAAGAGGAGCCCAGCCCAGACCAACGCGGTCAGTCCGACAACCGCCGCGAGGGTTCCCCCAATGCCCGGAAGGCCCAGGAACAGGAAGGCGGCAAAGTGCGCGGCGATCATCAGCCAGCCTGTAAGCCAGACTCCGGAGAAGGGAGTAGCGCTGCGCCGGGCCACTGACGCAAAAGCGCCAGCCAACAGGCCAACGGCAGCCAAGTCCGGGAGTTCACTCCAATTCACCGCGCAAACCTCTATCTAGGGTAACTCTTATCTTACAGAATCATCTCATTAGCTGACAGCGGATAACTCCGAGGTTACATTGGTGAAGGTTAATCTGCACTTGCGTAACCGCATTCAGGAACCCGCCTCCGGTGATTGATTGGATGACCGCCAGGAAAATTTCCCTGGTTCCGACGTCTATCTCCACTAAACTCAGAACGATGGCTGCCTGTCTGTACATCGTCGTTGAAGGGGAAGATCCGGGATTTGATATTTTTGTGAACGGCCAGGCTCTCGCCCGCAATGAAGACGCTCTGGAGCGCTTGGCCGAGCGGCTGAAAGTGAGCCCACTGCTGGAATTCTTTTCTGCCGACGAGAATTCCATGTCATTGCTGCTTGAGCAGGGCGCAGGTGATCCCGATTGGGCTCACCATCTGCCGCAGCCACAATGGTTTAGCGCTCCAGATGGTCTTCTGACGGTTCGCGCACTGATCGATTTTCTTGCCGCCGCTCCTGCGGCCCTGGGCTCGGAGACGCAGCAGGTGCTTGTAGAGCTGCGAGAGTATGAGAGGGTGCTGGAGAAGACAGCTCAGCGGGGATTGCGCTGGCATGTGGCCGTGAGCTGGCGCTAAAGCGTTTCTCAATCACATAGGATACGGCAATAGCTTATGACTGGATTTTCCTTTGAAGAAAATCCGCGTTGCGAATACTCCGCTACTTCCTACTAATCCGGAAAATGGCTGAGCGCGATTCGAGTGATCAGTCCGCGGCTGTTTCGCTCTCTCTTGGATTAAAGACGTTGCCCATGCGGCGGATCTGCGCTCCCACGCCTCGCAACTTTTCCTCGATGCGCTCGTATCCGCGATCCATGTGGTAGACACGGTCCAGAATCGACTCGCCGTCTGCCACCAGTGCTGCAAGCACAAGCGAGGCTGAAGCGCGGAGGTCGGAGCACATGACAGCCGCCGCAGAAAGCTTGGCTGGCCCACGAACGGTCGCGGTGCGTCCATCCACCTTGATGTTTGCGCCCATCCGCACCAGTTCCTGAACGTGCATGAAGCGATTTTCGAAGATGTTTTCCTTAACCACGCTCACTCCGGAAGACTGCGTCGCCAGCGCCATGTACTGCGCCTGCATGTCTGTGGGAAACCCCGGATATTCTTCGGTAGAGATATCCGCGGCTTGCAGTTGCCCGTCTGCGCGCACGCGCACCGTGTCAGGACCAAGAGTTTCCACGCGAGCCCCGGCCTCTTGCAACTTGGCGATCACAGCGCGCAGATGCGCCGGGTTGCAGTTGGCCACAATCAGATCGCCGCATGTGATGGCGCCGGCAACAAGAAATGTCCCAGCCTCAATGCGGTCAGGATTGATTCGGTGACGCGCGCCATGGAGCCCGGCTACTCCCTCCACACGGATGGTAGAGGTGCCGGCGCCTTCTATGTTGGCGCCCATGGCGGTCAGCAGGGCCGCCAGGTCGCTGACCTCGGGCTCTCTCGCGCAGTTCTCCATCAGGGTTTCGCCTTCGGCCAGCACGGCGGCCATCAGCAGGTCCTCCGTGCCGGTCACGGTGATCTTGTCAAACACCAGGTGCGCCCCTCGCAACCGCTCAGCGCGGGCCTCTAGGTATCCGTGCTCCTGGGTGATGGTAGCGCCCATTTTTTCCAGGCCCTTGATGTGCAGGTCGATCGGTCTGCCGCCGATGGCGCAACCGCCCGGCATGGCCACACGTGCCATTCCGGCGCGTGCCACAAGTGGGCCGAGCACCAGGGAACTGGCGCGCATCGTTTTTACAATCTCATATTTGGCTTCGGGGTCAGAGAGCGTCCGGCAACAAATCTTGGTACGGTGCTGGGCACGTCCGTAGCCCAGTTCGACCTCGGCACCCATCGACACCAGCAGTCGCCGTTCGGTCTCGATGTCCCGCACCTGGGGGATGTTCTCCAGCGTGACCTCGTCTTCGGTCAGAATTGCCGCAGCCATGCAGGGCAGTGCCGAGTTCTTGGCCCCGGAGATGCGAACGGTACCCACCAGCGGATTGCCGCCGCGAATCACAAACTTATCCATGAAAATTGAAAAACTCCGTGCCTCTTAGTGTAAATCGAGAGGATCAAGCGAACTGGCCTGCAAATGCCGGTATTCTCGCCGGCAACCGTACGAAAGGCGCAGGCGATTTCTATTGGTTACAGCTCCAGCACATTGTCCTCGATCGCCAGGCGCACGTTGCCGTCCGATTTGGCCAGGCGGCGCACGGCTTCCGGCTTGTCCACTTTGGCTTTGAGCATTACGAGGGCCACTGGAACGCTGCGGCCAGCGCTCTTGATGGTCTCGACGGCCGTGGCGCGGTCGATGTCGCAGGCGCTCATGAGGATGCGAATGCCGCGTTCGACCAGTTTCGAATTCTGCATGTGTACGTTCACCATGAGGTTTTCGTACACATAGCCCAGCCGGGTCATGGCACCCGTGGTGATCATGTTCAGAACCATCTTCTGGGCTGTCCCCGCCTTCATGCGTGTGGAGCCGGAGATGACTTCTGGACCGACGTCGGCAACGATGGCGATATCGGCGGCCGCGGCAAGAGGAGTTTCGTGGTTGCAGGTGACGGCTGCGGTATGCGCTCCACGTGCGCGGGCATAGGCCACGGCGGCGACCACATACGGGGTGCGGCCTGAAGCGGAGACTCCCACCACAACGTCCTTGCGCGTGGGACGGCGGCGGGCGATGTCCCGCTGGCCCAGTTCTTCTGAGTCTTCGTTAACCTCAACGGCCGAGGCCAGAGCTTTGGGTCCGCCAGCCATGATGTATTGCACCTGCCCAGGCGCCGTGGAGTAGGTCGGTGGGCACTCTGAGGAGTCTAGCGCCGCAATGCGACCGCTGGAGCCGGCGCCGATGTAGATAAGCCGGCCACCATCCCGCAGACTGCGAGCCACCTGATCGATGACCTGTGCAATTTCCGGAAGCGCCTTCTTGACCGCTGCCGAAATCTTCGCATCCTCATGGTTGATGATGCGCGCAATCTCTATCGCGGACTTTGTGTCAAAGCCCTGGGAGGCCTCGTTCTGACTCTCAGTGGTGAGTTGTTGAAGCAGGGATGCCTGGCTTTTCTTTGAGTCGTTTGTTTGGGCGCCGGCCGTCTCCTGAATCGTTGAGCTGGTAAGCATGCGGATGTCCCCAATGCTTAATTGTATCTGGAATCTACGCAACTCCCGAGAGAATTCTGGTTTGCCGAACCGTCCAAAACCGGGCAGCATGCAGAATGATCAGAGCGCTTCGCGGATAGCGTCGTGAAAACCGGGCCTAACCTCACGAATCATCTGGCACTGCCGGTCAGGCCAGGTGCGATTGGTGAGCAAAGCAACCGCGACCCCCGCGTCCAGGTCAATCCAAAGCGAGCAACCGCTGAATCCCAGGTGCCCGATCGAGCGCGGCGAAAAGTAGCGGCCAGACGAGGAATTTGAGGAGGGCGTATCCCAGCCGAGTGCCCGTGAGCTACCCTCCGGGCCCTGCCGCTCGGCAAAAAGCTCGACCGTCGCCCGGTCAAACAGGCCGGACTTCCCAGTCGCAGGGGCGGTCTCGGAACGGGCATCTAAAATCTCGTGAGCAAAGCGCAGCAGATCCGGCACGTTGGAGAAGAGTCCAGCGTGGCCGCCAGCGCCTTTCAGAAGCCAGGCGTGTTCGTCCTGGACTTCGCCCTGAATGCGGCGATGGCGCAGCGATGTGTCTTCTTCCGTAGGTGGAATCATGGTTCGCGCCGCCGGTGCCGGGCAGAATCCCGTGGCTGTCAGCCCAATCGGTTGAAAGATTTCGCGGCGAACCCAGGTTGCGAGGTATTCGCCCATGCACACCTCGAGAGCTTTGCCCAGCAGAATGAAGCCCGGATCGGAGTACTCGGCGCGAGTGCCGGGTTCGGCTTCGAGGGGTAATTCCAGGCATGCGCGATACAGCGCGGACGGAGTGCTGACGCTGCGGAAAAACTCCACGTAGCCGGGAAGCCCGGAATTGTGCGCCAACAGGTGGCGCAGCTTCACATGGCGAGCGTATCCGCCGGGGGCGCGGCCTACGATAAAGCCCGGAAGCAGCTCGCCCAGCGGCGTATTGAGATCGAGCAGGCCGCGTTGATACAGCAGCATAGCCGCAGCCGTGGTGGCCGCGACCTTGGTGAGGCTGGCCACGTCGTAAACGGTCTCTGCGGAAACGGCCAGCGCGTCTTCGTCGTAGGTGAAGTGACCCAGCGCGCCCTGAAGGACAATTTCACCACCCGCCAAGGCGCCAAAAGCGCAACCGGGGAAGGCCCGGGCGGCGATTGCATCGTCCAAAACACGGTAAGCGTGGGCAAACCGGCCATTGGGGTCATCAGAAGAAGGGTCGGGCACGGAAATTTTGGACTCCATCGCTGATTTGCATCGTAGCGCGAATCGGAGCCCGGCGCAGTGCCAGCCGTCTCATTTTTCGTGTGACAGAGCACAATTGAGGCTATCCTTGGATGCGGACCGGAAGTCTATAAGAACAGGGGAACCTGCGGAGGAATCATGCGTCTGTTGTGTGGATGGTTGACGGCTGCGCTCACGTTATGTCTGGCGACCGGGGCTATCCATTCCGCGTCGGCGGCGCAGGTGCCCGGCACGCCAGAAGCTGGCACAAGCGCGCCGGCACAGCCGCCCACGGTTCCTCCTTCTCCGCTTAGCCAGCCAACGGACGCTACGGCCGCCATGCAGGATCCCGCAGTTCACAGCGATACGCCGCCCGTTCAGGTGAAAAAGACCTATGCAGTCCCCGCCGGTACCAAGGTTCTGCTTCAGTTGCGTAGCGCCATCAACACCAGGAGCGCAAAAGCCGGAGATGGGGTCTACCTGGCCTCGACCTTTCCGGTTGTTGTCGGGAACAAGGTGATGATTCCGGCGGGGGTTTACGTGCAGGGCGTTGTGGATCGTGTTGTCCGGGCAGGGCGCGTCAAGGGCAGGGCACAGCTGGACATGCATTTCACCTCGATCATCTTTCCCAATGGAACGGTGGTGGAGATCCCGGGGCTGGTGAACAGCTTGCCCGGCGCCAAAAAACAGTCAGTCAAGGACGATGGAGAGGGGACCATCGAGCAACAAGGCGACAAGGGGCGAAATGCCGGCGAGGTTGCCAAGATCGCCATTCCAACCGGGGGAACGGTTGGTTCCATAGGCGGTCTGGGATCGGGACACCCGCTTGCCGGAGGCGTTGCCGGCATCGGAGCTGGAATTGCCGCAGCTGGCCTTGTGTCGCTCTTTACACGCGGCGCCGACGTCAACATTGAGAACGGAACGCAGGTTGAGATGGTCTTGCAACGGCCTCTTCTTCTTGAGGAGGAGAACCTTAGCGGCACAGCGCCGGCCCTGGTTCCTGCCACCAGCCAACCCAAACCGCTGGAAAAGCCTAACCACGCCCGAGTCCTCTGCCCCCCGGGAGGCCTCGGCTGCGAGTAATCTAAAAGAGAGATGCAAACGGTTTCAAACGACTCTTCCCCAGCCCCCAACAAGACTGCAACTCCTGAGGCAGACTTTGGACAGGCGGAACTCAACCCTGCGCCCGCGCCATCCGTCAAATCCGGAGGCATCGGGCTATGGCTTCGCGATCTGCTGGTTTCTGCGGCAGCCTCGATTCTGATCATTACCTTCCTTTACCAGCCTGTCCGTGTGGAAGGAACCAGTATGTTGCCGCGACTCGAGGATCGCGACCGCCTTTTTATCAACAAGTTCGTCTATCACATCTCGGCAATCGAACGCGGCGACGTGGTGGTCTTCCATTATCCGCGCGACCCTGAGAAGAGCTACATCAAGCGGGTGATAGCCCTGCCCGGAGACCGGCTGTGGATCGACCATGGCGTGGTCTGGCTCAACGGCAAGCGGCAGAACGAGAAATACGTTCCCGAGACATATCGTGATACCCGCTCACTGGCGGAGATGGTGGTTCCAGAGGGCAGCTACTTCATGATGGGCGACCATCGTTCCATCTCGTCCGACAGCCGCGAATTTGGACCCGTGGAGCGTTCACTCATCTACGGCAAGGCCGTCTTTGTGTACTGGCCGGCGCGTGATGCGGGGGTAGTACATTAGGCCCATTGGAAGCCGTCCGGAATTCTACCGCTCAAACCTGTTAGAATCGGTTGAATCCACTCCTCGGAGAGGCAATGCAGGCAATCCTGGCGCTCGAAGACGGGCGCATCTTCCGTGGCCACGGCTATGGCGCACCTGGTGAATGCCAGGGTGAAGTTGTTTTCAATACCTCCCTTACCGGCTATCAGGAAATCGCTACTGACCCTTCCTATGCCGGTCAAATCGTCGTTCTCACCAATCCCCAGATCGGCAATTACGGTACCAATCAGGCAGACAACGAGTCAGCGAAGCCTTATATTGAGGGCCTGATCGTCCGCGAGTTTTCGCCCATCAGTTCCAACTGGCGCTCGGAGCAGGTCACCGACGAGTACATGGAGCGGTATGCTGTGCCGGTGCTGGCTGAAATCGACACCCGCGCGCTGGTTCGCCACCTGCGCACCCATGGCGTGATGCGCGGTGTGATCTCAACCGCGGTTGCCGACCCGGAGGCCTTGGTCAAAAAGGCCCGCAGCATCCGCAAGATGGACGGCACCGATCTGGCGCGTGTGGTCTCGACGAAGGCTGTATACCAATTTGATTCCTCTGATAGCCGCAACCAGTCGGGTGACTCCTTTTTGACCGACGGATTCCTGCCCCACGAGGAGGAGCAGAGGCCGCTCCTGCATGTGGTGGCGTATGACTTCGGGATCAAGCACAACATTCTCAGGATGCTCTCCCGCGAAGGCTGCCGGGTAACAGTGGTTCCTGCTGAGACCTCAGCCGAAGCCGTGCTTGAGCTTAAGCCCGATGGAGTTTTCCTCTCCAACGGCCCCGGCGATCCCGAGCCGGTCGATTACGCGGTCCGTGCCATTCGCAAGTTTTTGGGCCGGGTGCCGGTTTTCGGCATTTGCCTGGGGCACCAGCTCACCGGCCTTGCCCTGGGTGGCAAAACCTATAAGCTCAAGTTCGGGCACCACGGCGGCAACCATCCGGTCAGAAACAACACCACTGGCAAGGTCGAGATCACGGCCCACAATCACAACTTCGCCGTCGATCCCGACTCGATCAACGCCAACGAGGTGGAGCTGACCCACATAGACCTGAACGATCAGACTCTAGAGGGGTTGCGCCACAAAACGCTGCCCCTGTTCAGCGTTCAGTACCACCCCGAAGCCGCCCCAGGCCCCCATGATTCCCACTATCTCTTCCGCGACTTCCGGCGGATGATGGAGGAGTGGAAGGGATGAGAGCTTCAGGAGGAACGAAGATGGTTTTCGCGACAGCAGCGGGGCCCAGGCTCCGCTGTTTTTTGAGCTCCGCCGGGCGAGTGGAATTTGTCTACAGCGTCAGACCGGCGGAAAGCCCGCATCATGGAGCGCTTTGAAAGGGTATGGCTGAAGCTGTGCCCTTCCAAAGCAGCAGCAACGGCAATCAAGCAGAAACAACATAATTCTGGAAATCGAAAAACACATGCCACGCAGAAATGACATACAGAAAATCTTGGTGATCGGCTCGGGGCCGATTGTGATTGGCCAATCCGCGGAGTTCGATTACTCCGGTACGCAGGCCTGCAAGGCTCTCAAGCAGGAGGGCTATGAGGTGGTGCTGGTGAACTCGAACCCCGCCACCATCATGACCGATCCCGAGTTGGCCGACCGCACCTATATCGAGCCACTCACCCGAGAATACGTCGAGGAGATCATCCGCATCGAGGCAGAGATGTTGGCCTCGAATCCCGGCTCAGGTAAATTTGCCCTGCTGCCTACCGTTGGCGGACAGACCGCGCTGAATCTCGCCGTTGATCTGGCGGACGCTGGCATCCTTGACCGGTTCAATGTAGAGCTGATCGGGGCCAAGCTGGAGGCTATCAAGAAGGCCGAGGACCGGCTGCTCTTCAAAGACGCAATGCTCCGCATCGGCCTCGACGTATCAAAATCTGCGCTGGTGAACAACCTGCGTGACGGCCTGGATTTTGCCGGCAAGCTGGGTTTCCCGGTGCTCATCCGGCCGAGCTTCACGCTGGGCGGAACCGGCGGCGGCATCGCCTATAACCGTGAAGAGCTGTTGGAGATTCTGGCCCGCGGATTGGACCTTTCGCCGGTTCACGAGTGCCTCATTGAAGAAAGCGTGCTGGGCTGGAAGGAATACGAGCTCGAGGTGATGCGCGATCTGGCAGACAATGTCATCATCATCTGTTCCATTGAGAACATGGACCCCATGGGTGTGCATACCGGCGACTCCATCACGGTGGCCCCGGCGCAGACGCTTACGGATCGCGAATACCAGAAGATGCGGGACGCCGCCATTGCGGTGATGCGTGAGATTGGCGTGGAGACTGGCGGTTCCAACGTGCAGTTTGCCGTCAATCCCATTGATGGCCGCATGACGGTTATCGAGATGAACCCCCGCGTCTCGCGCTCCTCGGCGCTGGCCTCGAAGGCCACCGGTTTCCCCATTGCGAAAATCGCCGCCAAGCTGGCCGTGGGCTACACGCTGGACGAGATTCCCAACGACATTACGCGCAAGACGCCTGCCTGCTTTGAGCCCA
>CAZNAW010000072.1:0-12572 GCA_964571165.1 uncultured Occallatibacter sp. | reverse complement strand
TGCGCGAAAAAAATAAAAAAAATAACTAAAGTATTCATAACAAGCATGTTAAGTCTGCAATTGTCGACAAAGTCTTGATTACAAATAGTTTATACACAAAGTCTCTGCAATCATATATTTGTGGACAACATGGTTTTTGAACGGATATGACCTATATGCCACATTCAAGGCAATTTTCCCCCTGCTTTAATTGTATGGGATTGAGGGAAACTAGTA
Organism: uncultured Occallatibacter sp.; assembly: GCA_964571165.1. Taxonomy (GTDB): domain Bacteria; phylum Acidobacteriota; class Terriglobia; order Terriglobales; family Acidobacteriaceae; genus Telmatobacter. The sequence continues at coordinate 12,356 of CAZNAW010000072.1, read as the reverse complement.
TGCCAACTATTTTCGACTAATTTTGCAGTGGAAACGGTTTAGTTTGTGGTAGTTGAAGTTTTATTCGAAGTTCGAGGGTATTGACAAGACAAACAGTGAACATGGGGTTAGGGAACAATGGCAGTCAGGGCAATGGCAAGGACAAGGGCTGGAAATGTCCGGGCTGAAGCCCAATTTTTGTTTGACTACGTGGATTCAGGGGCCTGAAGGCCCCTGCTCCCTCCGGAATAGCAAGAACCCCACCCATCGCGATAAAGCTGCGATGAATGGGGCACCCGGCGGAGCAAAATTGCTTTATTTCGGCGGGCGGGCGTAGGGCTCGCCGGTGGGGGCGACCTTGGTTGGATCGAACTGGGTGGTGCCGCCGGGATTCCAGGTAGCGCCGCGCGGGACCAGGACCGTGTCTGCGGTGCGCCCTGTGGACTCACCGGTGCGAAGCTCGATGCGATTGGCGTCGATGCCCTTCTCGGTGGTGAGGTAGAGCTTGACGTTGAGGGAGCGCTGGGCGGATGCCTCGGGCGACTCCTGTGGATCGTGGTTGCCGACGACGACCAGAGTGGCGTCGGACTCCCGGTTCATCTCCAGCGCAATATCGTCGAGGCATCCCTTGGCCTCGTTGTCGACACGGACGGGACGCTTACGGTCGCGGTCGAAGGAGATGGAACAGAGGTTGCGCGAGGCGGGTGCGGGCGGGGGCGGCGGCGCGACCACGGTGACGGTGACGGTGGAGGTGGCGGTTTTGCCGAGGTCATCCACCACATTGCAGGTGATGTCGATGGTGCCTGGACTGACGTTGGCTGTGGTGAGCGCGCCGGTAGTGCCATTGCCGCTAATCTGTCCGGCAGAGGTGGTATAGGAGTAACTGATTGGCCTGTTCTGCGGGCTTCGTCCCTCCGAGGTGATGGTGGAGATGCCGCCGGGCAGGATGCTGCTGGGGTTGGCCGAGCAGGAGATGGTGGGCGGATCGAATGCCTGTATGCGGAAGCTGGCTGCGCACTCGGCATGCTGATTGGCCCCGAGGCCTTCGCTAACGCGTCCGGTGACGGTGTAGTCGCCCGCGTCGAGGCCAACTGTGGAGATGGTGGCAGTATCGCTGTCGCCTTCGACCTGGCCGCCGTTCGCGGACCAGGTGTAGACGGGCTTCATCCTTCTGCCGGGTTCAAGGTTGATGACGCTTCCGGTGACCGTGATGGGGTCTCCGGGGAAGACTGTAACAGGCTGCACCACACAGCCATAGGCCGCGGGAACTACCTCGGTTGCCCCGCCCAGGCGGATGACGATCCCCGAGCTAAGCCGGTAGGCGGTGATCTTGGCAACTCCTCCGTTGAGGAAGGTGGGCGCGGTGTTGGCGCCAAAGTTGATGTCGGAGTATTCCAAGTCGGCCTGGATGGGGCGGATGGCGAGGCGGTTGCGCAGGAACTCTGCGGGAAGGATGTAATCGAAGCCCGCACCGATGGTGGCGCCATATCCCCAGGTGCAGGGCTGGAGAATGGGGCCACCGTCTCGGGAGCCACCGAAAAGCAGGTGGACGAAGGGGACGTAGCGGCCAGACTGGGCGCGGACGATGGGCCCGCCCTGCGCGACGTAGGAGCAATCGTTGGGGCCGTAGGGCGAGGCTGCACCCTCGAACTCCACTCCAATGTGGGGGCCGAAGTATGCGGCCAGGCTACCGATGCCTCCCCAGGTAATGGGCTGGTATGTGTTGCCGTCGAGGGAGTCGCCAAAGGGGGCGAAGGCGTTGAAGGGATGGTAGTAGGAGTACCCGCCGAAGAGATCGACCTGCGATGCAGAGGGCGACGTGGTGCCCGTGGGCTTTGCCTGGGCGGCACAGTAGAGTGGGAGTACAGCAGTGACCGAGGCCAGCAGAAGCGCGCGGAAGATCTGGGAAGAGCGCCGGTGCATCATGAATTCCTCCACATCAATGTTTCAAACTCCTGCCGCCATAACTGCATTTGAAAGTGAACCAATTACTGTTGGGCCACGGTCAGTGTGACCGAGGCAGTTTGCGTACTCGCTCCGGTGACGGTGCTGGTGGCTGTAATGGGGATGGTGTAGACCTGATAGATGCTGGTCAAGCACGCGCAACCTGCGAGGCTGATGATGCCAGTGGCGCAGAGCAGAACAAGCAGCAAGCGTATCCTGGGCGATTGGCTGGCCCTAGCGCGGCCAGGCTGCAAGCCTCTCCTGCGGCGTACCAACCCGACAAGAAATGCTCCCAGCCCGAACGGGAAGGCAGCAGCGAAGGCAATCGGCGAGAGACCGGCTGGCTTGCTGCCTGGGGCGATGGGGAGCGCGGGACGAGCCAGCCTCGCATCCGCCTCGGTGTTGACCACGGTCAACGTCGTATTGACGCTGCCGCCGGCTGTCAGGGTCACGGTTGGGCTGGCAAATGAGCAACTAGCGTCCGCCGGAAGGCCTGAACAGGTGAGCGATACTGGGCCGGCAAATTGCTGCATGGAGGTGACCGTGATGGCATAAACGGTCGATCCGGCTCCCCGGATGAACTGGTTCGGAGGAATTGCCGTGACCGTGAAGCTGCCAGGAGTGATTACCTGGAGGACCGTGCCCGAGCTAGTGGCATAGTTGACGGTTGCCTGGTAGGTTGCCGTAATGGTGAGAGTGCCGACCGGCAGCGTGGAGGTAGTGTAGGTCGCCACTCCGGATGAGTTGAGTGTGCCGGTACCAAGCAGCGTCGATCCGTTGTAGAAGTTCACAGTGGCGGCGGGAACGGGCAGGCCGGCTGAGGTAACCGTGGCAGTGAAGATGACGCTGGTGCCCTCAGGGACGGGTGACGCAGAGGTGGTCACCACTGTTGATGTCGCGGGCGGTGCGATGGTCAAGACGCCGGGAACCACAGTCAAGTTGTAATTACCGATGGCGGCTCCGGTGACAGTGGCGGTGATGGGATAAGTGCCGATGGGAGAAGCAATGGTCGCAGGCGTGGAGTAGGTGACGGTGAAGGTATCGCCGTTTAGCGCGCTGCTGATGGAACTGGTGAAGGTTGGATTAGGCGTGTTGTAAGGGCGTGACACGCTATTCACGGTGACCACCAACGGCACAGTGGCGGGGGTGATGGTGAGGGTCCCTGGAACCACGGTCACGGAGTAGTTGGCGATATTGGCTCCTGTGACGGTTGCGGTGATGGGGTAAGTGCCGATGGGAGAAGCAATGGTCGCAGGCGTGGAGTAGGTGACGGTGAAGGTATCACCGTTAAGCGCACCGGCGATGGTGCTGGTGAAGGTTGGGTTGGCCACACCGTACGGGCGGCCGGCATTATTCACTGTGACCACCAACGGCGTTCCCGTTGGGGTGATGGTCAGGATTCCGGGATTCACGATCACGTTGTAGTTGGCGGCAGCCGGGCCGGTGACGGTCGCGTTGATGGGGTATGTGCCTACGGGTGAAGCGATCGTCGCTGTGGTTGAGTAGTTGACGGTGACGTTGTCGCCATTGAGCAGGCCGGTGACCGTGCTGGTGAAGTTTGGATTGGGGACGTTGACCGGGCGTGACGCGTTATTGACCGTGACCACCAGCGGCACGGTGGCGGTGGTGATGGTGAGGATGCCGGGAACCACGGTCACGTTGTAGTTGCCGACGTTGGCTCCGGTGACGGTTGCGTTGATAGCGTATGTGCCGACGGGCGAGGTGATGGTCGCCACCGTGGAGTATGCGACGGAGAAGGTATCGCCGTTGAGCGCTCCGCTGATGGAACTGGTGAAGGTTGGATTAGCCGTGCCATAGGGGCGTGATGCGGAGTTGACGGTAATCACCAGCGGCACCGAAGCGGTGTTGATGGTCAGTGTTCCTGGAACTACAGTCACGACGTAGTTGGCGATGTTGGCTCCGGTGAGGGTGGCGGTGATGGCGTATGTGCCGACAGGAGAGGTGATGGTCGCGGCCGTGGAGTAAGTGACGGTGAAGGTATCGCCGTTGAGCGCTCCGCTGATGGAACTGGTAAAGGTTGGGTTGGCGGTGCCATACGGGCGGGATGCGTTATTGACCGTAACCAGCAACGGTGTGTTTGCGGGTGTGATGGTCAGGGTTCCGGGATTGACTATCACGTTGTAGTTGGCGGCGGCCGGGCCGGTGACGGTTGCGTTGATGGGATATGTCCCTACGGGCGATGTAATCGTCGCTGTGGTGGAGTAGTTGATGGTGAAGGTGTCGCCAAACAGCGCGCCGCTGATGGAACTGGTGAAGGTTGGATTAGGCGTGTTGTAGGGGCGTGACACGCTATTCACGGTGACCACCAACGGCACAGTGGCGGGGGTGATGGTGAGGGTGCCGGGAATGACTTGGATGTTGTAGTTGGAAGCGGCGGCGCCTGTGACGATTGCGTTGATGGGGTATGTGCCTACGGGAGACGCTGGAGTTGCCGGAGTTGCAAAGGAGATGATCACCGAGTCTCCATTCAACAGTCCAGTGACGCTGCTAGCGGAGAAGGTAGGATTGAGCGTGCCGTATGGACGGCTGGCGTTATTGACCGTGATCACCAGCGGGTTTATCGCGGTGGTGATGCTCAGCGTGCCGGGATCCACGATGATGTTGTAGTTGGCGGCGGCTGGGCCGGATACGGTTGCGTTGATGGGGTATGCGCCGACGGGAGAGGTTATGGTGGCCGGTGTGGAATAGGTGATGGTGAAGGTGTCGCCGTTGAGCGCTCCGCTGACGGTGCTGGTGAAGGTGGGATTGGGCGTGGCGTAGGGGCGTGAGGCATTAAAGACTGTGACCACCAGCTGGGCTGTGGCAGTGGTGATGGTCAGGGTCCCGGGAACCACAGTGATGTTGTAGTTGGCGGCGGCCGGGCCTGAGACGGTTGCATTGATGGCGTATGTCCCGACGGGAGAAGTAATCGTCGCAGCCGTGGAGTAGTTGATAGTTACGGTGTCTCCGTTGAGCAAGCCTGTAACCGTGCTGGTGAAGTTTGGATTGGCTGTGCCATAGGGGCGTGACGCGCTATTGACCGTGACCACCAAACCCGCGGTGCCGCCCGTTCCGGCTGGAGTAATGGTGAGGGTGCCGGGTACTACGGTCACGGCGTAGTTACCGATGTTGGCTCCGGAGACGGTTGCGTTGATGGGGTATGTGCCGACGGGAGAGAACTGGCCCGCGGGGGTCGAGTAGGTGACGGTGAAGGTATCGCCGTTGACCGCGCCTGCGATGGTACTGGTGAATGTTGGGTTAGGTTGGCCGTAGGGACGGCTTACGCTATTGACTGTGACCACCAACGGTGCGGTGGGCGTGACGGACAGGGTCCCGGCAACCACGGTGATGTTGTAGTTGCCCGTGGCAGCCCCGGATACAGTTGCATTGATGGGGTAAGTTCCTACGGGGGAAGCCGGTGTTGCCGTCGTCGAGTAGTTGATGGTGAAGGTGTCGCCGTTAAGCGCGCCTGTGATGGTGCTGGTAAAGGCTGGATTGGCCGCGCCGTAGGGACGCGAAGCGTTATTGACCGTGACAACAAGCGACGTCGTCGCGTGAGTGATGGTCAGGGTGCCGGGATTCACGGTGACGACGTAGTTGGCTGCGGCGGCACCGGAGACGGTTGCGGTGATGGGGTAGGTGCCGACAGGAGAGAACTGGGTCGCTGTGGTTGAGTAGGTAACCGTGACGGTATCGCCATTGAGCAGGCCTGTGACCGTGCCTGTGAAGGTGGGATTGGCCGTGCCGTATGGGCGCGATGTGCTATTCACGTTGACGGTAAGCCCCGTAGTGCCATTGGTCCCTGCGGGAGTGACGGCCAGCGTGCAGGTATTCACGGTGACGACGTAGTCGGCGATGTTCGCCCCGGTGACGGTTGCGTTGATGGTGTAGTTGCCTACAGGAGAGAACTGGGTTGCCGTGGTGGAGTAGGTGACGGTGAAGGTATCGCCATTAAGTGCACCGGTGACGGTACCGGTGAAGGTGGGATTGACCTGACCGTACGCACGCGTGGTGCAATTGACGGTGACTACCAGCCCTCCGCTGCCACCGGACCCGGCCTGGGTAATGGTAAGCGTACCGGTGTTGTTGGTCAGCGTGTAGTTGCTAAGGCTCGCCGAGCCCACCGGAGTCAGGGTTGCGGTGATGGGGTATGTGCCGACGGGAGAGGTAATCGTAGCTGTGGTCGAGTAGGTGACGTTGAAGACGTCGCCGTTGACCTCACCGGTGAGGGTGCCTGTGAGGGTGGGATTGGCCGTGCCGTACTGGCGCGAGACGTTATTGGGCGTGACTACCAGCGGCGCCTTGGTGATGACAAGAGTGGTGGTACCGGTGGTCGTGCTGTAGAACGAATTGCTGGAGGTAAAGGTGAAGCTGACCGTGTAAGTGCCGACGGCCAGGCCGGACTCCGCCGCATTGCATGTGATCGTGCCGGCGGATGCGTTGGTTATGGTGGTGGTGCAGAGGGTCTGAGCGCCGATGTAGAAGACCATCGTGCCGCTGGCGGGCAGGGTGTTGTTGAGTGTGATCGATTCCGTGAAGGGATATCCGTACACCTCGGTCTCCGTGCTGAGGACGAAGGGCAGGAGGGTGGTGGAGTACCCATTTTCGCCGTTGAAGAAGACGGTCTGTGGGGTGTTATAGGAGTTGGTGGGGAGATTCGACTGACCCGCAACCGGACCGGCTATGGTGGGGTGGAAGGTGTATGCGATGTCGCACACGCCGCCTGCCGCCATGACGCCGGAGTTGGCTGTGCAAGTGGTGGGAGCAACGGCCAGGGCCGTGTACGGGGGAGTGGCGGTGGTGGTGAATGGAAGATGGAAGGTCAGGTTGGCATTGCCGGCGTTGGCAATGTATTGCAGCATCGCCGGGGATGTAGTGCCGATCAGCACGTTGCCGAAGTCGATGGTGCTGGTGACCGGGTAGGAGACCTCGCGCAAAACGTTGTTGCCGGAGTCGACGACGAAGAGATCGCTGGAGCCATCGAGGGCTATTCCCAGCGGGGCATGAATGGTGGCATCGATGCTGGGGCCGCCGTCTCCTGTGTAGCCGGCGGTACCAGTGCCGATGACGGGATTAATGTTGGTGCCGTTGCTAATGATGGCGTAGACCGCGTAGACGATGTTCGCGGTATTGTCGGCGATGTAGATGTCACCGGCGGCATCGATGGCGAGACCGTCGGGAAAGACGAGGCCGGTGGCGGTAGCTGTGCCCGCAGAGGTGGTGGTAGTAGTGCCGTTGCCCGCGATGATGTGGATGATGCCCGAGTTGTCGATGAGGTAGACGTAATGGCTGCCTGCATCGGCGACGGCGATGCCGTTGGGGCCAAGCGCGACGGCGCTGGGATCGGAGAAGAGCGCGGTTGTGGCGACGACTCCATTGGCGTCGACGACAGTTCCGTTGCCGGCGACGGAGCGGCGTTGCCCGCCGGCGTAGATCTCGGTGATGTCGTGGAACGATCCACCAATCGCGAGGAAGAGGTCGTCGAAGCCATCGACGGCCATGGAATTGACACCCGGCAGACCAGTGGCATACGAAGTGTTGACGGAACCATCCGCGCCGAAGCGGATGATGTTTCCGCCTCCAATACCGCCGAGGCCCGAATCGGCGATAAAGATATTACCCGCTCCATCGACCGCCATGGCGGTGGGGGTGACCATGCCCGCACCCTGAGCCACGACGACCTGCGCGGTGCCGCCGCCTACCGGGAAGAAGAGCACGTCGGCGGTAGACGATCCGTTGCCCTGCTCCAGGACATAGGTGTCACCCGCCGAGTCGGTGGAGACGGCGAGTGCAGTGCGCAGCCCAGTGGCATGGGCGACGGTGGAGGCGATTCCCGGACTCAGCAGGCTCAGAGGACCGATGCCGATGCCGTCCAGTTGAACACTGATCAGCTTGCCGCTGATGGAGTCTCTAAGTTGCAGTGGGGAGTAGCGATAGCCGGGGCGGGTTGGGCCGAAGTTGATGGTGATGGAGCAGGTGACCACGGCGGTGGTGAGCAACCCGTTGCATGAGGTGCTGACGAGGTTGTAGTCCGTCCCCACAGTGACGGTAAGATTCACCGTCTGATTGATGCTGAAGACGACGGTCTGGTTGGGGCTAGTGGAACCCACATTGGTGTTGGGGAAGTAGAGGTTAGTGCCCATCCTGCGCACCACGTTGTTTAGCGAGTCGGCGAGATAGATGTCTCCGCCTGCGTCGGTGGTGACGCCCGACGGCTGGTTGAGCGGAACCAACAGGGCGCTCTGGCCGTCCTGCGAGGAGTTGTAGGGGCCGGAAGCTCCGCTGGCCAGGCCGGCGACGAGGGACAGCGAGTTGGTCCCGAAGTTGTAGCTGACCACGTTGTTGTGGCTCGGGCTGGTGGCCGCCTCCGAGATATACAGCGAGGAGTTGGACGAAAAGGCCAGTCCGTAGGGGTTGTTGAGGGCCGTTGAAGTACTGCCGGTGTTGTCGTTGAGGCACTGCCCGACGACCGTCTGCGCAGTGGTCATTGCGTTGATCTCGCGTACGCAGTTGTTGTTTGAGTCGGCGATGAAGAGGTTGCCGTTCTTGTCGAAGGCAAGTCCGGAGGGCCGATCCAGAGTAGGGACGGTGCCGGTGATTCCAGTGCAGAGAGTATTCGCCGCATTGGGCGATAGCTGGCCGGCAACGGCGCAGATGGTGGTTGCCGGGTCGGTGGCGAGATGGCGAACCACCTGGTTGATGGGTTGGATATACAACGAGTCGACGATGGAAATGTATAGGTTGGAGCTGCTGTCCACTGCCAGGCCGTCCGGCAAAGGAGTGTTGGAGCCTGTGTGCACCGACGAGCATGTACCGGCCACCGTGGTCAGTGCGGGATGGGCGAAGTTGTCGACAACGCCGCTGGCCAGGCTGCGTACGCAGTTGTGCTGACTGTCCGCGATGTAGAGCGTGTTGGAACTGTCGATGGCCAGGCCGGTGGGCTGCAACAGTCCCTGAACCGGGGTTGGAGAGTTGTTGGTGGTGGTATTACAGGTATCCGAGGCGTTTCCGCTGATGCGCAGACCGGCCACAGTAGTGATATTGCCGCTGGTGTCCACCTTGCGCACGCAGTTGTTTTGCGTGTCGGAGATGTATAGGTTTCCAAGCGAGTCGAAGACGACGTATGAGGGAACATTCAGTTCGGTGGCCGTCGCTACCCCAGTGTCCTGATTGAAGCCCTGTGTGCCGGTGCTGTTACCTGCGTAACGCGCGGTAGTATCGAGCAGCGTAACAAACTGGCCATGAGCGCTCAACGGCGCCAAACCGAGGAATCCAGCGATGAGAAGCACCAAGGGCCGAGGGAAGACAGATTGAAGATTGCACAGACGAGGGGTGTTCATGGTGAAGGAGCTCCAAAAAATGGGTCGCCGTTCAGGATGCATCTGCACAGACCTCTCTCAGGCCGTGTCGGGCAAGTGGGGAAACACTTCCACTACGCGTATTTTCAAGATTATAGGTGTGGTTTGAGTAGAAAGAAACGAAAAATCGAGACAACCACGTAAATTTGCCTTAGGGTTACTGCCTATGCAACACACCGACGCTTGCGCACTCCCCGCTGGACGATCGTTCCGGTATATGAAGCCAAACCAGTTGGTTGCTTCACACCATTGTTACGTATTTCTGAAGTAATAGCCACTCCAGGGGGGTGGTATCGGCGAAGTGAGGATTTATTGACGATTTTAGCCTATTTCTTCGCGGGAAGGCTGTGCCGTTTTGCTCACAGTTGGGCGCAATCAGGAGTGGGAGATGCCGTATGCTACGGTGAGACAGAACCATGGGCAGGAACCTCATCATCCTCGCTGCGTCGCTTGCGCTGTTTGCGTTGATCTCCTGCGGGATTGCGTACAGCAACATTGCGCGGCAGCCGGGATCGCCGGGAGATTCTTCGCTGTGGCGGACCATGGGGCTTGCGCTGTTTGTGCTGGCGCTGCTGTCCGCGCTGGTCGGAGTGCTGAGTTCGCTCTTTGAACAGGCAAGGCGACGCAGCGAAGAGACGCGACGGAGCAGGCGTTCGTGAATCTGTAGCGGCGTTGGGGAAGCTGCCGCGGGCGCTGCGGATGTGGCGCAGACGATACAATCGACAGAGGAGGAGACGAGCGAATGTTTGAGATTACTGTGGAAGCCGGCTTCTCCTCCGGGCATTATCTGCGCAACTACCACGGCAAGTGCGAGAACCCGCACGGCCACAACTACCGCGTACTGGTGACGCTGGCGGGCGAGGAACTGGACGAGGCTGGGCTGCTGCTGGACTTCAAGCTGCTGAAGACCGTGCTGCGACCGGTGGTGGAGCGGCTGGACCACCTGATGATCAATGATATTGAGCCATTTACGGAGCTGAACCCATCGGCGGAGAACCTGGCACGATACTTCTACCAGCAGACCGCGCAACAACTACAGGAAATGACCGGCGGGCGGGTGCGGGTGAAGGACTGCACGCTGTTCGAGACGGACAGCAGCTTCGCGCGGTACTACGAGTAGCGCTGGTCTAAGCGGAGAGCGACTTGCGATAGACGAGCGCGTGTAGGTTTTGTGCGTAGAAGTTATCTGCCACGCCTGCAGGCGCGTAGCCGATGGATTCATAGAAGCGGATGGCTCCTACGTTGCCAGTAAAGACATGCAGTTCCATCTGTGTGGCATCTGCAGAATGGAGCCTGGATTCGAGTTCGGCCATCAGTCGCCGCGCCAGACCGCGCCGCCGCCATGCTGAGGCTACATCGAGCGTGACTATATAGCCAGTGCGATCTTCCAACTGCGCGATGCAGAAGCCCGCCAACTTGCCCTGCGCCTCGGCCAGCACGGTGACTGCGCCTGGAGCTTCAGCGAATCCGCGCATGGCCCCTCGGCTGAAGCGGAAGACCGGCTCGAAGCAGAGGAGGTCGAGCGCGTGCATCGCCTGCCAGTCGCCCGGACGATAGCTACGGAGCGTCGCGTGATCGACGCGGGTGTCGGATTTGGAGTAATTGGTAGCCACGGCTAGAGCCAGCGGCGCACCAGCCGGCGCACCAGCTCGGTGGTGACGCCGTAGACGAGATAGGAGGTGATCTCGCTGCCCTGCTGGCGTTCTGCGAGGACATCCGTGTCTGCTGCGAGATCCAGCGCGGGAAGCGCGCCTTCGTGACTGAGAGCCTCCAGCGCCAGGCCGAAGCTGGCCCCATGCCTGGACGTGGCTTCGGGATAGAACTCGGCTAGCGCGCCATAGGTCGCGCCGGCCGCGGCACCGAGTCCCCAGCGGAGGGCATCGCTCTCTCTCGCCTTGGCGAGCGCCGCATGGGTTTTGCTCATGCTGCGTTGGGAGGCGGATTCGTGCGGCCCTGGTTCCTGTTTCGGTGGGGAGTGGAAGATGCGCTCGGCAAGTGTTTTTGCGGCTGTGCCGGCCAGTCCTGCGATGAACCCGGCGAGCAGACCTTTGACCAGCGACTTGTGTTGATGCGCCGCTGCAACTTTTGTCTCGCTCATAGAGGATTCCTTCAGAGGTTTTTGAAAGCAGCGATGTGTAGCTTGAAGCATGCCCTCAGCGGCTAAAGCCGAATTGCAGATAAGGCATCTTACGGCACGGCTGAAGCCGTGCCCTTAACGAAACATTGTTTACCGCAGCCTACACTACTTCGCGCTGCTCTATCGGAGGCCGGCTTCAGGCCACTCGTAGACCACAACACCCATGTCTCCGAGGGTCTTAATGGCCGCTTCCACATTGCGGCGCACCGCTGGCCGTGCCGAGGCGGGAGTGTCGTGCGCCTCTTCGATGGCAACCACGCGGCCATAGGGCCAGGAGCTTTCGGGCACTGCGTCCAGTGCGGCGGGCAGATCGCTGACGCGCACGGTGAGGTCCTGGCGACGCGCGGAGACGGGGCGTAACATGCCTCCCACGCCCAGTTGGCTGGTATTGGGGTCGGCCTGGGTGACGTGCAGCGTGGCCATGTTCTGCTGCACGGTGAGGTAGGGATTCTCCCACTCGGAGAGGCTGGAGATGGCGAGGTAGCGGCTCTTGGAAGGAGGGGGGATGAGTTCCAACTGCTGACGCGCGGAGTCGACTGCCTGCGGGCTGGCGGTTTGGATGGTGGTATCTGCTGATGCGCTCTTGCAGCCGGTGAGCTGCAGGGGAGATGCCGCGAGGCAGAGGGCTACAGCAAGCGCCAGTGGCAGTCTTACGCGGGAAGACCGCGTGGAGACGATGCTGTTAGAGGAAGAGTGAGAAGCGACTATTATACGCACGCCTTTAAGCATACCAAGATGTTGGATGCAGATTCCAGGGGATGGGCTTCCGGGGAATGGGGAAGCCAGCAATAAACTACTGACGATACAATCGAATGCATGATCAAGGGGATCACGCTGGTGCGGCAGGTGGCTTCGGCGGAGGCGCTGGAGAAGCTGGCCGGGCTGTTGGGCGCGCTTGGCTTTGAACCCGGTAAGGGCTGGGAGGATGGAAGCGGGCG
>CAZNAW010000071.1:0-12782 GCA_964571165.1 uncultured Occallatibacter sp. | reverse complement strand
TCGACGCGCGAGACGTTCATGCGCCTGGATCACCTGCCGGGGCGTCGGATGGAGTTCGACTTCGGCCAGGTGCAGGTGGATTATCCCGACGGCCGGCGGACGACCGACGTGCTCAGCGGGGTGTGGACGTACAGCAACTGTCCGTTCCTGATGGCGCTGCCGAGCCAGCGCACGGAATCGATTCTGGAGGGGATGAGCCGGGCGTTCGAGTTCTTCGCCTGCGTGCCGCGTGAGGTGTGGTGGGACAATCCCCGGGCCGTGACGATCGAGATCCTGCGGGGCCGGGATCGGACACTCAACCCGGCCTACGCGGCGCTGGCGTCGCACTACCGGTTTGATCCGCTGTTCTGCATGCCGGCCAGGGGCCAGGAGAAGAGCGATGTCGAACAGAGCGTGTTCGCGCTGGAGCGTCGCGCCTGCACGCCGGTGCCCAGGGCGGATGACCTGGCGGACCTGAACCGGCAACTGCTGGCGTTTTGCATGGCCGAGCGGGACCGCGTCGTCGCGCATCAGAGCGTGACGATCGGCGTGAACTTCGAGGCGGAGAAGCCGCACGCGCTGCCGCTGGCGGCGCATCGGTTCGACGCCTGCATCAGGCGCGCCGGCCTGGTGGACAAGTACCAGACGGTCCTGTTCGAGACCAATCGCTACAGCGTGCCGCACGGCGCGGCGTTTGCGCCGGTGACGGTCAAGGCGTACGTGGACCGCGTGGCGATCGTGCATAAGGGCCAGGTCGTCGCCGAACACCCCCGCGGGTATGGCCGACACGAATCGTTTATCGACCCGCTGCACTTCGTGGCGGCGCTGTTGCGCAAGCCGGCGTGGCTGGATCACGTGCCGGCGATGCGCGACTGGAACCTCCCCGAATCGTTCGACCGACTGCGGAAGGCGTTTGAGGCGCACCACGGCCCTCGCGCCGGCGATCGCCACTATATCCGCGTCCTGCAATTGCTGATGCGTCATCCGGCGGAACGGATCGATCGGGTGATCGGCATGCTGATTCACACGCCCGCCCTCACGGCGGAACGGATCGCACAGACGGTCGATCGCCTGGCCGGCCAGGACGGCGCGGAACCATCGTCCATCCTTACGGAGCAGCAGAACCAGGCGGCCCGCCGTGTACAGGTTCCGATGCCGGACCTGCGGCGATTCGACCGGCTGCTGTCCGAACACTCTTTTGAAGGAGACCAAACCCATGAGTGCGACCACCCAGGAACCGCAGATGATGCTGTTGCGGCATCATCTGAAAACACTTCGATTGCCGACGATGCTGAGCGAGTATGCCAAGCTCGGCCGGGAGGCGGCGGAGAAGGACGAGAGCTACGAATCGTATCTGCTGCGGCTCAGTGAACTGGAAGTGAACCAGCGTGGCGCCAACGCCATCACGGCCCGGATCAGGAACGCCGCCTTCCCGGTGCTGAAGGATCTGGAGACGTTCGACTTTGCGCTCACGCCGCAGATCAGCAAGCACAAGGTGCTGGAACTGTCCCGCTGCGAATGGATCGATCAGAAAAGCAATCTCTGCTGCGTCGGCAACAGCGGCACGGGCAAGACGCATCTGGCCGTGGCCCTGGGACAGGCGGCCTGCCGTGCCGGCAAGCGGGTGAAGTTCTATACGGCCCAGGCGCTGGTGAACCACCTGGAAGAAGCCCAGAAGAATTACCGGCTGGAGCGGATGCTGGCCATGCTGGGCAAGATCGAGCTGCTGATCGTGGATGAACTGGGTTACATCAGCTTCAGCCGAAGCGGCGCTGAACTGCTGTTCCAGGTGTTCGCCGACCGCTACGAACGTGGCAGCATCCTGATCACCAGCAATCTCCCCTTCGGCGAATGGGGAAGCATCTTCCAGGGCGAGCGCATGACCGCGGCGCTCCTGGACCGGCTGACCCACCGCTGCACGATCTTTGAGATGAACGGCGAGAGCTATCGGTTCCGGGAATCGGTGAAATCCACGAAGGCGACCAAGGAGAAGAAGACGCAGGAGGGCTGACGCGAGTGAAGCCCCGATTTGCCATTGGCAGATCGACGGCTATTTTATGTCCCCAGTGCGGGCAAATCGCGCGCCCCCGTGCAGGCGTTTCCCGCGCCCCTCCCCAGGCGGAGTCTTTTTTGGATTCGGCGCTTGCGTCGGAGCAGTTTTTGTTGTGAAGTATCGCGCACTCGAAACGCCTCCTTGCGTGGATGGACCAGAGGGTCGGAATAACACTCTGATACCACAAAATCCGGCCGTTTCGAGTTTTTTCTGCGCCGATTCAACTGAGTTATGCGAAAATCACGCTTGATTCAGGTCTAGAAGCTCATCCCGGGTAGCTGGTTGCAGAATTCTTATTTCACTCTAGAAATAAGTACGAGTTTCTCATCGATATCGCCCGCCTCAATAAACACCTTTCCAAAATCATTTGTTTCAATCATGATGCCACCATCACGAAATTGATCTAGGTACCAATCTATGCTTGGGTCGCCCGCTCTGGCGGTGGCGATAAACACAACCACTCCCGAATCGCCGTGGTATGTAATTTGGTCGGCGGCACGTACCTCCTGACCAGAATAGTAGTAGAGGCCGTTCATTCAAACCCTCCACCGGCGGCTGGCGTGATGGGTACGAGGCCCGGCGGAGGTGGACTTGAACCAAATCCACCTCGGTTGTCTGGTATTGGATGCCAAAAGCACTGGCAGTTGTTTGGATTCTGTTGCATATCATAGAGCTTCCAATGAGGAACTGGCACTCCTCTATGCGGTGGAGAATCGGGAGTTGTATCTTCTCGATATGCAGCAGTGCCAACCGGCGGCACGCACGGCTTGCACTTTTTTGGCTTATCGTCGGGCGGATCGCAGGGCGGTGGGCCAGGCGGTTGGGGCGGAACCAGCTTGGGCTTAGTTTGCGGCGTCGTAACCGTCGCTGTCGCACTATGCGCAGTAATCCATGCCTTCTGAGCCGCGTTGGCCGCTGCCTGTCCGCTCTGGAAGTTACTGTCAATTATCGGGTTGACAATGAATTTGTCGACGCCAAGGCCAGTGTAGTACGCTACCGCCAGAACGGCACCGACGGCTCCGGATGCCACCTCGCCTGTCGCCTCTCCGCCCGCAATGACGATCGGGACGACACCAACAAACCTGCCGCTAGGGTCTACAAATCGAACCGGATTTGCGAGTTCGTATTCATATAAGTTATAACCATCGACATATTCAGGAGGATCCCTTTGCAAGAACCGCCCCAACAATGGATGGTACATGGCTATTCTCCTATCTCTGCCCAGAGCGAAACCCCGTCGTTGGCAACGCGCTCGGCGTAGTTCCTCGCGAGATGTGCGGCACAAACCGAGGCTGCCAAACCATTTTAGGCTTGGGATGCTTCAAACGGTCTAGCATGGCTCGACATTTATACGAAGTCGGATCAAGCCGGCACGAGTTCTCATATGCCTGGATGGCTTCGGGGATTCGGCCAGTGTCCTCCAGACAATAGCCACGGGCTTCCAAGCATGTAGCCAGATCGCGGGCCGGCGACATGGACGTGAGGAACTCGCCGCGGCTGATTTCCTCGTCGCTTATGGGGCGAGGCCAACGCTTATAGTAGTCATCGGGTTGATAGGCATAGCCCGCTCCACCCACCTCAAAATTGAGTTTGCAATCCGCACTGTCCCATCGGCAGAACAGATGACCCTTGGCGGCGACGATTTTGATCGGATAGCGCAGACGGCGTCCTACGGCCGCGTACAGGATGGGGAGTGAAGCACAGGTTCCGCCGTTGGCATCTTCGATCATCCCGTGAATGAACAAATCTTTGGAGTTACGGAAGTCAGGGCTGCGAACACGGTTGGAGTTGTAGCGGACGCCACAATCTTCAAATAACGTCTGCGCCATCATTTCAACGCGAAAACGTACCGGCGAATTGTGGTAATGGGCGGCATAGCGTGGATCAGCGACCCTGTATAAATGGCGGCGAGTTTCGGATTCCACCCGGCTGGCGTATTTGTCCAGCATATAGAGACATCGATCGATATCAAGTCGTTCTGCTCCGGGCAGACCGGTGGCGCACAGAAGATTCATGCGGGCGATGTCACAGCGGTGAAGCTCGTCCAGCGAGATGCGCAACAGTTCCTCTAACGACTGCGGATTGTCGCGCGGATCGCTGCTAGGGTGAAATCGGTGGTGTGCCGGCATAGTGCGCAATTCTAGGCGTGCTGTAGCAGATTAACCAACCATTTGTTCGCGTTGTGAGGGCCCGCGCTTCTTTCAGAGGCTCTTCCTCTGGAGGTTACGGCGAACACACTGGCTCCGCCTGACGGGTCAGACGCTGTCTTTGCAGAATCTCGCTTCAATGCTCTCGAACGACCGTTTATTTCACTGCCCCAGCTTTCTCGACCGGGGTTCCGATGGAAATGCGCCGCACTCTGGACACCGATCCGGCGTTGCCCGTAGGTCATAACCACACACAGAACAATAACCCGATAACCTCCGTCGCGGCCGAACAGCTCGAGACGCCGCCAAACAACCTAGCGAGAGCGCGAATAACCCGCTGATATTCAGCAGCTTGGTGCGCGTCGATTGCTCATCCAAGCGGTGAAATTGCTCTGCGCCACTTGGACTCGGCGCGCGTTCATAATAACCCAATTTAGCCGATATTGCGGTCGATGTCGCAATCCACGTCGCTATGTAAATACAAGCCATTACGGAAGAACCAACCGACAGCGTGCAGCTTGCGACATAGAGCAGATTTCTCATATTGCAACCTCGCGTCACTGCGGGCTCGGCATCAAGGGGTTGGCGGTTGTTCCAGGAACTCCCTGTATTATGGTGTTAATATGGTGCGACCCGCTCTGAGTAACACCTCCCGCTGAAACGCCACAGTCATTGAGCATAACAATACACTGGTTCGCGATGCCCGGATCCTGCTTTGTGGGATCCTGGCCGAGATAGGGGATACAGAAATCTTTCACCTTTGCGCATGTGTCGGACGTCTGCACATCGCAAAGGCTGTCTTGGTGGAGCTTCGACACCGTCCCGAAAGCATATCCGAGGCCAACAACGGGGCCCCATGTCCATGGTTTGTACCAAACCTCGCCAGACGGGTCGGTTCCATTTGGCGGCGCGCTATGCAAAACGCCATATACATTGTTCCCGTCAGCATATTCAGCACGATCCCTTTGTAACCACGCTCCCAATTCTGGATGCAACATACGATTCCTCGCTTCAATCAACCTCGTCGCCACATTTAACTGCAATCCCTGTAACGCGAGCACGCATTTATACGTGCTGCCACTGAGCCTTGTCCATCACCGTCTGATTGCCGTGGGGCCCGTAGAGACCCCACTCCTCCCTGTATGTCTGTCAGCCGATTCAAGGCATCGTAAGTGTTACACATCCTAGGCCGTGCCAACGGTATTTTGTTTCCACTGGCGGTTGGAGTTGTAGTCGTATCCATACTTGTGGCAGTCCAGGTCGGTGCCGGGGTCGAGCCGGCGTGATTTTGCCCGTGCTGGTCCACGATCCGGCCGAAGCTGTGGATGCCGGCGAACACGCCGCTGGCGCCGGCCCAGAAATCCAGCCGAAGGGAGGATTTATATAGGCCTGTCGAGATAATAATAACGATCTGCGGCACTGTAAGCTATTTGATTAGGCAGCCCCTAATAAGTTCATCACTTCCACTGTTTTACTGGTGGGTGTCTGCCGCGCGAGAATGTCGGCTGCACGTTCACCCTTCATGTTGCGCAAACTCAGATCCGCTCCTGCCTTGATCAAAAGCCGCACAACCTCCGCTATCGAGTCCCTATTCAATCTTGGTCCGTGCCAGTCGGTTTGTGCTGCGAACATTATCGCCGTCCAACCATCGCGGTCACGTAGATTTGGGTCGGCGCCGCGCTCCAACAGAAATTTCGTTGTCCACACGTACGACGCAGCTGCATGCATGAGCAGGCTCATGCCCTTCGTGTCCAGTCTATCTATTGGTAAACCGCCATCAAGCAGAAGCCCAAGATCGGCCGGCTCCTCGTATTCAGACGAATGCCAATAAGCATCGTAGAGGATCGAGCTGCCGCCGATCTTGTCCGGCAATTCTACGTCTGCGCCAAGTGCCAGTAGCATCGCGATGGTCTCCGCGGATCTCAATTTTAGAGCCAAGGTGAGCGGCCGCAGGCCGCATGGCAACTTGGCATTTACGTTGATGGCTTGCTGTAAGAACAGACCCTCGGCGGCCGTAGTATCGCCAAGAATTAGTAAGCGGCAGATGTCAGCATCGACCATTCGCGCACCAACTAGGATAGAGGATGACCCCACCGATCGACCATAACCGGTAGGGGGGGATTCTTGTCGCACTTAGCTATCATGGCATCGTAAACGTTCTGAATATAATTATCGATTTGCGTAACCGCCCCATCATGGTCCGTGGAGATCTCGAAGTACTTATGGCATTCGTCGCTCAAGTGCCTTTGGTCCCAAAGGCCCAAAGCTAAATTATAGTAGTTAATCCAGTCAGAACAGCTCCACTTTGAGCGGTGGCCGACGGCTTTGTGGCGGGCATCAACGAAGTTGCCAATCTCGTCCTGCCTTTTGTGGAAGGAATCAATATAGTCTTGGCACGGATTCGGATCCCGGCAGCCCTTGGGCGGCGGGTTTGGCGGTGGGTTGTATGTTGGAGGTTGCCCTGGCGGCTCCGGAATGGAAACAGGCATGGGTTGATAGTTGCCCGCGGGGCTCGGAGAGTTCCCAATGGGCCCAATATCCCATGGTTGGCCCAAGGTCGAGAAACCACTGGTAGGCGATGGCGGTGTCATCGTTCCGGAAGCGGGCAGAGGAGCTTCAAGGAGCTGCGAACCACTCGGGTCAATATGATCGACTGGACTGCCATTCAAGCAGAGATAGAGATTTGTGCCGCTAATGTACGTCGCCGGATCCCTCCGCAACCACGCTCCCACCTCTGGGTGCAACATACGATTCCTCGCTTCAATCAACCGTTGCCACATTTAACTGCAATCCTTAGGACACGAGCATCCAATAATACGCGCTGCCGCTGAGTCTTGTCCATTACCATCTGATTGCCGTGGGGGCCGTAGAGACCCCGCTCCTCCATGTATGTCCGTCAGCCGATTCAAGGCATCGTAAGTGTTATACCCATCCTTGGCCGTGCCAACGGTATTTTGTTTCCACTGGCGGTTGGAGTTGTAGTCGTATCCATACTTGTAGCAGTCCAGGTTGGTGCCGGGCGTCGAGCCGGCGTGATTTTGCCCGTGCTGGTCCACGATCCGGCCGAAGCTATCGACGCCGGCGAACACGCCGCCGGTTCCGCCCCAGAGATCCAGCCAGACAGCAGAGTTCGCGACGTTTGTTGTCATCATGGCTTGCCGGACGCATGCGTGACTTTTGTTTTCATGTTATTCTTCATCCGGCAAACCCGAGTGCCGCCTCAGAGCTCTCACAGCACGGGCGACATCGCGCTTTGCTACGCGAACGACGGTCAGATCATCGCGATCCCTAATCCAACTAGGCCGCGTTGCGGGATCCAGTTCGTCGAATCTTGCCGGCCAGACCAAAATATCCACCTCCTTTAGCATTTCCACAATGTCACGGAACGGCGCGCCGTTCACAGCCTGCGCCAAAGCAATCAATTCGTCGTCTCGTGGCCGTTGATCAGCCATATTGCTATGTATCTCCTTAGCACGGTCCCTCGGGGATTTGCGGTTGCGGTGGAATCCACCCCTGGCCACCCGGCATTCCCTTGTCGATCCATTGAACGTGGTCTGGGCATGGCACATTGTCGGGAATTGGGCGAGACGGAACTAACGTTATCGCCCCTACACATTTATAAACACACACCTGACAGCCCATCCCGGCGGGCATCGGCCAAGGCAAAGCAAATTGGAATCGACAATCGGAATCTGGGTTGTTCCTTGGCACCGGCCTTGGTAATGGCTTCTTGAATTCATCATAGCATTCCTTCGAGGTCTGGTTGATGTCGCCGTACACATGCCAGAAATCCCAAAGACCCCAAATGTCGAATGCTCCACCCACGACGATGCCAGCTGGAACCGCGACCGCCGCAACTCCAGCACCAGCCCCCACGCCGGCACCGCCCTCTGCGACGCCAACGCCTTCTGCCACTCCGTCGGCAACGGGAAGTGGGCCGACGAACATTCCCATCGGGTCGACAAAGACCGTCGGGCGAGATCGCTCACATTCATACAAGCTGTGTCCACCAATATAGCCTGCGGGATCCCTCTGCAACCACGCTCCCAATGCCGGATGCAACATACGATTCCTCGCTTCAATCAATCCCGCGACAACGTCCGACTCCAACCCGTAGAATCCAACCACCGAATCATACGCGCCGCCGTTGAGTGCTATCCATCACTGTCCAGTTGCCGTGGGGCTGGTATTGGCACTCCTCATTGACCGTGCCGTACACGTCGCGATTGTCTAACTGCGTGCTCATTTCACGCCTCAATACTCGTCAACTTGGTTTCCTATTTGGACGTCGACTCGTCCGTTGAGTGCGCCCGCTCCTCGAGCCTTCCGCAGAGGAAGTCCAAATCGTCTTTCCATTTACGAACACATC
The DNA here is from genome assembly GCA_964571165.1 of uncultured Occallatibacter sp. Taxonomy (GTDB): domain Bacteria; phylum Acidobacteriota; class Terriglobia; order Terriglobales; family Acidobacteriaceae; genus Telmatobacter. The sequence continues at coordinate 4,234 of CAZNAW010000071.1, read as the reverse complement.
AATCGAGGGAACCGACTCTCCAGCCCAGTGCCCCAGCCGGATCATCGGCTTGCCGCCGATTCCATAGAAACAAACTATCGGTTGACCATGCTCATCTAAAGAGAATGTGACTGCCGTTCGCGAATCTTTCGTAACCGTAAGTCTCGGAACGTCGTCAACATCGATCCAGAGCTGTACGGCAGATCCCTTTGCTCCGTAAATCCCAATTGAGGCTGGGCCATCACTGCGCGACGCATCAAGCACAATGCGAGGCGCCCCTTGGTCGTCATGCAATTCAATGCAATTTGCCTTCAATATCTTGACCTTGTTACGCATTTGTCGATCACCGTTTATAGCAGGGCGCGGGGCTAGCTCCGTCGTTGCAGAGCTTCCTGACCCTGAAAGTGCTTCCGCCACTCGCCAAGTCGTGTCGATAACCCGATGGACAAATGCACTCGTAATCGCAAAGGTAGCCCGATCGACCAATCTCTCTGCACTTGGGGTCTTTGTATTTGGGCGGAGGTAATGGCTTCTTGAATTCATCATAGCATTCCTTCGAGGTCTGGTTGATGTCGCCGTACACATGCCAGAAATCCCAAAGACCCCAAATGTCGAATGCTCCACCCACGACGATGCCAGCTGGAACCGCGACCGCCGCAACTCCAGCACCAGCCCCCACGCCGGCACCGCCCTCTGCGACGCCAACGCCTTCTGCCACTCCGTCGGCAACGGGAAGTGGGCCGACGAACATTCCCATCGGGTCGACAAAGACCGTCGGGCGAGATCGCTCACATTCATACAAGCTGTGTCCACCAATATAGCCTGCGGGATCCCTCTGCAACCACGCTCCCAATGCCGGATGCAACATACGATTCCTCGCTTCAATCATCCCAGCCGCCACGTTCAATTGCAACCCCTGGAACCCAAGTACCCAATCATGTGCGATGCGGCTGAGCACAATTCATCACCGTCTGGTTGCCGTAGGGGTCGTGGAGACGCCGTTCCTCTCTGCATGTCCGTCAGCCGGTTCAAGGCATCGTAGGTGTAATACTCATCCTTGGCCTCCGCATCCGGCCCCTTTTTCGCTATCCCGCTGGTCGGCTGGCCGCCCGGCCGGACTACTCCGCGGCCGACGACGCACCGATCTTACCAGATTTGCCCGTGTTATGTCACGTCCAAATGCCCGCAGGCGCCAGGAACTCCGCCTTCCGACTTCATTGTCCGGCCGTGAAAACATTTCTTCGTTCGCCGGATGGCGAAGTCACAACGTCGGCACCTAAAAGGGATTCGAAGGTTCTGGGGTCGAAATAGAGCCAAAGCTCCTGCTGATTGCCGATGTTGTACACGACATAAAAAACGCCGGAGCCAGCGGTGCGCGTTGGCGGCCCAACCTCCGTTGTCAATTCTCTCAATCCTAGATTCTTCGACAGGTGGAACTGTTCAAGCTTAAAAGCGCGTTCTGGGGCAGAGAACTCCAAACCTTCGTATGGATATGCGCTTTTCATAGCTGTTGGCTCCGTTGCGCGCGAGGTAGTCGGCACGCGATCGCCCTTTGCAGCGGCACGATTGCTCTTCGCAGTCGCCGGTTCCATGGTGGATGCAGGGGCCGTAACGTCCTTGTTGCAGGAACAATATATCAGCAATATGCATGTATAAGCAACACTCAATTTTCGCATCTTATGTTCCTACAGGTATGCCACCGACCGGGGCACTGAAGCAGCCGCAGAATTGTGTATAATTTAGGGCTTGCGCTGGCCGTTCATCCCGGTCTGCGTTTCGGGGATCGAGAATTCTTTTGGGCGGCTGCGACTCGTCCTCGTTCTTGACGGGGGAATGTCCGGGCTTGTGACTCCAGGAACCGTCTGGATTTTGCCGGTACAAATGATAGTCTATACCAGGATCCACGAACAACATTATCTTATATTGCTTCTTAGTAAGGCAGGCGTCACAATCAACCTCTGTAAGTCCATCCGCTATAACGCGACGCTTAGCTTCCGGGCAGGTGCACTTGGAGCGGTCGAGGGGTGGAAATCCTGCTTTGCTTCCGGGTTGGGGGAAGAAATGCTGTTGGTCATTGCAGGCGTATCCGTAGCAGTTATGAAGACCTACGTTTTGCGGCAGGTTCCACGGCCCCGGGTCATACGGAGGCTCACCGCCTGAAATCGGCAGTGCAATCGTGGTGCCTGAACCGCCATAGTGTTGGCCCGTGGGTCCGACCCAAATTACAGGTGCGTTCGGATTCGAGGGATCCGCGAGAATGCCGTGCATCCCCGGAGGCGGCCACACAAGCCCTGTTGGATCAAAGCCACTGATCGGGTTACCTTGCACATATTGGTATAGGTTCAGTCCATCTATATATCCACCTCCAATCGGATCCTTCGTCAACCACGCTCCCAATTCTGGATGCAACATACGATTCCTCGCTTCAATCAAGCTTGTCGCCACGTTTAACTGCAATCCCTGGAACGCGAGCACCCAATCATACGCGCTGCCGCTGAGCCTTGTCCATCACCGTCTGGTTGCCGTGGGGGCCGTGGAGACCCCGCTCCTCCCTGCATCTCCGTCAGCCAATTCAAGGCAGCGCAAGTGTGATACTCGTCGCTGGCGGCGCCAACGGTATTTTGTTTCCACTGGCGGTTGGAGTTGTAGTCGTATCCGTACTTGTAGCGGTCCAGGTCGGCTCCCGGTGTCGAGCCGGTGTGGTTTTGCCAGTGCTGGTCCACGATCCGGCCGAAGCTGTCGATGCCGGCGAACACCCCGCTGGTCCGGCCCCAGAGGTCGAGCCAGACTCCGGAGTCGACTCTCTATTCAATCGCCTACCCCAAAGAAAATTACTGCTATGAAAAGAATGTTGAAGGCCAGCAAGAATATATGCAAAATAATCGCGACAATCTCCAGTACATGATCTTTTGCCGGTTTGCCCAGACCGCGAGCCGCAAAGAAAAAACCAGCAAGTAAACTCACGGCAAAGAGAATGCATGCCGTTCCACACAGCATTTTAGTTGGACGCGTTGGAATTAGAATCATGATCGTTCCGAAAAAAGCGGCTTCGATAATCATGACGGCACCGGCGACCATAAACGACTTTCGGCAGTCGACCGACAACATCGTCTTTGGTCCATTGTTGGGATCTTGATAATCTAGAATTGGCGCTGATGGGCCGTTCATTTGCAATACTCCTTTTTGCCTGCATCCGCAATCGCGTCCGACACGGTATATCCGAGATAAGCCTCGGCATTTTCACCGTTCCCGGCGTAACCACCAACCTCGTACCATCCAGCGTCCCACCAGTGCGCTAATGTATTCGTTGGGTAGCCGACGTCAATATCGAACGAACCGTCTGTCTCGACATACACCTTGAGCTCCCACTGGCCACCGGCCAGCAGTGCAGCAACAGTGGATGCTGCAGAAAAAGTTGTCGACTTCGCAAATTTTCCAGATGCGATAATGGTGGCGTAGTCCGCCGCCGTTAGTCCGGCTTTGAGATCATTCTTGGGGGTCGGTGTAATCCCAGCCAACCCTAGGGATTGAAGTGCTGCCGTTGCAGCCAATGCAATTGCCAATGTACGCAATCTCTTGTTGCATTCATCCAACGCCTTGTCACGGTCGTTCACCTCCGCATTCGTTATCGTAATAGCATTCAGTGTGCAGTCAGGGAAGTCTCCGGGTTGAATACAATTGTAAATTGCATCGCACACAGCCATTAGCCCCAGAGGATCCGTAAATCTATTCGGATTGCTTCGAGAGCATTCATATAAATTTATGCCACCGAAATATCGCAAAGAATCTCGGCCCACCCACCTCCCCAACTCTGCGTGCAACCACCGATTGCGGACGTAGATGAGTCCCGTGGCCCCCTCCAACTCCAACCCCTGGAACCCAACGACCCAGTCGTAGGCGCTGCCGGAGAGCACGGTCCATGAGGAATCGAATACCGTCTGCTGGCCGTAGGGCTGGTAGCGGTACCGCTCATCGACAGCGCCGCTGCTCTTGTCGCAGATGCTGGTGACGTTGAAGTTGGCATCCTGCATGACATAATAACGGTTTGCGGACGAATCATCCCGGCAGACAAGCTCATCGATGTAGCGGAGGCCATAGACGTACTGATCGACCATCGACCCGCTGACTTGCTCCTCGATGTCCTGCCAGGCGTTGGTGAAGTAAAACTCCCTCGTTTCGGTGAGGGTGCCGCCGGTGTACGTGTTCTGGGTGATCCGGCGGTTGCGGCCGTCGTAGGCGTAGGTCGCCACGTTGA
>CAZNAW010000070.1:0-12863 GCA_964571165.1 uncultured Occallatibacter sp. | reverse complement strand
ACGCGACGCTGCTGCTGGGCTTTGCGGTGCTGTCTTTGCTGCTGGCCGGGGTGGGACTGTTTGGAGTGCTCTCTTACATCGTGGCGCAGCGCACCAGCGAAATCGGAATTCGCATCGCGCTTGGCGCACAGCGCGAACAGGTATTGCGCAATGTGCTGTTCGACGGGATGCGTCCCGCGCTCCTAGGCCTGGCTTTTGGCTTGATCGCCAGTTCCGCGGTTGTCCAACTGATCCGCGCGATGCTCTATCAAACGCAGCCTCTCGATCCGCTGGTGTTTGCGGCTGTGGCTGCAGCGCTGCTGCTGATGGCTACCCTGGCCTGCATGATACCGGCCTGGCGCGCTTCGCGGTTAGATCCGATGCAGGCGCTTCGCGCCGAGTAGTCAGGAGATTGAAATGAACACGCTCGTTCAAGACGTCCGCTTCGCACTGCGGCAGCTTCGCAAGTCGCCGGGATTTGCGCTGACGGCGGTGCTCACGCTGACCCTCGGCATCGGCGCCTGCAGCACGATTCTGAGCTGGATCAGTTCGACCTTGCTCAACCCGATCCCAGGCGTCACAAACACCGGCAACATGGTCACCATCATGCACGGAGAGAGAAGCGAGCATCCTTCGCCGCCGCTATCGTATCCGGACTACGTAGATCTGCGCGACAACGCGAAAAGCCTCACAGGACTGCTCGCGTATCACGACGATTTCATGACCATAACGGGGACTAACAAGCCCACGCGCATTTATGGAGCAGTGACTTCAGCGAACTACTTTGATGTGCTCGGCGTGCGGCCCTTTATGGGGCGGACTCTGCTTGATTCGCCGCAGAATGAACGCATGGGTGCGGCTGAGGCTGTGCTCGGGTACGATCTGTGGCGCAACCGATTCGCCGCTGATCCGGCGATCGTGGGAAAAACGATACAGATCAACCTGTATTCCTACACCATCGTGGGCGTCGCTCCCAAAGGCTTCCTGGGTTGCAAGAGCGGATTGCGCACCGATATCTGGCTGCCGCTGGGAGTGGTTCATCAGGTCTGGGGTTGGGATCCGTTCGATGATCGCAGCGCAGCCTTTCTCAACGTTCTTGGCGTACTGCGGCCGGGAGTTGATCGTCATCAGGCAGACAACGAACTGAATCTGCTGATGCAGCGCATCGTCGCCCAGTACCCGACTCAGCACCGGGGTCCGAATGAGATGTCCACCGACCCGCTCTGGCGCTCCCCATTTGGAGCCAACGTCTATCTCTCGGGAACGTTGCCGATTCTGTTGGCGCTTGCCGCGGTTCTGTTGTTGCTTGCATGCGCCAACGTGGCGAATCTTCTGCTCGTTCGTTCTGTTTCGCGGCGGCGTGAATTCGCAATTCGCGTATCCATGGGAGCGAGCCGCTGGAAACTGGTGCGGCAACTCATGATTGAAAACCTGCTTGTCGCCCTCACTGGGGGTGGCATTGCGCTCCTGGGGACCCTTTGGACGGCGCGCTCGCTGGCCACCTTTCTGCCACCCACCACGCTTCCGCTCTCAGTGAATGGAAGCGTGGACCGCACGGTATTGCTGGCAACGATTTTTGTTTCGATTCTCACAGCCGTGGTTTCTGGCGTCGTTCCGGCTCTGCGCGCCTCCGCCATCTCTCCCATTTCGGTATTGAAAGACGAGGCGCTCAATACCTCCGGCGGGCTTCACAAGTCGCGCCTTGCGTCGGGTCTTGTGATTGCGCAGGTTGCCATGTCGCTGGTCCTGATCGCATGTGCGGGATTGTTTTTCCGCAGTCTTGATCTGGCGCAGAGTTCCGATCCGGGCTTCGATCCCAACCACGTCTTTCTCGCCACGTACGATCTCGGGCCGATGGGCTACTCCAAGGAAAAGGGCATCGAGTTCAACCGTCAATTGCTGGCGCGGCTGAGAGAGTTGCCTGGTGTGCAGTCGGTCACGGTGGCGGACTTTTCGCCGCTCAGCTTCACCATTCACTCCGATGGCGTGATGCCCGAAGGCTACGTGCCGCGCCTGCATGAATCCATGGATGTCGATCGAGGGCTTGTAGGACCGGACTATCTGCAAACTTTGCGGACCCCTTTGCTGGCCGGACGCGACTTCAACGACGGGGACAATCCCGGCACGGAGCCGGTGGCAATCGTGAACCAGGCCTTGGTTGATCGCTATTGGATGGGCCAAAGCGCTATCGGCAAGCGGATCCAGGCGGACGGACGATGGAACACGGTCGTAGGAGTGGCGGCCAATGGCAAGTATCGGCGGCTCATTTACGATCCTACGCCGCTGATTCTGTTGCCCCTGGCGCAGAGTTACAGAAATGGGGCGATTGTTCACATACGTACAGCGGGAGATCCGCTGGCACTCACGACCGCGGTTGAGCGGACCGTCGGCGAACTTAATTCCGATTTGCCGCTGTTCAACGTGACCACCCTCAAGGCGAACATGCAGATGGGCAGCATTTTTGAGCGCATCGCTGTGGTGTTGGCCGGTTCGTTTGGCTTGCTCGCGCTGATCCTGGCCAACGTTGGAATCTATGGCGTGGTTGCCTACACCACCAAGCAACGCACCCATGAGATCGGCATCAGAATGGCACTCGGCGCTGGAAAGGGGACGATCTTCCGACAGGTTCTGAAGCAGGGCCTGAGGCTCACTGTTGCTGGATTGGCCATCGGCCTTGCCGCTTCTTTTGTCTTGACGCGCTTTTTGAGGAGCATGTTTGTGGGAGTGGGCGCCACCGATTTGCCGATCCTCGCGACGGCAGCAGTTGCGCTTTTGCTGGTTGCGCTGGTCGCGTGCTTTGTCCCCGCGCGCCGCGCCGCTTCCATTGAACCCATGCAGGCGCTGCGAGCAGAGTAAAGGTAACCAAAGCACTTCGGCACTGAGAATCGGAGTAACTTCATGATCGAATTGAGAAACGTAGAACGCAGTTATAAGAACGGCCATACCGAAACCTGGGTATTGCGCCGCATCGGGCTCACCATCACGGAAGGCGAGTTCGTCACCGTGATGGGTCCGTCGGGCGCCGGAAAATCTTCGCTGCTGAACGTGCTGGCGCTGCTGGACGACGGCTGGCTGGGCGAATACTGGTTTGGCGAAACGCCCGTGCACACACTCAACCGCAGGCAGCGCGCCGATCTGGCCCGTCAACGCATCGGCATGGTCTTCCAAAGCTATCACTTGCTTGACGACCTTACCGTTGCCGAAAACATCGACCTTCCGCTCTCTTACAAGAACCTTCCCGCCAAGGAAAGACAGGGAATGGTGGCCGATATTCTCGACCGCTTTCAGATCGTCGCCAAAAAGGATCTGTTCCCATCGCAGCTTTCCGGCGGGCAACAGCAACTGGTGGGCATTGCGCGCGCCGTGGTTCACGCGCCCGCGCTGCTGCTGGCAGACGAGCCCACCGGCAACCTGCACTCCACGCAAGCCCGCGAGATCATGGAACTCTTCTGCGAACTCAACCGCCAGGGCACGACCATCGTGCAGGTGACGCACTCAGAGGAAAACGCGCGCTATGGCAAGCGCATCCTGGAACTGCGCGACGGCTGGCTCACGCGCGATGAAGTGCTTCAGCCGAAGGAATCGGAGGTCAGCGCCAAGTGAATCCATCCAAGACAAGTCCGGCCAAATATGTGCAGACTGTAGCCGCGATTCTTTTGTTACAGGTGAACATGGCCCTCGCCCTGGAACCAACGGCCCCAACAGTCACCACGTCCGCGGTGCAGACGCCCGCGCCGGCAGCCGCGCAGGCTACTCAAAGCAGCATTCCTTTTGACCAACTGCTACGGCCCTCCCGCAATCCCATTGACGCCTACCGCGGCAAGATCGTTCCACCGCCCAGCATGGCGAACTCCACACGACTCAGCTCGCTTGTGCGCGATGGCAAGATCTACCTCTCGCTGCGTGACGCCATCGATCTGGCGCTTGAGAACAACCTTGACATGGTGATTGCGCGCTACAACCTACCCATCGCGCAAATGGACATCCTGCGTACCCAGGCTGGCGGCGCCGTGCGCGGCGTCAACACCGGCGTTGTATCGGGTACTCCCGGTGGCGGCGCAGGCGGCGCGGGAGCGGGAACAGGCGCGGGCGGCACATCGAGCGGAGCCGGCGGAGCCGGCGCCGGCGCTTCGGGCATCGTCTCCTCCACGCTGGGAACAGGCACCGCGGTGTCGAGTTACGACCCATACATTAATGCTCAGATCTATAATGACCACACTTCGCAATTGCTCACCAACCGTCAGCTTTACGGTGTGCCGGTCTACCACTTGAATACCAACCTGGCAAACATGAGTTACGATCAGTTCTTCCCCACGGGAAGTTATCTTGAGGTGGATTGGGACAACAATCGGACTACATCCAACAGCCCATACAACAGTTTGAATCCGCAGCTCTACGCCAGTACGCGAGTCCTGATTGGACAGCAACTGCTGGCTGGCTTTGGACTGGGGCCAAACCTGCGCTTCCTGCATATTGCCAAGACCAACCAAAAGATATCCGATATCGCCTTCCGCGCCCAAGTCATCGCCACTGTCACCCAGATCTGCGATATCTACTGGGACCTGGTGAGCGCTTATGATGACGAGCAGGTAGAAGAACGTTCGGTTGCCTTTGCCACAGAGACTCTGAATACCAGCCGAAAGCAGCTTGAGTTGCAAGCCATTCCAGAGATGGACGTGTTGAAAGCGGAGGGAGAGTTAGCCACCCGCGAGCAGGATCTGACCGTGGCCCGCACCACCCTCGAGTTGCAGGAACTCTATATGAAGAATGCCATCACCCGCTCGCTTGACGATCCAATTCTCGAGGAGATGCCGGTGGTGCCAACGGATCACATCGGCGGCCAGATCCAACCCGACACCGAGCCAGTGCAGGATGCGATTGCAGCGGCACTCAAGAATCGCACCGAGTTGCAGGAGTCGAGACTCGACCTCGAAAACCGCGAATTGAGCCGCAAAACCGCTCGCAACGCGCTGTTGCCATCGCTTGGCTTGTATGGGTTCTACTCTGGCACAGGCTATGGCGGCACTCCGAATCCCGCATATCTCGCCAGCGGGGGCATCGTCAACGCTCCGGGTGGGGCTGGCGGTACGCTGGAAAACGCATTCAACGACTCGTCGCCCGAGTACCAGGTGGGCTTCCAACTGAGCATCCCGCTACGCAATCGCATCGCCAAGGCGGACCAGTACCGCACCGAGCTTGAGTACCGGCAGTCGCAAGTCTATCTTGAGGAGTTGAAGAAACGCATTCGCATTGAGGTGCGCAACGCGCGCTATGCTTTGGAACAAGGGGCCAGCCGCGTGGATGCGGCGCGCCACGCCCGCGACCTGGCCCAGAAGACACTCGATATCATGCAGAAGGAACAGAAACTGGGCGCCGGATCAAACCAGCAGACGCTAAGCGCCGAGCACGATCTGGCCGTGGCTGAGTCGGCGCTGGTGACTGCCGAGACCGCGTATGAAAAGGCGCGTATCGAGGTGCGGCGCGCCACCGGCTCGATTCTTGAGGAGTACGGTATCTCGATCGCCGACGCCAAAGCCGGCGCAGTGGAGGCGGAACATCTCCAATAAAAAAGAACGAATCCGTGTTCTTGTCGCCGACGATCAGCCGCACATCCTTGAGGCCGTTGAGCTGCTGCTCGCTCCGCAAGGCATGGCTGTGGACTGCGTGCGGTCGCCCCAATTGCTGATGGAGGCGCTGGGCCAGAACGACTACGACGTGCTGCTCATCGACCTGAACTACACGCGCGACACCACCTCTGGACAAGAGGGCCTCGATCTGCTGGCACGCATCCAGGAGTTCGATGCGCGTCTGCCGGTGATCGTGATGACCGCCTGGGGCAACATTGACCTGGCCGTCGAATCCATCAAGCGCGGGGCCCGCGACTTTATCCAGAAGCCGTGGGAGAACGAGCGCCTGCTCTCGCTCATCCGCGTTCACGCCGAGCTGCACCAAGCCTTGCGTCGCGCCCGCCAACTGGAGCTTGAGAACCGCCTGCTTCGCGCCGAAGGCATGCCGGAGTTTGTGGCCGGCGCGCCCTCGATGCAACCGGTACTCGAATTGATTGCGCAGGTGGGACCCTCCGATGCCAACGTACTTATCACCGGCGAGCACGGCACCGGCAAGGAGATCGTCGCCAAACTGCTCCACGCCGCCTCGCCGCGCTCCCGCATGCCGCTGGTGGCCGTGAACGCAGGCGGGCTGCCCGAGGGCACCTTCGAGAGCGAGATTTTCGGCCACGTGAAGGGCGCCTTCACCGACGCGCGCACTGACCGCGTTGGCCGCTTCGAATTGGCGAATGGCGGCACACTCTTTCTCGACGAGATCGCCAACGTCCCCCTACGCCAGCAAGCCAAGCTGCTCCGCGTTCTTGAAACCGGCGAACTGGAGCGCGTGGGCTCCTCACAGACCCGGCGCGTGGATGTGCGCATTCTCTCCGCCACCAATGCCCTGCTCCACGAAGAGGCCAAGGCCGGCAACTTCCGCGAGGATCTTCTCTTTCGCATCAATACCGTCGAAATCCATCTGCCCGCCCTGCGCGACCGCCGCGAAGACATTCCGCTTCTTGCTGCCCACTTTCTCGGCCGCAACCGCACCCGCTATCGCAAGCAGGTTAACGGCTTTTCGCCCGCGGCCATGCAGCAGATGATGCAGTATCCCTGGCCGGGCAACGTGCGTGAGTTGGAGCACACCGTGGAGCGCGCCGTTCTGCTCTGCCGCGGCGAAGAAGTTGATGCGGCAAACCTGGCCATTCCAGCCGCCAAATCTTCACCGCAGTCCTTCGAAAACATGAGCATCGACGAGGTCGAGGCCCTGCTGATTCGCAAGATGCTCCGCCGCTGCGATGGCAACATTTCCCAGGCGGCCGAGTCCCTCGGGCTCAGCCGCGCCGCGCTCTATCGCCGCATCGAAAAATATGGACTATGAAAGGGGAGTGCGCAGAGAGAGGCGCTCGGTCATCCGCCGGGCGTGGCTGTATTGTCTGCTGCTCTCGCTGCCCGCGCTTGTCTTCGCAACCGTCCTGATCTACCAGCGCCAAATCAACCCTGCCCCGGCGATACTGCTCGCCTGTTGCCTGCTGCTCTACCTCGCGCTGATTGCCGCCGCGCTGATTGAAACCATGGCTCGCCCCTTGCAGACGCTTTCCAACGTCGTCTCATCCTTGCGCGAGGGTGATTACTCGTTTCGCGCGCGCGGGGCCGGCACGCCCGAAACCGGGCGTCGAGATGCGTTCGGCGAGCTGGCCTGGGAGGTAAACGCGCTCGCCGACCTCCTGCAAAAGCAGCGCGTGCGCTCGCTTGAAGCGACCGCTCTTCTTGCGCGCATTCTCGAAGTCATGCACGCGCCCCTGTTTGCTTTCGACCGCGAAAACCTGCTCCAACTGGTCAACAATGCCGGCGTAAAGCTGCTGGGCCTGCCTCATGCCCGCTGCTTTGGGCGCACCGCACACGAGCTGGGCTTGGAAGACCTGCTCGCCGCACCGGACCAGACCATCCACTCCTTCAACGCCAATCAAAAGTCTCCTACAGGTCAGACCCGCTGGCTCCTGCGCAAGGCAGCCTTCCGCCAGGATGGTGTGCCGCACACGCTGCTGTTGCTGGCCGACGTAAGCCTGCCGCTCCAGGAAGAAGAGCAGGCCGCATGGAAGCGGCTGATCCGGGTGTTAGGTCACGAGTTGTCAAACTCGCTGGCGCCCATCAAGTCCATCGCCGGAAGCCTGCTGGCACGCGTCGATCAGTTGGGACAGTTCGGTGAGATCGAGGCGGTAGAAGACGCTGACGCCACGCTGCATGACTTTCGCCGCGGCCTTGGCGTTATCGAGAGCCGTGCTGACGCCCTGCATCGCTTTGTACAGTCTTACCGGATACTCGCCCAGTTGCCGCCACCGCATCTCAAGCCGGTCCCGCTGGGTCCGCTGCTGGAGCGGGTGGTTCTGCTCCAACGCGGAAATCTGGCTGACCCGCGCCTGACTCTTCTGCTCGATCCGGGCCCGCCCGTTGTGCTCGACGCCGATCCCGACCAGTTGGAGCAACTATTCATCAACCTGCTGGCCAACGCCGTTGACGCTTCGCTGGCCAACGGTGCGCAGCCGGTACGCGTAACCTGGCGGCTCGACGGCTCCGCGCTGCTGGTCCTCATCGAAGACCGCGGCCTGGGCATTGCCAACACTGAAAACCTGTTTGTCCCTTTCTATACCACCAAGCCTACCGGCAGCGGAGTGGGCCTGGCCCTGGCGCAGCAGATCGCTCGCGCCCACGGCGGTGAAATCCGCCTCCTCAACCGCGAAGACGGCGAAGGCGCCCGCGCCACCATCCGCCTGCCTTTAGCGCAGCGATAGCCTTTCTATATTCCCGCCCCGCCGGTACTCCCGTGCGTTTCAACCTCCGTAGCCATTACGCAGTTGCGCCCATTGTTCTTGGCTCGATAAAGGGCCGCGTCGGCGGCATGGATCATTTCCTCAAAGTCCGATGGGAAGCCTGAGGCGACGCCAAAACTGGCGGTCAGTTGGATCGACGTCTCCCCTTCCATGATGCGCGCCTCCTGCACAGCCATGCGGAACTGCTCAGCGCGGAGGCGCGCTCCTACGAAGCTCAAGCCGGGCAGAATCAGAAGAAACTCCTCACCCCCGTAACGTCCCACCCAGTCGTAGTTGCGCACCGAGCGCTGAAAGACATGGCCGATCTCCTTGAGAACCAGGTCTCCGGCCGGGTGCCCGAAGGTGTCATTGACGTCCTTGAAGTGATCCAGATCGACCAGAACTACGCTCAGCGGCGCATGGTCGCGGTGCGAGCGATCTACTTCCTGACGCAACCGCTCGATGATGATGCGGTGATTCCACAGGCCAGTTAGATCGTCGTGCTCGGCAAACCGGCGCATCTTCTCCTCTGCGCGCTGCAGTTCGGTTTTCTCGCGTACCAAGTCCTCGGTCCGGCTCTGAACCGCGACCTCCAGTTGCCGTTTTTGCCCCACCAGGAGCTGAATCCGCCCGCGCCATATGAGCACCGCGCCAATACCGGCCAGCAAGGCCAGCGTCAGCCGCAGCAGCCCGCTCTGCCACCAGCGCGGTGTGATGCGAAAGGTGATCTGCGCCACTGGAGAGACCCCGCCGCTGCCATCGACCGTTTCGGCCTGGAAACGGTAAGTGCCGGGTTCAAGGCGCGGATAGCGTACGCTACTCTCCGTTGTTTCCACCCAATCCCATTCCAGCCCCAGCAGGCGATAGCGGATGCGGGTGTGGCGTGCGTCGCGAAAGCTCAGGGGGGACATCGAAATTGCGATTGGACTCCCGTTCCAGGGGATCTGGGCCCCTTCGGCGATGACCGTGGTGCCGAAAGTGACCTGCGATATGACTGGGGCCTGCGGCGTTCGGGCTTGAGCGGCCTGCGGATTGAGAAGGTGCGCAAGTCCCCCTGAGGTGCCAATCCACAAGCTACCGTCCGTATCCTCGGCCAGGGCATAGGCGTCTGTGTCGTCCCAAATCAGGCCATCATCCTGGGTAAAACTCCTCCAGGACCGACCATCGTAGACTGTCAGCCCGGCGTCCTGGCCCACCCACACCCAGCCGCGGTGGTCCACGGCCAGCGAAACCACCTGCTCCGACAAGAGTTGCGGGCGGAGGATGTGCTCCGATTCGACGATCCGGTCGCCGGTTATACGTAGCCGCATGATTCCCTTGAAGGTTCCAGCCGCCCAAAGGTTTCCCGCATGGTCGGCTGCAATCTGATAGGGATTCACGCCGGAGAGTCCGGGGTCGATGCGGTGCCAGCCGGTTCCATCGAGCCTGAAAAGACCTTCGTCGGATGCGGCCCACAGGTGTTTGTCGGTGTCCAGGCTCAGGTCAGTAAAGCGCTTCCTGGGATCGGCGATTGCCGCGTCTTCCACCAGGCGTGGGTTGTGGTCACCGGCTGCGGTATCCACCACGTACAGGCCTCCACCCGTGGCCACCCACAGCCTTCGCCCGCCCTCGATCAGGATCCGGTAGACCTCCGGCACCTTCCATTGGCTTCCGGCCAGAGTCTTAGGAGCAATCCGAACCAGGTTCCCAGCCGCGCTGCCCATCCAGAGACTGCCGTCCGCGCTCTCTGCCAGCGAGCTCGCGCGGGCGGTCTGGATGCCAGCCGCCTGCCACGCCCTGGCAGTGTTGCCTCTAGCGGGAAGGTAGTCAAGACCCGACTCGGTGCCAACCCACAACCTCCCGCTGCGGTCTCGCAGCGTGGCCCAGACGATGTCGTCGCTCAACCCGTCCGCGACCGTGTAAGCCTCCCAGCGGTCCTGTCCCACCCAGCGCTTCAACCCGTGGCCCACGACCCCGATCCAGATAGACCCCTCCCGATCCACAAACAGCGTGGAAAGGTCGTAGCGGGAGAGGCCATTGCGCTCCGTGACCATGCGCCAATGTCCCTTCTCCCATAGTCCGAAGGCGGAGCCCTGCGAGGCTACGATTTGGCCCTGCGCATCTTCAGTCAGCGCCGCATACGGCACATTATTGGAGTGGCCCGGAAGGTCGTGCAACTCGAACCGGTTCGCGGCGGGGAACACTTCGCCCACGTGCGCGGCTCCGCGCACCCAGAGATGGCCGTCGCGATCGAGCAGCAGATGGTACCAATGCTCGTCGGGAAGATGAAGCGCGGAACGCAGGTGGGTTGTCTTGCCCCCTTCCTGCCGGCACAGATCCAGGTCACAGCCGTACCAAAGCACTGCGCCAGGCCCGTATTGCACACTCCAGATCGCCGCGCCGTCCAGGTGCATGTCCTCTGCAACCCATCGCTCGGGCTCTACATGCCGCAGCAGAAAGGCCCCGCTCCGGTCGGCGGTGATCACCTTGTCCGGCGCAACCGCGGTGAAAACCGTCCCGATCCTATGCGAGAACTGGTTAAACGGAGCCGGAGGATGCACCTCGGCAAAGCTTCCATTCCGCAGTTGGAAGTAGATGCCGGTCTTGGTGCCCACCCAAAGGGTTCCATCCAGCCCTACGAAGAGGCTCTGGATGGCATGTTCGTGCAGCCCATCGGCCACGCCATACTGCCGGAACTCTCGCCCGTCGTAGCGGTAGAGGCCGTTTTCGGTGCCCACCCAGAGGTAGCCGGAGCTATCCTGCGCAATGCAGTTGACGTTCCGGTTGCCCAGCCCCTCGGTGATTTCGCTGAAGCTGAATTGCTGGGCCAGGCATACGGGCGCAACAAGGCCAAGCACGGCCAAGCCGCACAGCCAGGTCCTCAACATTCCTTTAAGCTTCCGCGCCACGTCCCGATATGCGAACCCTTCCATCTGGAGTGAGTCCACTATATACCCCACTTGCAAGACCGGAAATACAACGAATATTCGGCTAGAACCGCGCCAGCCAAAGGCTTGGAACGCCCGTCTAATCGTAGATAAGAGCGGATTCGGGAAAGGCTGGCGCCTCGTCTTCCGGAATCAGACCATGCTCCGGCCCGGAGTCCGCATCCTGCGCAAGCCGGGCTCCAAAGAAGAGCTCCACCTGGGCCAGCACTTCGGCCCCGGTCCGCGCCTGGTAGATGGCCGTACGCAGCTTCGCCCCACCCGGCACGCCGTGGGTGAACCAGGTGGCAAACTGCTTCATCTTGCCCGCGGTTTCGCCCATGCGGGCGGCGCGAGGCAGATCTTTCGTGGCCTCGGCCTCGGCCAGCAGCATCTCGAAGTAGGCGCGGATCATCCGGTATCGATCTTCCACCGTGGGCCGTTCGTAGCTGCCGGTCGCGGTGTACTGCGCAATTTGCCTGAAGATCCACGGATTGGCCGGCGCGGCCCGGCCAATCATGACCGCGTCGCAGCCCGTTTGCGCCACCATGGCCGCCGCATCCTCAGGGGTGCGGATATCCCCGTTCCCAATGACTGGAATGCCCACCGCCTGCTTCACCTGGGCGATCCACTCCCACTGCGCCTGGCCGCTATATCCCTGTTCGCGCGTGCGCGCATGGAGCGCCACTGCGTTCAGGCCCTCGGCTTCGGCCATCCGCGCGAGTTCCACGCACACAATCTGCGTCTCATTCCAGCCCATCCGGAATTTGACGGTGAAGGGAATCTTCACCGCCTTGCGCACCGCGCGAAAGATGTCGCCAATTCGCGGCAGATCGCGCAACAGCCCCGAACCGCCATTGCATCCCACAACCCGCTTGGCCGGGCAGCCCAGGTTCAGGTCTACCGTATCGAATCCCGTCTCCTCGACAATCCGTCCCGCTTCGGCCAGCGTCTCCGCATTGGACCCGAACAGTTGCGCGCCAATTGGGTGCTCGTCGTCATAAAACGTCAGATAGCGCTGCCGCTTGCTCTCCCGCATCCGCGCCAGGCCATCGGCCGAAGTGAACTCGGTCATCAGCAGTCCGCAGCCGGATTGGGCATTGGTCACGGCTTCGTCAATCGCACTGCCGGACACACTTGTGCGGGAATCCGAGGCGGCCGAGAACAAACTCGCATGACGGATGAATCGCCGGAAGACCGTATCCGTGACCCCAGCCATGGGAGCCAGGACGGTGGCAGGAGCCACTACCACCGTCCCCAGGCGCATCTCGGCCGGTACCCGCGCATTCGTGGGCATCGCGTGCTCCCTGGGGTTGTCCCAGTCCTTCTTCACGGTAAAGCCCTTGCCAGCCATAAATGCCTTTGAGCCTTCAGCAGCAAGCTTTCTTTAGCCCGAACGAAGTTGGGCCTCCGCCGCAGCGGAGGCCCAATCGTCCTTGTCCGTGCTCACGGCGCCGGTTACTTGGCTGCCGCTACCTCGCTGGCCTTGGCATACTTGCGGCGGAACCGCTCTACGCGGCCTGCAGTGTCTACCAACCGCTGCTTGCCGGTAAAGAACGGGTGGCAAGCCGAGCAAATTTCCACGTGAATGTCGCCCTTGTGGGTCGACCGGGTCTCAAAGTTGTTCC
>CAZNAW010000069.1:0-13009 GCA_964571165.1 uncultured Occallatibacter sp. | reverse complement strand
AGAATCTTGCTTGGTTGGGCGAGTGCTGCTCACGCCCGGTTCGGCTCTAACGCTGACAACAGTGTATCATCCCTCCGTGAAAAGGGCGCGGAAATTCTCGGCTTTCGTCCCATACCGCCATTCTCGCTTCTGGAATACGCTGATTTATATAGGCTTATAACCGCACGTCCGGTTGTGATACTGTGAGAGTTCGCCATGCTCCAGGATCCAGTACCCGGCCTGCTTTCCCGCGCCACAGAAGTGCTTGAGGAGGAATTTGGCTCTCTGCCAGCCTTCGAGGCCTCTGTCGATTTAGCGGCGATTGGCCAGGTTTTGGAAATGGCGGCGCATCGGCTGGCGGACAACTATCCCTATTTCCATCCTCTTTATGCCGGGCAGATGCTCAAGCCGCCGCATCCGGTGGCGCGGGCCGCTTATGCGCTGGCCATGAACCTCAACCCGAACAATCATGCGCGCGACGGCGGCCGGGCCAGTTCAGAGATGGAAATTGAGGCCGTTCAGGCAATCGCGGGCATGTTTGGCTGGGAGAGTTCCTCTTTTCTGGGCCACCTCACTTCGAGCGGGACGCTGGCCAACCTTGAGGCCTTATGGGTGGCAGGGCAGTTAGCGCCGGGGCGGCGGATTGTGGGCTCGGAGCAGGCGCACTACACCCATCAGCGCATCTCCGCCGTGCTCAAGCTGGACTACGCGAGCATTCCAGCAGACAGCAACGGGCGCATGTGCATGGAGGCGCTGGAGACCGAGCTGAGCAAGGGCGATGTGGGCATGGTGGTGGTGACGCTAGGCACCACGGCCATGGCTGCGGTCGATCCGCTGGATGAGGTGTTGGCGCTCAAACAAAAGTACGGCTTCCGGGTTCATGTGGACGGAGCCTACGGCGGTTACTTCCGTCTGATTCCTGGGGCGCTCGACTCCCCAGCGCGAAGGGCTTATGCGGCCATGGGTGAGGCCGATTCAATCGTGATCGATCCGCACAAGCACGGCTTGCAGCCCTTCGGTTGCGGATGTGTGCTCTTCCGCGATCCGGCGGTAGGGCGCTTTTACAAGCACGATTCGCCGTATACCTACTTCACTTCAAAGGAGTTGCACCTGGGAGAAATCAGCCTGGAGTGCTCCCGCGCCGGTGCGGCCGCGGTGGCCTTGTGGGCCACGCAGCAGCTTTTGCCGCTGACGCCGAAGGGTGAATTTGCTCGTGGTCTGGCTCGCGGCCGGGCGGCGGCCCTGGAGCTGGACCGGCGGTTAAGACAGGATAATGCCAGGCACTTCCAGCCGCTTGCGGCCGGGGCTCCGGACCTTGATATTGTGGTTTGGAAGCTGAACGCTGAAACTCCGCAGCAATCCTCGAGGTTGGCACAGGAATTTTTTGCAGCCTGCGCCGCGCGGTATTTACATCTGGCCTTGGTACAATTGCCGCTGTCGTGGTTTGAGCCTGAGGGTTGCGGGGCAAACGGAGTTGAATCCGGTCTGGTTACCTGCCTGCGTTCGGTGTTGATGAAGCCTGAACATGAGGCGTGGCTGGACAGGATCTGGGAGAGATTGACCGCAGCCTGCCTGGATGTATTTGGAGAATAAAACTGATGGCAGAGCCAATTAGAAGTGGGTTCGGAGAAGAAAACGTTCTCATTCAAGCTGGAAATTGTTCCTTGACCGTCTTTCCCCATCTGGGCGGCAAAATCGCTTCTCTTCGCCTCAATGATCGTGAACTCCTGCAAGCCCCAATCGCTTCTTACGGCCCGCGCACCCGGACCATGTCCTTTGACTCGGGCGACGCCAGCGGTTGGGACGAGTGTCTGCCTTCGGTCGCCGATTGCTCAGTGGAAACAGCAGCCGGTACGGCCTCGATTCCCGATCACGGCGACCTCTGGCGGGTAGCTTGGCAGCCGGTTGCCAGGAGCCAAAGTTCCGCTACCTTCCGTGCACAGTGCTTTTCGCTGCCGCTTGCGCTGGAGCGCGCAATCGCCCTGACCGAGCTCGAGAATCCAGACGGAAAAAGCTGGCAACTGCGCCTGGATTACAAGGTGACCAATACCGGCGGCTACCCGGCGCCATGGTCCTGGGCGGCGCATCCTTTGTTCACGGCGGAGGCGGGAGACCGCATTGTCCTGCCTGAATCGATCCATATGCTGCGCCTTGAGGGTTCCGGCGGCGGCAGGTTGGGGAAAGGCGGCGACCAGGTGTCCTGGCCCATCGCCGCGCTGGCCAAGGGCGGCCAGACCGACCTGAGCGTGGCTCAATCGCCCCAGTCGGGCATAGGCGACAAGCTGTTTGCCGGCCCGCTCAGTGAATCGGAGAATTGGTGCGTGCTGGAGCGGCCCTTGGCCGGTGTGCGCCTCCGTGTGGGCTTTGACCCCGCGGCCACACCGTTCCTGGGACTTTGGATCTGCCACGGTGGCTGGCCAGATCGGCCGGGACCGAAACAAACCTGCGTTGCCCTGGAACCGGCGACCGCGCCCGTGGATTCACTGGCGCGCACTGGCCCGTGGTCGCGCGTACTGGCACCCGGAGAGTCCTTCTCCTGGCCGATGACTGTTGACCTTGAATCCATTTAGAGGGTGATCTGACATGCATGATCCTGCCGCTTTACGCTCGCTGCACCTTGCCCGCTTCCAGGCGGAGCCGGCCGTCTTTGTCGCGCCGGGACGCGTCAACCTGATCGGCGAACACACCGATTATGCCGAGGGCTTTGTGATGCCCGTGGCCATCGACTTTGCCACCCTGGCCGGCATCTCGCCGCGCTCCGACGGCAAAATCGTCATCTACTCCGAAAATTTCGGAGACGAGAAAACCTTTGAAGCCGCCGCGTTGCCCGCCAAGGCGAGCAAGCACTGGAGCGACTACCCCATCGGGGTGGTCCACATCCTCACCGGCAAGGGACACAAGATTCCCGGCTTCAGTCTGAGCCTGTGGGGCGACGTCCCGCTGGGCTCGGGGCTTTCCAGTTCCGCTGCTCTTGAAGTGGTTACGGCGCTGGCGGTCTTGTCGCTCATCGGCGCAAGCTATCCGGGACCGGTGCTGGCCCGCCTCTGCCAACGGGTCGAGAACGAGTTTGTGGGCGCCAATTGCGGCATCATGGACCAGTTCATCTCCGCCAACGGCGCCGAGGACCACGCCCTGTTGCTGGATTGCCGCGACCTGAGCTTCAAACTGGCGCCTATTCCGCCCCACGTGGCGCTGGTCATCGCCAACACCATGGTCAAGCATTCAATTGCCGGGGGCGACTATCCCACGCGCCGCGCCGAATCGGAAGCCGCCTGCACCATCATCAACAGCCATCGCGGCGGAGTGCCTTTCCTGCGCGATGCGACGCTTGAGGATTTGGAAAAATGGGGCCATGAGATGCCTCCCAAATCGCTTATGCGCGCCCGCCATGTCATTACTGAAAATCTGCGCACCGTGGCTGCCTGCGAGGCGCTGCTCAAGGGCGATCTTGCCGAAGTCGGGCGGCTGATGGCCGAGGCTCACACCAGCTATAGCGGGGACTTCGAGGGCAGTTGCGTCGAGGCCGACGCCATGGTGGCCTTGGCGCAGGATTTACCTGGGCTGATCGGCGCGCGGCTCACCGGCGGGGGCTTTGGAGGCTGCACCATCAACCTGGTGGAGCGGAGCGATGCGGCGGCTTTTGCCGAGGCGTTGGGTGGCCGTTACACTGCCCAGTTTGGCATTGTGCCTCAGATTCACATCTGTCATGCATCCGGAGGCGCCCACAGGCTGATGTAGACCATCCTTTTGGTCTGTTTCCCGTGCAAGGGAGTAGCCGGGTAACGGATTTTTCATCAAAGAAATCCGCCCCGGCATGACTTGTACCACGGGAAAAGGCAGCGGCATGCACCTTTTGGTAACGCCGTCCGGCGCAACCGTGGATGCCGAATGCCCCGATTGTGTAAGGGCTCCTCAGAAGCGCCCTTGATAAAATCAATAAGGTTTGTCCTGAAGAGGTTCGGGAACATATCTGGATCGGCTTTCCAATTTGATGAACCTCGCTGGCATCCTGAAGGGCGGCTTCTTTTCAAGGAAGGGCACCGGAAGGCAGCGACTCCGTTCAACAATCGATTGGAAGACCGCTGCATGCCCGGCCAACCTCTCGGATACCTATCCCCAGATCGTCGCTTTGCTGGTCGGAAGCGCCGCGGAGACAAGAAACAAATGCAACCGACATCGTCAAAGCCTTTTTCGTACGAAACTTTCCCCATTTCAGGCCTTGTTGCTTACTTCTCAATGGAGATTGCCATCAACCCGGCCATGCCGACCTACTCCGGCGGCCTGGGAGTTCTGGCCGGAGACACGCTCCGTTCCGCCGCCGACCTGGGCGTTCCCCTGGTGGCCTTCACGCTGCTCCACCGCAAGGGATACTTTCAGCAGCACCTTGACAGCAATGGCATGCAGAGCGAAGACGTTCAGCCCTGGAATCCATCCGACTTTTGCACTGAGGAACCGGCGCGGGTTACGGTCTCAGTCGAAGACCGCACTGTAATCATTCGTGCCTGGCGCTATAACCTGGTGGGCCGCTACGGGCACGTCGTGCCGATCTATTTACTGGATACAGATCTGGAGGGCAATTCGGGATGGGACCGTGGCCTGACCGATCACCTGTACGGCGGCGATACCAACTACCGGTTGCAGCAGGAGATTGTGCTGGGCATGGGCGGCGCGCGCATGGCCAAAGCGCTGGGTCACAGGGTGAATGTCTACCACATGAACGAGGGTCATGCGGCGCTGCTGACTCTGGCTCTGCTTGAGAGCCAGTTGGGCGGCGGACCGCTCGGCGCAGCCACGGAAACCGACATCGACCAGGTGCGCCGCAAGTGCGTCTTCACCACGCACACGCCGGTTCCCGCGGGCCACGATCGTTTCTCCACCGAGCAGACGATTCGCATTCTGGGGGGTGACAGGACCGCGCGCCTTGAGAAGATGGGCTGTTTTCGAGACGGCCTGCTGAACATGACGCTGCTGGCGCTGCGCTTCTCGCGCTATGCCAACGGCGTGGCCATGCAACATGCCAAAGTTTCGCGAGCGATGTTTCCTGAGTTTGCCATCGACTCGATCACCAACGGCGTTCACGCGCCCACCTGGGTTTCCCGGCCGATCCAGCACATGCTGGACGAGCACATTCCCGCGTGGCGGCGCGACAATCTCTACCTGCGCAACGCGATTGACCTGCCGGAGAACGACATTCTCGGCGCGCACGCGCGGGCCAAAGAGGAGTTGCTGGCCGAGGTTGCCACGCGCACCGGCCTGGTGCTCAATCCCAAGGTGCTCACCCTGGGCTTTGCTCGCCGCGCGGCAACCTACAAGCGCGCCACCCTGCTGTTCACTGATCCCAAGCGGCTGGTGGAGATTGCCGCGGCGGCCGGCGGGTTGCAGATTATCTATGCCGGCAAGGCCCATCCCCAGGACGAGCCGGGCAAGGCGCTCATCCAGCAGGTCGTCGAGGATGCCGCCAAGCTCTCGAACGACGTGCTGCGGATTGTCTATTTGGAGAACTACGACTGGGATTTGGGCGCGCTGCTCACAGCCGGCGTCGATGTGTGGGTGAACACGCCGAAGCGGCCCTATGAGGCTTCCGGCACCAGCGGCATGAAGGCTGCGCTGAACGGTGTCCCCAGCCTGTCGATTCTGGACGGGTGGTGGATTGAAGGCTGCATCGAGGGCTACACCGGCTGGGCCATCGAAGACGGCGCCAATGACGCCGAAGAGGCAGGCTCTCTTTACAGGAAGCTGGAGACAGCCGTGGTTCCGCTGTACCTGGAAAAGCCGGAGAAGTGGGCTCGCCTGATGCGCAACACCCTGGCGTTCAACGGTTCCTACTTCAACACCAACCGCATGGTGAAGCAGTACACGCGGAACGCCTACTATCCGGTGAAGCTTATCGAGCGTGCGAAAGTGGAAGAAGAGGTACTCGCGGGTTGAGCAGGCTAGTCTGCGCACTCTCTTGCGCGCGCGAGTTGGTGGGCTTCCCTGGTGATTCCTTTCCGCGTTTTTTCCTGAATGAACGCGGAAGCTCTTATGAAGGCGGTCTGATTTCGCTCGACGTGCCTCCGGCCGCGGGAATGTAGCACTTCTGCGTGTAATCCATCACCATGCGATTGGCATTGAATCGCCAGCCGAGTGTGCGAATGGTGCGTTTCATGCGTTTGATCCATCCCCGGGGCAGTCCGTCGCGATCACGCTGATAGAACAGCGGAATCAATTCATCGCGGAGAACGCGGTAGAGGTCATCTCCGTCGCGGCTGTCATGCACATCCATATCCGAGTGTGTTCTGCCTGTGCCGATGGCGAAGCCGTTGAGGCCGTCGTAGGCTTCGGCCCACCATCCATCCAGCACGGAAAGGTTCAAGCCTCCATTGAGGACAACCTTTTGCCCGCTGGTTCCTGAGGCTTCCAGCGGCCGCCGTGGATTGTTCAGCCAAACATCGACACCCTGCACCAGATACCGGCCGACATTGATGTCGTAGTCCTCAATGAAGATGAATTTGTCAGCAAATTGCGCGTCCTGCATCATCTCGGCAATCTGCTGCAGAACCCTCTTTCCCGGTTCGTCGTGCGGGTGAGCCTTCCCGGCGAACAGGAATTGAACCGGGCGTTTCGGATCGTTGACCATCGACGCCAGTCTCTGCATATCGGCCAGGATCAGGTTGGCTCGTTTGTAGGTGGCAAACCGCCGTGCAAAGCCAATGGTCAATGCATCGGGCGAGAGCACTTTGCCGAGCTTTTGCAATGTTTCATGCGGCGCGGCGCGGCGTTCTGCCTGTTCCCGTGCCCGCCGGCGCGCGAACTCGATCAGCTGGGATTTCAGGCTGAGATGGGTTTCCCAAAGTTCGCCATCGTCCACATTCTCGATCTCTTCCCAGGTTCGCGCCTCTCCGCTGTTGCTTTGCCAGCCAACTCCCAGATGGCGATCGTAAAGGCGGCACATTTGCGGCGCCAGCCACGACGGAACATGAACGCCATTTGTGATGTGACCGATAGGCACCGCGTCTTCCGGCCTGCCGGGATACAGGCACTTCCACATCGCCCGCGAAACCTCGCCGTGCAAGGAAGAAACCGCGTTGGCACGCCGCGAAAGTTTGAGTCCCAGAACCGTCATGCAGAATGGTTCCCCATGGTCCGTGGGATACTCGCGGCCAAAGCCCATGAGATTCTCCTGCGAAATCCCCAGTTGTTCGCGTAAAGGGCCCAGGTGCTCCTCAATCAGATCCGCGCTGAACCGATCGTGTCCTGCGGGCACGGGTGTATGGGTGGTAAAGATCACTTCCCGTGGAATCTGGCTGGCGGCTGCGTTGAAGCCCAGGCCTTCTTCCTCCATGCGATTGCGAATAGCCTCGAATACCGCGAACCCGCTGTGTCCCTCGTTCAGATGGAGAACCCCCGGAGAGATGCCCATCGCCTTGAGCGCGCGAAAGCCGCCCACGCCGAGCAGCAACTCCTGACGAATGCGCGTGCGTCCGTCTCCGCCGTACAGGCGGGACGTCAGTTCCCGGTCCTCGGGCGCGTTTCCCGCCACATTGGAGTCCAGCAGCAAAAGGTCGCAACGTCCCACCCTCACTCGCCAGACCTTTGCGCGGATAAAGCCATCGCGGGTTTCAATTTCCACCACAACCGGCTCCCCGTTCTGGCCGATGGCCGGCTGCATGGGCAACTGATTCACGTCGGTTTGCAGATATTCCTCCCGCTGCCATCCGCTCTTATCCAAACGCTGCAGGAAGTAGCCTTGTCCGTAAAACAAGCCGATCCCGACCAGTGGAATATCCAGATCGGATGCGCTCTTGATGTGGTCGCCAGACAGTACGCCCAGCCCGCCGGAATAGATAGGCAGCGATTCGTGCAACCCGAACTCAGCAGAAAAGTAGGCAACCGGGCGAGGCCGCAGCACTCCCGCATGGGCCGCGCCCCAGGTCCGGTCGGTATTCAAATACTCCTGCTGGCGGCGGTAACAATAATTGATGCGGCTATGCAAAACCAGTTCCGTCGCGCGGCGTTCGATCTCGCCCAAAGGGATCTCGCTGAGGAGTGAGATTGGGTTCTGATTCAGTTCCCGCCAGCGCGTAGGATTCAGATCGCGAAACAAGCTGATGCAGTCGTGGTCCCAGCTCCACCAGACGTTTCGGGCAAGGGACCAGAGACGTTCTTGCGCAGGGCCGATAAAGCGATCCAGCGTGCGAGCCTCGCTCACCACGGGCGCTACCTGGTTGGCCGCCTCCACCAACATGCGAATTTCATCCTCCCGAAAAGTCCGTGCCTCCTTGGTTTGAATCACCAGAACACCCTGCAGAATGCCGCGGTCGATCAGAGGCACTCCCAGGAACGAGTGGTATTCCTCTTCCCCTGACTCCTTGATGAACTTGAAACGCGGATGGTTCTTCACGTCATCGACGGCCACCGGCATTACTTGTTCCGCCACCAGGCCGGTGAGGCCCTCGCTCAGCGGCAGGCGCAAGGTGCCAATACATCGCGGGTGCAGGCCAACGGTCGCAGCCAACACCAGGTTTGATCGGTCTGGCTCAAGCAGATAGGCTGAGCAAACATCGGTCCTGAACCGCGTGGCGATCAGTGCCACAACGTTCATGAGGGTGTCGGCAGGCTTGCCGCCCTCCTCAGTCAGGTTCGTGATCTCCTCCAGAGTCAAAACATGGCTGGCGTCAAGTGCTTGGCCGGATTCACTCATGGGTATACCTTCGCCTTTCGAATGATTTCGTCAAAAATGCATCGACACTTGCGCCGCGAGCCAATAAAAATTGCGAAGGTGCAACCTGCGAAATGCCAAAACATCAAGCGGCTGACAGCAGTCTGATCAGTTGAAGGGAAAATCCCATTACTTGCTGATTTGGGATGAATTCGACGATACCATCAATTCGCCGGGAGCAGGGAATCAATTCCGGCAGTGCAAAAGGCCCCGCCTTTGCATTCCTCGTTCCCTTTGGCCAGGGCCACTGCAATGGATGGGAATCTGGTGGGGCTTATGCCATTTTGATTGAAGAAGTTGACGGCTGGCCTGCCGCTTCGGCTGCAAGCATGGTGGTTCGCATATCGCGCCGGACCGTCTGTCCGCGGACTTTAAGGTCGCTCCAGGGGGTTTACATCACGGTATGCGCGGGCCCTGAGATTGCATCTTTCCCGCCATTCTGAACGTCTTAAACTTAAACAGGTAGTTGCTTTTGTTCGCCCTTGCGCGTTTAGTGCGCAACTTCGACTATCATTGTAGTTTCAACTGTATGTTGGATTGGGCCTTGGTGGCTTTGCCGCCCAGTCCCCCGGAACCCGGTGAGCCGGTCGATACCGGGCCAGGGTCCTCACTGACCCGTTCTCGATCTTCAAGGTGACCTGCAACCCGGTCACGGTAAGCACCGTAACGAGCGTACCGGCTCAGGAGCGAATAAAAGCCCTATGTGGATTGTCCGGCTTGCGCTGCGGCGACCTTATACATTTGTCGTCTTTGCGCTTTTGTTGTTGATTCTTGGTGTCTTCAGCATCCTGTCGATGCCGACGGATATTTTTCCGAACATCGATATCCCTGTGGTGACGGTCGTCTGGAATTACAGTGGCCTCTCCGCAGAGGAGATGGCCAATCGCATTGTCACCCCCAGTGAACGCGGCTTGACCACTACGGTCAACGACGTCGAGCACATCGAGTCGCAATCGCTCAACGGCATTGCGATCATCAAAATCTTCTTTCAGCCGCACGTAAACATCGGCAGCGCCGTGGCCCAGGTGACCGCGGTCAGCCAATCGCAGTTGCGCAGCCTTCCGCCGGGCACCACGCCGCCGTTCATCATGCAGTTCAACGCCTCCGCCGTGCCCATTCTGCAACTGGGCCTCTCCGGGAAGGGCTTGAACGAACAGCAGTTGAACGATCTGGGCTCGAACACGATTCGTGTCCAGTTGGCCACCATCGAGGGCGCGCAGACGCCCTTCCCTTACGGTGGCAAGCCGCGCCAGATACAGGTGGACCTGGACTTGCAGGCCTTGCAGGCCAAGGGGCTATCGCCCGCCGATGTAGTCAACGCCATCAACGCGCAAAATCTGATCGTGCCTTCCGGCACCATGAAGATCAACCGCTTTGAGTACGCCGTTGAAACCAACTCTACTCTCTCCGTCGTTGATGCGCTCAACGATCTGCCCATTCGTTCAGTCAACGGAGCGGTGATCTACGTCCGCGACGTGGCTCACGTACGCGACGGCAACCCGCCGCAGACCAACATTGTGCACGTGGATGGCCGCCGCGCCATCCTCATGAGCATCATGAAGACCGGCTCGGCCTCCACGCTGGATATCATCGCCGGCATCCACACCAAGCTGGAAAGCGTCAAGGGCCAGTTGCCGCCGCAACTGCAAATCAACTCTCTCTCAGACCAGTCGATCTTCGTCCGCGGCGCCATCGATGGCGTGGTGCGCGAGGCCATCATCGCCGCCTGCCTCACCGCCATCATGATCCTTTTGTTTCTGGGCAGTTGGCGCTCTACCATCATCATCGCGGTCTCCATTCCGCTCTCCATTCTTTCCTCGCTCATCGTGCTTTCCGCGTTGCACGAAACCATCAACATCATGACCCTGGGCGGTATGGCGCTGGCTGTCGGCATCCTGGTGGACGATGCCACGGTGGCCATCGAGAACATCAACCGCTATCTGGAGTCGGGCAAGGAACTGGAGCAGTCCATCTTGGACGGCTCGGCGCAGATTTCCATCCCCGCCCTCGTCTCGACCCTCTCCATCTGCATCGTCTTTGTGCCCATGTTCTTTCTGAACGGCGTGGCGCGTTACCTGTTCGTGCCCATGGCGGAGGCGGTTGTGTTTGCCATGCTGGCCAGCTACCTGCTCTCCCGGACCCTGGTCCCCACCATGGCCAAGTACCTGCTCAAAGAGCACGACGACGCCGAGGCGGCAAAGAAGCGCGCCAGCCGCAACCCCCTGGTTCGCTTTCAACTAGGCTTCGAGTCCGGTTTTGAGGCGTTTCGCCACGGCTACCTGCGTCTGCTCACCCTGTGCGTGGACCACGCTGTGGTCTTTCTCGTCCTCTTTATGGTGTTTGCGCTCGCCTCGATCGGGCTGCTTGCGCCGTGGCTCGGCCAGGACTTCTTCCCCTCGGTAGACTCCGGTCAGTTCAAGATTCACGTGCGCGCCCGCACCGGTACGCGCATCGAGGAGACGGCTCTTCTCTGCGACCACATCGACTCGACCATCCGCGAGCAGGTCCCGGCCAAAGAAGTGGTCAACATCGTGGATAACATCGGCCTGCCCACGTCGGGACTGAACCTCTCCTACTCCACCTCGGCGCCAGTCGGTTCAGCCGATGCCGACATACAGGTGCAGTTGAGCCATGATCACCATCCCACCCAGGGCTACGTCGAGCGCCTGCGCGGCGTATTGGCCCGCGAGTATCCCGGCGTCACGTTCTATGTGCTGCCGGTGGACATCGTCACCCAGATTCTCAACTTTGGCCTCTCCGCGCCCATCGACATTCAGATCGTCGGTCCGAATTTATATGGCAACCGCGCCCTGGCCGAGCGGATGCTCGATGAGGTCAGGTATGTTCCTGGCGCGGCCGACGCCCGCATTCAGCAGCCCTTCGACCTTCCCAAAATGACGGTGGACGTGGACCGCACCCGCGCCGCGACCATCGGTCTGTCGCAGAAGGACGTAGCCAGCAGCCTGCTGGTGGCCTTGAGCGGCAGCTTCCAGACCGCCCCAAACTTCTATCTGGATCCCAAGAACGGCGTCAGCTACAACATCGCCATCCAGACACCGCAATACGGAGTGGACTCGCTGGCCGCGTTGCAAGGTATGCCCATCACCGGCTCCTCTGCGGCGCAGAAGGTCAACGGCGCGGCCCCCACCGGCGCGCCCGGAACGCAACCGCCTGTGGAAGTTCTCGGCAATCTGGCGGACATCGCGCCGGGAGCCGAACTGGGCACCGTGAGCCACTACGACATTCAGCCGGTCATTGATCTCTATGCCAACGTGGATGGAACCGACCTGGGTACGGTAACCCGTTCGATGGAAGGGATCCTCGACAAACACAAGGCCGACCTGCCGCGCGGCTCGCACTTCATCCTGCGCGGCCAGAGCGAGACCATGAAGAAGTCCTACATCGGCCTGTTGGCCGGACTGGCTTTCTCCATCCTGCTCGTCTACCTGCTCATCGTGGTCAACTTCCAGTCCTGGCTTGATCCGTTTCTTATCATTTCGGCGCTGCCGGCGGCCCTGGCCGGCATCGTCTGGTTCCTGTTTCTCACCAACACAAGGCTCAGCGTGCCGGCGCTCACCGGTGCCATCATGTGCATGGGTGTGGCGACTGCCAACTCCATCCTGGTGGTAAGCTTTGCCCGCGAGCAGTTGGAGGTCCTGGTAGGCGACGCCCGCAAGGCTGCGCTGAACTCCGGCTTTGTGCGCTTCCGCCCGGTGCTGATGACCGCTCTGGCTATGATCATCGGTATGGTGCCCATGGCGCTGGGCCTGGGCGATGGCGGCGAGCAGAATGCTCCGCTGGGCCGCGCCGTGATCGGCGGGCTGCTGCTGGCCACCGTGGCCACGCTCTTTTTTGTACCAGCGTTCTTTTCAGCCCTGCATGGCCGGCTCGAACGCCGCCGCAAGGTGGCGCTCGGCGTTGCCCAAGCCGGGTCTTTTGACGAGTTTGACGAGATTTCGGAGTAGCTTCTTATGACGGACGAATCCAAACCGAACCAGCAGCCCGATGCACAGGTTGCAAACGAATACGAATCCGCGCCCGAGCAGGCGCCCATATCGCCGCGCCTTGCTCTGGTGGGTGTGGGCGTGGTGCTTGTTGTCGCGGCTGTCCTGGCGGGCTTCGGCATGTTGCATCGCCACTCAGCCGATACGGTGCTCGCCGAGCGCACCCGGGAGCTGGCTGCTCCCACGGTGATTGCCGAAAATGCTCAACAGGGCGCGCCGGTCGACAGCTTGGTGCTGCCCGGCAACGTATCCGCCTATACGGATTCACCCATCTATGCGCGCACCTCCGGCTACCTCACGCGCTGGTACTTCGACATTGGCGCCA
>CAZNAW010000068.1:0-13756 GCA_964571165.1 uncultured Occallatibacter sp. | reverse complement strand
GCTCGGCTGGAACCAGCGGATTCACCCGCTCCGGATCGCCGCCCAGCGTCTTGATGGCGTCGCGCATCGCGCCCAGGTCGACAACCGCGGGCACGCCGGTAAAATCCTGCATCAGCACCCGCGCCGGCATGTAGGCAATTTCACGGCTGGGCTCGGCCTTCGCGTTCCAGTTGGCCAGAAACTCAATGTCCCCGGCTGTCACATTCACGCCATCCTCGCGGCGCAGCAGATTTTCAAGCAGGATCTTCAGGCTGAAAGGCAGCCGGCTCAGATTGAAACCGCGCGCCGCAAGCGCCGGCAGCCGATAAATGGAATACGTACGGTTGCCGGAGGTGAGTGTAGCCCGGCTGGCAAAGCTATTCATCGGGGAAAGACCTTTCTATCCGCACACGGGCGGATGGATCTCAGAGATTCAACTTAGGACGCCGGGCGATCCAGGTCTCGATTTTTTTGACCTGGAAAACCGAACGGCAGACGCCCCCGCCTCTCGCTTTGGAGATTCAAGGAACGAAGAATCAACGGGAATAGATTACTCAGCGGGAAAAGCGCCGTCCACGGTCGGGCCGGCCATGGCGAAAGCGCTTGAGCACAGGCGTCGATGAAATTCGAACTGCGGAGCGGTTAAACATAGCGGACAGCAGAATTCTAGCGCGGATCAACCGCCTTTGGAAACGGCTCCCTGGCTTGACAGCGGCTTCGGAAAAAGAGAAGGTTGGCCTGTGATTGAATCGACTTCCGACAGGAGTCTTCCAAATGTACCTGTGCGCAGCCCGGATTTTGATTGCAACCTCACTCTCGCTCGGCGTAACCGCCTTTAGCCAGACGAGCACTCCTGCCCCGTCGAATCCGCCCTCCACAGCACCCGCGCAGGCCAACACCTGGCCCACCGCGGAGGGCATGATCGTCCTGCCCAACTTCCGCTTCGGCACAGGCGAAACGCTGCCACAGCTCAAGCTCCACTACCTCACCCTCGGCGCGCCGCATCGCAACGCCGCCGGACACACCGATAATGCCGTGCTCCTGCTGCACGGCACTGGCGGCAGCGCACACTCGCTGCTCAACCCCCTGTTCTCAAACGTGCTGTTTGGTCCCGGAGCACCGCTGGATATCAAGAAATACTTCCTCATCCTGCCCGACGACATTGGTCACGGGGAAAGCTCAAAGCCCTCTGACGGAATGCATGCGCACTTCCCCGCCTACGACTACGACGACATGGTGCGCAGCCAGCACTTGATGCTCGACGAAATGAAGATCGACCATTTGCGCCTCATCCTCGGCACTTCGATGGGCTGCATGCAGACGTTCGTGTGGGGCGAAACGTATCCCGGCTTTGCCGGCGCGCTGGCTCCGTTCGCCTGCCTGCCGGTGCAGATTGCCGGACGCAATCGCATGATGCGCTACATGGCGATCCAGGCCATCCAGCAGGACCCTGCGTGGATGAATGGCGAGTACAAGACCGAGCCAATCCAGGGCCTGCGCACGGCGAACGAAATCGTGCTCGTGATGGGGTCAAGCCCGCTGCAAATGCAAAAGCTGGCGCCTACGCGGGAGCTGGCGGAAAAGTATGTGGACGCATACCTGGCGCGCACAACTTCATCAACGGATGCCAATGACCTCATCTTCTATTTCAATGCCAGCCGCAACTACGACCCCGGCCCGCACCTCGATCGAATTACCGCGCCGGTGCTGTGGATCAACTCCGCCGACGACTACATCAACCCTCCCGAGCTGGGCATTGCCGAAAAGATGGTGAAGCGCATGCCGAACGCGCGCTTCATTCTTCTGCCGATTTCCGACGCCACGCGAGGCCACGGAACTCATACGGCCGCCGCCGTTTGGAAGGACTATCTAGTCGAATTCATGCGCGCCACTGAGCCCAGGCCCTAGCTCGATCGGAGTTACCCGAATTCTTATAAGCGCTGCTCGCGCCAGCGTCCCTGAACCCTGGACCGGCAATCCGGCACCGCAAACTCCAACCCGCCATACCCCTATACTGGAATTGTGACGCCTTTAACAAGCGAGAACCCGCCAGGATCGAACTATTGGGTCGGATTCCCAGGTTTGTACTCGCGCTTTCTCGCCTGGCTGCAGCGCCGCATGCCTACCGAGCGCCAGCGCCTGCTGGCAGTCACCATCCTGGCCGGCGGTCTTTGCGGACTGGCCGCCGTGGCTTTCCACCTGAGCATCGGGTCATTGGAAGCGCTGATGATCGACCGCGCCAACGCCGCCCCCGGGCACAGTTGGATAGGGTGGACGATCCTCACCCCGGCGCTCGGCGGTCTGGTGGTCGGTCTGGGCCTCACCTACCTTGTCCCCGGAGCGGCCGGAAGCGGCATCCCGCAGGTCAAAATGGCTTACGCCCTCCGCTCCGGACTGGTTCCCGCCAAAGAAGCCATCGGCAAGTTCATTCTGTGCGCGCTGCAGATCGGTTCCGGGGCCTCGCTGGGCCTCGAAGGGCCAACGGTACAAATCTGCGCCGGGGTCAGCAGCGTGTTGGCCCGTGCGGCACGGCTCAGCCCGAAAAACTGCCGGCGGATGGCCTCGGTGGGCATGTCGGCCGGCATCGCGGCGGCCTTCAATGCGCCCATCGCCGCGGTTACCTTTACTCTCGAGGAACTGATCGGCGACTTGGACCAGACCATGCTCTCCGGCGTCATTGTGGCCGCTGCCCTGGCCGCTGTGGTCGAACATTCCATCCTGGGCGCCAACCCGGTCTTTCACGTGCAGCGGGCTTATACGCTGGGCAACGCATCCTCGCTGGTGTGGTATGCCCTGCTGGGCCTGCTCGCGGCTCTTGTCTCTGTCGCGTTCACTGACTCGCTGCTCGCCCTGCGCGCCTGGTTCAAACGGCTTGCGGCGGTGCCTCGTTGGGTGCATCCGGCTTTGGGCGGATTAGCCACAGGCAGCATGGCCGTAGTCGCGCTCGAGTTCTTTCACCTGAACGGCATTGCGGGCGATCCCTACAAGACCCTTACGCTGGCTCTCACCGGCACGCTGCCCGTTCTGTGCATGGCGGCGTTTTGCGTGCTCAAGCTGGCCTCGACGGTCTGTTCTTATTCGAGCGGTGGCTCGGGCGGCATCTTCGCACCGGCCTTATTCATGGGAGCCATGTTGGGGGGTGCGGTCGGTTACCTGGATGTGACCGTTTTCCACCACCCGGCCGACGCCATCGGCGCCTTTGCCGTGGTCGGCATGGGCGCCGTCTTTGCCGGCATCGTCCGCGCACCCATGACTTCCATCCTGATCATCTTTGAGATGACCGGCGGCTACGGCCTCGTGCTGCCCTTGATGATCGCCAACATGAGCGCCTTCGCCCTCGCCCGCCACTGGCGGCATACCCCGGTTTACGAAGCGCTGCTGGCGCAGGACGGCATTCACCTGCCCCACGGAACCAACCCGCTGGACCCGCCCGACGACGCGGAACTGCCCGCGCCAGCGCTGCCAGCCGATGCCGGCGCATAAAGCCACGGCGCT
This sequence comes from uncultured Occallatibacter sp., assembly GCA_964571165.1. Taxonomy (GTDB): domain Bacteria; phylum Acidobacteriota; class Terriglobia; order Terriglobales; family Acidobacteriaceae; genus Telmatobacter. The sequence continues at coordinate 10,282 of CAZNAW010000068.1, read as the reverse complement.
GATGGTCTGCGCACTGATCGGCTGACTACGCCAACAACGCTGCCTCGGCTGCCCTACCGCGACGCCGGCTCCATGTTGTAAAGGAAAAAGGCCCGCAACTCCAGGTATGGCCCATGGAAATCCCTGGGCAGCGGCGGGTAGTTCGAGCCCGTGAGTGCGCCCCATGCCGCCCGATCCAGAGCCGAATCCCCTGAGCGCCCATCCAGCACCAGACTCCCATCCATCAGCCGCCCGTTGGGCAATACCTTGAAGCGAATCGCAACCATCCCCGACTTCAGAATCGGCGGATTCACCTCGTCGGGGATCAACGGGTCCCAGGTGTGCTCCGTCTCATAGTGCCAACGCTGCAGCCAGTTGCGAAAATCCACGCCCTGCGTGTCAGACAGAACTTCTACGCCGCCAGACCCCGCTCCGGGATGACGGGCAAGTCCACCCCCTCCGCCCAGGTTGCCCACACCGCCCGAGCCGGGGTTGCGCGATGCGCCCCTCATCGCATCTCTCAACTGATCCGCCGGGTTTTGCGAACCCATGGCGAAGTTCGGCCGCGCCGGCACCGCCGCCGGCCGGGGAGCTTCCAACTGCGATTGCTGGTTGGGCGGGATAGGTTGCGCAGCCGGTGGCTGAGCAGGCGCCGGTGCAGCGGACTCCGGTGCCGGCGCTGGCGCGGGCGGCGTGGCCCGGTTCATGGCCTCCAGCGTCTTCTTGTCGATCACGGTCGGCTTCTGAGGAACAGGCTTGACGGTCACCTTGGGCTGCACCGCGTGCAGGGCGTCGGGCGGCAAGTCAAGGTATTGCAGATCCTTGCGGTCCTTGATGGCATCGATCGGATCGATGACCTGCGGCACCTTGAAGACATACTTTGGAATCCACGTCACTGCCGACAGCAGCGCCAGGTGGAAGAGAATCGCAATCCAGACCCCCTCGCGCAGCCGTGCCCAGCGCCGCTCGTCCTCGAGCTCGCTGATCATCTCCAGCAGTTCGTGAGTGTCGTAGTCCACCCAGCGCGAACCCCGAACGACACGAGACTCGGGCTCGCGCAGCTCCTCGCCCGAAGCCGAAGTCCCCGGAGGCAGGCCTTGAGCGCCGGGGCGGGAAGCCTCAGTGCCGAGGTCTACGCTGCCGGTCTCCTGGCTCGTCTCAGTCGGCCCATTGGGCTCGTTCACATTGGTTGGCGCTTCGCTGGAAGGCATGCGTTCCGCAGGAGCCTGCCTGAGCACACACATGCCCAACGGCTCCGTTTCGAGTCCTTTCTTTTTATTCTCTCATCCCGGCCGATGTCCGTGTGCTATGCCCGGCCCGTACAATAGTTCTTTCTGAGTGGACGGATTACCGGGCGGAAGGGGACCCTGTTTGAAAGCAGTATTTCTTCGATGGATGGCCAAACTGGATTTCATGCTCCTGCCATTTCTGGCCAAATTTGGCATTTGGGGCCTGGGCGCGCTGGCTCTTCTGGACTCTTCAACCATTCCCGTCCCCATGGACGCGTTTGTGGCCTTCTCCGTCTGGAATGACAAGGGCAACTTCCTGCTGTATTGCCTGGCGGCCTCTGTCGGCTCTGCAATCGGCGGCCTGCTTCCCTACGGCCTGGGACGCGCCGGCGGCGAACTCTTCCTGCTCAAACGCGTCAACCGCCAACGCTTCGACCAGATGCGCACCCACTTTGAGCGGCAAGAGTTCCTGGCCATGATGATCCCCTCCATGCTGCCTCCTCCCACGCCGTGGAAGGCCTTTGTCTTTGCCGCGGGCGTCTTCGAGATGCGCGTAGCACCCTTCATGCTGTCAGTGTTCTGCGGGCGGCTGGTGCGCTGGCTGATTCTCTCGCTGCTGGTGCTCAAACTGGGACCGAGCGCGGTCGATATCGTGTCGCACCACGCCGCGCCCCTGGTTGCCATCGTGTGCGGCCTGGCGGTAATTGGCTTTGCCTGGTGGTGGATACGCAAAAGACGTGCCGGCAAACTGCTCGAAGACTAGGGGAGCCTTTATTTTCACCCAGAGCAAGCAGCCTTACCGCTGCTCCCGTCCGTTCATCGCCTCGCCCGCATCGTCGCGTCCGTCCACGATATACACCCAACCACTGAGTGGCGAGCGGCCGCTGAGCCTCCCCGTGCCCAGATAGGAATAACCAAAGCGCAGGTCGGTGAATTCGACCGTGGTCCATTGGCGGTTGGGAGGCAGTTGCGGCGGTTCCATGCCTGCCACAGGCTCCTGGCCCACATCGCGCACCACGGCCCACGTGCCCCAGTCCAGATAGACCTGTCCGAGCGGCGTGCGCTTGGCTGCCTCGGCGGCAGCGGTCGAGGAAGGCTTGAAAATCACGTCCTGCGCCGGGTCGCTGTCGATCTCCCCGGTCCGGGTATCGATTTCGGCCGTCTGATAAAACTCCGCGGTCTCCAGGATCGCGTGCCAGTGGAAGGGGTTGATGGGATAAGGCTCCAGCGCCATCCGCTTCACCGGTACCGCAACAATCTGCGTATTCTCCACCATGGCCCGCGCCTGTGCTTGCTCCGCCCACCTCCAGCACCACAAGACCACCATGCCGGTGAGCGCAAAAATCGCCCAGCCGCGACCTCGAAAGGGCTGCCGCCGCTCGCCGATCTCCCCAGCCACCAGCCCCAGCAGCCAGGGCACAATCAGGGCCAGAAACAGGAGAGCCCACAACACCGGCTCGCCGATGAACACGAAGCTCCCCGCGTACCAGCGCGGGTTGAAGGGGAAAAAGGGGCGCAACCCGTAGTTGTTCGTCCAGTCCAGTAACAGATGACTCAGCGCGGCAATCAGCGCCGTTCCATAAAGCCAGCCCCAGCGCACCGGCTGCTGTTTGGGCTGAAAAGGCACAGGCGCGCCGGCGTCAGCCAAACTCGCCGCAGCCGGCTTCTGCTTCCGCCTTCCCTCTCGCCAGCGGTGCAGCACCCACACCGTCCCCACCACCACCCCGGCCAGCACCGGCACAGCGATGAATGTGTGCGTAATGCCGCGATGATGCTTCAACTCCTGCACCGGCCCAGCCAACGACCAAAGCACGTCCAGGTCCGCGGCCCCGGCAGCAAGCACCGCCGCCAGCGTGGCGTACGCTGTCTTGCGATTCAGCCCCGCCCGGCCAATGCACATTCCGGTAAGAAGATGGGTAACAGGATCCATAGCGTTCCGCCAACCATACTACTAAGCGCAACCAGAGAATAGCGCCCTTGTGAAAGGATTCAAGGTGGCTTTTTCTTATAATGGAAAATCCACTCTGCTGACTTGCCTTCGAGATGCATCCACTCTGGTTCTGCTGTGCCCTGCCCCGCGGCCCCCTATAATTCACCCCATGGGCGATCTGACCAACCCCGTATTTGACCCAACCCAGCGCGCCGAGGAATTGCGCGCCGAACTGCGCCGCCACGAGCACCTGTACTACGTCCTCGACGCGCCGGAAATCAGCGATGCCCAATACGACGCGCTGATGAACGAACTCAAGCGCATCGAAGCGGAGCACCCGGAATTGCTCACCCCCGACTCGCCAACGCAGCGCGTAGGAGGCAAGCCGGCAGAGGGTTTCCAGAAGGTCCGCCACTCCCGCCCCATGCTCAGCCTTGACAACGCCTACTCCGAAGAAGAACTGGCCGCATGGGACGCCCGTGTGCGCGAACTGGCCGGACAACCGGAGGTGGATTATGTGGCCGAGTACAAATTTGACGGCCTCAGCGTGGCGCTGCGCTACGAGCCCACAGGCGACGGCGGTTCGAGGCTGACCACCGGGATCACTCGCGGCGACGGCCAGACCGGCGAAGACGTGACTTCGAATATCCGCACCATCCGCAGCGTGCCGCTCACCATTTCCGCCGCCCAACTGGCAGCCGCCGACATGCCGCCAGCCTTCGAGGTGCGTGGCGAGGTGGTGATGCCTGAAGCCGCGTTCCTGCGCCTGAACGAGGAACGGGAGCGCGAGGGACTGCCACTGGCCGTCAATCCCCGCAACGCTGCCGCTGGAACAGTACGCACCCTCGACCCCAGGATCGTCGCCAATCGCCGCCTTGTTTTCCTCCCCTATTTTCTGCTTGTTGCGGGCGAGTACTGGCTGCAAAGCCAGAGCGCTACGCTCAACGCGCTTTGGACGCTGGGTTTTCGAAGAGAATTTGCGCGGACGGTGAAAACTCAAACCGTCGAAGGGATGATGAACTTCATCAACCACACCGAAGACGAACGCGCGAAGCTGCCCTATGAGATCGACGGCGTGGTTTTCAAAGTCGACTCCCACGCCACGCAGCAGCGCCTCGGCTATACCGGCCGGGCCCCGCGCTGGGCCATCGCTTACAAGTTCACCGCGAAATCGGGGGCGACGCAGGTACTGGGAATCACGGTACAAGTGGGCCGCACCGGCAAGCTCACGCCGGTGGCCGAGTTGGCGCCGGTCTTCATCGGCGGCACCACGGTGAGCCGCGCCACGCTCCACAACGCCGACTTCATTGAGCGCCTCGGCCTGATGGTGGGCGACTGGGTTCGCGTCGAACGGGGCGGCGACGTGATTCCCAAGGTTGTCGAGGTCATCGAAGACGCCGACCACCCCCGCGGAAAATCTCGCTTTGTTTTTCCTTCGCACTGTCCTGAGTGCAAGAGTGCGGTGGTCCGCGCGGAAGGCGAAGTGGACTACCGCTGCGTGAATGCTGACTGCCCGGCGAAACTGCGCGAGACACTGCTGCATTTTGGCCGGCGTGGGGTGATGAACATCGAGGGCCTGGGCGAAGCCGTGGTGCAGCAGTTGCTTGACCGAGGCCTGGTTCACAGCGTAGCCGATCTCTACACGCTTACCGAGGAGCAGTTAGCCGCCCTCGATCGATTTGCTGAGAAGTCGGCCCGCGCGCTGATTGCTGAAATTGAGGGCTCGAAGCATGCCGGACTGGCGCGTGTGCTGATGGGGCTGGGCATCCGTTTTGTGGGCGAACGCACTGCGGAGCTGCTGGCGCAGGAGTTTGGCTCCGTTGATGCGTTGGAATCGGCAACCGCCGAGGAATTGGAACGCGTTGAGGAAGTCGGCCCGCGCATCTCCCAGGCGATTTTGGAGTTCTTCGCGCAGCCCGCCAATCTGGCTCTCATCCAAAGCCTGCAAAATGCCGGAGTGGATATGACTGCGGAAAAGAAGCAGCGCTCCACGCGGTTGGCCGGACTGACGTTTGTGCTTACCGGCACGCTGGCCTCTCTCACCCGCGACGAGGCCAAGGCCAGAATTGAGGCCGCTGGAGGAAAAACCGCCGGATCCGTGAGCAAGAAGACAAGCTACGTGGTGGCCGGCGAAGAAGCAGGTTCAAAGCTCGACAAGGCCAGGGAACTCAAGGTTCCCGTCATTGACGAGGCCGGACTGCTTACCCTGCTCACAGCGGAAAAAGGCATGGAGTGATAAGCTCCTCTCGCATGAAAACTGAGAATTCGGCGGAAGATATTCATGAGATTCGGCCTTTTCGTGCTATTCACCCTCTGCGGTTTCCTCATCTTTGCGCTCACCATGACCTTTGTGCCCCTTATGCCGGTTTGGGCCAATTACGCCGCAAGAATCGGACTCCTTGTCCTCTTTGGCGCTCTGTGGTGGACCGCACGCGATGGGCGCCGGTTGAGCAGTTTTCGGCCGGTCTTCTTTGCCTGGTTCACGGCAGTTTTTAGCCTTTCGTTAGGGTTCTTTTTGGCAGACAGTGGGCTTAAGCTCTTCGGCCTGACAACGCAAACGCCGATCGGAATCGCTGTGGCCAAGTTTTTGCAAGCTTCGCTGATCGTGCTCGGAGTTCTTGCCATGGTGAGGCTCTGCGGTGAGGATCTCGCATCCCTCTACATTCGGAAAGGTCGTTTGCAGCTCGGCCTGAGCGTGGGCTTGATTACCGCTGCCGCATGTTTGGTCCTGACCCTTCAACAACCGGCCATCAAAGCTCTCGGCGCGGCCAGGCTCATGCCATTGGCCCCATGGATCCTGCTATTTGTGATATCCAACGCATTTATGGAGGAACTTCTCTTCCGCGGGTTGTTTCTCGGACGATACGAGCCGCTGATGGGTAAATGGCTGGCCATCGTGTCCACCGCGCTGGCCTTCACCCTGGCGCACATGCAGGTCACTTACGCGCCGAACCTATGGGGTTTTCTGCTCGTCACCCTCGTGCTTTCAATCGTCTGGGGATGGCTTATGCAGAAGAGCGAGGGCATATGGGGATCGGTCTTGTTTCATGCCGGCGCGGATTTATTGATCATTTTGCCCATCTTCAGCAGCTTCGGCGCTGCGTAATGCAGACAAGCACTGGAACCTGCCTGAGCCTGAAATCGCCGTCGGTCCGTTACTGGAGCCGGTTATGAATTCGCGCGCCGCCGCGCCGCAATATCCGGACGCCGCTCAAGCGCCCGCAGTTCGCGCTCCCGTTCCCGGTCCCACGCTTCCGCACGCCAGTTGCGCGACGCATAACCCGGTGTTTCCTCGGGAGGCAGCGGCGCAGGCACCGCGGTTTGAAGCCTTCCCGGCATGGCAACCAGCCCAACCCCGGCTTTCATCGGGATCTGTTGGGGCAGGACAGGCGCAGGCTGCGTGACCAGCCGCGCGGAGGACATGGTTTCAACATAAGCCGCGTCTGAGGTCAGGCTCGCATCGGTGCTCCCAGCCTGCTCTTCCACGTCGGCTTCGTCTGCGACGCTCGCCTGCGCACGCGCTGCCAGGTCTCTCGCCATGAAGTCGTCCACCAGTTTGTGCAGGCAGGTTTGCCCGCACAAATGCTTTGACCCGGGACGCATCCGGTTTCGCGAGTTCCACCCGCTCACCCGAAGTTCTCCTCCGTGTTCATGGGCCACAAACCAGTGGTTCGTCTGCTTCTTCTCCGCTCCGCAGATGTCGCACGATATCGCCTGCCGGATCACCGCATCTCCCCCAGTCCGCAATGCCCTTCCGCGGTTTGGCCAATTCCGGTTTTCCCCCATCTTTCCCGGTGCGGCGCGCAGGCTTGAAATCCTGCAAGCCACGCGGCAGTTTGATTGAGGAACTCTTGGAACAGCCTCCTCTATTTCATCGCGCCCCGGCAGCTATGCGTGAGATAAAAAACAGAAGAATCTGCCGACGGGCCAAATGCGGACAGAGAGCCACATGACGTCCTGAAACGGGACGCACAGCCATCTCGGATGCAAAGAACAGGAGGAATGTATTGCCTTTACTGGCGCGGCGCGAAGTACCCCTTCTTGGCGCGCACCACGTAGCGCCGGTCGTTGCAATAGAGGTAAATGGGGCGGAATGCTCCGTCATACTTGAAATCGGCCGGCGTATAGATTAACGAGTACTGGCTGCGCAGTTCCTCTTCAATCTGTGAAAAGCTGATGGATATATCTTCAACCGAGTCGGGAAAGAAGGCCTGGCCGCCGGTTTCCGTAGCCATCCGCGTGAGCACTTCATCGCCCTTCCCGCGGCTGGGAGTCCAGTTGGTGCTGATGGCGTAGATGATGGTTTCCGCCCGCTGGCATTCCTTGATGGCTTCATCCGGGTGAACGCGGCTTTGGTTGTCGTCGCCGTCTGAGATCAACACCATCGCCTTGCGCACCGGTTCCTGCCCGCGCGAAACGTCCAGCAGTTTGTCGCGGCAGGCCGTATACACAGCATCAAACAGCGCCGTGCCGCCACCGGGGCGCAGCCGGTTGATGCCCGTCTCCAGCCCATCGAGGTTGTTGGTCCAGTCCTGGGTCACCGTGGGCGTGACATCGAACCCCATCACGAAAGCGCGATCGCTGCGGGCCTTGAGTATCTGCAGCAGAAACTCGGTCGCCGACTGCTGCTCGAATTGAAAGCGGGAGCGAATCGAAGTGCTGGCGTCGATCACGATGCCCACGCGCAGCGGAAGATTGATCTGCTGGTGAAAGGAATTCACCTTCGCCGGCGCTTTCTGGTCATCAAGCAGCGCAAAGTCGCTTTGCCGCAGGTTGGGATTGTAGTGCCCGTGCTTGTCAGTAACCGTGAAGATGAGGTTGACCTCATTCGCGTTAATGACGATGGTGGGCGCGTTTACATCGGGTTGCTCGGCAGTCTGGGGCCCCGTCTGCGGCGCTGCCGGCGTTGGCGCGGCCTGGCCGGTCTGCGGCGCTGCCGCAGGGGTCGCGGGTTGTTGCGCAAGCAGAGCGGCCGCGGGAAACACCGCCGCAAGCAACAGGCCAAAGAACCAGGTTTTCCATCCACTTGGACGGGTGCCCTCTGGGCGTGGCAAGCGATTCATGCTCACTGGTGCGAAGCGACGGGTCTTTGTCGCCGGGGTCGAGAACTGTCTGTTCATAGCTCCCTCATTTTATCAATGGCGCCCGCCCATCGCATCCCTGGCCGCGCGTGGATTGTGGCCGGGCGGTTTCCCCGTCTTCCAGCCGGCTCAAAAAACTCTGCAACTCCTCCGGCAGCGGCGCCTCCAGTTGCAACAGCTTTCCCGTTGCGGGATGCGTGAACTCAAGCTTCGCGGCGTGAAGAAAGTTCCGTCCCAGCCGCAGCCTTTCCGGTTCCGCCTTGCGCCGCGCGGCTTTGGACTGCGCGGCCTGCGAGGCCACCTGGTCCGTCAGTTGTCCTGCGCCGCCATAGAGAGTATCGCCAACCACCGGATGCCCGATCGACGCCATATGCACCCTGATCTGGTGAGTCCGGCCGGTCTCGATGCGCACACGCACCAGCGTGAACTTGCCAAAGCGGCTGGCCAGGCGGCGTATCACCTCGTAATGAGAGACGGCCGAACGCGCGTTTTCGGTAGGTTGCACGGTCATGCGCGTGCGCCGCACCGGGTCGCGCCCCACGCCGGCATTGATGGTGCCCTTCTCCCGCTCCACCGCGCCCTGCACCAGAGCAATGTAGGTCTTCTTGATGCGGCGGCTCGAAAACATCTCGCCCAGCGCCGCGTGGGCCCGGTCGTTCTTGGCCACCACAATCAGCCCACTGGTGTCTTTGTCCAGCCGGTGCACAATCCCCGGACGCAACTCGCCTCCAGTGGACGACAGCGTCTTGAAGCGGTAGAGCAGTGCGTTCACCAGCGTGCCCCGGCTACGCGCGTCCTCATTCTGCCCCGAACCGGCGTGAACCATCATTCCCGCAGGCTTGTTCACCACCGCTAGGTCGTCGTCTTCAAACACCACGTCCAGCGGAATGTCTTCCGCCGTGGCCTTCAGCGGCGCGGGATGCGGCTCGCCAGTCACGTCGATCCGCTCGCCTCCGCGCAGTTTCAAGCTGGCCTTTTCCCGCTCACCATTCACCAGCACATCGCCCTGCTCCATCAGCAATTGCACGCGCGAGCGGCTCACCCCCTCCATTTGCGCGGCCAGAAACTGGTCGAGCCGCTGCCCGGCTGCCTCTGCGGGCACTTCGATCACGCGCCTTGGATCATCTCCGGCATTAACCATGAGCTACCTCGTCCTTCGTGTCCCTTTTCGTGCGCGCGCCTCTGCGCTCAAGCAGTACCAACCCTCCAGCCAGCACCAGCGCCACAGCTGCCAACTGAGGACCGTCCAGCGCGCCCCACAACGTCACGCCGCGTCCCTCGGGATCGCGCCAAAACTCGGTGATGAAAATCGTTACGCCGGCTCCCAGCAGACCCAACCCGGCCACATCGCCCTGCTGGCGTCTTGCCGTCAGCCCCGCCAGCAGCAAGATTGAGAGGATCAGGAACGCCAGCGCCGCATACGCCTGCACCGGATGCAGCGGAATACCCAGCGGCGTCCCGCTCCAACGGGCGGCCAGCGGACTGGTGTAAGTCACCGCCCAGCGCACGCCTGCCTCTGTTCCATATCCCGACCCCGCCAGCAGTGCGCCCAGTTGCTCAAAACCCAGCCCCATTGCCAGCGGCGCGGCTAGAGCGTCGGCCGTCGTAGCCATTGGCATCCGCTGCCAGCGCACATACGCCAGCGCCGATCCCACGCCGGCCAGCACCCCCGCCGCCGCCAGCAACGGATGATGAATCATGGCCAACCGCAGCATCCACGAGGGGTTCCGGCGCAGATCGCTCCAGTTGATCACGACCAGCAGGAACCGCTGGGCAACGAGGGCCGTGAACAAGGCCACCACGCACAGGTTCCACACCTGCCCGGCATTCACGCCTGCAATCCGCGCCGTCCGCTGCGCCAGAAACAGCCCCAGCAACACGCCCAACGCCGCCATGGCGCCATAGGCCGGAATGAGAATTGCACCGATGTGGAAGAGAACTGGATACACCTGAGCCAGCATACGGCATTTTCACGCCGCACGTAGACTCTGGGCGATTTCAAAGGAAGATAGAATCCGGCCCACTGGGCCGTGAGCAATGCGCTGGTGAACCCGTCCTAAGAC
>CAZNAW010000067.1:0-14247 GCA_964571165.1 uncultured Occallatibacter sp. | reverse complement strand
CCGTTCACGGAGGTCTTGAAGAGGCGAACCTTGCCCCGCGCAATAATATGCAGTCCGTTGCACGGCTCGCCTTCAGAGAACAGTAACTCACTTGTACTAAATAACTTGCGCACGGATCTGGCTGCAAGCATTTGCAGCTCAGCCTGAGAAAGACTTGAGAGCAATGCGGTTTTTCCGAGGACTGCGGCGAGATCGATGCGTTGAGAGGTCACTCGGGAATTCTAGCAGGAAGCGACTTTGGTCACTGCGCGGGATGCCGCAACGGCAGTCTCATAAGGCCATGAACCCGCAAATCAATACGATCGACTTCAACGAACGCCCATTCATTGCCATCTGGGAAGTGACACAGGCCTGCGACTTGGCGTGTGTGCATTGCCGCGCCTCCGCCCAGCCGGATCGCCACCCAATGGAACTCAGCACCGCTGAGGGCAAGCGCCTGATCGATCAGATTGCGGCCTTGAAGGTTCCAGTTTTTGTGCTCACGGGAGGTGACCCGATCAAACGGCCCGATTTGTTCGAGTTAATCGGCCACGCTCATTCCGCCGGAGTTCGCGTATCCCTCACGCCGAGCGCCACACCGTTGCTGACACGGGAGATTGTTGTCCGGCTCAAGGAGGCTGGACTAGCCAGGCTTGCAGTCAGTATGGACGGAGCTAGCGCCGAGACCCACGACGCATTCCGTGGAATGAGCGGGTCGTTTGTGCGGACACTCGACGCGGTTCGTTGGGCCAACGCTATCGGTCTCCCCGTCCAAATCAATACGACTTTCAGCCGCAGGAACATTGCTGAAATCGATGCAATTGTCGCCCTCATTGAGAGCCTGAACATAACGCTATGGAGCGTCTTCTTCCTGGTTCCCACGGGACGCGGAAGACTCGACGATCTGCTGAATGCCGATGAGTTTGAACAAGTCTTCGCGAAGATCTACGGTCTCTCAAAGACAGCGAGCTTTGATATCAAAACCACCGAGGCGCAGCATTACAGACGCTTTATGTTGCAGCAGAGAGTCGCTGAGCGTAAGGCCGGCGTTGAAACACACACAATCCAGGACAAGTCCGCTGATGCCATTGGGCGGGCGCCGCGCGGCCTGAACGACGGCAAGGGCTTTGTCTTCATCGCTCACACCGGAGAAGTATTTCCGAGCGGATTCCTGCCGTTGTCTGCAGGCAACATTCGCCAACAGGGATTGAGCAGCCTTTACCGCGAGTCGGCTCTCTTTCAGAGTCTGAGAGACACCTCGAACCTGGAGGGGAAGTGCGGTCAGTGTGAATTCAAGGAAATCTGCGGTGGTTCACGAGCCCGTGCCTATGCACTGACCGGGAATCCAAACGCGGAGGAACCGTGTTGTGTTTACATTCCGAAGGGGTACGTTCAACCTGTTCCGAGTATGAGGAAGTCGACGGCTCTTCATGTTCTGCAGGGAGCGTGAGGCATTTAGTGTTGGATCAAACTTCAAAACCCGTGATTCCATGAATCAAATTGGAATCATGTGGATAGAAAGGAAGACAAGTATGGCGATACAAATTGGGGCGAAACCGGACAGCGGATTCGACGATCCAATTGGAATGCTCACAGACTGCCATCGTAGAATTGAACGTTTCCTTGGCATCCTGTGCAGCGTTATTCAACGAGCCTGTGGCAGAGAAATGACCGAGGAAGAGATCAGCGCTGTGCAGACTGCTCTCCACTACTTTCGGCAAGGCGGGGAAAGACATACGAGTGACGAAGAGGAGTCGCTGTTTCCGCGGTTGCGCGCCAAGTTCACCCCTGCGGTTGAGTCGATTGCGCAACTCCAATCGGAACATCGCCATGCAAGTCGCCTGCACAAGTCGATCGAGCACTTCTACATGACCTGGATCTCTGTCGGCAGATTGGCTACGGAGGATGAAAACCAACTGTCTTCCGAAACCAAACAACTGAAGGAGATCTATACAGGGCATATTCATGTGGAAGAGACCATCGTGTTTCCTTATGCAGCACAAGCATTGGACGCAGAGACGCTCGCAACCATCGGACGGGAATTCAGCCTGCGAAGAAAATAGGCTTGTAGAGGCGGGGCGAAACTCAGGTTCCGCCCCGCCTCTGCGTGCGATTGAAGATTAGTCTTTCGCTAGCCAGGTCGGCTAGAGAGGGTGATGGTCTCTTCGTATGGCACCCTTTTACATACCAGGATGGGACAATTCGTTCGCATGTGGTACCAGGTTTGTATAGACGGCGCGAGGGATGTTCGTCTGCCAATGGCTCGTGACTCGGGCAAAAAGTATCAGCCCAAAGAATATGTACGCGAGAATGCCGGTGACAACCAGAGGTCCGAGGGTGCGACGGAACCAGCGTTGCGTGGGCGCTGCGGCCCGCCTCGGCGCAAACGCGAACTGCAATGCATCTTGCTGTGGACAAGCCGAGACGCACACCAGGCACGCAGTGCACTCCGCTGACCTGATCTGCAAAAGGCGATCTACCGGCAAACCGGCCGGACAGGCCCGAGCGCACTTCCCGCAATCAATACAAGCCTCGGCGTCCCGGCGGATCTTTATCGGACTCAGCAGTGAGACCAACCCCATTAGCGCGCCATAGGGACATAGATATCGGCACCAGAAGTTCTGGACCAGCATGGAGCCGAGAACCAAGAGAGCAATGACAATGGCCGCTGTCTGCCCCATGTCGCGAAAGAAATTCAGCATCTTCACGTCTGCCACCAGGCCATAGGGCGCGGCCATGAAACTCTCCAACGCCTCGGCGGACATCGCGCCGATGACGAAGACAAAGAATCCGAGCAACAAGTATTTCAGGCCGCGCAGCGGAATGTCGGCCCAACGAGGCAGACGTAGATTGCGCCCGAAGATTCTGCGGCCCAATTTCCATAGAAGCTCCGAAAACGTTCCCACTGGGCAGAGCCACGCGCAGAATGCTTTCTTCAGCAGGAGACTCATCAGCAGAAAGGCCACAAACAATACCATGGCCGCCGGATGGATAGCCGGCACGCGCCCGGTGAGCAGGAAATACTTGGAGTTCATCATGCCGGCGATGGGTAGCCAGCCTTCGACGCCGGCGGGCCGCGGGACGTAGAGAGTGCTTTCTCCGCGCTCAAAATAGCGGACCCAGAGGAAGAACTGTATGCCAATCCAACCGTTCAAAACCATAAACAGACCCTGCATACAATGCCGGATGCGTTGCGAACGGTCGGCCACGAAACGACGATTGAGCTTCTTGCCTCTTTCGTGCAAGGAGATGTTGTCTACCACTTGAGTGTCCATGGTCTCTATTTCCATCTAAGCGGAAGAGTAGCGTATGGACGGAGAGCGAACAATGACTTTGGTCACAGGCGCATCCAAACTGCCCGATACCAGATTGATAACGAGGTTGGGCCGACGACAATGCCAACCGCCGTTCCAATATCGTGCGGCGAGGGGCTAAAGAGGGACTGAGGGAATCACCTAATAAGGATAGAACGGAAATACAGACGGCGCCCATTCGTCAATCCCCACACGGACATACCGAAGAGGGAACCGCACCATCGCAAGTCCAGGATCTAGGTGTAGTTTACTACTATAAAGGCGTACCATATCCTCGTAAGCCTTCTTGAATCAGCTTCTGAACTCATCAGGAAGGCGACGATTGAAGGCGAAGGACAACGTGTTGGGCTCCCACGAAGGCTCCGGATGACCGGTTCGACAAGCAGGACGCGCCGACAGAGCTTGCCACCCCGCGAAAATAAATTCGCAAATCTTGTAACGAATCGTTCCATTCATGACTTTGTTCTAATGAGCGCACAAAAAGGACCGAACATACAATGAAGCCGAACCGAAATCCAGTCAATTGGCTCTTGATCTTCTGCTGTATCTGGAGTGGCGGAGCCGGAGCGCAGACAACGGAGATGACGCTTCGGCAGGCCATCGACAGGGCGCTGGGACAAAACCCAGAGGCGGCGGTTGCGGGAGCCGACGAGAAAACCGCCTCCGCCACAGCCCGCCTGACCCGCACATCTCTGTTTCCGCAACTCAGCTTCACCGAAGACATCTCGCGCGGAGATGACCCTGTATATGCCTTCGGCATGCGCCTGCGGCAGCGCCAATTTGCGCAGGCCGACTTCGCTTTGAACAGCTTGAACCGGCCTCAGCCGATCGGCAACTTTTCCACTCGCTTCTCCGGCTCGTGGATGGCCTTCGACTCGTTCAAGACGGAGAGGGCGATCCGCGGCTCCGACCTGATGAAAAAGAGCGCCGCGTCGAACGCGAAGGCTGTTAACCAGAAGATCGTGCTTGATGTTGTGCAAGCCTACGAGTCGGTGCTCTATGCCGAGCGGGAGATCGAAGTCGCCCAGCATGAACAGGAGACGGTCGCGGCGTTGCTCAGCACGGTCGAGGACCACGTCAAGGCGGGGCTTGCGGTCGAGTCGGATCGCATGTCGGCCGAGGTGAACGCGGCTGCGCGCAAGCAGGAGTTGATCGCAGCCCAAGGCGATCTCGAGATGGCGTGGGCGCAGCTGCGAGTAGCAATGGGCGACACGGACCTAAGAACGACCACGTTGCGGCCTATAGAAGCGCACACGTTTCCTTCGCAGCCGCTTGATCAAGAGTTGGCTACTGCCGTTAAAATGCGTCCTGATCTAGCGGCAATGGGAGAGGCGCAATCGGCGCAAGTCCAGGCGGTGGGAGCGGCGAAGTCAAGCTTTGGACCGCACGTGAGCGCCTACGGCAACTGGGAGGAGGATCGCGGATCGCTGACCGGCTCCGGCGGCAATAACTGGGTTGCCGGAGTTCAGATCGGAATCGACATTCTGCCCTTCGGCAAGCGCGCCGAGTTGGCGCGAGAGACAGCGACGAAGCAAAAGATCGATGCGCAGTTGGCCTCTTACCAGCAGCGTGTTCGTCTTGCTGTCAGCCAAGCGCACATTCAACGGCGGACAGCGGAACTATCCATGGAGACGGCACGAGCCGCGATGGATCAATCGGCCGAGAGCCTGCGCATTTTGCACAATCGCTACACGGCGGGCCTTGCGACCATCACCGATCTGCTGCGCGGCGAAGATGCCGAAAGACAGAGCCAGGCCAACTACTGGCACGCCGTTTATGGAAATGCCTCGGCATATGCCACACAACTTTACGCGACGGGGACACTGACTCCCGAAGCGGCGGAGGAATTGCAATGAAAGTGCTTCTATATGGTTGCCTGATCGCCGCCTCTTCGGCAATGTTGGCCGGGTGCCACTCGACCGAGTCCGTCTCACCGGCAACTGCGCAGACCGCAACGGCGCGAGTCGTCGAAAGCCGCCAGCAAGAGGCTCCAATGATGGTGCGCGCTACCGGGACCTTGCACGCTCGGGAATCAGCAACGATCTCAGCCCAGGTCGTTGGCCGTATCCAGCAAGTGCTGGTGCGTGAGGGAGACAATGTGCGGGCCGGGCAAACACTTGCCGTACTCGACGATGCGACTCTGCGCGCCTCCGTGGATCAGGCACAGGCCGCTGTCAAGGCTGCCGAGAACCAGCAGGCCGCAGCGCAAACCCAAGCGGCGCTCGCCGCCAGCACACTGGCTCGCTACAAGCAGCTGCAGGCAGAGAAAAGCGTCAGTCCGCAGGAGATGGATGAGGTGGCGCAACGGGCCCAGGCGGCTACGGCTGGCGTGGATGCCTTGCGCGCGCAAGGGGACGCGGTCAGGGCGCAGGAAAAAGGCGCTCGGGCCATGCTGGGCTATACACGGTTAAGCGCACCTTTTGCCGGGGTGGTGACGGCGCGGATGGTCGATCCCGGAACGCTAGCCGCGCCGGGCGTGCCTTTGCTTCAGATAGAGAGCGCCAGCCCCTTGCAGCTTCAGGCTGCGGTCGATGAGTCGACGATTGGAAGCATTCGCAAAGGAATGAAGGTTCCCTTGGCGTTCACTGCTGTCCCCAATGACGAAGTCACTGGAACCGTTGCAGAGATCGTTCCCGCCGCCGACCCGGCCAGCCATAGTTTTCTGGTCAAGATCGATCTGGCTCCTTCGAGCCAATTGCATACGGGGATGTACGGAGCCGCTGAATTTGCGACCGGAACACGTCAAGCAATTCTGGTTCCGCGCTCCGCCGTGGTTCTGCGCGGCTCGCTGAACTGTGTGTATGTTATCGACACCAACGGCATTGCGCAGCTTCGCTCGATCACATTGGGCGCTGCGCAGAAAGAGCTTGTCGAAGTGCTGTCGGGTATCTCTGCTGGTGAAAGACTGGTCGACCTTCCCGGCGACCGCGATCTGTCTGGCAAAAGAATAGAGGCCCAGCCATGACGAATCCGCCCAGCAAGCTTGACCTCGGTATCGCCGGCCGCCTGGCGCGCGCGTTTCTCAACTCCAAGCTGACGCCGCTCTTCATCGCCGCATCGCTCGCGCTCGGAATCTTCGCTGTGGCCATCATTCCGCGCGAAGAAGAACCGCAGATCCTCGTTCCTATGCTCGACATCGCCACAGCGATGCCTGGAGCCTCTCCGGCCGAAGTCGAACAGCGCGTTACGCTGCCCATCGAGACTCTGGTGCATCAGATCTCTGGCGTTGAGTATGTCTACTCCACGTCCATGCCCGGTCAGAGCCTGGTGATCGTGCGCTTTCTGGTCGGGACTCCACAGGAAGATGCGCTCATCAAGGTCTATAGCAAGCTCTACTCGAACTTCGACCGGATGCCGCCCGGAGTCTCGCAGCCGATCATCAAGGCCCGCTCCATTGACGACGTTCCTATCCTGTCTTTGACACTCTGGGGCGAAAATTACAACGGCTATCAGTTGCGCGCCATCGCCGACGAAATGCAACATAGCATTCAACAGGTCGACAACGTTTCCGAGACGGCAATCATCGGCGGACTTCCGCGCTCGATGCGCGTGGTGCTGAGCACGACAAAGCTGAATGCCTACGGACTGTCACCGATGGCGATCGTTGGCCATCTACAGGCCGCCAATGCCAGCTTGCAGGCGGGCAGCTTTGCCGAGAACAATACCGAAATTCGCGTCGATGTCGGCAATCTCTTCACCCGGCGCGAGGACCTTGAGGCTGTTGTAGTCGCCGTCGATCACGGACGCCCCGTCTATCTGCGCGACGTTGCCGACAAGATCATCGACGGCGCTGCCGATCCGTTCGACTATGTTCTCTTCGGAACGACCCATGTCAGTGCGGGCGCATCCCAGTCTCCGCGCCAATATCCTGCGGTTACGATCACCGTGGCCAAGCGCAAGGGCACCAACGCAACCGACATCTCGAACTCCGTGCTCAAGCGCGTGCATGAGATGCAGGGCGTCACAATCCCATCCGATGTGACCATGACGATCACCCGTAACTACGGTGAAACAGCGAAAGCAAAATCAGATGAGTTGCTGGAGCACCTGCTTCTGGCAACGCTCTCCGTTACGCTTCTCGTCGCGCTCTTTCTCGGCTGGCGCGAGTCGGGTGTGGTGCTGTTGGCCATCCCTGTAACACTCGCGCTCACGATGTCGATCTTCTATTTCCTTGGCTACACCATCAACCGGGTCACACTGTTCGCGTTGATCTTCTCGATCGGCATTCTTGTCGACGATGCGATTGTCGTCGTCGAGAACATGGTGCGGCACTTCAGACTGCCGGAGAATCGTGGTCGGCCGATGAGTGAAATCGCGGTCGAAGCGGTTGCCGAGGTGGGAAACCCCACGATCCTAGCTACTTTTGCTGTCATCGCCGCCGTGCTGCCCATGGCTTTTGTTCGCGGCCTGATGGGGCCCTACATGCGGCCCATCCCAGTGGGCGCTTCCGCGGCGATGCTTTTTTCGCTGATGGTGGCCTTCGTGGTTTCGCCGTGGGCGGCGCTGCGGCTTGTGGGAAAACACCTGACGGGCGCGCACCTGCTCGAACCGGAGCAGGAAAACTGGAGAACGCGGACCTATCGCCGAGTCATGACGCCGCTGATCAACTCGGCACGGAATCGCACAATCTTTTTCGCTGGCGTAATCGTGCTGCTGCTCGCATCCGTGGCGCTGGTTCCCTTGGGACTGGTGCGCGTCAAGATGTTGCCATTCGACAACAAGAGCGAACTCCAGGTGGTCATCAATATGCCCGATGGAACGCCGCTGGAACAGACAGCTCGCGTTGCGCAGGCTTTAGGAAGCGAACTAGCACGACAGCCCGACGTGCTCAACTATCAGGTCTATGCTGGAACGTCAGGCCCATATAACTTCAACGGGCTGGTGCGCCATTACTATATGCGCCGCCTGCCCAATCAGGCGGACATTCAGGTCAACCTGCTGCCCGCCAAAGAGCGCCATGACCAGAGCCACACGATCGCCAAGCGGCTGCGCCCGCTGTTGATCGCCATTGGCAATCAATATGGCGCGCGCATTCAAGTCAGCGAAGTGCCGCCAGGACCGCCTGTGGTGCAAACGCTGGTGGCCGAGATTTACGGACCCGATCTCGACGGACAGACTCGGGTCGCGCAGCAGATCAAGACGATTTTTCAGCAGACCGCGGGAGTCGTAGACACCGATTGGTACGTTGAAGACCCGCAGCAGAGGCTTGCGATTCATGTCGATGCAGTGAAGGCGGCGCAGCATGGCATTGCCGTCTCCGATGTAGCCCGAACGTTGGCACTGGCAACATCGGGTCTCGAGGTTGGTTTGGATCATGACCGGAACTCCCGAGAGCCCATTCCAGTCACCGTCGAACTCGCGCGCGCGGATCGATCTTCCGAGCAGGCCCTGGAGAGCATTCACCTGCCCGGAGCCGACGGCGCGATGGTCCCGTTGCGAGAACTGGTGACCATCACCCACGAGACAATCGAGCCTGCCATCTATCACAAGAACCTGCACCGCGTGGTGTATGTAACAGGCGACGTGGCTGGAGCGGAAGAGAGTCCGGTCTATGCGATTCTAAAGATGAACAAGGCTCTTGATCATCTCACGCTGCCCGCTGGATATACTCTGACCCGTTACAACTCGGCGATGCCGGAATCCACCGATCATTACTCAATGAAGTGGGACGGCGAGTGGCAGATCACCATCGAGGTCTTTCGCGATATGGGCCTCGCGTTTGCCGCGGTACTCATCCTCATTTACGTTTTGGTGGTCGGCTGGTTCCGTTCCTTCATTGTGCCGCTGATCATCATGGCTCCCATTCCGCTTACTCTGGTCGGCATCATGCCAGCACACGCCATGCTCGGCGCGTTCTTCACCGCCACGTCGATGATCGGCTTCATTGCCGGCGCCGGCATCATCGTGCGCAATTCGATTATTCTCGTCGACTTCATCGAGCTTCGCATTCGCCAGGGAATGCCTCTGGCCGAAGCGGTGATCGATGCGGGTGCGACCCGCTTCCGCCCCATGCTATTGACCGCGGCTGCCGTTGTTGTCGGTGCCAGCGTGATTCTCTCCGATCCCATCTTTCAGGGGCTTGCCTTGTCACTGATTGCTGGAGCCGTCGCGTCAACCTTTCTGTCATGGCCGACGATTCCTATCCTCTATTACATGGTTCACAAGTGCCCTGACTCTGCAATTGCCTGTGAACCCAACAACCCAGAAGGAGAAACTTTATGACCGTTGAACGCGCTGTACGACTCATGGCAGGATTGATGATTCTGCTTTCACTTGCACTCGCCCACTTCTTTTCGCCGAACTGGCTCTGGCTAGCAGCGTTCGTCGGGCTCAACCTCATGCAGTCTGCCTTCACCAACTGGTGCCCTGCCATGTCGATCTTTCGCGCCATGGGAATGAAGGATGCTGCCTGCCCCACGGGCAAGTGAGGATGATATGAATGATCGACTGATGGATGTATCGAAGGCGCACAGGCTCGACGATCCGGAGCGCTTACTCTGGCTTCCGCCAGCAATGGTGATTGACGCTCTGGGGGTCCAACCCGGTGATGTGATCGCGGATATCGGCGCTGGAACCGGATACTTTTCTCTGCCCCTGGCACAAGCAGTAGGACCTCTCGGCTTGGTATATGCGATTGATTGTCAGGCTGAAATGCTTGGGCGCCTACAGTTCAAGCTGGATACGGGAGGCATCTCCAACATCCGTGCGATCAATGCAGATGCAGATTCAACGGGGCTGCCAGACGTATCTTGCGATCTTGTTTTTCTGGCGTTAGTGTGGCATGAGCTAGCAGAGCGCATTGATTTTCTGCGAGAGGCCAAGCGGCTATTGAAGGCTGGAGGTCACATCGCGATTCTCGACTGGCGGCCGGATGTTGAGCCAGAGCACGGGCCGCCGCTCAATCATCGCCTCAGTGCTTCTGATGCGGCGGACTCTCTGCAAGCGACCAGCTTCGTGGATGTCAAGCAAAGCAATGTCGGAAAGTACTCCTGGCTTATTCAGGGAAATATCGATGGAGAGAGATCGCTATGACTCCGCGCAAAAGCACGGCCGGTTCCCCATGCAAGTGGAGCGAGCGTCTCAAAGATGAAGTCTATCGGCAGATGTACCGGTTGGAGGCGAGCCGACCAGGAGCTGAAGCGGCCCTCGCGATTGCCTTGCTACGTGCCTGGATTGCTTCTGGCGCCGAAGCCGAAATACCACAATCCCGCGAGTGGTTGATGAAAATCTGTCCGATCTGCATCCAGATGATTGAAGAAGCGATGAAAGTCAGCGACACCGATAAGCGATGTGCTCAATGAACATCGAGGACTTTTGTTGATGGTCAACAGCCCTGCCAAAAGCACATCTTCAAACGGAGATTCCTGTGCTGAATAAATGCATGGAAAGAATATACTGAACTGGAGCTCGAAAGACTGAATCCATGCGCCCCGAACTGACTCAAGCCGCCGATCTCTTGCGCCGCAATACTCCTGAAGCTATTGGAGAAGCAATCGGCTTGCTGCAGAACACGGTCTATTCTTTCAGCATGAAGGTCTGCGGGCATCCAGAAGACGCAGAGGATACTACGCAGGAAGTTCTCTTCCGATCGCTGGATCACTTAGCCAAAATTCATGATCCGCAGGCCCTTGCTGTATGGCTTTATACCGTAACCAAGAACCGCTGTTGGCGTATGCGTCGAAAACCGACTTATGCTTCCAGGCATCTTCTTTCCCTGGATGAATTGATGCCAAATGAAGCGGAATTGGAACGGTTGTTGCAAAATACAGCCGAGAGCCCGGAGGGCCGTCTGCTTCATGCCGAGCAAGTTCATCTGTTACACCAGGCGGTGTTGCTGATTCCTGCGCAACTGCGCATTGTTCTTGTGCTTTGCGACATGGAGGAACTGACGACCGAACAGGTAGCGCAGGTACTCAACCTTCAGCCGGGAACCGTTCGGGTTCGGCTGCATCGTGCGCGCCTCTCTGTACGTAAAGAGATGAACAAACTGCTGGAGGTTGCGCCCCAAAAGGCGGATGACCGCAATCGAGTGAAGAATAAATCCAAGGACATCCAAGCTCATAATGAGCAAAGCTCGGCAGAGTGCCGCGAACTGTTTTCGAATTTGTCAGAGTATCTGGATGGCCGAGTTGAACCCAAAACCTGCGAAGCAATGCGCGGGCATATCGAGGCGTGTCCAGCTTGCATCGCATTCCTTCGGAAGCTGCGCACGGCTATCGATCAATGCCGCTCGCTGGCAATTCCGTGTGATCCAGCCGTTTCACTCCGCCTGCGTGCCATCCTTACCAAGGAATACCTGCGGCTGCTGGGGATGACAAGCACAGAACAACCTCGTGCCGTACTTTAGCACGAACCGCTGATCGTCGATCTGCCAATCAGCGGTTCGAAGACTAAACTGGAAGTTGGAAACTGCTTACTTGCCGGCCACGATCTGTGCCGCTCTGCTGTATGCCCCAAGATCGAAGACATTGGTGTAACCCATGCCACTCAATAATTTCGTTGCCTTGGCACTTCGCACCCCGCCTTGGCAATGCAGCAGCAATACCTGATTCTTGTCCTTCAAGGGCAAAGGCGCTCCCGATTCAATTTGTTGAAGCGGAATGTTGATCGCATTCGGCAGATGGCCCGCGCCGAATTCGGCTGGAGTGCGCACATCGATTACCAATGCTCCTTTCTTGAGATACGCCTGCGCGGCCTCAGGTGAGATTTGAACGGATTGGCCGTGCAAGAGTACTCCTCCAGCAATTGCCGATATTGCCAAGGCCATTATCCAACTCATTGTTTCAGCCTTGATCCAAATCATTGTGCTAACCCTCCATTGTTAAATTTGTACGAACACGCCAAACGCCGCCAAACTACACAGAGCGGCAAATCGAACACCTCTGAAAAACAGGGCAAGGATACGAAGACCCACCTTCTGAGAGCAACAATTCAGCTAACAGGGTAGGTGTCAAAAGCAATCTCCTCACGGATACAGTTGCCCACTAAGATTGGATGTCTCCCGGATATTTCAACGCAAGGAAAGTTGCCCACGCGTGAGCGAGTTCGCTTCCATCGGAGGAGACCAGCACCGCTTCGGTTTTCGTCATGCGTTTGTTCTGGCTGTCGATCCATCCCCTGACTTGGGCGATACATCCAGAGGGAACTTGTTGCCGAAAGCGAACGCGAAGTTCAGCAGTAAGAGCCTTTGCTCCCGATGCAGCAACAACCTTGGACATGGCTTCATCCAGGACCGTGCTGACGATTCCCCCATGTACAATTCCTCGAAAGCCTTCCAGCTCTGATTCTGGAATCCACTCGGCTGCCATCTCTCCATCTTCGTTTCTCTGAAAATGGAGACGCAGCCCGCGGGAATTGTCGGGGCCGCAAGCAAAGCACGAAGATTGTGAGCGAGCGCCGATGCGTGCTTTTTGCTCGTTTCCAGCCATCTCTTGAAGCATTACTTTCCCCATTTATGAATGTAAAGAAACCCCGGCCTGTCCATCCGGCAGTCAAAGCCATTCTGAAGTCCAGAGCGTTGAATCCAAATCGCAACCACTTGCGCCTATGGACGCAGAACACGATACGTGCTGTATCCTCCCGATAGATTGCGAGCTTGCAAACCATGCTGAGACAGGATACGGCAAGCGTAGTATGCACGCTGCCCAACGCCGCAATTGATCCATATCTCTCTGTCTGTGGGTAACTCGCCCAGACGAGACCGTAGCAGGCCCAGCGGAATATTGACTGAACCCGGAATCGATCCAGCGTCAAACTCGCTCGGCTGACGCACGTCCAAAAGAAACGCTCCCGTTGAGTCCAATTCATTCCAAGGCGCAATCTCCGCATCGCCGCGCACCACATTGGCCGCGATCATCCCCGCCATGTTGACTGGATCTTTCGCTGCGCCGTACTGAGGCGCATAGCAGAGTTCATCCTTTTCCAGATCGAAGACGGTCGCCTTCATTTGAATTGCAGTAGCGATCACGTCAATGCGTCGTGCGACGCCTTCTTCACCCACGGCTTGTGCGCCCAGCACCATGCCATCCGATTTGCGGAAGATCAATTTCAGGTGAATCGCCTGCGCGCCCGGATAATAGCCCACATGATGGCCAGGGTGCAGATAGATACTTTCAAAGTCCACCATCCCGGCACGGCGCAGAGACTTTTCCGTTGCACCAGTGAGCGCTACGGTCAGACCGAAGAATCCGCAAACCGCAGTTGCCTGGACGCCATCGAAATGCGCATCGCCCCCGCAGATCGCATCGGCAGCCACGCGCCCTTGGCGATTGGCCGGCCCCGCCAGAGGGATCAGTTCCCATTGGCCAGTAACTCGATGTCTAACTTCAACAGCATCGCCAACAGCCCAGATGCGCGGATCACTGGTACGCATTTGACTATCAACGCGGATGCCACCCCGTTCACCCAACTCAAGACCCGCCTCTCGCGCGAGCGCTGTCTCGGGACGGACTCCGATGGCCAGTACGACAAGGTCGGCTTCGTAAGTCTTCCCACTCTTCGTATGAACGCTTAGACCGCCGTTATTGCCTTGCCCAAACTCGGACACTGCATCGGCCAGCGCAAGCGTTACTCCGCGAGATTCCAACCGCTGCTTGGCGTACTCGGCCATCTCGGGATCTAGCGGAGGCATCACCTGACTGGCCAACTCGACAATCGTCACCGCGATTCCGCGATGGACAAGGTTCTCCGCCATCTCAAGACCGATGAAGCCGCCGCCCACGACAACTGCTTTGCGCGTCTTCTTCTCATCGATCCAGTGCCGGATATCCCTGCTGTCAGGAACCGTGCGTAGCGTAAAGATTCCAGGCAGATCAATCCCCGGCCACGGCGGGCGGATCGGCGATGCGCCCGGAGACAGCACCAGTGCATCATAGGGTTCACTGTACTCACGCCCTGTCTCCAGATCACGGACCAAGACAGTAGAGGCGGTCCGGTCAATCGCGAGTACTTCGTT
>CAZNAW010000066.1:0-14922 GCA_964571165.1 uncultured Occallatibacter sp. | reverse complement strand
ATCCGGCGGATGCGGGGCGGTGCGCAGGGCCAGTTGATGCTGGGCGCGGACGGCCACGTGTACGTGGTGAAGTTCCAGAACAACCCGCAACACCTGCGTGTGTTGGCCAACGAGTTTCTGGCCTCGCGGCTGGCGTCGGCGGCCGGACTCACGGTTCCCGAAGTCGAGTTGGTGGAGGTATCGAGCTGGCTGGTGGAGAACACTCCGGAGCTGGAAATCGATTTGGGGCGGGCGCGCGTCAAATGTCAGCCCGGGCTGCAGTTCGGGTCGCGGTTTGTGGGCGGGCTGATGCCGGGCCAGGTGGTGGACTACCTGCCCGAGGAACAGCTGGTCGAGGTGAGAAACCTGGAGGAGTTCGCCGGCATTCTGGCCCTGGACAAGTGGACCGGAAACGCCAACGGACGGCAGGCGGTGTTTACGCGCAAGCAGCGGGAACGGCGCTACCGGGCGGTATTCATCGACTACGGCTACTGCTTTCATGCCGGGGATTGGAAGTTTGAGAATCTGCCGTTGCGTGGGGTTTATTACCGCAATGACGTCTACCGGGAAATTACAGGATGGGAGTCGTTCGAGCCCTGGCTGACGCGGTTCGAGAGCATGGCCGCGGAGACGGTTTGGGCGGCTGCCAACGAGGTTCCTCCGGAGTGGTACGGCGGCGATTTGACCGACATGGAGGCGCTGGTGGAAAAGCTGCTGGCGCGCCGGAGCCGGATCCGGGAACTGATTGAAGGCTTCCGGAAGTCGGATCGGAAGCCGTTTCCAAAATGGGGCGGGGCAGAATCAGAAAGCAAAAAAGAGGTTTGGAAGGATCCGCGGTGGGGGACTAGCATTGCGGGAAGAGTGATGTAGAAGGGGCGAAAGCCAGGCATGAATGGTGGAAACCAGCGGCGGGCGTGCGAGTTTCAACTGCTCCGGTATGTGCCGGATGCTGTGCGGAATGAGTATGTGCTTATCGGGGTGATCCTGCGTGAGCAGGGCAGCCGGGAGCCGGCGGAGGTGCGTTTTACCCGCGACTGGCGCCGGGTGCGCTGCCTTGATCCGGACGCGGATACCGCGCTGCTGGAGGGGATGGAAAGTGAACTGCGCAGGCGCTTCCGGGAAGAGCCGGATGGAAACCTGATGCACTTTCTGGAGCAATCGCTCTCATTGAGCGTGCAGATGACCGAGCCCAAGGCGTATCTTGCCGAGAGCCTGCCGGCGGGAATGGAAGAGCTGATGCGGCTTTATGTCGAACCGCCTCCCCGGAAGCGTGTGCCGCGGATGAGCGGGCGGGCGGCGATTCAGGCCAAGATGCGGGGCGAGTTCGAACGGGCCGGGGTATGGGATCTGCTGAGGAAGGGGATTGCGGCCTCGGAGTACACGCGACCGGGGGATCCGCTGCGCATCGACATGGGTTACAGGCCGAATGGGATCATCCGCATGTTTCATGCGGTGAGCCTGGAGCCGGGTGTGGAGATGGCCAAAGTGCTGGCGTTTTCCGCGGCAGGGTTGCGGGCCGGCGTGGAACGGGTGGAGAAAGCGCCACTGGAACTGACCGCGGTGATTGAGCCGGCCGCCCGGCTGGGAGCGACCGCCGAGGAGCCGGAACGGCTGGAGACGTACCGCTTTGGCGTGGAGACGATGGAAGAGCACCAGATTCGTGTGCTGACCACATCGGATCTGGGCCGGGTGGCGGAAACAGCCCGGCGCGAGTTGCGGGTGTGAAAAGCAGTTTCAGCTTCTAGCTCCCAGCTTTTTAGTGGCGAAGCTGGGAGCAGCGGTTTGCAGATAATTACCCTGCTTCGGGGTAGGATAAGTTTTGTTGGTCAGGAACCAGAGAGCTACTAGCTAGAAGCTAGGAGCTGAGTCAAGGCATGGCCCTTTCCGGGGCTGTGCCTTTTTTTGTTTTTGCGGCGGCCAAGAAAAGGAAGGTGCGCGTGAAGGTAGGAGAACAGTTGCGGGAAATCTGGCGGCAGGCGACCGGGGACGGCTCGTCGCGGCGAGCGAATGTTGCGGCCGGCGCAGCCGATGCGGAGGCGGAGCGCAAGACGCTGGCTCTGCCCGCGATCCTGAGTCCGGTCCAGTTTCCGGGGCGTCTGCTGCCCAAACCAACGCCGATGAACCTGCGCCGGTTTGCGGAAACGCCGGTGGTGCGCCGCGCGATCAACGTGATCAAGGACCGCATTGCGGCCATGGACTGGCAGGTGAGGGTGCGGCGCGGTGTAAGGCCGGGGGATGTGGCCTTTGCGGAGCGAAAGCTGAGGGCGTTGCGCAGGATGCTGGAAGAGCCGAACGCCGTGGATAGCTTTCGGACGTTGATCGAGCAGGTGATCGAGGATGCGCTGACCGGTGGTTATGGAGCCATCGAGATGGAGCCGACAGGCGACGGTGAGCGGCCGGCGATGCTATGGGCGGTGGATGGCGCGTCGATCCGGATCAATCCCAGGTGGGACGGGCAAGAGGAGACGCCCAGGTATGCGCAGGCGCTTCCCGGGCAACTGGAGTCGAACGCGGTGGAGCTGCGCGACAGCCAGTTGATGTATGTCCGCATGAATCCGCGCAGCTTTACTCCCTTTGGGTTGGGACCGCTGGAGGTAGCCTTCGAGACGGTGAACCAGTTTCTGAGCGCGCACCGGTTTGCGGGCAAGCTGGCGGCCAACACGGTGGCGCAGTACGCGCTGTGGCTCAACGAGGCTTCGCCGGCGCAGCACGACCGGCTGATCCGCTGGTGGCAGGACGAGATTGAGGGAACCGGGCGCGTTCCGTTGATTTCAACCGAGCAGAAGCCTGAAGTCTTGCGCTTTGCCCAGGGCACGGATGCGGACCTGCGCCTCGCCTGGCAGGAGTTCCTCATCCGCATGGTCGCGAATGCCTTTGGACTTCCGCCTTTGATGCTGGGGCTGGAGGCGGACGTGAACCAGTCGACGGCCGCGGAGATGACCGACGAGGCCTTCCGCGGAGCGATTTCGCCGTTGGCGATGCTGCTGGCCGGTCATATTACCCGCGACCTTTTCGGCAAGTGCATCGGTTGGCGGGAGTTCGAGTTTGTCTTCAACGATCTAAACGCACGAGATGAGGAGACGGAACTGGCAGTGCAGGTACAACTGCTGCGGGCCGGTGTGCTGACCGTGAACGAGGTGCGCGCCATGCGGGGGCTGGGGCCGTTGGGGCAGGACGGGGTGGCGCAACTGGCGGGCGGCGAAGACAGGGACCAGGAACGAGCTTCTAGCCTCTAGAAACTGGCGGCTGGGGATGAGCGGAGAGCGCATGCGATTGGAAGCAATGGCGGTAAAAATTCCCCACGTGGAAGGGCATCCAAACCGGGTGCCGTTCGAGGGGGTATTGACGGTGGTGAATGCGGCCAGCGACAAGGCTCCGGCGGGAGCGCGCGGGCACCGGGTGCTGTTGACGCGCGAAGCGGCGGAGAAGGCCCTGCCTTCCCTGCTGGGCATGGCGGTGGACTACCGGCCAGGGTGGGACGGTCACGATGCGCGCCGCAAAATCGGGCTGCTGACCGAGGTGGATCTGGTCGGGCAGCAGCTTGCAGTGCGCGGATATTTGTATGCCCGGGATTTTCCCGAGGTGGCCGCTGCCATTGAGGCATCCGCCGCGGCAGATCCGTATGCCATGGGAATGAGCTACGAACTGGCCGATGCGCGGGTGGAAGATATGCGGTCCGAGGTGTGGAAGCTGACTCGCGTGACCTTCACCGGGGCGGCGATTCTGTTGCGGGAGAAGGCAGCCTACCGGGCAACCAGCTTCCGCATGGCGAGTTAACTGGCATTGCGCAGATATGGATGGCAAACACGAAAGGAAGGACATGGAAAAGGAAGAGACAGCGATAGCGGAGCGGCTTGAAGCCGCAACGACCTTGATGGAGAAGACGCTGAGCTGGCTGGAGGAGCGGGTCGCCGCGGCGACCGCGTTGACTGGCGAAGTGGAGAGGATCTCGGCAACTGTCGAGCAGGGCCGGCGGGAGGCTGAGTTGGCTGAAAAACTGGCCGTGGCCGAACGGGAGTTGGCCGAACTGAAGGCGGCGGCTGTGCCCACGACGCTGAACCCGTTGCGCAGGACGGTGCCCGCGGCCACTTCCGAGATGCTGGCCAAGCACGGCATCGGCGAGGGTCCGGTGGATGTGAGGACCCTGGACACGGCGCTGGCCGGACTGAGCCTCGAGCAGCGCATTGCGGTAAAGAGCCAACTGCTGCGCGCCGGCGCAATCGCCTAAGAGCAGGAGGCAGCCATCAGCGATCAGCGATGAGTTGGCAGGACGCGGTGCGATCACCGATCGCTGACAGCCGATCTCCGATCAAACAACGACTGGCCCCATGGAGGGGGCGGAAAGAGCCTATGAACGCAACCTTTGCAGACATTCACGCGGCAGCGGATTATATCGGACCGGGCGCTATTGAAGTTCCGTTGTATCAGACCGAGATTTTCGACATCTGCCGGCGTTCCAGCCCCTTCGGGCAGCGCATCAAGCAGGTTCCGGCGACCGGGCATCCGTCGCGGTTCTTTGAGGAGACGGCAATCCCCAATCCGGGCACGGCCGGCTTCGTGAATCCGCGCAGCATCGTGGCCCCCGTGGTGAGCCCGACGCGAGTGGAGCGCAGCGTGCCGCTGAAAGCCATTGTTTCGCAGATCAACTACAACCTGTTCGACATCGAGTTGGGCGACCAGCAAAAGCAGTTCGCGTATCTGCAGGCCAAGGATTTGGTGGATACGGTGAGCGGCGTGATGGTCACTCACGATGTAGCTCTGTGGAACGGCAATGACACCAGCCTGAGCACGCCGACGACCACGCAATACATGGGCGTGACCGCGCAGATTGTGGCGGGCGGCAACACGGTTTCCATCGCCACGACGGCTTCCATCGTGGACGGGATCAAGTCGGCAGTGGCGCAGATGGTGGCTAACAACGGCTACTATGTGCGGCCCACGGCCATCTATGCCAACCCGGTACTGCTGGACCTGATCGACCGGGAGATGAAGACCGAATACAACGTGGTGCTGAACACCGACCAGATCACGGGCGGCTTCCGGGTGAAGATGCTGTCGACGCAGGCGGGCGATCTGCCCCTGATCCCGGACTGGAGCCTGAGCTACACGGGCACGCCGGGAACGGGCAACGCGGTGCTGCCGGCCTACATCGTGACCGAGGATCTGATCGAGTACCACTGGCTCGGTGATCCCACGCCGCGCATCTTCCAGTTGGGGTTGCCGGGCTCGATGACTTACCAGTACGTAGCGGTGAAGTTCGGCGCCCCGGTGGTGAAGGGCGCCAACTACGCGCACTACCAGGTGCTGGTGGACCGGTAGCCGTTCCACGTTAACTAAGTGTCCCATCCTTGCGACTGCTCTTTGTCGCAAGGATGGGATACCGCAACGCCTTGAAGCGGAAGAACCAACAAAGGGAAGGGTGAGGAATGGCATATCTGCAGCCAGCGGATTACCCGAACTACGGATTGCCGGCTGGAACGACGGCGGACTGGATTACGGCTGCCACGGCTTTGATCAACAGCTACTGCAGGCGGCCGGACCTGAACGTAATCCAATACACAGAGCGTTTACGGCTGACCAGCGGGTCGCAGACGGTGCGGCTGAGTTATCTGCCGTTGGCGCCGTTGGGAACGGCGACCACCCCGGTGGTAAGCATCGAGGGCCGTTACGCAAGGCCCAGGCGCGGGGAGATTCTGAACCAACCGCTTTTTGAAATCGTGTGGGCGTTTTCGCTGCCCGGCCAGTGGACGGCCATCGACCCTAACTCCGTTGACTATGACCCGAACACCGGCGAACTGACGTTGCCGTGGAATGTGCTTGGGTTGCCGTACAACGAAGTGATGGTCACCTACACGGCAGGCTTGGCGGCCATCAGCGACGACGTAAAGACGGCATGTGCGCAGATTGTGCGCAATGCGCAGTCCACACCGGCGTTGAACGCCAGCAAGACCAAGATCGACACCATGCAGATGCAGTACTTCTCGAGTTCGCTGGTAGACGAAACCGTGCAGGCATGGCTGCGTCCCTACGTGGCGAACAGGCTGGGGTGAGCAATGAGCGATACATCGCCGCGCAACCCGGTAGGAGCGCCGCAGATGCTGGCCGATGCCCTGTTGCGAAGCATGACAGGAACCACGGCCCTTCTGCGAGTGACAGGCACAAACACTGATACCAGCATGTCTGAGTTAGGACTGGTGGCTACGACCTTTGCCAATGTAGTGGTGAGCCCGGTGGTGATGCGAAAACTGCGGCCCACCTGGCAGGAGGGCGGAGAGTCGAAGTGGGAGCTATTTGTATCGGCAACCGGCGTGGAGCAGCAGGTGAACGCGCTGGATCTCGCTTCGGCTCAATCTCTGTTTGCCATGACGTTGGCAGTTACAGTTGCCGGACAGGATTACCTGATTGAGTCGATCGCTTCCAACGAAGCCTTCGGGCAGGTATATCTCTATCGTTTACTGCTGCGGGAAGCGCGCAAGCAGGCGGTGTGACTGTGAGATCTCTGGATAAGTCGGTGCGTTGATAGGGCACGGCTTTAGCCGTGCCGCCATTGCCCCAAATCGATGGGGTTTAGCCCCTGAGGGAATGCGGGCAATGTCAAAACATATCTTCAGGAATTCCTCGAGAGTTCAACTCCATGCAAAATGCAAAAGACTCGTTTTATATGGCGCTGCGCACGCGGCTGGCCACAATCAATCCGGAGCGGACAACCCTCCTGCGCGGCGCGGTGCGGCCAGGAATTCTCGTCGAGGAAGCGGAAGCCCCTTTCAGCCAGCTTCCCAACGACGTATTTGTATTGCGCTGGCTGGGCTTGGCCGTCGATATGGATCTCGGATCCACAATGGCGGCCGAGGAATGCGAAATCGTCTATCAGACCTGCGGAACGCAAAGTTTTGGCGGGTTGGATCGCGGCCGGTCGTTGAGCGAGATGGATGAAGAGTTCGTGGCGATGCTGCGGCCTTTCTACACGCCCAAGCTCAATTACGCGGTAACGCCGCCGGCAGCTATGCTGACGCATGTCTTTTGGGACGAGCCGGGATTTGGGCCGATCGTGGTTCAGCGGGACCGCCTGAGCCGCACGGCCAGAGTGATGGTTTACAGCTACCAGGAGCAGGGGGAGTAAATGGCGGCAAATTGGTTTTCGTCTCCCGCGCCGGTCGCGCGGCGGGTTCGAGCGTATTTTGCGCCCGTCAATCGCGTGACGCAGACGCCGGCGCTCTTCGATCCGGCAGAGCAAGGCGGGTTCAACCTGGACGCTCCTCCGTCTCCGTGGATCAGCTTGGGGTGGATTCAAGGGTTCACGCGCAAGCCAAGTAGCAAGACCTCGCTGGTGTTGACGGGCATTCCCGCCGCGCCGCTGGAACAGGTGCGCGAAACGCTCCAGGCGCAGGTAAGCTTGCAGTTTCTGAGCTGGACAAAGCTGACCATGGCGCTGGCAACGGGTTCGCAGCACATGAACCTGCTCGCGCCTGCTGGCGGAGCTGCTGCGGCAGCGGATGGAGCTCAGGCGAGCGCGGCTGTAACTCCGCAAAGCGGCTCGACGGCCACGTCGATTGTGCTGGCCGCGTCGGACGCCGCAAAGTTTACGGCCGGATCGATCGTTGCGCTGGATGTGGATTACACCGGGCAGACTGGCTATGTAGGCGCTCCCATTTCGGGTGCGTATGTACGGCAGGCACTTACAGATGTGGACTACATCCGGCGCGTGACTTTCAATGTCGGGTTGGTTTCCCAGGTAAGTTCGACGGCGCTTACGCTCGCCGGGCCTTTGCCGGGCGGCGCTCCGGCAGCGGGCGTCAAGCTGCAGGCGGTAACTGGATTTGTGGACCGCGAAGGCGGCAGTTTTTATCAGGAGTGGTCGGCGCTGTTTGTGATGCAAGGAAGCCAGGGGGAAAGAATCTTTTTCCACTACCCGCGGCTCCAGACCATGACCGGCGCGGAAGAGACGACCCTATCCCTGGATGGAAAACATCAAGGCGGGCAAACGCGGGTTTTGCTCAAGGGACAGTTTCTGGCGCTGCCGGTAACGGACCCATTGGATGGAGAGCATGTGGTGTGTTACCGAAGCTTCCTGCCCGCGCCCAATGCGCTTGTATAGAAGCTGTGTCACAAAGTCACCCAGCCAGTAAGTTAGCGAGTCAAAATGAAGATTACGATCCAGGGGCAGGACTACACGGCTGCGCTCGATGCAACGCGGCCGCTGACAATCGAGCGCAAGCTGAACGAGCCATCCATCTGCCAGTTATGGCTGGGTTTGCCGGCCAACGGCAGTCTGGTGATGCCCTCCCGCAACCAGTATCTGGCGGTGACGGGCGACGATGGCACGGCCTATTTCACCGGCTACATCGCGGTAAGTCCGTTGCCGGAATATAGCGGGCTGGCAATCGAGGGCCCGTGTTACCGGATTGCGATTCAGGCGGTGAGTGACGAATTGCTCCTCGACCAGTTGCTTATGCCACCCAGCACGGGAGCAACGGGCGAGACTGCCGGGACGCTGATGGCCGCCCTGGTTACTCACAGTGGATCGGCCGCGCTTTCTACCCAGGGTCTTACTTTGAGTACGCCAATTAGCAACTTTGTTCCCGATTCGGGCGCGCCGTGGAGCAAGAGCGCAGGCCAGGTGTCTACCCAGGCGCGGGCCGCGTATCGCGCAGTGAATGGGGCGCTGATGGTCTCCAGTGTTCCAGGCGCCGTGCACACGTTGAACCAGACTGACGGCAGCCTGAACCTGGCCAACCTGACGCTCACAGCCAGCGTCAAGCGCGCACTGGCTAACGACGTAACAGTTTGCGGTGAGCATGAGCCGGTGGCCTATGTAACGGAGTACTTCCTGGGTGACGGAGTAACCACGCAGTTTTATCTGGCTGCTGACCCGTTTTTCCCAGCCGCATCCAAGTCCACCATTATCAGTGAGTTTTTCAACGAGAATGCAATTGACCTGCAGGTCTGGGGCGATCCTGGCGGCAACGGATATCTCGAGCTGGGCGCAGGCGGATTGGTGATGAACGGGGGCAATGGATTCGACGGGCAGACGGTGCTGAGCTGGCTCGATCCGGTGGAAATGGGCGGAACGCTTTTGCTGGAGGCCGTTGGCGTAAGTCTTTCTCCGGGCAGCACCGGAATTCTGGCCGGCTTCTATGTGGGCCTGAATACGCAGGCTGCATGCATTGCGGGGTTTCAGGCTACGGCGCAGCAGGGTACCGGAGCGGTTACGCTGCAACCAATGATTCAAGGCGCCCAGGCAGGAACAACTTATGCGATAAACCCGGCCAACCAATATACCTTGCGCGCAAGAGTGCATTGTCCTGAGAGTGAGCGAGCACTGGCCATCTATCGTTCTTTCGGAGACAGCGGGGCAGTTACCTTGGGCGGGCAGACGAACCTGAGTCCGGGCAATCTGCAACTGGAGATACAGGAGTTTGTCAATGGGGTGGGCGGAATGCCGGTCACGCTCTATGACGGCGCAATCGCCAGCCTGCCCCCTGCGTGTGTAGTAGTGGCTGCCAGCAGCATCAACCTGATTGGAACCATGCGCGCAATCAACCTGACGAATCTGGGATCGGGTTGGGTGGTGAGTACGCCGCCGAACGGCGGGCCATATACACGGAGGGTGGGTACCGTAGCCGAGGCCGCCGAGTGCCACCTTGAGCGTACCGGCAAGCTTGTGTTTTATACCGGTTACGCGCCGGTTGCGGGCGAGCAGATCGCGGTGAGCTACCGCACGGTGGGCCGAGCAGTGGGCCGGGCGGTGAACACCGCGAGTCAGCAGACGCTTGCGCAGGCCGGATCGCCCGCCGTAGCCGCGTGGATCGGCTCGGTGACCAGTCCTCCGGCGCGCAGTTCCGCCGACTGCCTCAATGCCGCGATGGCAATCGAACAGGCGGCGGCTGGAGTGAGTGCGCTGTGGAGCGGAACCTATAGCGGAAACAGAGCAAGCTTTGCAGCCGACGTGTGGCCGGGCGATGCGTTGCTGTTGAATGCGCCTTCGGCCAGCTTGAACGCGCAGGTGGTGGTGCGGGCGGTAAAGGTGAGTTATCGGGCCAGTTATCCAGACATGGTGGAGTATGTTATCGCGTTTGCCAATGACTGGGCCGATGATCTGGCCATCAAGACCAGCGCGACAGTGCCCGCGGATGTCTGGCTTCCGGCGGCCATCGCTCCCACGTACCTTGCCAATCTGACAAGCCTCGCGGTGACCACGCTCAATGGAAGCACCGTGGCCATCAGCGCCGGCGTCACTCCGCCCAGCGGCGGCGGGTTTGAGGTACGGCGCCGGGACTTTGCCTTCATGGCGGGAGAGGATCCAGGCCTGGTGGTGAGAGCAACTCTGCCCAACATGGTCTTGTCTCGGGAGTCCGCCAATGACCGGTTCTATATCCGGATGTATGACGGTTCAACGCCTCCGAACTACTCTGAGTTCTCGACGGCCTTGTTCATCAACCTGCCGCTTGGATCGTAGGCGGCGGCTTCCCCGCCCCTTATCTGACAAGCAAAAAAACTGAGCGGGATACGCTGCAAATGGAGTTCGGCGGATGCGGATGATGAATGAATTCGAAGCGCAGGTACTGAGCGATTTGAGCGTGCTCAAGACGCAAATGACCGGGCTGATGGGCGACGGAAATGGCGGACGCCTCGCCGATCTGGAGCGGCGCATGGATCGGCATGAGCAGAACTGGCAGCGGGCCAAGGGATTTCTGGCGGCTGTGAGCGTCCTATTCGCGGTGATTGAAGTGGCCGTGGAAGCCTGGCATCGGCATTAGGATCCGCGCTCAACGTACCATGCGGGCCACGCAATCCCTGCCGCAGTTTCGCTCCATCTGAACGTGAGCCCTTATATAATCGGGCCTATGAGTGAACATCCCTTGGTTGGCATTGTGATGGGCAGCAAGAGCGACTACGAGGTGCTTTTGCCTGCGATCGAGATTCTGCGCGCGCTTGAGATTCCCCATGAGGCGCGGGTGTTGAGCGCGCATCGCACCCCCGACCAGCTCTTCGAATATGTTGAGACGGCGACGGCGCAGGGAATGCGCGTGATGATCGCCGGGGCCGGCGGCGCGGCTCACCTGGCTGGTGTGATCGCGGCCAAAACGCTGATCCCCGTGCTGGCTGTGCCGATTGCGGCCACGCCGCTCAACGGCCTGGACTCGCTGCTTTCCATGGTGCAGATGCCCAAGGGGATTCCCGTCGGAACACTGGCTATCGGCAAGCCCGGAGCGGCCAATGCCGCATTGTTTGCGGCGGAGATTCTGGCTTTGAACGACGCGGCGCTCTACAAGCGGCTGGCCGCATGGCGCGCCGCTCGCGCCCAGGAAGTGCTGGACTCGAAACTGCCCGATTGAGCGGCGGCTTATGCCTCTCAGCAACAGGTTCCCGAATAACACCGCTCAGAGGCTGGAAGCTATTTCAAAACGGCAAGCTACTTATGCGGTTTGTTACTCGACGTTCTTTTCCCACCGCTTTGGCCGCTTGTTTTGCTGAAGAATTTTCTTGCGCAGGCGCAGCGACTTGGGCGTGACCTCAACTACCTCGTCCTCGGCGATGAACTCGATGGCCTGCTCCAGGTTCAGAGTTTTGTAGGGTACCAGCCGGACAGCCTCGTCGGCGGTCGATGCGCGCATGTTGGTCATCTTCTTTTCGCGCACCACGTTCACGTCCAGGTCATTGTCGCGGGAGTGCTCGCCGACGATCATGCCCTCATAAACCTCAACGCCCGCGCCCAAAAAGAGAATGCCACGCTCCTGCAGACCGTTGAGCGAATATGTTGTCGTTTGCCCCTGGCGGTCGGAAATCAGCGCGCCGGTGGGCCGCTGCGGAA
Organism: uncultured Occallatibacter sp.; assembly: GCA_964571165.1. GTDB lineage: Bacteria > Acidobacteriota > Terriglobia > Terriglobales > Acidobacteriaceae > Telmatobacter. The sequence goes on along the minus strand of CAZNAW010000066.1, from coordinate 3,131 downwards.
TCTCACCCTGGTAGGGAATGTAGCCGTCGAACAGGGCATTCATCACAATGGTCCCGCGCGTCTCGGTCAGCATCTCGCTGCGCAGCCCGATGATGCCGCGGCTGGGAACGCGAAACTCCATGCGCACGCGGCCTGAGCCGTGATTGTGCATCTTGGTCATCTCGCCCTTGCGCGGCCCCAGCTTTTCGATCACCACGCCGGTGTATGCCTCGGGCACGTCGATGGTCAGGTGCTCCACCGGCTCCATGCGTACGCCCTCCACCGTCTTGGTCACGATCTCCGGCCGTCCGGCCATCAGTTCGAAACCCTCGCGGCGCATCATCTCAATCAGAATCGCCAGTTGCAGTTCGCCTCGGCCCAGCACCTTGAAGCTGTCCGGCGAGCCGGTCTCTTCCACGCGAATCGAAACGTTGGTGAGCAGCTCTTTTTCCAGGCGCTCGCGCAGGTTGCGGCTGGTGACGTATTGGCCTTCGCGTCCGGCAAACGGCGAGTTGTTCACGCTGAATTGAATCGCAATCGTCGGCTCGTCAATCACGATCAGCGGCAGCGGCGAGGGGTTCTCGACGCTGGTGATGGTCTCGCCGATGGTGATGCCCTCCACGCCGGCCACGGCCACAATGTCGCCCATCGTGGTCTCGGTGATCTCTGTGCGCTTGAGGCCGCTGAAGGTGAACAGCTTGGTGATGCGCGTCTTCATCAGGGTCCCGTCGCGCTTGGAGATGGTCACGTCGTCCCCGGCGTGCAGCGTGCCCTGGAAGACGCGGCAGATGCCGATGCGGCCGAAGTAGTCAGAGTAGTCCAGATTGGTGACCAGAATTTGCAGCGTGCCGTCCGCATCGCCCGTGGCCGGAGGAATGGTCGAAACGATGCTCTCAAACAGCGGCTGCAGGTCCACGCCGGGTGTGGCCGGGTCGAGAGTTGCCGTGCCCGCTTTGGCTACCGCGTAGAGTACCGGAAAATCCAGTTGCGATTCGTCCGCATCCAGGTCGATGAAAAGGTCGTAAATTTCGTTCAGAACTTCCTGCGGCCTGGCGTCGGGGCGGTCAACCTTGTTGATCACCACGATGGGCTTGAGCTTGGCTTCCAGCGCCTTGGCCAGCACGTAGCGGGTCTGCGGCAGCGGGCCCTCGGCCGCGTCCACCAGCAGCATTACGCCGTCCACCATCTTGAGCGCGCGCTCCACTTCGCCGCCAAAGTCGGCGTGGCCCGGCGTATCCACAATGTTGATCTTGCCGCCTTCGAAGACGATGGCCGTGTTCTTGGCCAGGATGGTGATGCCGCGCTCCCGTTCCAGTTCGTTTGAGTCCATCACTCGCTCGGCCACCTGCTCATTGGCGCGGAAGGTTCCCGACTGGCGCAGCATGGCATCCACCAGCGTGGTCTTTCCGTGGTCAACATGGGCAATGATGGCGATATTGCGTATCGTCTGGGTCACAGGGGGGCTTTTTCCTTCTTTTGGTTCGGCCTTGGAGGCCATGGGTTGGGGGGCGCCAGGAGGGCGAATCGCCGCGCAGTGCGGCAATTTCTATTCTAACAGCGGCAGTGGCGGCAAGGCTCGCCACTGCGTGCCGCGGTGTTGCGATGGGTCCCGCATTGGGAGCCGGGGAAGGTCCCGGGTGGCCGTCAGTGCGACGGCGGAACGAATTCCGAAGGCAGTGCGGAGCCCGCGCCAAAGAAGAACTCTTCCATCTGCTCGACCAGGAACTGCTGCGCCTGCGGGGTCCAGGGCTGGAGCCGGTATTCGTTCAGCAGCATCTTCTGGCGATCGACCCACTCGGCCCAGGCCGCCTTGGAGACGTTCTTGAAAATCTTCTGGCCGAACTCCGAGTCGAAGGGCGGTTCATCCAAACCCTCCATCTCCTTCTTGTTGCGAGTGCAAAATACCATATGTGCCATCATTCATGCTCCCAGCTTCCATTGTATTGGATAGAGCGCATTCCTGAGCATCGCGGTCGCCCTCCCGTGCCCGGAGCAAACCGGCAAACTATCGTGTTGGAGTATGTGCGGCCGATTCGCCCGTAAATTCACGCAGAAGGTTCTCGCCGACCGGCTTGACGTGGAGTTTGAGGACATGCCGTGGTTTACGCCCAGCTATAACGTGGCGACTGCCAGGGAGCAGCCACCCTGTGCAAGACTCAACAGGACCCAGTAACTCCGGTTCCGCTTCAAGGTGCCACCCTCTTCGAATGGAACCGTCCAGGAGGAGTTTCTTGGTCCGTCGCGCAGAAATCGCGCTTGACAATCTCATCCATCAGGGGTTTCCTTATCTCGGTGCCATAACCAGTTTTAACTTCAAAGGAGCTATCGTGCCTGAAAGCAATCGGTCTGGCCTTTCTGACAATGCTGCCGGGGCAATCGCCTACATCACCTTTGTTCCGGCGATCGTTTTCCTGGTTCTTCCGCCTTACAACGCGCGTCCCTACGTACGCTTTCACTCCTGGCAGTCGATCTACCTCAATATCGCGGCCATCGTCGTTCTGATCGCTCTGAGCCTTGTCATAGGCTTTGGAACGATCTTCGGGGCATCCTTAGTCTTTCTGCAGCTCATTCCGTGGTTCTTCTGGCTTTTCTGGATACTTTTGTGGGTATCGTGTGCGGTCAGCGCATTGAACGGCAGGCGCTTCAAGCTCCCATGGATTGGCACCCTCGCCTCGTCGCAGGCCAATAAGTAAGCGGCCCGCCGCCATTGCAATCCCGTGAAAGGCCTCCGCATGGGGGCTTTTCATCTTTACCGCCGATTGCCTTTCCGGCCGAATCGTTTCTTTCCCTTCGGTCCAGCCGGTGCGGAGCTTTTGCGCTTGTTCTTTTTCGCTTTGGCCGTTGACTTGACGGCCTTTTTCCCGGTCAGCGGCAAGCCTTCCTCCACAATCGAAAACTGCAGCTTGCGTTCCTGGGCCAGGATGCGGTCAAGAATAACCTGCACCCGGTCGCCTGCGCGGAAGCGTCGCCCCGTGCGCTCGCCGATAATCTCATGCGTATTCTCGCGCCAGGTGTAGCGGTCGTCGCGCAGCGTATCGATGGGTACCAGACCTTCGACGAACAGGTCTGTCAGCTCGACAAAGAGCCCAAACTTGGCGGGATTCAGCACCAGCGCGGCAAACTCCTCGCCCACGCGATCCTGCATGAAGCGC
>CAZNAW010000065.1:0-15770 GCA_964571165.1 uncultured Occallatibacter sp. | reverse complement strand
TTTTTCTGCGCCGATTCAACTGAATTATGCGAAAATCACGCTTGATTCAGGCCTAAATACGACTTGACGAGCCATAATCTTAACCTTCTTTGTGTTTGCCGGGCGTGGACCGCTTACGGGGATGTCTGTGGCAAATTATTTCCGACCGTCGGCGGCACTGACTTTGCCCAGCAGATGCTTCAGGAGCGCCTGCGGTTGCGGCCCCGTCAACTCTTCGGAGAGCAGGCCCAGCACCATGGCCTGAGCTTTCTCATCCTGGTCCAGGAACCATTTTGCCACGTGAGACAGCATCGCAATCTGCGTCATGCCTTTCTTCTTGCAAAGGTCATCCATCCGGCTCTTTGCCATCGCATCCACCAAGATCCGCGCTATCGCCCGTTTTTCCGCCATGATCTTACCCAAGCCCTTTCTGCCGTCCTTTTCCCTGATACGGTCACTCCGAAGTTGCGCCTCTCATACCGCATTTCGCATATTTCTGCCAGCCACGGTGGGAATTATCTGGCGGGCACGATAAGCGGTCGCGATGACGCGCAGCTGCGTTGAGACCGAAGAATGCGGTCAATCTGGGCCCGGACTCTCGTTCGTTCCGAACAGGCCGAAAAACGAGTTGGCAAAGGCGTTGATGATGGTGATGGTGGCTGGCTCTCGCACCCGCCCGACGCAAGACATGAGGCTGAACGCGATGGGCTTTTCGGCATTCAGCAGCTGCTTCCACAGGTCCGCCCGTACCGAATAGCGCATCGCGAGGGAATTGAGATCGGCTGGCGATTCAACGCCGTTCACAAGCAGCGTCACGATATCCGGATCAGGTCGCCTGGCATCTTGAACAAACGGGGGAAAGATCAGGGCACCGGCTGTTTGCACGACCGGCACCCACTCCAGATGGACGACTGGAAATCCTTCGAGTTCCAGCGAATACTTGAATCCCTCGGGAGAATCGAGCAACGCCTTACGAAATTTCGCGCAGAGATCGGGCGATTCGTCTTCGAGCACGGGCGCGATGGATATCTTCTTCAGAGTTGTCGGTCGGGTCGAGACGTAAGCGGCATGAACGACTCGCATAGTTTCATCGTACCGGCAGCGGATAATTATGGAAGATGATGGGCTTCGGAACGGCTGGGAATCATTGGTCCCCGCATCCGCCAGACCCTCTCATGCAGCCTCACCATCGCCAGCGTATCCTGCTGGCAGTAGGCCAGCAGATCGGCACGAATCTGATTGACTTCGGCTTGAGAACACCGGCCGCTTGCCATTTTCGCAAACGAGGCCAAGGCGCAATCCCCGTCGGCGATGGAAAGACCTTTGTAGGTCATGTCGGGAACAAGCGCCGGCAGCGTGACCTTGATACTGGTGCGGCCGCAGAAATCGGGATGGCACATCGCCTGGCTGAATACTTTCTCAAGGTCATAGAGCCGCCCAACGCATTTCTTCAGCGCCGGGGCCAGATCGGGAAATCGCTTCGCCAGACCGTTGATCTGCGTTTTCTCGAACTGCGAGTAGGTGATGATGCTTCCATTGTCGCCCAAGTCCGCAATAAGCCGCTCGGCGAGTTCTCGCCGGCAATCACGGGTGTGATCGGCGAGGTATTCGCGGTGGGCGATGGTCTTGCCGGGTTTGTCGCAAACGTGGATTGAGTATTGGGTGACGACCTGTTCATGGGGCGCAATGTCTGGCCAGAGCGGGATGGCGGTCATTACCGTTTCGAAATCGAGGTAATACGCCGGCCAGCGAACCAGCTGCAAAAGGTCGATCAGGGCAGCCTTATCGCACCAAGGCTTCCCCGTCTGAATCACGTCGGCGACTCGACGCTGGTTATCCGTCAGGCCGAATGACGCAGGAATTGCCGCAATCGTCAACGTGTTCAGGTCGCACAGCCCACGGAATTTCGTCTCGCTCAATCGAGGCAATTCGAATATGGAATGGGCGACGCCTTTGCCGAGGCAATCGCTGGCAAAGAAATCACAGTGTCGGCAGTCGAAGATCGGCGTCGGTTTGGGGCGTTTGGCGCTGGTCACGGCGACCCGGATTGAATTCCAAAGGCGGTCCCTGTCGGCAACCGTTTGCAGCACATCCGCCGTATGGTCCGACGCGATGAACAGGTTTGAATCGGGCTGTCCGAGCCGGTAGTCGCGGTTCAGCAGCATCAGCTCGGCGCTGGCGAGTTTCACGCCTGATTTGAGCAAGACCATTGACGTATATGCCAGATCGTCAAGATGCTCGTCCTTCGCGCCCTCGTCATCATGCAGACTGGACTTCACCTCAAGCAGCCGCCAACCGCCGCCGGCTCGAATCAGGATGTCCGCTTTGGCCGTGTATCCGTCAATCCGAACGGTCGCCTCGAAAATGACGCCAATGGACGGCATATTCATCAGCCGCTGGGTCTCGGCAGCAGCAGCGTCCAGGTCCACTGACTTGATGAGTACGCCGTCCGGCCAGAGCGCCCGTGCTCGGCGTCCGACTTCGAGACCTTGCTCCATCCTGAATAGCTCAGCTACGGTGAGATCGCCGCGATCCTGGCGGGCAGTAAGCCAACCTTGGATCAGACAGGTTGCGGCGGCGAGAAAGGATTGCTTGTTGACTCCTGGCAATGTCCGTCCCATGAGGGGAGATTCTACAGCAGACAAGGATGCAAACGAGCAGGGGTCGGGAGTATTCATACCGCCACTGATCCAAGCTCAGCAGAAAGTGGCGGCGAGCGGCTCTGACCTGTACGGACCATTAGTGACCAGGGATCTCGACGAAATCCTCGTGCCCAAATTCGAACAGATCGTCCGCGATGATTGCCTCCCTCACGGCATGAGCGCGATTGATGCGGTCGAGAGGGCCGATAGCAGCAGCAACCGCTGCATGAGCCGCGCCCGGCGTGATCGGAATGTTGTGGAGGATTATACGAACGTCGTCGCCGGCACCAGTGGCCTCTGCCAGTAACCCCAAATTGGCCACGTATTCCGCGATGTACTCGGCGGCGTTGCTGGCCAAAGGAAAGAGCTGATATAGGACGGCGCAGTGATTACGGCCCATTGAGCATGCGGACGCCAAGCGATGGAGCATTTGGTATACAACGCCATCGACGTTCCGCACGTTGACACCGTGCGTGCGTGCGTCGATCAGGTCGATCCAGTGGTTCAGAACATTCAGGCGGTTCTGTTGATTCCCGTCTTGCCGCCACCCGCCCACTAGTTCATACATCGGCTCGGTTGATTTGGCCTCAACAGCGACGGCAACGTCATTTGATAAACACATGATATCGGTACAGGAAGGAGGATTGCCGCCAAATGCGGGCACTTCATATTCAAAACGGAGATCTGCGATGGGCAGGTCGGCTCCGAACACGCCGGTGATGACGCGATGTGCGGTCTGCTCATGCTGCCGCCAGTAATGCAACAGAGGGATGGTAGATCGTGTGAGATTCTGGAACTCGTCATCAGGAAATAGCTCAAGCAGTTGTTGGAACCCGCCAGCGATGATTTCCTTATACATAAGGCGCATTGGATTCTCCTTTTGCGTTGAACAATTTGCCAGTCGGAACGCCGGAACACTAAAAGGGTTATTCACGCCCGCGCCTTCCTGCTCCGATGCGCTTCGCTCACCAACTGATACACATGCACGTTGGGGCTGTAATTTCGCCAGAACTGCTGGTCATCGCCACCCATCGCCTTACACAAGGCTGCCGCGACCGCCGGACTCCGGCTCATTCCCTGTTCGCAATGAACGACCACGGTATCGACGTACCGTTCATGGCTTGCCACGAATCCCACCACCTGACGAGCCTGCTCCGGCGTCATCAGAATTACCGCGTCGTTGGCAGGCGGCTCGGCGTCGTCGAAGATCAGGTAAAGCACATCCCGCAGACCCGACTGCTGCTTCACCTTGGGCCGCTCGGAATCAGGATCACGGATGGAAATCACGACGTAGCGAGACCGCACCGCAACTCCCTGCTCGATGCCCTCTCGGTCTGTGACGATGAAGTCCATCAGTCGCCTACGCTTTGATGTTCCAAGTGATGCAGTTCAAAACCCCGCCGTCGTCTGTCAGCTTCAATTTCTCGCAGCTGAGTGGGACGACCTTCTGCTCGGGATAAAACTCGTCCAACAGCCGCATGGCCCTTTGGTCGTCGGGTAGGTCGAACGTCGGACAGATAATCACGCCGTCGATCTGGAGAAAGTTGATGTAAACGCCGGTGGCTGGCCAGATGTCTGGGTCCGGTCCCGGCGTTTCTGTTGGGCAGTAGGGGAAATGCAAAAGGTCGAATCCTCGCAGCGCCTCAGCCAGCCGCTTGCCGAATGCCGGGTCTCCCTTTCGATAATCGTTCACCAAGAGCGTGTTTTCGTTCACGAACCGAACCATCCCGTCCGCGTGACCGATCTTGTCGTCCGGCTCCGTGGGAATCACGATGAGCCGATCCACTTCGAGAACCTCTCGCAGCCGATCTCGAAGATGCGGGCATTCAAGACCAGGATTTTCAGCGTAGATCTTGTCCGTCAGGATCACCATGTCGTTCCAGCGCACGATGTTGCCGCCGTCGATGACCAGATCGGAGTACACGCAATTCGCCAGGCCCAGCAGGTTTGCAGCGTCTTTCGTGCGGAGTTCCGGCGTGTCCTTGAGGTAATCGGGATCATAGCGGAACTGCACGAACCGATGCGTGTCCAACTGAATCGGCATGAAATCCCGGCACCAGATGTCCCTCGTGCCGGGGATGACTCGCAATCGATCAGCCAGCAAAGCTCGCAGACCGTGCTCGGCTTGCTCATTTTCAACGGTAAGCAAATCAGAGATGTAGACCGTATCGGTTTGGTGGTCGGCAATCATGGAGGGGCATTATACGTCCGGCCGTGGATAATCCCCACCGCCTCACCCTCGCGGAATGCGACGCGGTTGTCGAAGTTGTACAATCCCGATGATGCTTTACGGGAGAACCGCCATGAGCTTGGAATACCCCCTCGCGTCCATGAAAAGCCACTTCGGACTCGCCGCCCTGGCATTGTCCACGATCATGGTGGCCACAGCGTTGAGCCAGCCTGCGCCCATCGCACCGTCAACATCCTCCAGTGAATCGCCCCCACCCAGCACGCAGGGCTTGGTAAAGGCGGCGAATGGCTCCATGGTCACGGTCGCCGAAAAGAACGCTATGGACGCCGCCGCTCAGGCGGTTGCGGTCGATACGCAGAAAATCGCTCGGGCCACGATTGAAAAGACGAACCCCAAACACCTGCCTGCGTTTCCGGGGGCAGAGGGTTTCGGCGCGCTGGCCACAGGCGGCCGTGGCGGCGATGTCGTCCACGTCACCAACCTGAACGACTCCGGCTCCGGTTCCTTCCGTGATGCGGTCAGTAAACCCAATCGAATCGTGGTATTCGATATTGGCGGCCTCATCGAATTGGCGTCGGCGGTTCCCGTCAGCAGCAATATCACCGTCCTTGGCCAAACTGCACCGGGCGAGGGCATTTGCTTTTACAAGAACTCGGTGACCCTGGACAGCGTGTCCAATGTCATCATCCGCTACCTGCGTTTCCGCCAGGGCATGGCGGGAAGCCGGGGCGAGAAGGCATTTGGCATGGCGCGCAAGTGCAACGACATCATCGTTGACCATTGCTCCATTGAGTGGGGCCGCTGGGACGACCTGGGAATCACCGTCGGCAGTTCCACCATCACCGTGCAAAACTGCATTATGGCCGAAGGCATCCATCCACAGAGCTTCGGCGCGCTGATCGACATGGTTACGGATATCACGTTCAGCCACAATCTCTGGATGAGCAACGAAAGTCGCAACCCCAAGGCCAACGGCACTGTCCAATACGTCAACAACGTCGTCTATAACTGGGGCGGCTGGGGCTTGTGCGGCGGGCACGAGGGCATCGACCGCAGCCTTGACATCATCGGCAATTACTTCATTGCCGGCCCGTCGTCCAACGACCGCTTCGCAGGTCAATTCTGGGTGACCGACCACGTTTATCAGCAAGGCAACTTCGTGGACCTTGACCGGGATGGAAAACTCAACGGGACACTGGCCGCTCCCGAGGATTTCCATCGCGCCGATGAGCAAGGCTACACCCTGCCGACTTTCGTCAACGAGCCATCCATGCACCCGCCGATCCCCGTCACTACTGACAGCGCCGAGCAGGCGTATGTCAAGGTTGCCGCCGGTGCCGGCTGCTCGCTGCATCGCGATACGGTTGACCTTCGCCTGATCGGCGAACTCACGTCTCTGGGACTCCAGGGCAAGACTCTGCCGCACACGGACGACAAAGGTGAAGCTCTTGCGGGCGGAATGGGCAAGATCGATGGCGGCGTCCCACCGGTGGACAGCAACCATAACGGCATCCCCGACGCATACAAAAAAGCCCACGGTCTCGACCTGCAAGATCCCGCCGACGCCGCGAAACTCGACGCCGACGGCTACATGAATCTGGAAGATTATGCGAATAGCCTCGTGATGCCGGCACCTGCCATGCCGACGAGGTGAATGGCCTGGCATGATACATGCAGCATCCAACGGAATCCTCCGACCGTGGTATTACACTTATGCGAATCCCAACCCTGATCCTCCTCCTCGTAACCACCACAGCCTACGCCCAAACCACTCAAACCACGCAGCCCGCCGTCCCCATCTCGCGTGCCGACAATTCCAAATACACCGTCGAAGGCAACATCTCTTACGGCTCAAACCCCACGCAGATGATCGACATGATCTACCCCAAGAATGCCGGCCCCAACGCCGTTACGCTCTCCCCCGGCGTCGTCATGTTTCACGGCGGGGGTTGGATCGAAACCAATAAAGCCACCATGTCCTCCTTCTACAATCGCTTTCTCGCCCACGGCTTCGTCGTCTGCAATGTCGAATACCGCATGGCTGCCAAGGGCACCGATGGAAAATATCTTGCTACCAGCGCCTTAGCGCCCGCCGCCGTCGAAGATGCGCTTACCGCCGCCAAGTGGTTCGCCGATCATGCCAAGCACTATCACGTCGATCCCACCCGCATCGTCGTCACCGGGGCCAGCGCCGGCGGCCACCTCGCCCTCATGGTCGGGCTGGCCACCCCGGAATCGAAACTGGGCCCCACAGCCACCAAGGATTTCCAACTCGCCGCCATCGTCAACGGCTACGGCCCCGCCGATTTCGTGCAAACCCTCAGCAGCGATTCCGCCGCCAAGCAATGGCTCCCCCAATCCATCCCCAACTGGATGGACATCGCCAAACAGGTCAGCCCCATGACCTACGTCAGAAAAGATATCCCGCCGCTGCTCACCGTCATCGGCTCCGACGATCACAGCCTCGCCGGGAACCAGCGCCTTGTAGACCAACTAAAAGCCGCCGGCGCTGACGCCCGAATCCACTTGGTGGCAGGCGCTGGCCACGGCTTCAACACACCCGCCACCGCCTGGCCCGACGCAGAAAAGACCATCTTCGATTACCTAGCCGAAAGGAAAATCATCCTCGCTCAAGCCCAGTAAATATCGTGGCAAATTATGTGTGTGCCGACCAACGACTGAAGGGCTGCTGGCGACCCCTAGGATCGAGGGGAAAGCAGTCCCTGCCGTTCATGCGGTTTCGCTGCCAAAATCGCTCAGGCCGCTTCTGGACCGACGCCGTGGCTGATCCTGGCGTCTCTCAAGGATTCAGGTCCGCTGCCAAGCCGGCCGGGAGCGGCGCTAAACAAATAATTCCGACCCTCGCATCCGGCGGAGCCGTTCAGTTGTCCCCATGACGGGCCGCAGCGTCTTTGTGTTCGCTTGGCCGCAACAACAGGCGTGTTCCGAGAACCGCCGCCTGGTCAGATGGGTTGGACTCTCAGGCGTCGGACGGGCTGAGAAGAAAGCCGACGATATTTTGCGACCCCTGATAACCAAGAGTAATTTGCGACAACTGAACCACTGACCCCGCCGGCATCCATCCCATGATTTGCCACCCCGAAACCCCCGTCCAGAACCCCCAGGACTGCCCTCATTTCCACCCCGTCTGTAAGACTCATTACCGCCGACAAATCGGTCCTGGGTCATCTGTGGCGGTCTGGCGGCTATCGTGGCGTCCATTCGAGGGAATATGGCCGCCAACAGCCAGCCTTGTTGAGCAAGATAATTCCGACAACGGCATTCCTCATGCGACTGAATAAAGCCCGTAATTTGCAACAGCGAGTAAACAGCTGTCAACAGAAAGATTTCGCGCCGCGCTGCGCCCGCGCTTATCAACGCTTAACAGAGTGGGAATACCGACATGGCGATGAGCCGCCCGCCAGTATGTCGTTCCGGCGGTTCCAAACGAGGATTCGCTATGAAACGTGTGCTTTGGGCGGTTATTCTGGTGGGTTGTCTCCTGGCTGTCCGCTGGCCGGTGGATGCCATTGTCGGGGCTGCGCCGACAACCGCTCCGGCGGTTCGGGCTCGCAGCACGGGAGAACAAATCCCCTCGGAAGATCCGCTGGTCAAGAACCTGCATTCAATGGGACTGATCGATGGGCACACGAATGTCTTCCGCAGCGCCTGTCCCGTGAGCGATATCACCCGGATGATGACGACCACGCAGCCCAGCGACGACGTTCTGGCTGCCGCACGCGCCAGAATGCAGCACCTCTACGATCTGGGTATTCGCACGGACATTTCGTTCCAGACCGCCGGCCCGAATACCGCACCGACCACCGCGCCAACCAGACGTTTTTCTGAGGCACGTGATATCGATCTGGAAAGAAAGGCCGCCGAGATGGTCGGCATCAAATTCATCAACGATGCGATGTCGAATTCCGGACCGGATTCGTTGCAGTCCATGTCTGACGATGAGGTCCACGCCTGGCTGGACGCCGAAAGCGCCAAGATTCTCGATTGCGCCAAGACCGGCGGCGTGTTGTTCCACTGCCAGGCCGGCCATGATCGTGCCGGCATCGTCGGGGCGTACATCCGAATCAAGTTCGAGCATTGGCCGGTCGATCAGGCAATCGATGAAATGCGACGGCTCGGCCACGACTAGGTTGGGTTTTCAGCCAACGGCGGCATTTCCAGTTGGCATGAGGACCACCTACGCGCGATTGCCAAGACCATCGAAGGGTTGGCTGGCAATACCTTAAACGTTGCTGGAAACTCCCAGAATTGATCCCAAGCCGACAACAATTCGCAGGCACGATTACGGCGAATAATTTGCAACCCCAGCCGTCGCCAGAAACCCCAGGACGAGCCGCAACCCATCCCCGCCCCAATGAGCGTCCGTGACGACAGGGGCGGTTGTGGGGGTTCTGGAACAGGCTGTGGCCGATCCCTGGCGGCAACTCAAACAAATCGGATAGCTCAACGGTTCCCGACGGGCGCGTTTGGCAACACCAAATTGCCATCGGGCGCTGATGGCGTCGGCCACGATGGGGAGATTATTCCGGCTGACGAACCAGTGGTCCCAGGTCCAGCGCCATGCGGCTGTTGGGCATCAGGTATTTCTCGAACAATTCCGGCCGGGTCTGCATAAGCACCATCGTCTCGGACGCCACCTTCGTGACGCCGTTGCAATGTTCGCGGGTGCAGTCCATCGCGCCGTTGTAATGCCCAAGCTCGTGGAACAGGATATTTAGGTTGGCAGCGTCGCTGGCCGGATGCTCGGAAAAGAACTTGTGACCTAACGCCTTGACGTTGAAGGTCAGTTGGCATCCAGGGCCGCATTGCGCCGGCACGCCGTCCCACTTGGCGTAGGTGAGTGATGCCGTGACGCACAACACTTCTCGCGCCAGCATCAGCGTAAACTCACGGAACGCCGTCATACCCGGCGTCTCGTCCGTGACCATCTCGCCAACCGTGCTCGGGTGCGGCCGCAACTGATTGCCACTCTGGATCGCGCCCGCGTCCTTCACGGCCTGCCATGTTTCCGCGTCAAATGCCCGCGTCGGGACCGCCGTGAATCCCTCGGCCGTCAATGACCCGGTGGCTTCGCGGTTGAAGTCTGGCACAAAGCGATTCTCGCCAAACCGCTTGTCCATCACCGCCGTGATTGCTTCCGGGGTGGCCAGTGCCAAGGCATCTGTCACGCCCTTGCTGGCCGACTGCTCTACCGTCAGCAGGTGATACGTCGCATCGAGCACCGCCGCCCGCAGCCGCTTGAGATACTTCGGCGTGACGTTATTGCGGTCCACGGACAGGGGAATCTTCTGCCGTACATCGGCGTGGTACACGTCGCCGGTTGGACAGATCGGGATGCCCACCTCATAGAGGCACGCCACCTCGCCGTCCAGAACGTGATAAATATCCACCGTCGTCTTACGCTCGGTCTTAATCAGATTCTTCTCGTTATCCTCCAATACTGTTGGCAGCGTCACAGTCGCCGTCGCCACAGCCGAGCGTGTCGGTATCGTCGCGCCGTTGATGACCAACATGACGCCGGGCCGCACGATGACCCTCCGCAGTTTGGCCAGAGCATCGGCATATTGGCTGGCCGTGCAGCGATAGATGCCCTCGAAGAATGTGCCGCGCTGTCGCTTCTCTCTGGTCTTCAGTGTCCGACCATCCTTCGTGAACACCATGCCGCCCGTCATGCTGACGATGGTGGCTTCCACCGCCAGAACGATGGCCACCTTCTCGCCGTAGTTGAACCGCCCCGACTTACTCGGGATACACGCTTTGTATGAATCGGCGTAGAGCGTGTAGCTGTCCCCCAACTTGCGGAATCCGTCCGGCGAGTCGTCCTCCACACGCACGCGGTAACGCTGGCCGGCGATCTGCTCGAACGTCACATCGACGCGAGTCACGTTCTCGTCCAGCGCATTGCTCACCAACTCCGACAACGCGCCGTACACGCCTCGCCACGCAACCCGCCGCCTGAATCCCTCGGTGTCCACTTCCAATTTTCCTGCCATGACTCACGCTCCCGCCGGTATCTCGGCTCTTCAACTCGCCCCTTAACAACATATATCATACTATATCTTACGTCTGCTGTCAATCACTATTCTTTTAACTACAACATGTCTTTTTCACCAATGGGTTCTCTGGTGGCGACTCGGCCGCCTCATTCAGATGCGATTCAACGTTGCCATATCTCGCAGCGTCTGCATTCACCTACTCATCGAAAATATCTCTGCCCATCGACGCGCAATGCCGTTTGTCGGAGACCTGATCGAACAGATTGGGCAGCCCTGGCGACAGGATCAATAATTCGCCCATCCTGCGCGCCGTATTGATCGAGTAATTCAAGTCGGTTAGCTCCACCATCTCGCAAGACTCATACATTTCCCGGATCCCCGGCGTGTCGTCGTAGGAGAGCAGCCAGGGGTTGGTTGTTCGCCGCAGGCAGTCGGCGAGTCGAAGATGATCGGACTCGGTAAAGGCGTGCTGGTAGAGTTCCGGCCCCTTTTGATAATACGGCGGGTCGAGGTACAGAAACGCCCGCCCCGGCCCATCAATAACAGCCTGAAAGTCCAGGCTGGTCACGACGGCGTTGCTCTGTTGCATGACCCTTTGCGCCCGCCGAACCTCACCACAGAGCCTCTCGGCATTCCATCGCGACGCAATCGCGCCCTCAACCCTCTGCGTCCGTCCGCCCAATGGTCCACCGGCCATGACCCCCAATCCCGAAAAGGAAATCTGATGGATTGCCAGCTTTGACAAAGCCAACTGCACCGGGTCCGCAATCATGCCGGCCAAAAGGCGAGACTTGATGCTGTAAAACGCATCAGTTGATGGCGTGAAACCCAGGATGGCATCGCAGAGTTGCTCGGGTTGGTCCAGAATTGTCTGCCAGATCGCTGCGATTCCAGGATCGGCGTCGTTGACCCAGGCGCTGGATAAAACGCGCCATTTCATAATATGCAATCCCAGCGCCCCCGAACCGAAAAACGGCTCGCGGTACGGGATCTCAGCGTTGAGTCGGTAATAGGCAAAAATGAAGCCGCCAATTTCATGGATGAGTTTGCCTTTCGCACCAGGGTATCGCATTGCCTTCTCTCCCTGAAACACTCAGACCAACTGCTTGCCGTCGTCGCCCACAACCTTGAATCCCCGCGTGGTAAGCCGCTTGGTAAACACCGTACCGCTGACCAAGGTGATCGTCGCCGTGGAACCCTTGATGCTGACCCTGCAACCCGCCTCGGTTCGCTCATGGGAGCGGCGATGCCTTATATTGCCAGACCACTCAAGCCAGTGGACGGTACAACCATCGTGTCTATCGGGCTCAGCCTTCAAAGCAGCCTTGTGGGCGGCCAGTGCGGCGACCGCCGCCGGATTAGATTCATGCTCGTCACTGGTCTCCAAGCCGAACGTGGCCCGCACGTAAGCCGGATCATAGAATAACACCTCGTTGAACCGGCATGAGCAATGATGCCATTCGCTGTATCGGCAGAACTGTTTGACCAGCGCCGCCGGCACACCGCCGATCTGGCTGGCGGGAAGCAAGCCATTCTCGTAGGCCGCCACCGCGTTATTGCTCATCGAGAATTCCGAATAACCCGACATTTGATACCTCCACACGTAGCGGCTCGCACGCCGTCTACTTTCATGGTTATGACCGTTCCTTCAATCCTGAACCGCCAATACGCCCTGGGGACGTAGTGTCACCTCATCGCCGTATCGCAAATACGTGGCGTTAAACGGTTGGTTGGCGAGATTGCCCGTGATTTCGCCCCGTTTCGTGCTGGTGACTCGAACCCACATCAGCTCAGCGGCGGCAGCCGCATCCTCAAGGCATCGGAAGCGAGCCTTTATTAGTTTTTCGGCAAACCATTTCGCGGGATGTTTGAATATCCCAGCTCGATAGGCGTCCCACGGGACAAAGACGACATCTTTGGGATCAGCTTCGCCCATGCCTTCTGTTGCTAAATATCTCATATCAAAGCTCCTTGTTGACGATGTAATCGGCGGTTCATCGGGACGATCATTCGCATTACACACAAGCCAAATTGGATCAGCCGCCGCGCCATGCGCCCGCAGACATGAATAAGACGATTATCCCTCCAACGGCCGGCCCGCCGGTTACTGCCGCATAGCCAAAAACGTGAGACTTTGAGACTTTTTCAACGTGAAACCCGGCGCCAGGATACGGCGCCATGAGATCGATCCAGCCGCGGAACATTTGTCAGGCACGACAATTTGCAACCCCGAAACCTTCAGCCAGAGACCGCCAGGACTGACCGGGAAGCCGTCCCTGCTGTAGATACCCCTTTGACTGCCAGAAACGGTCCTGGGGCATTTGTGGCGATCCGGTGCCCATCCGGGATACCGGCCATAACCGCCATCAACACCACCGCCAAACAACTCAGTCCCTCGCCAACCCCGATAGGATGTACAGGCGGCTCTGCTGGTCATACGCCAGAAGCCATCTGAACCTCGCCTGGCTCAGATCGAATATCTTGCCCCCAGCGATCACCAGACGCTGCCGTGGCTGCTTCTGGCCCGTTTTCCTTGCTTCCTTCTCCATTGACCGCCTCCACCTTAATCGTCGGCCGTAAACCGACCCCTGCATACCCTTCCTGCATCAGCCGCTTCACCGTCCCCACGTGCTCCGGGATCGTCATTATCGAGTCGTGGATGGTGATGATAGGAATATCGGGATAATCTTCGCACAGTCGGAAACACACGGTATCAATCATCACCCGACTCTCCGCCCTCTGCATCTTCTGCGGCAGCCGCTGATAGCCATCCTTCTTCGCCTTCACAATAGTCTCCCAGACGGATGGAAAATGACGCCTGAATACCTTCGCCATTTCATAGTCCCTCTTGCCGGTTGCGAAGATAACTCTCTCAAAGAAATCCCCCTTCAATAGGTTGCGATCCGTATACCCACATAGTTCCATCAGGTGCTCATATAATTTGCCACCCTCGCATAGCTGGAGATAAGTTTCAACGTCGCTGTTTTCGGTCGGATGGGATAAGTCGTTAGTTCTGTCCGGTGAATGACTTATAGTCGTTTTTGGCTCGCGCTTCACATCGTGTAGGTATGGAAGGGGGGGGTGGGGGTAGCCAGGGGAGTCAACGGTGGCAACGGTGGCATTAGGATTTTCTGTTGTTTTATTAGTATTAAAAGAACAAGAAGAATTACCAGACAAACTATCACTACAGAACTTATTATCACTATAGAACTTATCCCTATAGACCATATCCCTGTCGAACTTATCCCGATAGAACTTATCACAAGAACCACTATCCACACGATTCTCACGAATACCAGGGTAGTCCCGAAGCAGCAGCAGCCCAAGCATCAGGGGCTGACTATTGGCAATATCCACATTCACCAACCCTATGCCCTTATAGGACACGAACTGTCTTAACTCTCTAAGGAGGCGGGTGAAGGGACTATGGAATCTGCCATAGTGGCATACCGAGTGCTCCCATTCCCCATCGTTTATCATTCTGACGCTATCGAGGCATAGCTGCTGGAACTGGGCATCGGTAAGGGGAGAATGGACTCCACGGACCTTCAAGGTCGAGATAAAGGCATTGGCGGCTTCGGCATCTATGTCGAACCGGCGGAGCCACCGGGCGATATGGCGCTGGGCTTTGGTATAATGCCTCAGGTTGTCTCTCTGGCGGGCGTTTATCTTCGCTGAGACCGTTTCTGACGCCTGGACCCTGATAATGGCTGGATTGCCCTTCAGGCGGTATCCGGTGGCTTTGCCGTCGTAGCGGAGACCATCGCTCTCGATGACGCCGTGGTCGAGCAGCCAGGTTCGTGCTTCTCGATAATTGGCGAACTCCTCGCGCAAATACGCCGCCATCAGGTGCGTGTAATCGGTTCCTTCGATGGTGCCGCGCTTGCTATGCCAGAGATGCCGCCCGACGTGGATCCGGTGGCAGATGAATTGGGCTGCATCCCGGATGTCCTCAGGTGGCGTCGGCATGCCCTCAGGCAGGTAGAGATGTCGGGGTTTTGTTCGCATAGCACCGTCCCGTTAAACAGATAAACCCGACAGCGTGAACTGCCGGGCCTTCTGTGGTCAGGGCGAACGAACGATATTTCTCTGCAACTCCCTTTCGCGCCACAATCCTTCGATAATCGGGCACGATAATCATTGTTCATTGGACGCCCTGACCGAGGGAGCCGGCGGCTCATGCCGCCAATTACTACTTCGACTTTTCGGTTGGGGAGTCCTCCGCCTGACACGATGGAATTATTTCGATTTCGGCAAACACGCTGCAATCGCTCAATCCATGAAAAAGCCCGCCACCGGAAGCCGATGGCGGGCAGCAGAAACGCATCGCATGAATTGAGACACATCATGTGTCATTTCGCGTATGCAGCTGCTGAGTGTCCCTCCGGATCAGTCTGCAAAACCATTCGGTATCCCACTCGGCTACTTCCTTGCCCATTTCATCGAGCTCATAAATACGCTCTACGTTGCTCTCCACCTTAATACCGTCGCCACCACTACAATATGCGTTCTCCTCCAAATTGTCTTCCGCGGCTTCTATGCTATCATACACCGACTCGTCATCGTCGCCGTAGTCAATAACCATCTTGTGACCGACCGCAAGATCGCTCCGTGCGCCGTCCCTTGCGTGGAATGTGCTGTGAATTGACATACTGTGCTTTCTATTCGTTGCGTGTTTAACTGTTTCTGTTCGGCAACGCGCCGGACCTATTTATATGTCGAATGCCATCGCAAAGGGAATTAAGGAAACACGGAATTCAGCAAAATGTCTTGTTGTCGTGAAAGCGCGAATTATTGGGGGCGATCCGACGACAGATATGTTATGCGGGCAAAACGGTTGTCCGCCAAATATATCTGATTTGTGGAGGTAGTTATGTCAACAGTAATTAACACTACAGCGCTAATTGAGCACAACGCCACTGCCTTTCCGGTGTAATACCT
>CAZNAW010000064.1:12066-16363 GCA_964571165.1 uncultured Occallatibacter sp. | reverse complement strand
CGTGTGCTTTTCCAGGCGGCGGCGTCGCCCCCCTCGCGGGGGCGTGGATTGAAACTGCTGGACCGGAGGCAGCGATGCCGACGGCAATTAGTCGCCCCCCTCGCGGGGGCGTGGATTGAAACTCTTTCTCGCTGATTTAACCGCCCGCACTCAGGCGTCGCCCCCCTCGCGGGGGCGTGGATTGAAACTTGATCAGCGGCCTGCCCATGCGGTTGCGCGAGGTCGCCCCCCTCGCGGGGGCGTGGATTGAAACACGTTCGACGAGACCACCCGCACCGCAGTGCCTAGTCGCCCCCCTCGCGGGGGCGTGGATTGAAACGGCGATCAGAAGTTGGCCACCAGCGGCGCATGGGTCGCCCCCCTCGCGGGGGCGTGGATTGAAACATCATGGGTGCCGTCGTCGCACGCGGCGCAAAGGTCGCCCCCCTCGCGGGGGCGTGGATTGAAACATTGAGCGCGTGCAGAGTTGTCCATCCGGCCTGGTCGCCCCCCTCGCGGGGGCGTGGATTGAAACAGCGTGGTGGCCAGCGGAGTTAGCGCCTCGGCCGAGTCGCCCCCCTCGCGGGGGCGTGGATTGAAACCTTTACGAGAGGAGATCGCGGAGGGCCAGAGTGCGGTCGCCCCCCTCGCGGGGGCGTGGATTGAAACCTCTTCGCGCCGGCCGAGGTCCAGGTCGCGGAAGTCGCCCCCCTCGCGGGGGCGTGGATTGAAACAGTTTCACGCTGCCCAGCGAAGGCGCCATCGACTGTCGCCCCCCTCGCGGGGGCGTGGATTGAAACGTATTTAACCTCGGGCAGGGGCGCTTGAGTGGTTCGTCGCCCCCCTCGCGGGGGCGTGGATTGAAACACCGTGAGTCCTGAAGGATTGTCAATCACGTAGCGTCGCCCCCCTCGCGGGGGCGTGGATTGAAACTCAGCGGCACATCCGGCGCGGCTGGCGTTTACGTCGCCCCCCTCGCGGGGGCGTGGATTGAAACCATGCTAGACCGCCGTCACAGTCACGTTTGATGCGTCGCCCCCCTCGCGGGGGCGTGGATTGAAACTTTTCAAGGCAAACGTTGCCAACACGGGATCGGCGGTCGCCCCCCTCGCGGGGGCGTGGATTGAAACCCATCTTTTGGGCCGATGGAACTCTCCGCAATCAGTCGCCCCCCTCGCGGGGGCGTGGATTGAAACGCACAGGTTCAGGCGCTTACGCAGGCGGATTTGCGTCGCCCCCCTCGCGGGGGCGTGGATTGAAACATGGGATCTGGTACCGCGCTCCTGGCCGCCAAGGTCGCCCCCCTCGCGGGGGCGTGGATTGAAACCCCGTTCGCGGCAGCCGGAGAGCCTACACGTGCCTGTCGCCCCCCTCGCGGGGGCGTGGATTGAAACCCAGTAAACCTGTTGTTGCTCAAGGTCACTTCAGTCGCCCCCCTCGCGGGGGCGTGGATTGAAACACTCAAGCAAGAGGACTGACACCATGTCTTTGCAGTCGCCCCCCTCGCGGGGGCGTGGATTGAAACATCATCAATGGTTTCCGGTGTCTCAAGCACAAAGTCGCCCCCCTCGCGGGGGCGTGGATTGAAACATTGCCATATCTGTTGCGCTCGCTCCGGGCATAGGGTCGCCCCCCTCGCGGGGGCGTGGATTGAAACAATCTGAAGAATGAGGACAATGACATCAACAGTGGCGTCGCCCCCCTCGCGGGGGCGTGGATTGAAACGTTTACGCAGATGACGCGCGCCGACGGCGTGCAGGTCGCCCCCCTCGCGGGGGCGTGGATTGAAACATTCAGCCGTTCGTGGGGACGACGCAGGTTATCCGTCGCCCCCCTCGCGGGGGCGTGGATTGAAACAATTTCCTGGGGTTCGATTCAACCGTCTGTCATCGTCGCCCCCCTCGCGGGGGCGTGGATTGAAACTGTTGACGTTGACCCGCAAAGGCGAGGCGCGGCGTGTCGCCCCCCTCGCGGGGGCGTGGATTGAAACTCTTTTGGTTTGAAAGATTCCGTGCCGGTGAGCGCGTCGCCCCCCTCGCGGGGGCGTGGATTGAAACTTAGTTTTAGCCGAATGGCAATACACAGGCAGCACGTCGCCCCCCTCGCGGGGGCGTGGATTGAAACAAGGCTACCGACTCGGCCATGCGCCAGGCGTTGCGCGTCGCCCCCCTCGCGGGGGCGTGGATTGAAACCGTCTGGTACGACTGGATTCACGCGCAGCAGGAAGTCGCCCCCCTCGCGGGGGCGTGGATTGAAACATGGTCATTGATGGCAACCACAGGGCGGCAAAGGTCGCCCCCCTCGCGGGGGCGTGGATTGAAACATTGCCATATCTGTTGCGCTCGCTCCGGGCATAGGCGTCGCCCCCCTCGCGGGGGCGTGGATTGAAACCCCAATGGACAGCCCATCTCTGAAGACCCGGAAGTGTCGCCCCCCTCGCGGGGGCGTGGATTGAAACAAAAGAAAGAAGGCGAGAAGTGAAGGGATACAAGTCGCCCCCCTCGCGGGGGCGTGGATTGAAACAACGTGCAGGCATGAGGAGCGCCATGAAGAAAGCTCGTCGCCCCCCTCGCGGGGGCGTGGATTGAAACCGTTTTGATGAGATTCAACCCCACCGCACTCGTTGTCGCCCCCCTCGCGGGGGCGTGGATTGAAACCCGGTCTTCTGTGGCTATGAGGTCCGCGTCATTGGTCGCCCCCCTCGCGGGGGCGTGGATTGAAACAAGAATGAGGCGGAGTCCACCAAGGAAACTCTGGTCGCCCCCCTCGCGGGGGCGTGGATTGAAACCTCTTCGACTCGGGAATCACTTTGTCCTGGTCGAGTCGCCCCCCTCGCGGGGGCGTGGATTGAAACAATAACCGTGCCCGTCTGCTGATCCACCATGAAGTGTCGCCCCCCTCGCGGGGGCGTGGATTGAAACAGCTTGCCCGGCAGATTGACCAAGGCGTTGACATGTCGCCCCCCTCGCGGGGGCGTGGATTGAAACAGAGGTTACGGCAGAGATGCGGCAGCAAGCTAAGTCGCCCCCCTCGCGGGGGCGTGGATTGAAACTCACAGGCAGCCGGGTACTTCACGCAAGGCGTTGGTCGCCCCCCTCGCGGGGGCGTGGATTGAAACAACTTACCGAGATGCCCGCAACCAAGGCAGAAGACGTCGCCCCCCTCGCGGGGGCGTGGATTGAAACACCTTCTCGTGAAGTCCACGCGCCCAGTTCTCAGGTCGCCCCCCTCGCGGGGGCGTGGATTGAAACATCAGCGGCACGCTCGGCGGCGTGGGACTCTACAGTCGCCCCCCTCGCGGGGGCGTGGATTGAAACTGCGAAACGGCCGTGACGTTGCTCATCGCGCTGGGTCGCCCCCCTCGCGGGGGCGTGGATTGAAACGCCGAGAAATAGGCGAATCGCGCTTGCCACGTCCTGGTCGCCCCCCTCGCGGGGGCGTGGATTGAAACCTGAAAACGCCGTCAAGAAAGCATTGATATGGGGTCGCCCCCCTCGCGGGGGCGTGGATTGAAACAACTTGCGCTTCTCAATCTGTACACGACCGTCAAGTCGCCCCCCTCGCGGGGGCGTGGATTGAAACAGCAGTAAAGATTTGCTGTGATGGAGTTGAAGAGTCGCCCCCCTCGCGGGGGCGTGGATTGAAACAGATGACGGCCGCGCAGACCGCCAGCGTCGTTGCGTCGCCCCCCTCGCGGGGGCGTGGATTGAAACGTGCAGGGCATGGTCGCCTCCATCAACTACTCGCGTCGCCCCCCTCGCGGGGGCGTGGATTGAAACGATTTGGCGGTGAATGGAACACAAATCGCTTATGTCGCCCCCCTCGCGGGGGCGTGGATTGAAACTTCTTTGTGGCAAGCAGTGCAGAGGGTGCGGTAGTGTCGCCCCCCTCGCGGGGGCGTGGATTGAAACACGATTTTTGGAACACGAACATCCTGCCGTTTTTGTCGCCCCCCTCGCGGGGGCGTGGATTGAAACATGGACAACCGGCCCAGGGTCCGGGCAGGGAGGGGTCGCCCCCCTCGCGGGGGCGTGGATTGAAACATGTTACGACCTGTATTCAAAGTCAGCCAGTCAGCGTCGCCCCCCTCGCGGGGGCGTGGATTGAAACGCTGGCGTTGTGGCCGTCACTCTGCGGTCGCACGGTCGCCCCCCTCGCGGGGGCGTGGATTGAAACTACCATCTGGTGAATTATGGGAGACATGACCGGGGTCGCCCCCCTCGCGGGGGCGTGGATTGAAACAGGTTTGGCAGGGGAGGCATACTGGGCATCGTCCGTCGCCCCCCTCGCGGGGGCGTGGATTGAAACATAGACAACC
>CAZNAW010000064.1:0-11966 GCA_964571165.1 uncultured Occallatibacter sp. | reverse complement strand
GGCCCAGGGTCCGGGCAGGGAGGGTCGCCCCCCTCGCGGGGGCGTGGATTGAAACATAGACAACCGGCCCAGGGTCCGGGCAGGGAGGGTCGCCCCCCTCGCGGGGGCGTGGATTGAAACCGCTTGTTCAAGAGGATCATGACATGTTGATCGCGTCGCCCCCCTCGCGGGGGCGTGGATTGAAACAGATATCTAGCGGCACGACTGCGGACGCTACGAGTGTCGCCCCCCTCGCGGGGGCGTGGATTGAAACAATCGGCAATTGATTACTGCGAATGGCGGGCCAATGTCGCCCCCCTCGCGGGGGCGTGGATTGAAACGATAACTTCCTACAGGGCATCTTCCAATGGGAAGGCGTCGCCCCCCTCGCGGGGGCGTGGATTGAAACGCAACCTTCCCCATCAATGCTCACCGGGTAGTCGGTCGCCCCCCTCGCGGGGGCGTGGATTGAAACCCCGTTTCTTGCCCACCGTTCACCCCTCAATTGTTGTCGCCCCCCTCGCGGGGGCGTGGATTGAAACATTGGGCGCTGGCGGAAGGCGGCCCTCGAGCCTACCGTCGCCCCCCTCGCGGGGGCGTGGATTGAAACGATGTTGTGGAAACCGGCGGCTCCGTAGCGGATGTCGCCCCCCTCGCGGGGGCGTGGATTGAAACCTCCTGAAACACCTGCGTATCCGCGCTGATGGGCGTCGCCCCCCTCGCGGGGGCGTGGATTGAAACCTCGTGAACGGGGAAGAGCTGATGTATCCCCGCGTCGCCCCCCTCGCGGGGGCGTGGATTGAAACCCTGATAGGGTGCCCCATAGCCGCTGTGCAACGCGTCGCCCCCCTCGCGGGGGCGTGGATTGAAACCGCGTCCTGCTCCGATATGCCCGCCGTGAAATTCGTCGCCCCCCTCGCGGGGGCGTGGATTGAAACATCAGCATGGCCGTTGGACGCCCTAGCATACGTGGTCGCCCCCCTCGCGGGGGCGTGGATTGAAACGCCGTCTGGTTCAGTGGACAAAACGACCAATATCGTCGCCCCCCTCGCGGGGGCGTGGATTGAAACCTCGATTTGTCCGCCAAGCCAATTGAAAGCATCTGTCGCCCCCCTCGCGGGGGCGTGGATTGAAACTGATTTAAGAGGAAGAATGGGTCCGCAACCTCAAATGTCGCCCCCCTCGCGGGGGCGTGGATTGAAACTGTCACAGCGCGGAACAAGCGGAGCGCCTTGCAAGTCGCCCCCCTCGCGGGGGCGTGGATTGAAACATCACAGGGTTGCGGCGGGGAGGGGGGAGGCTGGCGTCGCCCCCCTCGCGGGGGCGTGGATTGAAACAAACTCGTCGCCGTGCCGGTCAGACCTGTTCCTGTCGCCCCCCTCGCGGGGGCGTGGATTGAAACAAGCCCCTCGCATCTCGATGATCCGTGCGCTCCTGTCGCCCCCCTCGCGGGGGCGTGGATTGAAACTTGTCCACCGTGGCGCTCCCCTCGTACAACCCGCGTCGCCCCCCTCGCGGGGGCGTGGATTGAAACCACGTTACCGAAGTCAGATCCGGCGTGGAAACCGTCGCCCCCCTCGCGGGGGCGTGGATTGAAACGTGGAAGTTCCATAGGTTGGCACCCCACTCCAATGTCGCCCCCCTCGCGGGGGCGTGGATTGAAACAGCACAACCGAGGGACTAACGTAGACACCAGCCACGCGTCGCCCCCCTCGCGGGGGCGTGGATTGAAACATTATTGCTCCGCCTGTGCCGCGCCCAGACCGATGTCGCCCCCCTCGCGGGGGCGTGGATTGAAACAAAGATATGCCGGATGGTATTCAGAAAAATGCTTGTCGCCCCCCTCGCGGGGGCGTGGATTGAAACGGAGTACGCGGGGAAAATCGGCATCAACTGCGACGTCGCCCCCCTCGCGGGGGCGTGGATTGAAACTTAGCTTACTGCACCACCCAGTTTGTGCCATTGCAGTCGCCCCCCTCGCGGGGGCGTGGATTGAAACGTCAGAAAATGTTGGACGATGAATGGCTCGACCCGGTCGCCCCCCTCGCGGGGGCGTGGATTGAAACATGACGCGGCAGCCGGCCACGTCTACCGTGGTGAGTCGCCCCCCTCGCGGGGGCGTGGATTGAAACAACTCCACGCTGTAGGCGTAGTTCTCCTGATTTTGTCGCCCCCCTCGCGGGGGCGTGGATTGAAACGCCTCTACCTGTGGGCTGCACTGCAGGAAGATGCGGTCGCCCCCCTCGCGGGGGCGTGGATTGAAACAGTAAAAAGCCAAGCCTGGTGTCGAACGGCACCGGTCGCCCCCCTCGCGGGGGCGTGGATTGAAACACATCTTGGCTGACGTATGCTCTCCCCTGCCCTCGTCGCCCCCCTCGCGGGGGCGTGGATTGAAACAGGTTGACATCGACAGGTTGCCAAACGCCCTGGAGTCGCCCCCCTCGCGGGGGCGTGGATTGAAACGGTTTTACGTTGGCGCGGCACTTTGAACGTGAGTGTCGCCCCCCTCGCGGGGGCGTGGATTGAAACACTGAGTAGCCCGGCCCATCCACCCAGAAATGTGTCGCCCCCCTCGCGGGGGCGTGGATTGAAACGGTGGCTGCCGCCATTGCATCTACAGCTGCGGGCCGTCGCCCCCCTCGCGGGGGCGTGGATTGAAACAATGAAGCCTCCAAAGGTGCTCGATAAGATCGTCGTCGCCCCCCTCGCGGGGGCGTGGATTGAAACGCTGATGGATCCGCGCGTCTGCCGGCGGGTACTGGTCGCCCCCCTCGCGGGGGCGTGGATTGAAACTTATAGGTTCCATCGTCACGCCGAGCTACACGCGTCGCCCCCCTCGCGGGGGCGTGGATTGAAACCAGAAAATGGATTGTGTTGGCCGGATTCGGCCAAGTCGCCCCCCTCGCGGGGGCGTGGATTGAAACCGCAAGAGTGGGAAGACAGAGGCTGTAGTGGGTGTCGCCCCCCTCGCGGGGGCGTGGATTGAAACCAGTGCGGCCTATGACGCCGCGGTTGGGGCTATCGTCGCCCCCCTCGCGGGGGCGTGGATTGAAACCTCAGGACGGATGGCAAGACAGTGGATGCGTTTGTCGCCCCCCTCGCGGGGGCGTGGATTGAAACACGTCAAACGAACCCTCTGCAGCATGTGAGGCAGGTCGCCCCCCTCGCGGGGGCGTGGATTGAAACGATCGCTCAGTCGCTCGTCGATTTCCTGGGCAGGTCGCCCCCCTCGCGGGGGCGTGGATTGAAACTGTTGCAGCAGGTGCAGCAGCAGGCCTCCCTGGCGTCGCCCCCCTCGCGGGGGCGTGGATTGAAACTTTGTGTACCGGCTCTGGCAGGCCGACGCGCAGGCGTCGCCCCCCTCGCGGGGGCGTGGATTGAAACCGATTGTGTCGGCAAGTCCACTATCGGCTGGGGACGTCGCCCCCCTCGCGGGGGCGTGGATTGAAACGGACAGGCACCGTTTTTACCCGCAGGACAGCCGTAGTCGCCCCCCTCGCGGGGGCGTGGATTGAAACTCTTCCTGCACGTTCTGCGGTGTACGGGACTTGGTCGCCCCCCTCGCGGGGGCGTGGATTGAAACGAAGTTACGGTGAAAACAATCGCCGCGCTGCCAGGTCGCCCCCCTCGCGGGGGCGTGGATTGAAACAGCATCCACTGATGCACAGTGCCGCTCGAAGCGTGTCGCCCCCCTCGCGGGGGCGTGGATTGAAACATATCCATCCTCAAAAATGGTTGCAATAGTCTGGTCGCCCCCCTCGCGGGGGCGTGGATTGAAACGTACACGCGCTCGGTATGATGGCCGCCTGAGTCAAGTCGCCCCCCTCGCGGGGGCGTGGATTGAAACACCGCGCTCCCGCGACTCCGGCAACACGCTTCTCGTCGCCCCCCTCGCGGGGGCGTGGATTGAAACACAGATTCGAAGCGCGCCCGGTAAAACGTGGCGGGTCGCCCCCCTCGCGGGGGCGTGGATTGAAACCTCGGCCGCGTTCGGCGTTGCGGTTGGCGTCTTGTCGCCCCCCTCGCGGGGGCGTGGATTGAAACCACCAGGGACGAGATGCTCGATATGCGCAGGAAGTCGCCCCCCTCGCGGGGGCGTGGATTGAAACAGATCAAGCGTCCAGCCCCTGTAACTGATTGCAGGTCTCTGCCTGGGGCAAAGAGTCTTTAAAGCTTGAAGAGACCAAGGAATTGCTTCGCCACTCGAACGTGCAGACCACCAGTGATATCTATGGAGGCCTGTCGCTTGCAGCGAAGCGGGCAGCGCAGAATCGATTGGTGAACTTTGTTCACCAATCCGGAGCGGAGAAGGATAAGCCTACCCCCAAGTGGCAAGAAAAAAAGGGGCGTTCCTCCCATATCGGGAAAAAGCCTGAGGGCCAAGAGGAAGGACAATAGTGCTATACTTCCGATTTCGTTTTGTTTGTGTGGAGACGGCTCATTGCATTTGTCGCGCAAAGAGTCTCGCCAGAACCAGCTTCTGGGAGGTAGGCAATGGCCATCATTGATGTCGTCAAGTTTAACGGTCCTCCAAATGTCGTAGCATGGCGATACCCGTCGAGCGAACTTTCGACCTATACCCAATTCAATTGATCGTGAATGAGACCCAGGAGGCCTTCGTTGTTCACGAGGGCGTCTACGATGGCCCCTTTGGGGCAGGGCGGCACACTCTCAGCACCGAGAATCTGCCGCTTCTGCGCAGTTTCATGAAAATCCCCTTTGGAGATAAAACTCCATTTACCGCCGAAGTCTGGTTTGTAAACCGGACGTTCGACCTTAATATCACTTGGGGAACCCCCGATCCAATTCAGCTTGTCGACCCCAAGTACAAGATCATGTTGCCCGTCCGCGCGTACGGAAAATATGGTATCCGCATCGCAGATCCAAAAAAGTTCCTTCTCAAACTCGTGGGCACGCTTGATATTTTCTCATCGAGTACTATTAACGCGTATTTCCGTGGAATCTTTACCACGCGCATCAAGACAGAGATTGCCAATTTGATCGTCAAGGATGGCCTGTCCGTCCTTGAAATTGCTCCGCATCTGACCAATCTTTCCACCTCCTTGCAGCAGATTCTGTCGGGAGAAATGGCGGAATACGGCGTCTCCCTCGTGCTTTTCTCCATCCAGTCGATCAACACTCCGGAAGATGACCCCGCTGTCCGCTCACTGAAGCAGGCGCTTGCCAAGCGGGCTGAAATGGGGATCGTCGGATTCAACTACCAGCAGCAGCGCAGTTTCGATGTCCTCGAGACAGCCGCGGGGAATGAAGGGACGGAAGGCACTCTTGCTGGGGCAGGCATTGGTCTCGGCGCCGGCTTGGGACTCAGTAGCCAATTTGCCAACGCCATGAAGAATATTGCCCCTGCCATGAATGTCGGCAATTCCTCTGGCGCACAGCCCGCGGCCGAAACTCCTTCCTCGATGCCTTCGGCAGCCCCTTCGGGCGAGACCCGCTTGAAACTTCTGAAGGAGCTTTCCGCCCTCCGCAAGGATGGCACGTTGTCGGAAGAAGAGTTTGCCGCGGAGAAAAAGCGGATTTTGGAAATGTAGCGCGGATCAAGAGGGGAGTACCGATCATGGAAAGGCATCTTGCGGGTATCGTGGCTGCTTTGGTCACAGCAATAGCGGTAATGGCGGTCCTGCTGATTCTCCTGCCCGCCTTGCGCCAAAACAGTGAGGTGCTAGCGGCGGGCCTGCTGCTCTCCCTGTCCATCGCCAGCCTTTTTCTCCTTCCTGCTCTTGTCGACCGGCTCGGCTCCCATCCCGCCACCGATGCGGGAAAGATCGGCGGGATCGGCCTTGCCGCCGCCGCGGTGTGCGTGCTGCTTGTCCTGGCCGGATGCGCCATAGGGTTCGCTCTTGCCGCGCTGCCCAATTTCGTATGGGCCTCTGTGACCGTCTGGCTGGCCGTGGCCATCGTCTCCGTCTTCGGCCTGCGCTCCAGCACGCAGAAGGTGGCGGCCATCGCCGCTTCCAGCGACCAGCGTTCCGACCGGAGCGTATGGCTCGATATGCTGGCCGAGGCTTCTTCGGTCGCCTCGGAAGCGCCTGCGCAAAAAGACCTCCATGATGTAGCGGAAACAATCCGCTACTCCGCAACCGATATTCCCGGCAAGCAGCCGTTCCCCGTCAACCAGGCAATTTCCACTGAAGTGGCGGCGCTTCTCTCGGCTTGCCGTGAAACGCAACCGGATTCCGCCGTCATTCATCATTCCTGCAGCCGGCTCCAATCGCTTCTTTCCCAGAGGCATTCTCAGCTCTTGCAGGCGCGAACAAGAAACTAGATCTGCATCTGATGGGCTCGGTAAAAACACGCTGGAGTAGAAACAGATTATGGAATGCAGAAAATGTGGGGCAAACAACCAGGATCTAGCGACGATGTGCGCCTTCTGCGGAGAAGCGCTGGCGGCTTCCGCAACCGCCGGCATAGCCTCTTTGGAGGGAAAGGTATATAACTCCGCATATTATTCCAACCTTTCCGCCAGTTACTATCAACTGCAGCGCTATACGGATTGCGTCGAAACGGCGACGAAGGCCCTGGCGATGTTTGATCCAAAGGACAACTCCCCGGCGTCAGTACTCGGCAGGGCGATTGCTGAAAACAACATCGCCTGCGGTCTGTGGAAACTCGGCAAGCCTCAGGAGGCTGTCGAGCACGAGCTCATCGCCTGTGCGTTGGCCCCCGGCAACGCGCAATACAAGACGTCTCTCGACACATTCAATGCAGAGGCAAAGCAGGCGCAGCGAACAGCCCCCCCCAGACCCGTACACGCCCGCCGATGAAAATCCCCTCGCGAGTGACAAGCAGCTATTCGCATCGCTGGTACAAGAGCAACGGGTAGAAAATGGTAAATCTCACGCGGGGCGGAATGTCCTCATTGTTTTCGGCGTTCTCCTAGCGATTTTGTTCATCGTTATCGCGGTGGCTTCGAACGAGAGCAAGGCGCTCCCTCTGGCCGCGGATATTCCGGTTTTGACGCCCGGACCGGGCACGTATTCCGGTACGGTGAATGTCATCATTTCCGACGCAACCCCCAACGCGTCGATCCATTACACCATCGACGGAAGCCAGCCCACGCCAAATTCTCCGATTTACGTTGCCCCCATCACGGTCTCCTCTTCGGACACATGGGTTCGTGCCATTGCTACAGCCGACGGCCATGAGCAGAGCGCCGTTGGCGAGGCACATTATACCTTTAGTGAAGCTGACATGCCTACTGCGGGAGCGGTAGATGCTGTCGCGACTTGGACCGACCCGACAACAGCCTTAATGTGGACGACGAAGGATAATGGCACTGACGTTACTTGGCAGGAGGCGATGAATTACTGTCAGAATCTGCAACTAGGTGATCAATCAAACTGGCGCTTGCCAACGATCACCGAGTTGCAGGGCATTTACGACTCCAGTGTCAATGCTCCAGATCAGGGCAGCGGTGGACGAGCGGTACCTTGGCGAGTTAAGGGCAACTTGCAACTGTCTGCATGGGGGGAATGGAGCAGTACTCAGGGAAATGCTAATGACCAAGCGATGGTCTTCGGTTTCGGCAGTGGAACGTCGTTTTCCTACCGATTCGATGGCGGCAAAAAGCCTCGCGCGCTTTGTGTACGTAGCTCCATACCGACTGCGCCTGGCAACTAACCTTGGCCAATGCTTGTTATGGTTAACTCTTCGCCTCGAGCACGCAGGCTTGCCGGAAGGGTACGCATATTCCAACAGTTGCGACTGCTACTTGACAAGATGTATTATCACCGTGCTGAAAATGGGGCAGGTCATAAGAAGGCCTGTAGCCTCTTTTGAAAGGAGATTGTGTCCTTATGCCTACTCCAGTCTTTGTGCCTATCGTCGAGGAGCAAAAGTATTGCTCGGAATGCGGTAAGGTTATCCTGCGGAGAGCGGAGATCTGCCCCAATTGCGGATGCAGACAAACAATCGCGCCCAATCATTTACAGTTTCCATGGGAGAAGATTCGAGCCAGTATCCCGCCTGAACTTCAAAGCCCTTTTGTCGTTCGAATGCTTATCATGGGAGGACTGAATTTCTTTTGGCCCGGATTGGGTAACTTGGTAGTTGGCGACAAGCGTGGGTGGAGATATATGCTGGCAAGCATTGTAATTTGCTTAGTTGGCTTTTTTACGTTGTGGATTCCCGTAGTGTTGTTCTTTGTGTATTGCACCCACGCGGGGTATCAATTTCTCACGAATGCTGAGGCATCTGCATTCGGTCATCCCTCCGCGGGGGTCTAGTATGGATAGCCTGCGGCTTCAATTTCACCCGGAGGCGTAGGCAGCCGGACGGAAATCGACAGCAAAAACGAACGGAGCCAGTGCCTGGCTCCGTTATCTGTCCCTAACTGTCCCTCGGGGCATGAGGGCAACAACGCGTAAGTTGCTGATTAGATTGGTTGCGGGGGCTGGATTTGAACCAGCGACCTTTGGGTTATGAGCCACTGCGGTTTTTCCCGAAATCCCATCCATTGAAACGCTCTATCATTTTTAGATTCAAGCAGTTCCGAGAAGCATCAGTTCATCAAGGTCGCTGTCGGCACCATGCTGCGTAAAACCCTGCGTAAATGATTCTGATAGTTGTTTGCCAAACACTGCCGCGACGTTGGCGTCATCTTCGCCCACGGCGTGGGTGTAAAGCATCGTTGTGGACTCTTCGGTGTGACCGAGCCGCCTCATTCGAGTCGCCATCGGTACCTTCATTCGGTCAAGTTCAGTTGCCGAACCATGCCGAAGCCCATGGAGTGCGGTTCCCTTCACCTTGACGCCCAGTTTCTTAAGTAACGGGTTGAGTTTACGTTTGACGAGATTCTCCGGGTGCAACCGCTTCCCGTTCGGCGATAAGAATAGCGGCTCCGCAGATGAGCGACCGTCCAACAATGGCCGCAACGCTTCGGACAACTCCTCGCTGATGGTAAACACTCGGGGCTTCCTCGCCTTCGTACACTTGACAGTTGACATGACACGGTTACGCCGAACCGTCACCTGCCTAGTGGTCAGGTTTATGTGGCCTACGTCCAAACCGCAAATCTCGCCCCGCCGAACGTGCAACTCGTATGTCAGCCACCATACGAGGTTGTACGGAAACTCGGATTGAGCAACAAGTTCCTTGGCTATTTTCATGTCATAGGCAGGTCGCCCCGCCTTAGCCTCGTCCTTGTCCCAGTACGGCAACCGCAAGTGGATTGGAAACGCGGTTCTTGTGAAGTTCCAGTCCATTGCGTATTTCCAAGCACTCCGAAGTGAACCCACGCGATTCTTAATCGTTTTGGCATTTACCTGTTTGAGGCCGCTGCCAGTATGCCAGCGGGTTGTGATGTTCTGAATCACACTGCTGTTGATTTCCTTCATCTGCATCGACAACGGTTTACCTTCCTTTTCTATCTGGAGGGCCGCTTCCCATGCTTTGAATTCGCTCCTTAGCGCCGACTGTGAAGAGAGCGACATCGTGGGAAGAACGTCTTGTGTGTACTTCCTGACGAATTCTTCGAAGGTGCCGATGCGAGAAGGGCAATAAGCTTCACTCTTGACACCGGACTCATCCAAAATTCGGTCGCGTTCACGTTTGGCTAAGGATTTTGTTGGGAATTCTGCTTTTGGGATGGACTTTGAGCGGTGATGGCGGATGATTGTGCCGTTCTGTTCAACGTCCTCCTTCCAGCGGATTTCCCAAGCATTTCCCCGCTCCCTGATGCTCCCTTCTTGGTATCTCCGACGAGCCATGGTTCCTGCTTTCCACGGCGTCGATGACTCTACGCGACATTTTACTCCAGTCGGTTTGTTTACGGAGAATCGCGATTCAGATGTTGGCACAAAGCAATCCCATTGGGCGCGTCACCGCCCTCGTTGGATTGCCTTTGTAAGACCCTTGTAGCTATCCCGCGTTGCTGACTATGCAACATGGACATGACCCACCACAGCGTTACTCAACTGCCCAGTGTCCTCAGCTTCCGCATCGGTACCTGTATGGGTCGATTTCACGCGGATGCTCGTGGCTACCCCGCGCTAATAATCTTAAAGGGAACTGCACTACAGAGAGTAGACAACCCCTCTGACCACGACTACACCCCTCGTGGTGCGGAAAGGCGTCCGACCACTAATTTTCGATTGACTGCCAGCATCTCCGCTGACAGGTTAACTTCCTCGACTTTTGGAAAGCGTCAGCGGAATGCGCTGGCCGGTTGTGGCAAATCCATTCCCTACTGTTCTCTCACTTGTGCTCTGCCACTTTCAGAATCGTAAGTGTCCGCGTACTACTTACTGAGGATGAACTCATACGGCCTTCAAACCGGAGTAAAAGCACTCGGGCAAGAAAAAGTCCCCGGAGTGGGGGCTTGGTGTGTTCTCGGGCTTGTTATTGTTTAGTCGGCTGTGCCACCGAATTTTGAGTCGGCATGTGGTGAGGCTCTTCGAAGCGCGGTGGAAAAATAGGCGGTTGTGCTCAGCCTTTACGACCTTTCGTACTTTCGCTTTCCGGTTTTCGCCCGGTACTTATCCCATCGTTCGGATGCGCTCTCGGCCATCTTCTTGCGAGTTTTCTCAGATAGCTTGGGTACTTTAACTGGCTTTTGCGATTCCGCATCACGCTTGGCTTTTCGGAGTGCCTTCGCCTTAGCGATGCATCGGGTATCAGTGAGCGCGTATCCATCAAAATGACGGTCGGCTTTAACATGGAGACCCATGGAGACCCCCGCCATGACGGAACGACTCTAATCATCCTGAAAGTCATAAATACGGGTCGTCGTCCGGTGACAATTACGCACACGGGGGCTTGGTGTCTTCATCCGACAAAACCCTTTGTTTGCATGGACACTCAACCCGAGTTGCAACATGAAATCAAAGAGGGCGAATACATCCTGACTTTTTTGAGCCAATCAGACGTAGACATTGCAACCATCGACTTTTGGCAAGCAATTGATTCGACCGGAAGAGTCTATAAGCTGCGACAAGCCTCTTGGCTCAAGCATTGGAGGTCTGAGCGGCAGCGAAAACAGGCTCACATGGCAACCATAGACACGGCGAATTGAAATGGCCTGACTACTTCCCCCTTCGACCTATCGTTCCACCGCTAGAGGTCGGGGGCGCACAAGGCGGTCGTACTGCTCCTCGGTAAGTTTAAGGAATATCCCACCCCTCCCCATCCCAATCCCCTGATTCACCATCAGTCGGGTTTCTTGGTCGGTGAATCCCCCGGCACGTTCTATCAGTTCGACCACCTTGTCAGACGATGCAAAGTGCAATCGCTTGGGTAAGGGAGTCTGGAGGGCACCCTCAAGGAACTGACACTGCCAGCCATGCCGGTCTTGGAACGACAGATACACGCGGTGGGTTTGGTCTTGCGGAGACATGGAGGGAGTATAGGTGAAGTAAAAGCGAAACTAACCCACAACCCGTTTAGCTTAAACGACGGTGCGTAAAACTATGCGTAAAGGAATTTAGAAAAGTTGGATGGAATTTCGGGTTTAGAGTCATCGAGCCGTATGTGAGGTTGACTCAACCCATTGAAACCAAAAGGGGTTTTGGTTGCGGGGGCTGGATTTGAACCAGCGACCTTTGGGTTATGAGTGATGCAACTAGTGTATTATCAACGAGTTGGAGAACGCGGTTGGTTGTTTCAAAGAGTGCTAAAGAGCTGTAAAGAGCGTTGGCGAATTGGTATTTGGGGTTGGTTTGGGGTTGGGAAGTTGATGGCGTGGCACCGGAGCGGGCACTGTCTCCAAGTGTCCATCTGTGGGCTCAATCTTCTTCAGAGTTCTTCAGGCCGATTCGCAAGTTGGCCTCGCCAAGAACTGCAGACTCTGAAGATCTTGTGTTGCCAAAGTTGTCGAATATTTGGAATTTCGTGTATAGCATTCGGCCTGACCCTGTTTGGAGGATTTGGCGATCGACTTCTGGCAATCGATCAGCGAACAAAGCCCTGACTTCCCAGGTGCCGCAACGTGCCGATTCCCGATATAACACTTGTATTGCACGATCACATCT
>CAZNAW010000063.1:0-16423 GCA_964571165.1 uncultured Occallatibacter sp. | reverse complement strand
AGCGTTGCCTCGGTCGCACTCCCTCCATGCGGTACGCATTTCGCGGCGGAAGCCCGGCAACAAAGGCAGCCCTGAGGGCTCGCCCAGAAGGAGAACATCACATGGCAACTGGAATGACCAAGACCGCCCTGACGCGGCACCTGGCAGAGAAGCTGGAACTGACCAACAAGCAAGTCGCAGCTTTCCTGGATCTTCTGGCGGAGACCGCCATCAAGGAAACGAAGAAGAACGGCGTCTTCGTGATCCCCGGCATCGGACGCCTGGTGAAGGCAGAGCGCAAGGCCCGCATCGGCCGCAACCCGCAGACCGGCGCGGCCATCAAGATCAAGGCCAAGACGGTGGTCAAGTTCCGCGTGGCGAAGGCCGCGAAGGACGTGATCGCCCCCACCAAGAAGTAATCTTACGGACCGCAGCAAAAAAAGGGGAGGAGCGATTGGCTCTTCCCCGCTGTTTCAGAGCGGTTCTCCAGTTCACGTGGAGTTTCCAGCGTTGAGTAAGGTGGCTTTTTCTTCAGGAAAAAGCCACCTTTCACTGCTCTCAAAAAATCCACGTGTATTCCGAAAATGCTCTGTAGTCCGGGAAAAACGCAGCGCCAGATTTTCTCCATCCTTGGGGCGCGCTGGTTCATCCGATAGATTATGGCTACCGGATATTCACTCACAAGCATTCCTACGTCCAGCGCAGCCTTGGCGACGCCTGTACCTGTTCATGTGATTTTGCGCCTGGAGGGACTGGCGGCAGCGGCGCTTTCCGCAGTGTTCTATGCGCACATCGGCGCGAGTTGGTGGCTGTTTGCGGCGTTGTGGCTGGCGCCGGATCTAAGTATGTTGGGTTATCTTGCCGGCCCCGGCTGGGGCGCACGCATCTACAATGCCATCCACGCCTACGTTACGCCAGCGACACTGGCAGTATCAGCGCTGTTGCTGCATAGTGCTGCGCTGGTGCCGATCGCGTTGATCTGGATCAACCACATCGGCGTGGACCGGCTGATGGGCTATGGACTGAAGTATCCAGCGGGCTTTGGTTGGACGCACCTGGGCAGGCTGGGACGACAGCGCAAGAACTCTATTCCGGCAAGCCAGGAGTCTGCCTGATTTCCGGGACAAGGGCGCGCACGACCAGCGAAATGCCAAAACTGATGAGAATGGCCCGGATCATGAGCCTGTTGTCATAGCTCCAGGAGAAGACTGCCAAGATTAGAAAGACGCCGATGGGGTTCAGCTCAGAAAGCACGGAGCGGAGCCAGCGGGGTTTTTGGCCGGTGGGCGGCAGGGTGGTGAGCAGACGGGGAAACAGGCGCGGCACGGCGCGAAAGTAGGCCCGATAGGGGTCGCCAAGCTGCGCGGTGAGGAAAGCCTCTTCAGCCAGGATGAGACGCAGCAGGAAAACTGTAAGAACAATCATGACAAAGAGCGCGCCGCTGGGGGGCATGAGAAAGGCCATGGCGGCAAACATGCACCACGAGCCCAAATAGAGCGGGTTGCGGACGTAGCGAAATGGGCCGCAAACCATGAGGGCGCCAGCTTTCATCTGGAAATTGTTCACCGCGCCGGGCCCCAGGTAAGCGGTTCCCCATATCCGGAGAGCCGCGGCAATGGCAGCAATGAGAGCGGCGATGACGATGACGGCGGGCGCGGCAGCGGCGAAGGAAACTAGGCTGAGGCGGCTCAGTTCCAGGGGCAGCCACTCGATGAGAGCCACGCGGCGCGTCAATCCGGCGCTGTCGCGCCAGGCTTCAATCCATGGCGCCCAGAACCCCATCCAAATGACGGCCACCATGATGGCGACACGCAGACGGAACTCGATTGCGGTTGCCTTCATCCACTGTTCCCTTCCCGCTGCGCGCGCTTATTTGGCCGGATCAACCAAAGCCCCGTACACCACGGAGCGGCTCACGTACTGGAGGTTGGGTGTACCGCCGTGGGTGCGCTGAATCATTCCCACAAAGACGATGTCGTTGGTGGGATCGACCCAGAACCAGGTTCCGGCGGCTCCGTCCCAGAAGAAGGTGCCTTTGCCCTCAGGCAGGTTGGCTTCAGGCGGATCGAAGACGACGGCGCAGTTGTAGCCGTAGCCGAAGCCGGGCCGCAGAGTCTGGGCGCCGATGCTGTACTCTCCCGTGAGCAGGCTGGCGGGCACGTGGTTGGAGGCCATCAACTGCACCGTGGCCGGCGCCAGGATGCGCGCGCCGTCGAGTTCGCCCCGGTAGGCCAGCATCTGGGCAAAGCGATAGTAGTCTTCCGCGGTGGAGACCATGCCGCCGCCGCCCGAGGGCATGGCGGGCTGCACGGAGTAGTCGCCCATGCTGCCGCTGGTGGTGGTGTCGGGGATCTGATCGCCCTGGGGTCCTGTCTGGTAGAGCGTGGCAAAGCGCTTGCGTTTCTCTTCGGGCACGTAGAAGCCTGCATCCTTCATGCCCAGCGGCGAAAAGATCTGGTCGCGCATGAAGTCGGGCAGCGACTGGCCGGAGAGCTTTTCCACGATGTAGCCCTCAATGTCCATGGACATGCTGTAGAGCCAGCCCTTGCCGGGTTGATAGAGCAGCGGAATTTTGGCCAGCCTGTCAATCATCTCCTGTAGGTTGCGCGACTGCCGCACCTGGAGGTCTTTGTACATGGCATCGGCCAGCGTGTTGCCATTGCCATAGCTGAATCCGGCGGTGTGCGTCATCAGCTCGCTCATGGTGGGTGGATGGTCGGGATCGACAAGAATCATCTTGCCGTCGGCATCCACGCCCTTGAAGACCTTGAGGTGGGCGAACTCGGGGATAAATTTGGCGATGGGGTCCGAGGGGAGCCACTTGCCCTGCTCATAGAGAATCATCATGGCCACGCCGGTGACCGGCTTGCTCATGGAGAAGTCGCGAAAGATCGTGTCAGTGGTCATGGGCGCGCCACTGGCCATGTCGCGCTGGCCGTAGGCACGGTAGTCCACCACCTTGCCGTGACGGGCAAGGATGGTGACGATGCCGGAGACCTTCTTCTCATCCACCGTCTGTTGCATGAGCGCATGAAGGCGCTCAAGACGCTCAGAGGAGAAGCCCACACTCTCAGGTTTGGTCAGCGTGAGGTCAAGCTTGTGCGAAGCCGGTTGCTGCGCCAGCGATGCATGGATGCAAAGGATAAGCGCGATGGCGACTGGAAAAAGACGAACAATGTGTATGGGACGATGAGTGCTCATGGGATTCCCTCGCAGTCCGGCGCGGCGAAAGCGGCCCGGTCTTGCCGGACCCTTTATACCAAGAGCCGCGACGCGCGGCAAACCGGCGTGAGCCAGCCGTCGCTCGCGCGGCGAGCGACGGCTGTATCCCGATGCGCGGAATGCCCCCTATTCTGTTCGCAGGGCCTGCATGGGATCGATGGAAGCGGCGCGGCGGGCGGGAATGTAGGCTGCCAGCGCGGCCAGCACGGACAAAAACACCGCGGCCGCCGCAAAGATCAGCGGGTCCGCTCCGGCGTCGCCCATCAGCTTTGCGCCGACGCCCATGGCTGAGTTTGTAAATGAGATAGCGGAGACGGCGCGCGCCAAGGCCAACGCCAGCAGCGCGCCTGCAATCAGCCCTCCCGCAGTGAGCTTGAGGCCCTGCCAGACGACCATGCGCAGCACGTCAGCAGGCTGCGCTCCGAGCGCCATGCGTACGCCGATCTCCTGCGTGCGCTGCGCTACCCAGTAAGCCATGACGCTATACAACCCCACCGCTGCCAACAGCACCGCGATGCCGCCCAGCACGGCCATCAGGCTGGCCGCCACTTTCTGCGGATACAGCGATGCGCCAATGAATTCCTTCAGGGGCACGGCGTCAAAGACCGTGACGTTGGGATCGATGGCGCGGGTTTGGGCGCGCAAGGTGGAGAGCACGTTCTCCGGATCGCCCTGGGCGCGCACATAGAAGGCTAGGTTCATGTCTTCGCGGTAGATCTGGCGGAAAGGCACGTAGAAGTAGGGCGGCGCGGATTCGCTCAGGTAATGGTACTTCGAGTCTTTGGCCACACCGATAATGCGGAACCAATGATTGCCCCAGCCGTTCACTCTTTGGCCGATGGGATCGCGTCCGGGGAAGAAGCGGCGCACAAATGCCTGATTCACGATAATGGCGCCGGGCGCGTCTTCGTTGTCCTGCTCAGTGAAG
Organism: uncultured Occallatibacter sp.; assembly: GCA_964571165.1. GTDB lineage: Bacteria > Acidobacteriota > Terriglobia > Terriglobales > Acidobacteriaceae > Telmatobacter. Next base: position 12,294 of record CAZNAW010000063.1, on the reverse strand, counting down.
TTGCGTCCCTCGACCAGCGGAATGTGCAGCAGATCGAGGTAGCCGGGCGAGACCACGTTGCGGAAGATGTTCATGTTCTCGTTGGGACGGGGCGCATAGCCCTCGATGCGGAGTTCCTCCCACCAACTGGGCTCGAAGCCCAACGGGACGCCATCAGAGTAGGCAACATTCGTAACGCCCGGCGCCGCCGTCATGCGCTCCGCGAGGCGGCGGCAGAATTCCTTGCGCTGCTGGAGGTTGTAGCCGCTGGTATTGAGATAGAACTGGCCCAGCAGTACATGGTCCGGGTCGAAGCCGGGATCGATGTGCAGGGAGGTCTCAAATCCCCGCGCAAAGAGGCCAGCGCCGACCAGAGCCACGAGAGCCAGCGCCACCTCTGACGCCACGAGCACGGAGCAGAGGCGATTGCGCCCTCGGCCTGCGGCGCCGCTGCGCCCGCCGCCATTGAGCTTGACGCTCAGATTCAAGCGCCCTACCTGCAATGCGGGCGCCAGACCAGCAACCAAGGCCGCGAAAAGGCATAGTCCAACGGTGAAGGCCAACACGGGAAGGCTCGGGCGCGTGTCCATGGCCACCAGGAGTTGCATAGGACCCGGCGGCATGAGGAACTTGAGCGCGCTGCTCATCCAGGGAGTGGCGGCCACACCCAGCACGGCGCCAGCCACGGTGAGCATGAGACTCTCAGTGAGCACCTGCCGTGCCAGCCGGGCGCGGCCGGCGCCGAGCGCGAGGCGCGCACTGAATTCCTTTTCGCGCACCGTGGCTCGCGCCAATTGCAGGTTGGCCACGTTGGCGCACACAATCAACAACACCAACACGCATACACCCATGAGAATGCGCAACGGCCCGACCAGCAGACCCTGGGGACCATGCGGAGACTTCCACAGCGGCATCATGGTGGCGCTCATGCCCTCGCTCACATCCGCATTGGCAACCGCCATGCGCCGGGCCAGCGCTTCCAGTTCCTGGCGGGCCTGATCGACGGTGACGCCCGGTTTAAGACGTGCGATTCCCAGCATGTTTCTGTCGTGCCGATCGCGGAGCATCCATGGCTGCACGCCGCTGAGCACCGCCTGCTCCATATAGGGAACCCACAGGTCAAAGGCCGTAACCGGCAGCGATCCATGGAACGCGGGCGCGGCCACGCCGACGATGGTGAGTTCATGCTGATTGATGCGGATGGTTCTTCCCACGACACCGGGGTCCGCGGCGTAATGAGAGCGCCAGTAGCGGTCACTGATGACCGCAACCGGATATGCGCCCTGCGCATCGCCAGATTCGGCAGGAAGAAAGAGGCGGCCCCGCTCCGGCTTCACGCCAAGCACGGTAAAGAAATTGCCGCTGACCAACTCTCCCCACACACGCTCAGCGTGGTCCGGATTGCCGACGCTGAAGGTGGCCGGATGGGTTACGGCGATGCCGTCAAGGAGCTTGAGGTGAATGCGAAAATCGACATAGTCCGGATAGGAGTTCGGCACCCACTCGCCGTTGGGGGTGACGGACTCGACCGCGACCAACCGGCCCGGCTCCGCCACCCCGCTCAAGGGGTGCAGCAGGACAGCATCGATCCAGGTGAAAGCCGTGGCGCTGGCGCCGATGCCAATGGCCAGCGTAAGAACCGCAACTGCCGTGAAGGCGCGGTTGCGCGCCATCATGCGCAGGCTGTAGCGAAGATCCTGGAAGAGGCTTTCAAGCCAGGGCAGCGTGCGGCGCTCGCGGTGGGCCTGACGGGCCTGCTCCGCGCCGCCGAGGCGGATGAGGGCCTGACGGCGGGCTTCCGCGGGAGTGAGTCCGGCGCGGATGCCATCGTCAGTGTCCATGGCGACGTGGCTTTCGAGTTCCGCCTCGAATTCGTCCTCGGAACGGCGGGAGTGAAACAGGCAGCAGAGACGCAACAAGAGTGCTCGCAATTGTCGCATTATGCCTCCTCCTTTACGCTTCCTCCGCCGGGGTGAGGAACCGCGCCAGGATGGCGGTGGTCTGCTCCCACTCTGCGGCAGCTTTCTTCAACTGGCGCTGGCCGGCCTTGGTGAGTTCGTAGAATTTGGCGCGGCGATTGTTCTCGGAAACGCCCCAACGGGAGCGGATGGACCCCTCCTGCTCCAACTTGAGCAGCGCCGGATAGAGCGTGCCGTAGTTCAACTGCAAAAGGTCGCCGCTCGTCTGCTCAATGCGGCGCGCGAGGCCGTAGCCATGGAGCGGTCCCAGAGTTTCAAGGGTGCGCAGGACCATCAGGGCCAGAGTTCCCTGCCAGACATCGGTTTTTTCGCCCACTGGTTTCTCCTCTTTTCTCCTGTTGCCAACCAATAGGAAAAAGATACATCCGGATCTATGGGAATGCAATAGGAAAATTTCCAGGCTTTGGCTCGGAGATGGAAAGCAGGCTCTTTCTGAATGCGACGGCCTGGTGCGAATTGCTGCGATTGCGGCTCTGCAACACACAGACTGCGATTCGCCGTGCGCAAGACTCTCAGTAGATCAGCTTGAGGGAGAACTGGATGTTGGCGGGCAGGCCCGTGGCAACAATGTTGAAGAGGTTGAAGAACTCGCTGCGGAATTGGAGGTCAACGCGCTCGTCTCCGCTGAGGTTGGCGAAAAGCGCGGGACTCAAGGAACGGCGCGATTTGACGTTGCAGACCATACACTAAGAGCAGGTTATGGGCAGCCAAGAGACAGTTACGGATACGATTGCGGCGATCTCAACACCAGCGGGTCGGGGCGGGATTGGGATTGTGCGCCTGAGCGGGCCGCAGGCTGCGACGATTGCCGCTCAACTGGTACGGCTGGGGCAGCCGCTGGAACATGGACGGGCGCGGCTGGCGGATGTGCTGGACGGAACCGGCAACGATGCGGGCCAGTACGATGCTGGAAGGATTGACGAGGCGCTGGTGACCTTGTTTGCCGCACCCAACTCCTACACGACCGAGGATGTGGTGGAGATTGCCGCGCACGGGTCGCCCGTTGTTCTGGAACTGCTGTTGCGACGGAGCCTGGAACTGGGCGCGCGGCTGGCTGAACCGGGCGAGTTTACGCAGCGCGCGTTTCTGGCCGGGCGGCTGGACTTGACGCAAGCCGAAGCGGTGCGGGACCTGATCGAGGCGCAGACACTGACCCAGGCACGGCAGGCCGCCAGCCAGATGGGCGGTGCGCTGAGCCGGCGTGTGGGACCGGTAAAGCAGGAGCTGGTGGAGCTGATTGCGCTGCTCGAAGCAGGCATTGACTTTGCCGAGGACGATGTGGACGTGACGCCGCAGGCCGAGATTGCGCAGCGGATTGACAAGCTGACGCCGGCGCTGAAGGCGCTGGAAGCGTCGTTTGCGCGTGGACGGCTTGTGCATGACGGGCTGACGCTGGCAATTGTGGGGCGTCCGAATGTAGGCAAGAGCTCACTGTTCAACCGGCTGGTGGAGCGGGACAGGGCGATTGTAACGGCAACGCCGGGGACTACGCGGGACCTGGTGACGGAGCGAATTTCTCTGGATGGAATTCCATTGGAACTGGTGGATACAGCGGGGCTGCGCGAGGGACGCGAGGAGGCCGAGCAGCTGGGCATAGCCCGCAGCCGCGAAGCGCTGGCGGACGCCGCTCTGGCGCTGGTGGTTCTGGATGCCACGCAACCGCTGAACGACGAGGAACACCGACTGCTGGAGGCGGTGCAGGACCGCCCTGCGCTGGTGGCCGTGAACAAGAGCGATCTGGCGGGAACGGGCGAGGCGTCCAGTGAGATTGGCGGTGTTCCCGCGCTATGGACCTCAGCCCTTACCGGCGAGGGTATTGCGGAACTGCGGGAGCGGATATTGGCGCTGGCCACGGGCGGAGCGGCCGCGGAACCGGGCATGTTGACCAGCATACGGCACCACCTGGCCATTACGACTGCCTTGGCGGCACTGGGCGACGCTGAGCAGGCCAACGTGAGCGGCATTCCGCACGAGATGATCCTGCTAGACCTCTACCGCGCGCTCCAGGCGCTGGACTCCCTGACCGGCCAGACCACTTCGGACGACATTCTTAACTTGATTTTTTCTACTTTCTGCATCGGAAAATAGAGTAAGGTTTCAGGGAGTCTCATAGAATATCGAATCATCGCATTTACCTCTTTACTTTCAGCAAATATAGGCGCATAGTGTCTCTCAGAGTCCCAAGAAAGCGCAATGAGATTGGGACTCCTGTGGGACTCCACAGAGCACAACGCACCGAAAACGGCTCTGGAGTCCCAAGAGGGAGAGGCAATGGCGCTCACGGATGCCACGATCAAAGGGCTGAAACCCAAGGCTGGCGCGCGGTACAGCAAGGCCGATGGGAACGGGTTGCTGCTGGACATTACGCCGGGCGGGGTCCGCTCATGGGTGTTTCGCTACCGGCTGAACGGCAAGCGGGAAAAGTTGGTGCTAGGCCGCTATCCCGATCTGTCACTCAAAGCGGCGCGGGCCGAACGCGATAAGCAAGCCGCGAAAGTGGCAAAGGGCGAATCCCCAGCCCTCGAAAGGAAACTGGCGCGGGCAGGAACGCCAAGCAATCCCACTGTGCGCGAGTTTGGGGACCAGTATTACCGGGAACAGGTTGCGGGCATCCTCAAGAATCCAGCCGATACCCGGCGGTATCTTGACTCTGAGATTTATCCCTCATTGGGAGAAAAGCTGCTCAAGGATGTGGACGCGCTGGACGTGCAGGCCCTTGTGTACCGCAAGCGCGATAACGGGCGAGTGGCGGCGGCCATGAGGATTCGCATGGTGCTCAAGCAGGTATTCGATTACGCGCTTGAAAAGCAGCTTGTCACATCCAACCCCGCCGCGATGGTGGCGACGCGCTACATCGGCAAGGCTCGCAAACGGTCCCGTGTGCTCGCTCCAAGCGAGATTCGCCTTTACCTCCGCACCGTCTACCAGTCGAACATCCGCCGCCAATTCAAGCTGGCGCTGCATATCATCCTGCTCACGCTATCGCGTAAATCGGAATTGCTGCTGGCACGGTGGAAGGACGTTGATCTGGAAAAAGGCGAGTGGCTGATTCCGGCAGAGAACGCAAAGACGGGCAAGGCGCACCTTGTTTACCTGTCAACCCAAGTGGCCGAGATGTTCCGCGAACTAAAGGCCCTTTCCGGCGATTCTGAGTTAGTTCTACCGGGCCGGGGCAGTCTGATAAGGCCCTTCGCCAAGAATGCGCTCAACAAGGCCCTAGAGGGGCTTACGTTCGATATGGACCCGCTCACCATTCACGATCTGCGCAGAACGGGCGCAACGCTGCTCACGGAACACGGATTCAACAAAGACGTGATCGAAAAGGCTCTGAGCCATGAGCATGAGGGTATCCGGGCGGTGTACATCCTTGCCGAGTATGCCGAGCAGCGAAAGAAGATGCTCCAATGGTGGGCCGATTACGTGGATTCGATCTGCAACGAGTCCAAGGTGATCGTGGGCAACTTCGGAGGCGCGGCTTAGAGGCGCGGGCCGGACCGTGGGCGTATCATCCTCGTGACCAAAAATTCCCGGAGGAACAAATGCTATTAGCTATCAGGGCTTTTTTTCGGGCTGCCTTACCTGCTGCCGTAGGGGGTTTTGCGCTCTGGAGTGTTTTCGAGTTTTCCACCCGTCAGAGTGTCGGTATTGCCTGCGTTCTTTGGTTCCTGATTTTCTCAATTCAATCCCGTGTCCTGTCAGACGATTTCAAGCCCTACGCATTGCACGTGCGAGTCCACCTGCCGGTGTTATTTGCCGATCTTGGCTTGATCGACTCACCGGCTGGTTGGTCACCGTATCGGGAAAAGGCCAAAGCGGACGGTCTCGACCACGAGCAATTCAGCATCTACGCAATAACGCCCTGGCTGTTTGCCACTGCTGATCGGAATGAGCCATACGTTCGACAGTTCCTATTCAGGCGGCAAATCGAACAGATCTCTGTTCCGCTAACTCCGAACTCGAATCCATACGCCCACCGCCATCCTTACATTCGGTTCGTGCGACAGAAGTATTGGTTCGTCCTGCAACTCATGGTCCCGGACGATTGGGAGCAGGAGCTTCGCGCTCGCCTCCCAACGGCGGGCGTGGACGCGGAATATGGCGAATTTGACAAGATTGGGGTCTCGGTCACCCTTGCGGCGTTCCCTGCTCAATATCTCCAGCACGTAATCGAATTGCACGAGCCGGTGTCATTCTTCAAACCATACTGGCTGTGGAAGCGACGTGATAAACGATTCTTAAAGTCGCTCAAGTTGAAGGGCTGGAAAAGGGAAGACGATTCTCCTGAGTACATCGAACACACGTACATCTCAGTCGGCTTCCAATCAGAATTCTAGCGAAATATCCACGCAAAGAATGCCTGCGGTCCAGGCAGAAGAAACCCCGGATGTCCGCCAAAATGTCGCCCTAGCTTCACGGCTTTTCAAGGTGCCTGATTGACGCAAGATTCGACGGTTATCTGGTGCGGTTGGAGCGAGTACACTGCCGTCTGCGGCGGTACTCAGCTACCGCACAATCACGCGCTTGATGGCCCGATCCGCCGCACCACTACCTCTAGCGGCTGGTCGCCTTTCACCGTTGCCTGAATTGCCTGCCGCGCCTTTCCATACGCGCGATCAGTGAGATACTTCAGGGTTTCCAGTTGAATCCGCTCATCGCCCGAATTGGCGAGCCTGACCCACTTTGAATTTGCATTGATTTCCGCAAGCAGAAGCTCGGCGGATTCTTTCGGCAGTCTCTTGGTTATGCCCTTGATCGTGCTCGGCTTTCTCCCGGCTCCGGGCCGCTTCCCACCCTTGCCTGCCATTGATTAGCTACCCTTTCTCTCTGCAATTCAATCCTTTCACGAATCGCGCGTCACATCATCCGCTAGACTTGCGCCGTTTCTCTACAGCCGCGCGCGCCGGTGTCCCGCTATCCTGTACTGCGCCCTGTAACAGTGAGACGGCCTCTACGTCTACCCTGAGCACTAGACCGCGCGCAAGGCCATCCGTGAGCGGGAAACCGGCATCCCGCAAGAGCAGCTCGAATGTGGCCCGCGTGCAAGGGACGGCATTGTGAGCGGCGCACCATTCCGCGAAGTCCACAAGCAAAAAGCCGATACCGCCAGAGTCTTCGCGGCCCGCGCGGTAAATGCAGTTCTCAGCCTTCCATCGTTTGAAGTCTTTCTTCCATGCGTCCGGCGCATCGGGCGGAAGGTCAGAAAAGTTTTCTATTTGTGTTGAAGAGGAACCTTCAAAACCTTCAAAAGCAGCTTCTGTGGGTTTTGAAGGCTCGCATCCGGGGTACTCACCATACCTTTCGTTCGATGGATGCCAATTCCGCCAGCGATCAATTGCCAACATGCGCGCCTCCAATCTTGGGATTGATGGCATAGACTTCGGATGGTCTGCCCGTTTCAGACTTCGGCTTCTCCGGCCTCACCCATCCGGCATCTTCCAGGACTCGCACGGCGGCGCGGGCCTCATCCGGTGTCCCTAGTCCGCTCCAATCGTTCGAGTACACATCGCGGATGGTGAATGTTCCGCTATCCCGCTTCCACCCCTTTGTCAGTTTTCGAGCAAGCGTGATTGCGGCCAGCCGCTCCGGGCTGATTCGTGAGGCATAGACCCGGTGCGCGTGGTGGGAAAGGTATTCGCAGAAGTCGGCGGCCTGTTGAGCATGATGCAGTCCAACCGATTGCAGCGACTCATCAGCAAGAGCAAATAAGAGAGCAAGCGCGGGCATCAGCTTTCGATATTTTGAGAGATGCGCCAGCATGATTGGGCTTGTATCATCGGCCCGGAGACGTGTCTCCAGATCGGTGAGCCATACGACAAAGAGGGCTTGGGCATCGGGAGCGAATTTCAGGCGGAGCGGTTTTCCCGCGTTCATTCCCGCGATGCGCCGGTAGACATTCTCTGCCGCTTGCATTGCTGAAGCATTCGGCGCGCGGTCCCGATATTTCCAGTCCGGCTTTGAGTCCGGCCATACGAGCAATTGGAACCGCTGAATAAGTCCATCGTTGCTGGGGCCATCCCGAAGCGCATCGGCAAGATAGGGACTAAGCCGGGCCGGTTGGATGCCTCCGAAGAGGGAGACACAGCAATGTTCGACGTGTATGGACCCGCGTCCGATGCGGTCAATGGTGAAGCCGGTATCTCCGCTCCAACACTCCAGGTAAAATGCGCGCTCCGATTCTCGCCCTTGCCGCTCCAAACTCGCCAGCCATCCGCTCAGTTCATCTCTGAGCACAAACACGCCAGCGGGATTAGCAGAGAGCAATTGATGCAGACTTTCAAAGGTCGCATCGACAGCGATCAAACGGCGCTGCGATGGTTCGATAATCTCTAGCTCCGGTTTTGTGGGAAGTGGCTGTTTATTCTTTAAGGCGCGCTTATAGCTCTCTGCCCATGCTGCATTTTCGAGTTTGGCCCGTTCCTGGGCGGCCTCGTACTCACGCTGGGCATCAGCGTATTCCGCGCGCAAGTCGGCCTCTAAAGCGCGCGCTGGCGCAGTCACAATGCCAACCAGCGGAGACTTCATCATTCCCGGACCCGCAACGATTCCGCCCCAAAGATTCGGCCAAACTACCCATGAACTATCGTGCTCTTTTGGTTGCATGGCGGCGCGCCGTCCGCAAAGCCCGGCGAGAGTGATAACGGCTACGACAGCGGCGAAGTCCAACGGGGTTTGCATCCGGTCGGTAACGTCCTCCACCATCGGGCGAAGAGACGCGGGCAACAGGCCAGAATCGAATGGCGGGACCGGGGGCAATTCTTCGCCCAACGGCACCGGCTCCGGCCACGCGGCTTGTTCAATCGGCGACAATACCGGCGCGGAAGCGGCGGCGATCATGCGCTAGCCTGCCGATCCGCCTCAGTTTGCGTCTGCTTTTCGATTCGGGATTCAATCCAGGCGTCAATCTCGGATTCGAGCCACGCAACGGCGCGCGCACCCAGATTGTAAGGGCGGGGAAATTCGTTTAGCTCAATTTTCCGGTAGATTGTGGCTTTACTGTACGGAACTCGCTTCCGTACTTCGCCAAGCCTCAAAAAGCGGATCGGATGACTCGCCATAATTCACACTCCGAAGGAAGCTACACCGTTTCCGGTGCCCATGCACTTCGGTCTGTGAGTTATGGCTTTTAAGCCGGGTGCCCTTCGGCGAACTCCAGTTCCGTTTCGATCCTTTGCAGACTCAAGGGTTGCGTATGCTTGACATGCGCGTGCCTTGAACAAGACAAGGCTATCATAATCGCATTGCGCCCCAAGAGATTCCATGCGGTGTCCGCCGCGCGGGTATCTACCTGGTCATTCCCGCCGCTCATCCGCCGGAACGAACCACCACGCGCTTTTGGGACTCCAGTGGGACTCCGGGAGCAAGCCCGTTCCACGAACCCGCATGGCTATTGGCGATTCACGCTTTTTCGATATTCTGCATCGGAAAGTGACCCGACGTCCAAGAGGACGTGCGCGGAGAACTGGAAATAGCTGCCTGGCGCACTATCCTTCGAGGCGGCGAGCGCGGCCCGCAACGGCGAGGGAATCGCGCAACGCACTTCCCAACCCTGACTGTCTGCTTGCCGGTGAAGGTGCACCGGAGGCTGGACGCGGCGGGATTTGCACCGCATGGCCGGCCTGTGACGCTGACCGATGAGGAACTGAGAGAGCGCTTGCTCGCCCGGAACCATCCATGGGTTGGATAGCAGACAGATTCACAGGGATGAGAGGCTGCGGAGGTTTCAGATAGATCAGCTCCTTGGAAAGCACCTCTCTCTCAATGTAATCCGGACCTGGCACACATAGATGTTTGAGATCAACCATCAAGCCCTCCTGTCGTATTTGAACAATCTCAAACACTCCCAGGAAGCCATTGATCCGAACCCGATCCCCTATGCAGGGCCTTTTCATTATGCTGTCCATGGCCACATCTTCAGGCCGTGATTCCGGCAACGCCATACTCCGAAAGCTCCAAGCCGACACCACCAATGGGTCATTGCACGTGCTTGCCCATCCCTTGTGCCAGGAGCGACCCTACCAGCTCGCGAGCCATGCTCGAAGAAAAAGACCCCGGCCTTGGCCGAGGTCTTTTCTTGGGGAGGGCCTTACTACATCGCTGCTACAAAGTCAGGAAGTATTCCGGCAGCATTCACTTGCAGGAGCTCCGTCATCCGCGCTGCCATGCCTGTGTACATGGACGCGGCGCGGAATGCATGCACGCAGATGTTCTCATTGACCTGGCTGAAGGCATACTTTACAAGCGCCATCAGAACGCAAGCGCGGATTTGGATGGCGTCGCTGCGCAAGGTCTCAAGAAGCTCACGGTCAACCGATCCGCTGTTCCGGGCTGCGTAGTCGGCCATCTCCAACATTACGCAGGCGTTCTGGTACATCGCCCAGAGACCATGAGGGCCCTGAATGCGCGTCCAGGTTTCTTCCGGCGTGGTGTTCAGTCCTTCATTCCAAAGGAAATGATCCGTCAACGCGCGGGCGCTCGAGTCCGGCCTCAACCGGGCCAGAAGGGACTGCCATGACTGTGCATTCCGACGGCGCACACTGGCACGCCAATGACGAAGGTAAACTGCAGCAACGACAATCGCGGCGATTTGGAGCAGAATGAAAATCATTGATCGTCCTTCGATCGGAGAATGGGAGCCATTGGATAGTTCGAAGTTCCCCCAGGTAGATCTCGTTGTTCGTACCGATGGCATGAGTACCCAATTCCGATGCACATAAGTAACTTAAAGTAACCTATTACTAGGGTCAATCACACTTTCGAGGCAGGGGGCGATGCTTTTGGGGGCTTTGGCGCCGCGCACCGGTGGGCCGACCTAACTCCCCGTCCGCCAGTGCCGGAGCGACTGCATTTCCCGGAGTAAATCGGCGTGGGCGGGGTGTAGAGGCAGCATATCTCTCAGACAGGCGCGCTTTCTGAGATCCGTTGGATATTGAGGGCTCGCTGGCTTCCCCGTTTCTGGATCAGAGAGCGACCACAGTTCGGGATCTACTTTCCGCTGGTCAGGTTCTGGATGATTTCCACCTCGCGTTGGCGGTAAGGGATGCCGTCGGAGTGAAAGACATCGTGCTGCCAGACCATGGGCTGCTCGGTGACGTAGGGACGCTGCCAGGAGTCCCAAGGGATCCAGGTCTGGCTCTTGCCGGCAACGAGGCCCCAATTGATGGCGCCGACGCGGTATTGGCGAGCGATGGGGAGGATGGTGTCAAACGTGCTGCCCATGTTGCGGGCCATGTATTCGGTGCAGAGGATGGGGCGATGGAACTGCCCAAGAAGCTTTACATGCCGCTCAAAATCCTCAGGCCAGCCGTAGTTGTGGAAGCTGATGACGTCAGACTGCTCAATCTGAATGCGGGCCACAGGAGACATGGTGGCGAGGGAGGTCCAGTCCCCGTAAAAGAGGCCACTGGTCAGGGGCTGGATGGGGTGGGCGGTGCGAGCCCAAGCGTAGACCTGCGGAAGAAGGACGAGGATGATTTCGTTCTTGTTTTTCGTATCGCCATGGGCATAAGAGTCAGCGTTGCCGTTGTCGGGCTCGTTCCAGAGATCCCAGGCGAGGATGCGAGGGTCGTTGGCGAAGGCGCTCACCACACCCTTAACGTAGCTCTCCAGGCGCGGGTATTGAGAAGGATCGGAAAGAATCTCAGCGCCTGGGGCCTGGACCCAACCGGAGTTATGCACGCCGGGGATGGGCGGGTGCTGTGGGCCAAGTTTTGGGCGCGGGTCCCAGCAGGAGTCAAAGAGGACAAAGACGGGGCGGATGTGATGACGGTCGGCGATGGCGAGGAAGGCGTCAATGCGATGCGCAAACCCTTTGGGGTCCTGCTCCCACACGAGATTGTGGAGGAAGACACGCATGGTGTTCATACCAATGGCTTGTGCCCAGCCTAGCTCGCGGTCGATAGTGACGGGGTCAAAGGAGTCGGCTTGCCACATCTCCAACTGGTTGATGGCTGTGGAAGGCAGGAAATTCGCACCCACCGGCCAAGGCTGCTGTGCGTACCAGGCATTGGCCTGATCCTCTGTCCAGCGTTGCTGGGCGTGGAGGGTTGGGATGACCAGCAGCAGTGCGAGAGCGAGCAGAAGGCGGCGGAACTTGGAGAAAGACTGGCTCACTGGAGCTCCTTCAATTTACAAGAAGGAGGATTTTACCTTGCCGGCAGCCGATTGCCCAGTAGCACAGCACACCGCGATAGCTTGCGATGCTATGACTTACCGCAGAGATTTTGTCTTTTCTATCGTTTGGACGGAGGAGACTTGATCGTGCAGGTGCATTTTGGGGTGGGTTGAAATCGTTTACTTGGGATTGCCGGTTGATATATAGTTTTGCTGGCCCGCGGCC
>CAZNAW010000062.1:0-16768 GCA_964571165.1 uncultured Occallatibacter sp. | reverse complement strand
AACCTGAATGCGTGGTACGGAACGAATCACACGCTGCAGGACATCAATCTGAACATCCCTGCCAACCATGCGACGGCGCTGATTGGTCCCTCGGGCTGCGGCAAGAGTACCTTTGTGCGTTGTTTGAACCGCATGCATGAGACCAATCCCATTGCGAGGGTGACGGGCACGGTGCGCATCGGCGACCTGGATATTTACAGGGACGCCAAGCCGGTGGAGATTCGCCGGCGCGTGGGGATGGTCTTTCAGCGGCCCAATCCCTTTCCAACCATGTCAATCTACGACAACGTGGCCGCGGGGCTGAAGCTGAACGGATACAGCAACCGGCGCGCGCTGGACGAGATCGTGGAGAAGTCGCTGAAAAACTCGGCGCTATGGGACGAGGTGAAGGACGAACTGAAGAAGAAGTCTGGCGCCAGCCTTTCTGGCGGACAGCAGCAGCGGCTGTGTATTGCGCGCGCGCTGGCCGTTGATCCTGAGGTGCTGCTGATGGACGAACCGGCCTCGGCGCTGGACCCGGTTTCCACATCGAAGATCGAAGACCTGATCTTCCAGCTGAAGTCGCAGTACACTATTGTGATTGTGACCCACAACATGCAGCAGGCAGCCCGCGTGGCGGAGAAGACAGGCTTTTTCTTGAACGGCAGGATGGTAGAGTTCGACTCGACCCACAAGATCTTCACCAATCCCAGTGACAAGCGCACTGAGGATTACATTACAGGCAGGTTCGGATGACGCGCATACGCTTTCAGCAAAGCCTGGACGACTTGAAAGAGAACCTGCTGGTGATGGCGGGCTTGGCCGAACAGGCCATCCAGCGCGCGATTGAGGCCTATCGGGTGCGCGATTTGTCAATCTGCGACCTGGTAAGCCGCAGCGAGGTCGCCATCAACCGGTTGGAACGGGACATCGACCAGGCGGCGTTGGATCTGCTGGCCATGGAGCAGCCGATGGCCATCGATCTGCGCTTTATCCTCAGCGTAATCAAGATCAATGCTGATCTGGAGCGGGTGGGCGACGCGGCCAAGAGCATCAGCGACCGGGTGCGCACCATGGAGCAGATGGCTGCAGTAGACCTGCCGGTGGATATTCCTAGAATGGCCGTTCTAGCCTCGGAAATGGTGCGCAAGTGCCTGCAGGCGTTCATCGAAGGCGACGCCGAGATGGCGCGCAGCGTACTTAGCATGGATGACGCCGTGGATGCGATGAATCGCGCAGCCTACAAGGCACTGACGAAGGTGATGGAAGAGCAGAGCCACATTGCTCCGCAGGCCCTGAATGCGCTGATGATCAGCCGCAGCCTGGAACGTGTGGCCGACCATGCCACCAACATTGCCGAGGACGTGATCTTCTGGGTGCAGGGGGCGGATATACGGCACCGCAAGAGCGCCAAAGGTGACAGGGACGCGCAGGCTGGACGGTAAAGGCTACTGCTTCGCAGGCTCTAGAATTCGAGGTTTCAAAGTCGAGACCCCGGAAAACCAAAGCTAAATCTCCCAGCAATCCAGCAGTAACATGCGCGGATAATAGAGACCCGCGCGGAGGGTTGTATCTTTGCCGTGCAGGTTGCGCAATACTTCGGCATATGTTTCGAGTTGCGGCGCGAAGATCGGGCGGAGTTGGAGCAAGGCCGTGGCCGGATCGAGATTGTCGGCGTGGGTTGTCTTGTAGTCGATGATCCACCAGCACTCTTCACCCTCGGAGCCGGGCGCGGGACCGGCTTGAAAAACGCGGTCAACGCGCACCGTGTGCAGATTGCCCGCGACTACACCGGCCCAGCGGACCTCGCTATCTGCTGCGGCGTGCGGTGAAAGAATCCATTGGGCGATGGGATCGTGGGAAGCGCTGAACGCAAGCTGGAACGCCTGTGCGGCGATCTGCGCGGCCTGAGCCTGCTCCACACCCGAGGCTCGAATCTGGGCGGCGATGCGTGGTTCCAACCGCTGAAGAGCCGTGCGGGCTGCATCCCAGGCGGTAGTTTTCCGAAGCCTTGCAAGCTCTTCGAGGAGCATGTGGACGGCGGTGCCGAGCGCGCGGGAGATCTGGCCGCCTTCATGGCGCGCGTAGAGGCTGAATGCGCCCATTCCCACAACGGATGACCCTGCAAGTGCGGGAGCGAGGTCTTCGGCTTGCGGGGACCGGTAACCGGACGGCAGACGGCGCAGCAGCGTTGGTTTGGCCGGCGACGGCATGATCAGCAGGTTGCTCTCTCCTGAGGCGGCGATGGATTCGATTGCCGTTTCCGCAGGAGTGACGGTGGCCTTCCAGTCTTCAAAGCGGGAGCGTACCTCCTCTTCAAACGCTGGCCAGGCAGTGGCCAGCAGGTTGGCTGTGGGGGCGGGAAGGCTAAGAGCGCTGTCACTTTCCACCTTGCAGGCCGGACGGGCAAAAAGGTGCAGCTCTTCGCGGGCGCGAGTAGAGGCGACGTAGAGAATGCGGCGTTCCTCCTGCGATTCGCGGCGGGCGTAGACGCGATCGACCCAGGCCTTTGCTTTTCCTCGATCGGCGCCCTTGGGCTGGAGCGGGGCGATGAGGAATTCGGTGATTTCTCCGTAGTTGTCCGGCGGGGTGAGTCCGGATTCGATTTCGGGATTCAGACCGCGCTCCAGCCATGAGAGCAGCTTGCGGCTGCCGCGACCGCAAGGGGCCTGCAGGTCGGGAACAATGACCACCTCGAACTCCAGGCCCTTGGATTTGTGGATGGTCATCAATTGCACGCCGCAGGCGCTGTCGGCGGCGGGGTCGGGCAAGGCGGTGAGCTTGTCGAGGGTTGCGCTTAACGCCGGGCCGAGCAGATTCTGCTCACCGGCAGGAAAACGGTCCAGGCAACTCCACAAGAGGTCGAGGTTGGCGCGGGCAGTTGCGTCCACGCAGGCAGCGCCGCCCAGGCGAAGCCAGACTTCTTCGAGCCAGGTTCCGAGCGAGGCGGTTGGCCGGTTGGCGCGGAGCTCAGGCACGGAGCCGAGCGTTTCCAGCACGCGCACGGCGGCACGGCGGCCGGCCTGACTGATCTCCAGGCCTGGCAGGGGCAGGCGTTCGGCGAGCAAATCGGGCACAGGACGAGCGAGAAGATCGGCATCGTCGGCGCTGGTGAGGCAGTGGAGGTCGTCGAGGGCAAGGCCGCACCATGGAGCGCGCAGAACGCCCAGCCAGGCTACGCGGTCCTGAGGATTGAGGAGGGCGCGAGCCAGCGCCAGGGCATCGAGCACCTCTGGGCGAGCAGAGAGTTTTTCGAGATCGAGGGCGCGGAAGGGAATTTTCGCTTCGCGGAGTGCCTCGGCGACGGGGGCGAGCGCATTGCGGGTGCGGCCGAGAACGGCGATGCGGTACTTTTCGCCGCTTGCTCGGGCTTGTTCGATGCGGCCCATGTGGCTCTGGATGAGGGCGACGATCTCCTGGGCTTGCGCGGCTCGAGCGGCTTCCGTCTCGCGCACCGCGCCAGGATCTACTGCCTTGCTCTGCCTGTTCTGAGGCACGAACTTGAGATGGAGCGTGAAGCGAGGATCGGAGACGGCGTCGCTTGCGCGGGCTGGCTCGGCGGATGAAAAGGTGACGCCGCTACCATCGTTGGTCGCGAAGATTTTCTCAAAGACCTCATTGAGCCGGTGGACCAACGATGGGGCAGTGCGGAAATTGGCGGTGAGTGGGATGAAATCGAAGAGAAGCGGCTCGGCGTAGGGAATTTCAAGACCGATTGTCTTTACGCGAGGAAAGAGTTCGGCGTCGGCGTCGCGAAAGAAATAGATGGACTGCATGGGGTCGCCGACGGCAAAGCAGGTGCGGCCAGTGCGTTCGGGCCAGGCGGCAATGAGGCTGGCAAGCAATTGGTGCTGTCTGCGGCTTGTGTCCTGGAACTCATCGACCAGCAGGTGGTGAATACCGTCAGCTATGTCCAGAGCGGCGTCAGTGGGCATCCCATCCGGGCCCCTCAACACGCGCTGGGCGATCTGCGCCACCTCGATGAAGTCCACTGTTCCGGCTTCGGCAAAGACGACCTGTAATTCCGCGGCGGCGTGGCGGAGCAGGGTAAAACAGGCACGGACGATGCGCCAATCGTCGTCAGTGTAGCGGGCTGGCGGCAGGTCGGAAACGACAGCGAGGGCGGATTCGAGGCTGGGAACTGCTTTGAGGCGGGCAATCAGATCAAGCAGTTGCGTCTTCTCGCGTTTTCGGTCGGCAGGGAAACCGAGGCGGACATTCACTTGCCTGCGAAACGCGCCTTCGCCGGTAAGCAACAACTGGACCAGGCTGAGATAGGCTTGGCGAGCTTCTTCGAGCACGTCACTGGAGGAGAAAGGGCCGGTGGGAAAATCGGCGAGCTCGGCCAATTCGCTGTGGAGCTTGCCGCCGGTTTGTTCGCAGGCGAAGCGCGCGAGTTGCAGGGCTTCCTCACTGGAACCTGGGACTTGGCTGAAGAGTTGGTCGAGGGTAGTGAGGGCTTCGCGGACGGCGTTGGCGAAGGGACGCTCCAGGCGCTCGCGCAAGGCTTCCCAGTCAGGGTCGCGGCTGAGGACGAAGTCGTGCATCCAACGATCGCGCTGCCCGAGCATCTGGACGAGAAGGTCTTCCATCTCCTGCCAGTTGTTATCGCGCCACAGGAGCAACGCTTCGATGGCTGCACTGAGTTCAGCATTGGGTTCATCGATTCGCAGCATGGCCTGGCGGGCTGCTTGGTGATAGAGCTCATCGGGCTGCTCAGCGATATTGAGTCCGCCGCCCACGCCGGAGAGCAACGGCTGCTGCAGGGCCAGTTCCCGGCAGAACGAGTCGATGGTGGAGATGCGGAGCTGCGCAGAGAGGTCGAAAAGATTCCAGCCGAGCGCCTGCGAGCGCTCCAACACGCGGCGAGCCAGGGTGTCCATTGCGAAGGCGCTGGTTGCGGCCAGAGGGGCTTGAGTCGCGGCGGCTTTTTCCAGTTCGGCCAGGATGCGGTGACGCATCTCGGCGGCGGCGGCGTTGGTGAAGGTGATGGCGACGACCTGGCGCGGCTCATCGACCTTAGCCAGCAGGCGCAGAAAGCGACGGGTAAGCAGATCGGTCTTACCGGAGCCGGCCGGAGCCTGGACGAGGATGGAGCGGGCTGGATCAAGGGCTTGCTGGCGCTGAAGCTGATCGGGAGGCAGGGGCTTGGCTTGGACACTATTCATAGCCCGCCTCCTCACGTTCGGAATCTGGCTCAGATTCCGAGCGCGCTGGATTCTCCTGGACGCGGCAAAGGGTTTGCAGGCCGCAGCGCTCGCAGGTCCTGGGGTAGTCGCGCGGGTCGACTTCGGCGTGGCCAGCGAGGAAGTCCAGGGCGAGTTGCTCGATGTACGTGCGCCAGTCAAGGAGTTGTTCGAGGGAGAGAGAGTATTTCAAGAGGCTGCTGTTGGCAGGGAGATTGGCCATGAGGGTGGCCTTGCAGTTGAAAACCTTTCCGGCAAAGGCCTGGTCGCCCGGACGCACCTTGGCGAAGACCAGGCCTCCTAGCTCCTCTTCTTCCCGGTCGAGAGCAAAGGCGGCGTAGAGCGGGAGTTGCACATCGTCGGGGCGAGGCAGGTCCCAGGATTTGGGAGAGACGTCGCCGGTTTTGTAGTCGATGACCAGCAGGGAATTGTCATTGAGCCGGTCGATGCGGTCGAGGCGCAGGTTGAAGCTGAGTCCGGTAACGTTGATGGTGCGTGCGGCCTCGGTTTCGGTGACTTCGAAGGCGATGCGCGCGGCTTCATAGTCCAGCCATTCGGTAACCAGGCCGATGAGGCGACTTTCCTCGAGTTCCAGATAGCGCCGCGGCATTCTTTCGCGGAGACTGGGGCGGATTTCCCTTGCAAGAGCGCGGCGAACATGGGCGGCCACAAAGGCCCCTCGGGCAGTCAGCCCATGGAGCTGACTCTGAGTTCGAATGCCGTCCGGCGGGCCGGCCCAGACGGCGTGGAGGACGGCGTGAAGCAGTTTGCCCCGTTGGGAGGGGGTCAGGCCAGCTTCAGCCGGTTCCCATGATTGCGCCGCGAGGCGAGCAGTAGCAAAGGCCTTGAAGGGACATTGCGACTGGGCAGTGAGGACGCTTGCTCCTCCGGCTACTTTGCCTGGCTGGAGAGCAACGCGGCTTGCATCTTCAAAGGGAACCGTGAGCGGCGACGGACTGTCCGAAGCGGTCAGCTCTGGCGCCAGAGGCTGTGGAAGGCCGACGAGCTGAGCGATAAGACGCGACGGGCGAGTCTCGGCGCCTTCCTGTTGCCGGGCATAGCTGAAGTGAACAACCGGGGCCGAAGCCAGCAGACGGGTGGTCATGGCGTGGGTCAGGTCCCAGTCGAGCTGAGGGGTGGCGTGGGGCATGCCAGACTGGCGCTGCACCTCGGGCGGAAGCAGCGGATGATTCACGCCATTGGCGGGCCATGCGTCCTCGTTTGCGCCGAGGAACCAGACGGCATCAGCCGAGAGGCCGGCGGACTCGGCTGGGCCGGCAATCTGTATGGGTGCGCCGCGGGACTCGGGAGCAAAAAGGGTTTCGTCCTGGATGCGAGCCAATTCAGAGAGAAAGTCCTGCCATTGGATACGACGGCCATCGAAGCCGAGCGAGCCGCAGATCTCAACAGCCTGGCGCCAGCGGTGGAGGGCCTGAAATTCAGCACTTGACAGCGGGCAGAAACTGGCAAAGTGCATGAAATCAAGCAACTGCGGGACAAGCTCTGCCCAATCCAAGGGACGTTGCGGACGGCGTGCTAGGTCTGCCAGGCGGCTTTGGGTTTCAGTTACGCGGTTGACCCACGGTGTTGGCAAAGGGCTGGAGGCCGGCTGTTCCTGGCGGAAGACGCCAGGGAGCGCACCGATGAACGCCCTGAGGGTCCATTGGGGCTGTTCCTGACTGTGTCTGCGAAGTTTGCGCATGGCCGACTGTAGCGCGGAAGACTCCTGTGGACTGGCGGCGTGTCCGGTGGAAAGAAGCCAGTCAAGTTCGTGCTCGGCAAGCGGGCCTGTGAGCCAGCGGAGCAGCAAGTGAGCGGCTTTTGGCAGCGTAACCAGGCTGAGCGGTATTCCGAGGGAGAACTCGAAGAGCGGGGAGCCGCCGGGGCCGGTGTAGCGGGAACTGATGTGTTTTGAAAGGGCCCGCTCTATTTGTCCGCGACGCGCAGTTGCGTCCTGGGTGACAACGAGGAGATGAGTGCGCGGCTGGGCTGCGAGTTGGCGGCCGCACCATCTGGCGCAGGCGTCGAGTTCGGCCTGGATATCAGGGGCTTCGTGGAAGAGAAGTTGAGTGGCCGGTTCGCCGGTATCGGCTTGACGCCACTCGCCCCATGCATCGAAGAGTGTGCGCTGGATAGGCAGTATGCGGTCAAAGCCGGCGAGCAGAAGGGGTGGGCGTTGAGACTGGCCAGTGCCGTGCGACGGGTTCTCAAGGAGCGCGATCAACTCGAGGGGCAGGCGGGTGGGACTAAGCAGGTTGCCTACGCGGCAGGTTTCGTCAAAGGCGGTAAGCCAGTTGCTGAAAGCCGCCGCATCCTGTTGCCAGTCGTTTCGCCTGGTGCTCTTCAGAAACTGGGGTGCGTAGGCGGCCAGCAGTTCGTGGGCTTCCATGGCCAGGTTGGCCAGGCGGTAGCGTGGGGCTTCGAGCAAAGCGGCCATGTGCTGGCCAGTCGCGGCGATGGCTGCCCAGAGTGATCGCTCCTGGGCGGGGTTCAGCAGCAGGCGGCCGTCCGCATGATCCAGGGCGCGCTCTTCCCAGGCGGTGCGGACAAAGCTTGTCCAGTCCCGAATATCGGGCACAGTCCATGCGGTTAGGCCTTCGTCCTGACGGGCACGATGGAAAGCAACGGCGATGGCGCGTGCGGCACGGTCACTGGCCGTGACAACAATACCGCCGTCGCGCAGCCACGCATCGATTTCATCAGCAGTTCGAGAACCCATTCCAGAGTTATACGCCGCAACCTCGGGGAAGCGCCATTTGCCGGAAGTTACCCCAAGTAAGCGGCGTTGGCCGCAACTGTACGAGACCTGTTCCAAACCAGGGTATGTGGAGCAATCATCCTTTCCAGAATGCAGTCCATCGCGACGTTGTGCTATCGACAAGCACCAGGTCACCCTCGGTGTGGGATTGGGCGCCCTCTACCTGCGTGAAATGAAAGCGACTGCCCAGTTTGGCCGGCAGGGAAATCTTCTCTGGCGCAGGGCCAGATTGCCGCTCAAAGGCCATACGCCAGCCTTGTCCGCGATCGAGGGCTTCGAGCCTCAAGTTAAGACGCCCGAAGCGCGTGGGCGTTCCGCTCAAGACGTACTCCTTCTCAGACGCGAGTTCACCATTGGTGACGCCTGCCAGCAAGCGCAAGTGTGTTCCATCCTCGAGCGCGAGCATGTGGCGAACGTAACGAATGCACTCAGCGCTGGCCCAGTTATGAGGCATATCTCCGACATAGGAACTTACAAGCGCATTTTGCAGCGGCTGCTCTTCGCGCCAGCAGTATTGGGGGCTGGCGTGATTCAAGAATCCGATGAAGGTATCGTGCGCGGCCTGTTTCATGCCCAGCCACAAGTAGACCTCGGCAACAAAGGCGGCATTATAATTCCAGACAGATTCGCGACGAGCCCACCCAGTCTCGGCCGGGATATCTTCCTTGGTTACAGCTTGCATCAATTGCACATGACCGCGCACGATGGGATGCTGTGGATCGAACACGCGGCCGGGGAAGATGGCATGCGAAAGCGCCCATTGCGCGGATTGAGGACGGGGCCTGTCCCATGGATCGGGTGACTCCCATTGAGAGTCGTTCTTCAATAACATGGGAAGGTACTCGAATCCGCTTTCGTAACGGCGCATCTCGCGCTGCGCAGCTCTAAGGAATGCGGCTTCCAACTGGTTTGAGAGCTCACGGGCGTCTTTCAGACTGTCCATCTTCTGCCGCTCGGCCGCCTCCGCAACGGCTTTGAGACCGGCCAGCGCCCAAACTGTATTGGTGAGCTCATCACAGGGTCCGGCGATACCTCCATCGGCGAATCCCTTGGGCAGCAGACCATAGCGTCCAAGGGCGCTGTCCTGTTTCGTTGCCGTTGCCTGCAATGAGCGCAAAAAGCTGATGGCATGCGCCACCTGGGGTTCCAGTTCACGCAGAATTGTCCAATCCTGGCTCAGTTCACACTGCCGCACCAGCGTAAACAAGGCGATGGCTGTATCTTTCCAGTGCTCCGCGCCTCCGCCGGCAACCACCTGTCCGCTACTCTGTTGCTTCGACCACGTAGTTCGCAGTCCTTCTTCCGCATCCTTGTCGTAGCCGAGATAGCGCGCGGCTTCCAGAATGAAGTTACCGTCAACGACCCACAGGCCCCGGTAAACTGTGGGCCCCACTTGAAAGGTCAGCTTGCCATCACGCACTTCGCGCGCCTGCAGAATGTTACGCGCACACGCCTCGACGAATTGGCCTTGCCGGCCGGGCACCGTCCAGGCGACAGGCTGGCGAAATGCGGACCACGACTTCCAAAAGGAACGGCAACTTTCGAGACAACGCTCCGGATTGGCCAACCCGGCTACAACCTGGGCCATGTCCTGTTTGGCCTGAGGGAATCGGAAGAAGGCGCGGTAGGGTTTCCTCTTCGAGGCTTGTCCGTGGCGGAGCCTTAGCTGCAGCGACCGGTCGCTTCCGCCGTTGGAGTCAAAAGATCCAGCGTGCCCGGCGGCTTCCGATGGACCCTCAGGCACTTTTCCGACCATGAGCACCTCGTGCGAGTCGCGGCGCAACACGGTCAAGACCCCGTCTTTCTCTTCGAGGTCGAATTTATGCGCGGTATCGAAGTCCACGAGCGGCTCGATGTTCACCGTGGCGTTGGAGTTCGGGGTAACATCGACGATCACATTGTCGACCCTGCCTTCGCCATTGCCATTGGTAGCAAACGCAGTAAGCACTATGGAAACGCCTGGATACTCGAGCGCTGTGCGAACGATCGGGACAGCGGGGCTTTCGAGTTGCTGACTGAGCACTTTTGACGGCTGCATACCTGAGAGCGCAAACCCAACCCTCAGCGGAAAGATAAATGCCGAAACACCGCTCTCGTATCCATAGAGCAAGTGCCCCGTCTGGCTGACTAGGCTCTTGTGTGGATCGTCGGGGAAGCAGAATGCAGTTTGCCGCAGTACCGGAGCATATCGAAAATCAATAATGGAAGCGTCGTTGCCAGATTCGCCCTTCGGTTTTGCCTGTGCCGCAGATGCGGACGGCGCGGCTGTTTTTTGGGTTTCTGCTCCAGGGAGGGCTGAGGCAGCCAGAGTCGTGCCGGTGGCTAGAACGCCACCGAGAAAGTCGCGCCGATTGAGGGGTTGCATGGGGAATTTATATTCTCTCGATGTTGGCCATGTCAATAGATACATCTACTGTAACCAGTGATTCTTCCTATCTTATAAGCATTTGTTCTGGGCAATTGGGTATGCTATGTATAACTCAAACAGAGTTATTAAGCCGTCAAAGCAGAATAGCAGTATAACTGGAAGCGGTTGGATACATGCTATCTAGCCGGGAAGAGAATATCCCAAAGGACTAAAGCATTCGAGCCTGTGGTCTGTCAGGGTATGGCTATAGCCGCGGCTTGCAAAGCTCGATTTGTGCGGCCAGTTCCAGACTTAAAGGGGGCTCTGTATGGAAACGACTAACTCACCACCCCGATTCGAGTTGTGCTGCGAACGGCCTTCAACGGCAACCAACCGGAATGGGTCCGTTCGAAGGCCGCGGTCGTTTGCATCGTCTGAGGTTTTCGACCACGCCTCCAGCATTTCTCCCAGGTGCGTTGGTCGGGGGCCAGTTGTACACTAAGCTGTGATTCGCCGATTGCTTGCTTGCTCATTGCTCGCTTTTGTCGCGGTGGCTGGGTGCCATTCCGGTCAGAAGCCCACCACGCAGACCTCCGCCAGCGCGGGCTTCAAGGTGTACAAGTTGCGTGGCAAAGTAGTTTCCACCGATTCAGCCAAGGGTGAGGTGACGCTGGATCATGAAGCTATTCCCGGCTTTATGGAGGCGATGACCATGCCCTACAAGCTAAAGGACGCAAACATTCTGGGCGAACTGCATCCGGGCGACGTGATTACGGCCGACGTGCTGGTTTCGCAGGACCCGAATGCGGATGTGCTGCTGGATCATATTGTCGTGGTCGCACAGGCAAAGCCGGATTACCGGCCGGCAGTTTCCTACCATGTGCCGGCGCCCGGAGATGCGGTGCCGGACTTCAAGCTGCGCAACCAGGACGGGAGGCCTATTCATCTGGGGGAGTTCAAAGGCAAGGTGCTGCTGGTGACCTTTATTTATACGCGTTGCCCGCTGCCGAACTTTTGTCCGCGTGTCACGCGGAACTTTGCGTCGGTGGAAAAGCAGTTGGCAGGCAATCCGACGCTCTATGCCAAGACCCACCTGATCTGCGTCAGCTTCGACCCCGACAACGACACGCCGGAGCGACTCCAGGCTTACGGGGCGACCTATATAGGCAGCGACGCGAAAAAGGTTTTTGCGCACTGGGACTTTGCCGTGCCGTCAAAACCAGTGTTGCTCGATATGGCCAAGTACTTTGACCTGGGGTTGACCAGCGAGGCGGACGGAACGATTACACATACGCTCTCGACCACGCTGATTGGGACGGATGGGAAGGTGGTGCGTTTTTATCCCGGAAATGAGTGGACGGCTGAAGAGATGCTGGCCGACGTGAAGCAGTTGAGCGGAATCTCGGGCTGAGCGCGGTATGATTTTTTAGGAAGATAGTTCGATCTTAGAACTTCTTTAGCTTTAAACAGGATGTGAAGAGAAGGAGTGAACTGCAGATGAGTCACGGTTTGACGATCCGTAAGGATGCGGAGTTGGATTTCCTTTCACTGGGCGCGTTAGTTCACCGGCTCGATCCGGGGATCATTCCTTTCCGCAAGGCAACGGAGTGCAAGATTCACGTGAGCGGCGGCGAGTTCAATGTGGCTGCCAATCTTTCGGATTGTTTTGGAATGAAGACGGCGATCGTCTCAGCCATGGTTGACTATCCCGTCGGCGACCTGATCGCCGAGCGCGTGCGCGCCATGGGCGTGAAGCCGATCTACAAGCACTTCAAGCACGACGGCGCGACCGGTCCGAACATGGCGGCGGTTTACAGCGATCGGGGATTTGGCGTGCGTGCTCCGATGGTCTTTTACAACCGGTCAAACGAAGCTGCTGCGCAATTGAAGCCTGGGGATTTTGACTGGAAGGCGATTTTTGCCGGGGGCGTGCGCTGGGTGCATTGCGGCGGACTCTTTGCGGCGCTGTCGCCAACCACTGCGGCGCTTGCCGCGGAGATGATGAAGGCAGCCAAGGCCGCGGGCGCCGTGACTTCGTTCGATCTCAACTTCCGCGAGAAGCTGTGGAAGATTCAGGGCGGCAACGCCCGGGCCGTGGAGACCATCGGCAAGATTGTGGAGAACGTGGACGTGCTGTTGGGCAACGAAGAGGACCTGCAGAAGGGGCTCGGGATTCCCGGGCCGGAAGTTGCAGCCAAATCGAAGCTCGATCCCAGCGTGTTCTTCGGCATGATCGAACAGGTGGTGAAGAAGCATCCGCAGGCCAAGGTGGTGGCGACGACGCTGCGCGAAGTGCACTCGACGAACCGGCATAGCTGGAGCGCGGTTGCATGGATCAACGGCAAGACTTTCAGTGCGCCGACGGCCGAATTGGATGTGCTGGATCGCGTGGGAGGGGGAGACGGTTTTGCGGCCGGCTTCATTTACGGCCTGCTGACCGGTGAGGCGCCCGAGGAGGCTGTCAAGCTGGGCTGGGCGCACGGCGCGCTGCTGACCACGTTTCCCGGCGATACAACCATGGCCACGGTGGAGCAAGTGCGAGCCTTTGCCAAGGGCGGATCGGCGCGGATTCAACGCTAGAGGCATGCCGGTTCAAGCCGCTTGACATTGGATCTCCGCATCTTTGGTGTACCAAGCCGCATCCATGTGACTGGTACTCTGACAACGTACGGGGAGAGAAGTCGCGCATGGCGAAGGTGACACTGGTTTTTGCGGTTCTATTGATTGCATTGGGCCTGGTTGGCTATGTTGGCACAGGCAGCGCGCACCCGACGGCGCTTATTCCGGCGTGGATTGGCGTGGCGCTGGGCGTTTTTGGCTTTTTGGCCATCAGCCCCAACGAAGGCCGGCGCAAGCTGTTCATGCACCTCAACGTGACCATCGGCCTGCTGGGATTTCTGGGCGGCGCGGCTGAGGCGGTACGCGGCTATCTTCATGCACAGGCCGCTGGGATTGAGCCAGATATGATTGCGCTGGCCGCGAAGTCCACGATGGCCGGGCTGCTGCTTATTTACGTCATCCTGTGCGTGAGGTCGTTCATCGCCGCGCGGCGTTCGGGGAAGGTGTAGCGCTTGGGCACCATGCGGGGCGGTGGAATGGGCATGTCCATGCGTGCGGAGCGCTCGCCGCATGGGCGTGGCGCGCGAGGCGGGCAAACCGACTTGCCCAAGCGCAAGCCCAACCTGAAGAAGCTCTGGCCGCAAATCTGGGCGCTGGTGGCACCGCGCAAGGGCCTGCTGCTGGTGGGACTGGTCCTTATGGCCATCAACCGCGTGGCTGGACTGGTGTTGCCGATTACCAGCAAACCGCTGCTTGACACGGTGCTTTCTCCGCTGCACCCGCGGGCTGACCTTCTGCCCCGTATTATTGCGCTGGTGTTCTCGGCCATGGTGGTGCAGGCGATTACCTCTTTCTCACTAACACAGTTGCTCTCAAAAGCCGGTCAACGCTTGATCGCCGAAATGCGCCGCCAGGTGCAACGGCATGTTGGCTTGCTTTCGGTGGCCTATTATGACGAGAACCGGACCGGCACGCTGGTGGCGCGCATCATGACCGATGTGGAGGGCGTGCGTAATTTGGTGGGCACCGGTCTGGTGGAGTTTGTAGGCGGGTTGCTGACCGCGATCCTGGCGTTTCTTTATCTCCTGCATCTGAGCGTTACGGTCACGCTCACGGTTTTTGCCGTGATGGGTGTCTTTGTATTCATCCTGCAATATGGCTTCAAGATTATTCGCCCCATCTTCCGCGAGCGCAGCAAGATCAACGCCGAGGTGACAGGGCGGCTTACCGAGTCACTGGGTGGGGTGCGGGTCATCAAGGGATATCACGCCGAGGAGCGTGAGGCTGCGGTTTTCGGCGTTGGCGTGGAACGGTTGCTGGCTAACGTGATGAAGTCGCTGACCATGACCAGCACGCTCTCTGCCGCCTCAACCACAGTGCTGGGGCTGGTATCGGCGATTGTGATGTGGCTGGGAGGCCATCGCGTGCTGGGAAATACCTGGACGGTTGGCACCTATTTTCAATACAACATGTTTCTTGCGTTCATGATCGCGCCGGTCTTCCAGATTGTGAACATCGGGACGCAGTTGACGGAAGCCTTTGCAGGGCTGGACCGCACCAACGAGATCATGGCGGAACTGGAAGAAAACCAGAGCCCCGGACGCACGCAGAAGATGCCGCCCATCCGGGGCACTGTGCAGTTTGAGGATGTGGAATTTGCCTACGAGCCTGAAAAGCCTGTGTTGCACGGGATCAGCTTCCTGGCCGAACCGGGAACGGTGACCGCGCTGGTTGGGTCCTCGGGATCGGGCAAGTCCACGATCATCAGCCTGCTGTGCGCCTTTCACACGCCGGACAAGGGCCGCGTGCTGGTGGACGATGTGGACCTTGCGAAGGTGGACCTGAATACATTTCGCTCGCAGCTGGGAGTGGTGTTGCAGGACTCGTTTCTTTTTGACGGTACGATTCGCGAGAACATCCTGTTTTCGCGGCCCGATGCGACAGAAGAACAGTTCCTTTTTGCCTGCCGCACGGCCCGCGTGGACGAGTTCGCCGAACGCTATCCGGATGCCTACGACACGATCGTGGGCGAGCGCGGGGTGAAGCTCTCCGGCGGTCAACGGCAGCGGCTTTCGATTGCGCGTGCGCTGCTGGCTGAACCGCGCATCCTGATTCTCGACGAGGCGACAAGTTCGCTCGACTCGGAGTCTGAAGCGATGATCCAGGCGGGACTGAGCCAGTTGATGCAGGGACGCACAACCTTCGTGATCGCACACCGATTGTCCACCATCCGCCGAGCAGATCAGATTCTTGTGGTGGAGCAGGGGCGCATTGTGGAGCGGGGAAATCACGCGGAATTGTTCGCGATGGGCGGGCGCTACTACGACCTCTATACGCGTCAGCACGGGCTGGAGGAGAATCTGTTTCTGGCGCCGGGCGAGGGCGATGCGGTGGAGGCGTAACCAGGAACCGGCGAAAACACTGTCAGCCGGTGCGGAAGGTGATTTCCAACGCGATGCGTACCATGCCCCGTATTCCATTCTTCGTGATGGGTTGCAGACAATATTGTTCGGCCAACTTTACGGCATGATCGTCTAACACAAAGAGGGAAGTGCACGCATCGCCTCAAATGCCTTGAACTGGTTCCTGCTGATCATCCTTTGTTTCTCGCTAGGAAAGTTCGCAAAGACCGCATGCGCCGGCTTTGGCGGTTTGCCACTGGCGCCAATTCCCGAATGTTTCAGCAGGATGAGCTGGGACGATCAGACTGCGGTACGGGCATTTCACAGAAGGAAACGCTGTCTCACGGCTTGACATACCGTCCCACAACCTGCAAACTGTTAAAGAGTCATTTCGTGAGATAAAGGATCATAATGCGAGACGCAACCCCGCAAGGCACCTACAAAGTTCAAGCCCTGGACAGGGCATTTGCCGTACTGGACCTGCTTTCAGAGAGCGATACGCCGCTGGGATTGGCACAGGTAGCCTCGTCCCTGCAACTGCACAAGAGCACCGCGCACCGCTTTTTGATGGTGCTGGAGCGACACCGCATGGTAGAACGCACCGCCAGCGGAAAGTTTCGCCTGGGCTTGCGGTTGTTCGACTTCGGGAACCGCGCCATCGAACAATACGATCTGCGAGATCGCGCCCAGCCGCATTTGCGCCGGTTGGTTGCCGAAACCGAGGAGACTGCGCACCTGTGCATTCTGGAGCAGGCGCGGGTCATCTACATCGACAAGATCGAGCCGGCGCGCTCGGTGCGGATGATTACCCGCATCGGGGCCAGCAATCCGGTGCATTGCACCTCGGTGGGGAAGGCAATTTTGGCCTTTCTGCCCGAAGACCGGGCGGCGGATGTTGTGCGTCGCACGCGCTTTGAGCGTTTCACGCACCGCACCATTGCCACTCCGGAGGCATTGCGCACGGAGATGGAGAAGACCCGTCGCCGCGGCTACGCAGTGGACGACGAAGAACTGGAGGAGGGGCTGCGGTGCATCGCTGTGCCGCTTCTGGATGCGCAGCGGCTGCCTGTGGCAGCGGTGAGCGTTTCCGGGCCGTCGTTCCGCGTGACTGCGCAGAAGCTGCCTTCGATTGCCAACCAACTGCTGCAATGCGTGCGAGGCATCTCAGTGGATATGGGGTACACACCGGCTGGGCGCGCAAATCGGACGGCCTGGTCCGCATAGTGTATGAGCGCGACGGGAGGGACCGGTGGCAGCATTCGCCCGTGAGTTTCTCCTGACAGATAGAGAACGGACGGCGTTGAGAGCAGCTGCCCAAGGCACCATCTTTCTGATACACTCGATCATGTTGGCCAAGCCAAATCGCCTGCTGCCTACCGGGCTGGGATGTGGCTGGGAGCATAAAGCCAGGTGACGAGCTGAGACCCCGGTTATGGGATTTGGCTCCGTTTACTGGCGATAGACTTGATAAGTCAAGGTGTAATGGGGGACGTAGCTCAGTTGGTTAGAGCGCTGCCCTGTCACGGCAGAGGTCGCG